>DATAHU010000276.1:0-33714 GCA_036263015.1 Polyangiaceae bacterium | reverse complement strand
AATCGAACGATCGAAGGCAATTTGCTACCGGTCAAAGACCTTGCCGATGGTCTTTTGGTCAACGTGGTGCTGGAGAGTTGACCGGTTTGAGCTCGTCGGGCCGCCCTGGGGAGGTCAGCGCCTGTTGCCGTCAGCCCTCCGGGCACGGCAACGTCCCAGTTCGCGGAGACGAGTCAAGTGGCGTAGGTGGAGCCGAAGGGTCGCGCCAACAAGCGAGCGACGAAGTGGCGAGCAGTTGCCACTGAGCCCCCACGAGCTCCAGCAAAAAAGCCCTCCAAAGGAGGGCTCAATGAGCCGAGGGGGTCGCGCCAACCAGCGAGCGGCGAAGCCGCAAGCAGGTGCCCCGCGATCCCCTACGAACTGCAGCGAAGAAGCGTCAAGTGGCGTAGGTGGAGCCGAGGGGGTCGCGCCAACGAGCGAGCCACGAAGTGGGCGCAGTTGCCACTGATCCCCCACGTGCTCCAGCAAAAAAGCCCTCCTTTAGGAGGGCTTTTTGGTGGAGCCGAGGGGGATCGAACCCCTGACCTCCGCATTGCGAACGCGGCGCTCTCCCAGCTGAGCTACGGCCCCGGAAGACCGGCGCAAAGTACTTGGTGGACGCTGAGTGTCAAGCGTTGGCTGCCAAAAGCGTGCGCTGGCCGTGGGTTTGGGTTACGGAGCGGCTTGCCGACCTGCCGTCGGCAAAGCAACGCGAAAACCCCGACCGCGGCCAAGAAATCCACGGGCGCGGAGTAAGCCGTTCGAAGGATTCGAAGGAGTAGCCTCACCGCATGCGCAAGCTGGTCACTGGGTTCGTTTTGCTCTCGGCATGCCAGTCCGCTCAACGAGTCGAGCCGGCTTCCACCGTGCCTGCCGGCTCGGGCCCAGCCGCGCAAACGCCGACCTCGGCTGGCGCCGCCAACGCGCCTGAACTCGGCAGTTCGCTACCCGCGAGCTCCGCCTTGCCGAGCCGCGGTCAGCCCTGCGGTGCGCTCGGTTGCAGGCGTTATCCCGACGCCCAAACCGCCGCCCTCGACATTCTCGAGCGGCGCCCTCAAGTCGTTGGCATCGGTGAAGCGCACGCACTCAAGGTCGCGGAGAACGTCGAATCGTCGACGGCGCGCTTCGAGCGCGACTTGTTGCCGCTCTTCGCGCGCGCTGGGGCGACTGAATTGGTGGTCGAACTGCTCGGCCCTGCGAAGGATTGCGAAAAGCCGGTAGCGGCCGTCAAAGAGCAAACGCGACCTGTCGTGCAAGACCAATCCCAAGGCAATCAGAACCGCTTCGTGAGCTTGGGGGTCGCGGCGCGCAAGTTGAATGTCGTGCCGTACATCTTGGAACCCAGCTGTGACGAGTACAAGAGCGTGATCGATCCCGTCGATGGGGTCACGCGCATGCTCGAGCTGATCGCCAAGAAGACCGAAGACAAGCTGACTCATTTTTGGCAACGCAACACTGCCGCGCTCAACGCAACTGACGCCCCCGTGGGAGCAGACCCCAGTGCACACTTGGTGGTTGCCTACGGCGGTGCCATGCACAACGACGTGTCGTCGCCTCCCGATGGACAGAATTTCCGTTACGGAGCCCACCTCGTGCAGCTGACGAGTGGGCACTACATCGAGCTCGACTTGATCGTGCCCGAATACATCAAGGACTCCGAAGTCTGGCGGGCGTTACCCTGGTACGATGCGTACGCCGCGTTGCCCAAGACCAATGAAGTGACGTTGTTTCAACCCGCGGAATTTTCCTACGCGCTGATCTTTGCGCCGAGCGCGGCGCAGGCTACAGCGGCTGCCAGCGGCAGCGCTCTGCCTGGGCCGAGCTCGAGCAACTGACGTATTTTGCGTCGCGCTGCGAGCTGCAGGGGTTGGTTCGTAGCGAACGGCTGCAGGCACCCAGCGTTCAGGCAGCCTTGTATTTGGTGATGGCCTCGCGCGGGGCATTCATGTCGCGAGTAACTTGCGGACGGCACGCACCACCGACTCGTCGGATTCGACCTCGCTCACTTCTCGGAGCGGGACCCAACGTGTCGCTAGCGCGTCGCTTCCGGCGCGTGCTTCCACGCGCTCAGCGACGAATAGGTAGCGCAGGTCCAGGTGCAGGTGCGAAGGCGCGCTGCCGCGTGCTGGAATCGTGTGAACGTCGAGATCGAACAAGCCCGCACCCAGCGCGGGCAGATCGCCGAGCCCCGTCTCTTCCAGCACTTCACGCCGTGCGGCTTGCAGCGTCGAGCCATCGCTCGGATCGATGTGCCCACCGGGCTGTAACCAACGCTGCAGCTTGGAGTGGAAGATCAACAGTAGCTCGCTTCGGGTCGGCGATAGGACGAAGGCGCTGGCCGTGAAGTGACCAGGCTCGTAGTTGTCACGGGAAAACGGATCCGCGGCGCTCGTCAATACTTCGAGCATCTGTCTCTGGTAACCCGCTTCGCGAGTGTCGCTTGGAGTGAACGCGTTCAAGAGCTCCGCGAGCGCGGCGCTCTGCATGTGCATCAGCGTGGTCATCAGTGGTAGTTCCGCAGGAAGCGCAACAGCTCTTCCCCATGGTTCTTGAGAAAGCCTTCGCCCACGCCGCTGACCGCCAGCAGTTCACGTTCATCTGCAGGGCGCGACTCGGCAATCCCGTGCAGGGCGCGGTCGGTGAGTACGCGGTAGGCGGGCGCTTCTCCGGCGCGATCGCGACGCCAGCGCTTGAGTGCCGCGACCAGCTCGGACTCCATGGGAGCATCGGAGGATTTGCGACGCACCACGCTCGGGGCTTCGGGCGTCGTGCGCCGTCGCCGGCTGGGGCGTTCTTCTTCGACGCCCATCGAGATCTGAAGTTCCGCGAGCATTTGCCGCGTAGCAGACTGTCCATTTCGGGTGAGCGTCGCGCGCTTGAAGCGAATGATGTCGTCGTCCTTCTCGAACTGTTCTTCTTGCACCTCGAGTAGGCCACCGCGGCTCAGGGCGCTCACCAGATCTTGAAAGTGCGCGCGGTTGATTTGGCCGTCCAGCGTCTCGCCGAACAACTTGCCCAACGGTTGAGCGTCACGTCGGCGCAAGGCTTCCAAGATCGTCCACAACCAGCCAACCTCCGCAGCCAGAGGTACACGGTTGACCTTCTTTCGGAGCTCTGGACGACACGCATCGCACTGCCCACACGGATCGCCCGAGTCTGCCTCGTCACCGAAGTGGCGGACCAGCTGCAACATGCGGCAAGTCTCGCCTTGCGCGAAGCGCACCATCGAGTCCAACTGTGCGCGTTTGTGCCGGCGTTGCAGCGTGTAGCTCTCGAGCCACGCGCCTTTGCCCAAACTGAATGAATCATCGGGGGCTCCGCTGCCGTCGCGTCCGACGACCGGGCGATAACCCGACGCAGTCTCCAAGCGCAGTCCGCCGTGGATCACGAGCTTCTCCAGCACCTTGTCCAGGACCTCGGGTTCCAAACTCGAGCGCGTGCTCAAACGATCTCGCGTCAGCGGGCCTTTTTCGAGCAATGCCCGAGTTTCGCTCAACACGCTCGGTTCGGGGTAGTCGCGCTCGAAGAACCATTCGTGCGTTCGCAGATCGGCGAAGGAATGGAACAACACCGCGCGCGATGGTAACCCGTCACGTCCCGCGCGCCCGATCTCCTGATAGTAACCTTCGACACTGGCTGGCAACGCGGTGTGGATCACGGTCCGCACATCGGCTTTGTCGATGCCCATTCCGAACGCGACGGTGGCGACCACCACGCGAATTTCCCCGGCGAGGAAACGCCGCTGCACGCGCTCGCGCTGCTCGCCGGGCAAGCCTGCGTGATAGGCAGCTGCGCCCAACTCGCCGAATGCTGCGGCTTGTTTGTCCGCTTCTTTGCGTGTCGGCGCGTAGACGATTGCGGGTAGCCGTTCACCCGTGGACAGGAGCTCTAGAGTCAACGCCACGCGGTCCGTCGTCTTGGCTTCGCGCACTTCGATCGCAATGTTGTCGCGCCGAAAGCCGAATACGTGCCGTTCCACGGGGCTGACGCCCAGCTGCGCGATGATGTCGTCCTGAACGCTGGGGGTTGCGGTCGCCGTCAGTGCCGCTACCGGCGTGGGTTGCAAGAGCGGTAGACGCTCGCGCAGGAGCCGATAATCAGGGCGAAAATCATGGCCCCATTGCGAAATGCAATGGGCCTCGTCGACCGCGACCAACGCCGGCTTGCGACGCGCCAAGAACTCCGGAAAACCGGGGACCGCGAGTCGCTCTGGCGCGACGAACAAGAAATCGAGCTCACCCTTGAGGTAGCGCGAGCAGGCAGCACGCAGCGCGTCACGCGACCGCCCCGAATGTAAACATTCAGCACGCATGCCTTGCTGCCAGAGCTTCGAAACTTGGTCTTCCATCAGCGCGATCAGTGGGCTGATCACGATCGTCGTCCCGCCTCGAGCCAGGCCCGGCAGTTGGTAGCAGAGTGACTTGCCGGCGCCGGTGGGCATCACCAACAGCACGTTCTGCCCTTTGGCCAGCGCCCGACAAACCTGCTCCTGATGGGGTCGAAACTCGCGGTGGCCGAAAGCGCTCAGTAGCAACTCTCGAAGGCGATCCGGCTCCGCGTTACGCGCGCCGGTCACAGCTTCGCTCGAGAGTGCGTGTTCGGGCATCCAGCGTGCTTAGAGCAGAACGCGTGCCGCCGGCAGAGGAAAATCTGCGGAGCGGTTGCCCCTACGCGCATGCCGCGATTTTGGCTCGAAAAGTCCGAAGAACGGGCGGTCAGAAAACGACCTTGTCGGTTCGGCGTCGCTTGCGCCAGGTCCGAGACGTGTCTTCGGCGCTGTGAGTTGACGTCGCTAGGCGATCTCGGGTACGGCGTGCGTGATGGCCCAATGTGGACAACGGGCTGTGCTCGTCATCACACGCAGTGTGGAAGGCACAGCAACCAGCGTGGCGCGCTCACGCACTGAGTTGACCTGTGACCAGGAGAGCGGTCACACCGGGCCTCACACCGATAGTCGTGCCAAAGAGAGTTGGCAGTCGAAGCCAGGCGAGCGGCCGACCCTTTTGCGTCACGAAGACGGTACTTGAAGTCGCATCACGACACCCCCTAGCGTTCACGCGCTTGGATCCGGCAAGCTAACGCCAACCCGGGAGATATCGATGCAGTGTGCCTTCGGTTCGATGGTTCGTGGCAGTGTGGTGGTGACAGGTTTTTGCGGCGCCGTTGCCCTGTTGGGCTGCGAAGCCGAAAAGCCCAAGACGGAAGCTCCAGCCGTGAGCGCTTCCCAAGCGACGGCCCCCGTCGTGGCTTCGGTCGAAAGTAAACCCAAAGCTGCCGCCAAGTCCACGCGACCCGAGCACATCGATTTGGCACTGACCGCGGAGCGGCGCAGCGACGTAGAGTCTGCCTATTCCGAGGCCAAGGGTTTCCTCGTCGGCACCGAGCTCGAGGAGACGATGAAGAAGAACAAGGCCCTGAAGGACAAGGGCGCAGCGCTCAAGGCCTTCGACAAGGCAGCCAAGGGCAAGTGGGTCTTGTTCTCCGGTCCGATCGTTAATCTAACGGACACTGGGTTCGATCTTGGCGTCACGTTCACCCCGCGCATGGAGAACGATCCGATGGGCATGAGCCGTCAGTTCTTCATGGTCAAGCTGGACAGCGTCGAGGGCTACACCAAGGACGCGTTCAAAGACGGTCAAACCGTGGTCGCGCTCGCCAAATACGACGGCGACGGCAAAGCCAGCAAAGGCTACGAGCTCGTCTCGACCGGCCACTGGAAGTGAACCCCTGACCCAGCCCAGAACGCTGGGAATCCCCTGAACCAGCCCCGAACGCTGGACGTGAGCCCTTGAACCAGGCCAGGACGCTGGAAGTACGGTCGGGGCGAAGATCGCGAAGGCATCGGCGCAAGAGGCCAGGCTCCTAATGTTGGAGTTGGCCTTCGCGCCGACACGCCCATCGGTTACCTTGAGCACACGCTTTGTGGTAGAGCTGCTCTGCGCGTTCGGGGCTTTCACCCACGGCCAAACCGATATCGTACATGGTAGCGAGGTGCACGCAGGAATCAGCGCGGCCCTCGTCACACGCGCGGCCGTAAAGGTCCGCTGCTCGCTGGTAATCTTGCGCCGCTCCTTCGCCGGTCTCGTGCATGCGCCCCAACCATTCGCACGCCGCAGCGTCGTGCGCGTCACAGCGCGATGAACACACGGGCTCGGTGCCGCAGTCGCTGTCAGGCGCCTTGCCACTGCTCGAGTCGCTGCCCGGACTCTGGGCTGCGGGTTCGCTACCTCCGCAACCTGCCAACCCTTTTACCAGCGGCGCAAGGACCAAGAACCCGTGCACCAACCACCGTCGGGACGCTCTCATGACCTCATAGCAATCCCCTAAACCTTGGCAGTCGACAAGGCCTCTATTGCTTCCTTTGTGCTGAGCCACTTTTCACGCGGTTTGTTCACAAGGGCGCCGCGCTCCCGTTCCAGTCGATCGAGCTCTTGCCAGTCCTTGAAGTCGACGAAACGAACTCCGCGTTGCCGAAGCAGCTCCGGTGTCGGTGGGAGTATCCGTGAGGGCTCCGGCAAGTTCTGCAGCATGTGCTCGACCGTGGCGCGCGCGTCACCCTTGTTCGTGCCGATCACCCCTTGAGGGCCGCGTTTGAGCCAGCCCACGACGTACTGGCGCTGATCGATCTTGCCATCGGCTGAAGTGACTCGGCCCTCGTCGTTGGGGATCAGGCCCGAGCGTGAGTCGAGCTCGATGCCCGAGACTTTGACTCCACGGTAACCTACCGCAAATATGGCGAGCTCCGCGTCGAAGTCTTCGAATTCTCCAGAGCCGACAGCGCGCGGCTCACCCAGGCTGGTCGGCTCCAAGCGATTCAACTCCACTCGAACTCGAGCGAGCCGCCCAGCCTGTTCGACGAAGGCGTGTGGTGAACGCAGGAAGTGAAAATGGATCCGAGGGTCGGCCGCGCTGGAGGCCTGGCTCCGCGAGCGCTCGCAGCAGGCCAGAATGAACTCGAGCTTGGCGCGCTGCTCTTTGGGGAGCGATGCGTCGGCCAAGGTAGTGCTCAGCAACCTCGTATCGCACTCGGTCCGAATGTACTCTCGGTCGAGTACTCCGTGCAGCTCCTTGAGTGCGAAGTTCGCGTTCTCGGGACCGCGACGGATTAACACGTGCACGCGCTTGACGCGACGCTTTTTGAACTCGGCGAGCGCGTAGGGGGGCATGTCCGTGGTCGCGAGCTCGGCGTCGGTCGCCGTGAGTAGGCGTGACAAGTCCAGCGACACGTCCCCAGCGCCGACCACGACGACGTTCTCGACGTCCAGTCGGACGGGTAAGGACACGTACTCGGGGTGCGCGTTGTACCAGGACACGAAGTCGAGCGCCGAATAGACGCCCGCCGTGGATTCACCTGACACCCCCAATGGACGGGCGGCTTGGCAACCCATTGCGAATACGACTTGGTCATACGCTTCGAGTAAATCACTGACCGACAGGTCTTGGCCCAGGCTCACGTTGCCGAAGTAACGGAGCCGTGGATCACTCGCGGTGCGGGTGAACCCTGCTTCCACTTGCTTGATCTTCTGATGGTCGGGCGCAACGCCGTAGCGCACTAGACCAAAGGGAGCCGCCAAACGTTCGAACAGATCGACTCGTACGCTCGGCCTTTTCAGGAGGGCTTCTGCTGCAAAGAAGCCGGCGGGCCCCGCACCAACGATCGCGATTGGATTCACCGTCGTCGCGTCCCTCATGCGGGCGACAATACCGCAAAGGAGAAAGCGCGTCGGATGAATTCAAATGCCATGACGTGGGCGTTTCGGCCGCGTGCGACGGATGAATGCAGCACGACGGTGTGATGAATTCCTGGCTCTTCGAAGCTTTCGAGACTTGCGCGAACGCCCCTGTTTTTCTTGGTGCAAAGTCCCCCGGTCTCTGGTGCTCTTAACGGTCTCGCGTGGAGGCGGGGCTTCACACCAGTCGCTAAGTTCGCAAAAAACAAGGAGAGAACAACAATGTCGGTTCGAGTACTCCACACCATGGGCAAACACCGCCGCTGGTTACAGCTTCCAACTCTCGTGTGCCTGGGGGCGCTTGCCCTGTCCACCGGCTGTTCCGATGATTCGTCGACGAGCGACACAGGGGACGGGGGCGCGAGCCCGACGACTTCGACCTCGAGCTCGAATTCGACTCCGAGCCCGAGTTCCAAGCCAACCCAGTCGTCCACGCCCTCCACGCCGGGCCCCAGCACGAAGCCGCCTTCACCCACTGGTAACGACGGCGGCGGGCCGAACGAGACCAGTGACGATGAAACATCGTCTTCACCCTCGGAGCAGACAGACGGTTCTGTCGGCACGACCAGCGAGGTGTCCTCTTCCGACGGCGGTAACGAGGGCTCCTCGTCGAGCGCGAGCTCCGATGGGGGCAGCACCGATGCTTCGGTGGATGCGTCCAGCGAGCCGCCAGCACCCGACTGCGGCGGAGCGGGTCAGGCTTGTTGTCAGGGGGATACGCCCTGCCAGGGCGATGCGCTCAGTTGTCGCGAGGGCTTGTGCGCTGCATGCGGCCAAGCCGGTGAGGCGTGTTGTGCAGGGGAAACCTGCGGCGCTGACAATTTGCTGTGCATGGGTGGGCAATATTGCGGCACTTGTGGTGGCCCCGGCGAAGCGTGTTGTGAAGGCGCGACCTGCTCCGAGGGCGGTTGCTGTGTCGGCAACGCCTGCGTCGCGAGCGGACAGAGCTGCGGCGGCGAAGACGGCCAGTGTACGGATGGCAGCTGCGACAACTGTGGCTCGATGGGACAACGCTGTTGCGAGGGCCAGTTGTGTCATGGTGACGGTATCGGTTGCCTCGGCACTGGCGGCGGAGATCCGGGCATCTGCGGTGAGTGCGGCGGTCCAGGTCAGGATTGCTGCGCAGACCAAACCTGTTCGGACGGCGCGGTTTGCTCACAAGACGTGTGTCTCGAGTGTGGCGGCGCGGGTCAACCCTGCTGCAGCAACGATATGTGCGACGACGGCTTCGCTTGCCAAGACACGGGTGGCGGACGCGAGTGCGCCGTGCCCGGTTCCGAGCCCGCTCCGGAATGCGGTCAAAGTGGGCAACCCTGCTGTGACGGCCGGCAATGCGACCAAGGTGAATGCTTCGGTCGCAATGGCGGGCGTTGCGCTGACGCCTGCGGCGGTGACGGTCAACCGTGCTGCGAGCAAGGCCAAGCTTGCCAGGACAACCTCGACTGCATGAACGACGACTTGTGCCACTGAGCGCGGGTCTCAAGACCTGCTCAGAGCACGCGTCATTGTTAGAAGTGAACGGCCTGGGCGCGATTGCTTCGCACCCGGGCCGTGCGTCATTTCGAGGCTAGCGGCAACGCTAACTCAAGGCGTGGAATTGATCTCGATCTCGTTGCCTTGGCGGCAACGCAGCTTGGCCGGGATGCCGGGCGACTGCCAAACACCGGGGGCCGAGCCCAGGCGAATGAACCTGCCACCGCAACGACTCTTGAACCATTGGTTCGTCGTGCCGTGGTCCACACCGTGGACGAAGACCCGGGTGTCCAAGTTGGACCGCACGTACAACCAAGCGCTGTCCTCGGGTAGCTTTTCGTCGGGTGGCGGAGGGATGTTCGCGCTGGGAGGGTGTGCCTCGGGGATGGCACTCGGCACTTCACCGGGTGCGGCTACTTCGACGACCGGCGCTACTTCCACGACGTTGGAGCTTGCAGAAGCCTCGGGTGCCTGTGGCGCTGGCAGTGTGGGCGCGCTCGCCGCACTGGCGCTCGGCTCCGGCTCTGCCGCGGCCGAGGGTTGTGCGCTCGCCTGGCTGCCGGCTATGCCCGCGACGGCGCTCGAATCGACTGGGTTTACGTTGCTGGCCAACGCAGGCGTTTGCGCAGGGACTAGGGCTACCTCTGGTGCTTTGGACGCCACGACTTGCGGCGGGACGGGCCCGCTCGTGCCGGCCAAAGCCGCAGGCGAGTCTGTGTGTTGCTTGGGTTTACCGGTGCTGGTTCGCTGACTGTAAATCAGTAGCCCACCCAAAACGGCAGCGACTGCGCCCATGGCCACGAGCCAGCCGCGCCCGCCGTTGGCTCTGGGGGGTGGGGGGGCTTTCAAGGACGCACCGCTCGTCGCGGGCGCCGTCTGGTCTTGCCAGGGAGTATCTGCGGCGCTCGGTCTGGTGCGCGGCGTGCGACGCGGTGGCGGCTCGGTCAGGCGTGGCTTGTCACGCCCCGTGCCTGGAGCATGCGCCGTGCCTTGAGTTTGCGCAGCGCTCTGAGCAGTGCCAACAGCCCGCGTTGCTGCGCTGCTCCGCGTCGTGTCTTTGGGGGAGCTCGCTGCCTCAGTCCCGCTGGATGACTGCAGGGTTCGATCGAGCCCGCCCGCGTTGCTCTTCTCTTCGCCAGGCGCTGGCGGGATGGACGTGAGCTCGCGATCGGCGAGGAATTCGTCGCCCGTGTCTGCCGCCGCAGGCGTCGGTTGCGGATCGGTCTTGTCGTCGACCTTCGTCATCGTCGCGCGCTGATCCGACGCGCGTTCATCCTGCGCCGTCACGGCGGGGTCGATGCGGTTTTGGTCTTCGGGACTCAGAGTGGCGCTGGGAAACGTGGCGGCCAGCGGGTTCGGAGTCTTCGCGTGCGCAGAGTCGTCGCTGCTTGCGGACACTTGCGCCGGGGCCGCAACTTCCAGTTGCGACGGGTCGGGCGCGGCCAACGATTCGAGTTGGTCGAGCGTCATGGGCGGCGGTGGCGCAGCGCTGAAAGCACCGAGCGGATATTCGACGTGTCCAACCCCGAGCACGGTGCGCACCACGCGCGGCGCGTCGCTCAACATCGCCGGGCGATCCGCTTTGGCTTCGTCCAGGTCGGGATCGAGCAGCGCCGAGGGATCGAGCTTGATTGGCGGTATGTCCGGCACCACGTGCTCGGGCTCGGTGTCGTCAGTGATGAACACCGGGCCAGGTTCGAGGCTGCGCACGACGCCATCGTTGAGGTCGCCAGGCATGTCGGGTGCGCCCGGGATGGGCGGCAAGCTCGGCGCGTTGGGCAACAGGGAAGTGCGCAGCGCAGCCAGCACAGCGGATTGGGAGCTCGTGGTCGGCGGTCTCGGCGGCGAGACGTTGGGCCCGCGCGGGGTGTACTCGGGCGCACTCCAGGTACTGCTTGGGATGAACACTTCCGCCGAGGGGCGGCCTTCGACATTGCCGGGACTCAAGCTGCGTCCAGCGCGTGCGAACGAGCTAGCGGAGGTGCGCGGCAAAGCGTTCGCCTGCGGACCGAGCGAAAGCCGACCTGGGTTCAACGAGGCGCCACGCCCTGGTGGGTGTGAGGGTAACGGGATGCGGAACGAGGTCGTGGAGGGTCGCAGCTCGGGCACGCCGTAAGCGCCGTTCGATTTGACTTCGAGGGACTGGAAGCCCTGTTGCCAGAGCGCCAAGTCGTCACCTTGGCCTTCCACGATGCGTACGGCAAACCCTGCCGGTGCCGTCTCGGCTCCGGGTTGTCCGAACGTGCGAGACCACGCGACTTCACCCAGCAGCCTCACTTTGCGCGGCACGTTGGGCGGCGTGAGCTCGAGCCAAATCCGCTCTTTGGGTGGACGGATCAACGTGCGCAAGTAAAGGCCGCCCGCGCTCACGCTGTAAGTGAACCCATGTTCGTCGTAAGACCAGCCGAGCGCACTGAATTGCACGATCGCCGCATGCAACGCGCGCACCTCGGTCCGGCGCTGGGCCTCGCTCGAAGGCTGCAGCAGATTGATGGCGAACAACACGTTTTCGGGCGGGCCATGCGAAGGCATGACGATCACCCGATCGAGCGCCTTCAACTCTTCACGCGCCGCCTCGACGCCCAGGGTCTTGGTCGTGACGATCCAATCGGCATGATTGCCGCTCGCCCGTGCTTCGGAGATCAACTGCACGGGCTCGTTGAGTTCGGTGTTCAGCACGAACAGACGAATGTTCGTCTTCGACAAGTAGAAGCGGGTCGCAACCGGATCCGTCGCGTACTTGACGTTGAAGCCCGCGTTGGCAAGCACGCGTCCCAAGACGTCGCAACGGCCGCGATCCGGGTCGGCGATCACGGCTTCACCGCGCGTCGCGCTGGCGAGCGGCGCCGTGATCTCGGGAATGAACTCCAAGCGCGCGCGCAACGGCTCCATCGCCCCGAGCGCAACCACATCGTCAGCGCCCCAGCGCTGCGCGTTGGAGAACGCCAGATCCGTCAGCTTCGGAGACAGCGCGATCAACGGCACGTTGAACAAGGCGCGGCGCGCACGCGCCTCCTGGCAGAAACGGGCTGCTCCCGGGGTCGTCAGGTCGACGACCAGAGCGCGCACGAGGGGCCGATCGAGCTCATGAATCGCGTCGTCGGCACGGGAAAGAATCGTGGCCTCGTAGCCGGTATGGCGGCACGCGTTTTCGAGTGCGGCGAGGGCTGCCCCTTTGAGGTTGCCCAACGCCAATAGCCGAGCCTGAGTCACGCACAGAACATAACACACGAAGGCTCGCGGCAAGACTTCGACGGGGTGTCGAAATGGGCAAAAGTACAGGGGTTGATTCTGATTTTAGTGGTGCGACATCGTAGCGGTTGCGCACACAACGAACTCCCCCTACAGGCGTGGCCCATGACGACCGAAGCACTCGACACTCAGCTGGCTCGGCGCGTGATCACACTGCTTTCGCTCTTCGTCGCCGCTGCCGTAGCCGTGACGCTGTACGCCGTACCCCATCCGGCGAGCGGGACGCATCCGACGGCGCTCGCCACGCTCAACGCGGGGCTCAACCTGACTTCCGCGATCTTGCTCATCACGGGCTTCTTCGCCGTGCGACGCGGAAAAATTCGCGTTCATCGCGCATGCATGATCGCGGCTTTCCTCGTCTCTGCGTTGTTTCTGATCACTTATTTGGTCCACCACGCCCAGGTTGGCTCGGTGCCGTTTGGGCACGAGGGCATACTGAAGCGCATCTATCTCGCGATCCTGATCCCGCACATCGTGCTGGCGGGAGTGATCCTGCCTTTGGCGTTGTTCACCATCTACCGCGGGTGGACTGGACGCATCGCTGGCCACCGCCGCATCGCGCGCTGGACTCTGCCCTTGTGGCTTTACGTCTCGCTCAGCGGCGTGGTGGTCTATCTGATGCTCTACCACCTCTGAAGCTTTGACCTCGGGGCCGGCGCGGCTCTTCGCGACCGGACCGCGCACGGCGCGTGTGTTAGACGACGCCCCTGACCGCTCCCATGGAACTCGATCGCCGCGCCCGTGGCCGCACTAGGGCTATCGTGTCATTGCCCGCCGCTGTGCTGAGCTTCAGCCGCGCAGGGCTCGTCCTGGGCCAAGATCTAGCGGATCTTTTGGCGGTTCACGAGCAAGAGCGCGCCCCCGCCGTGGTCTTCTACTGCACGCGTGTCTTGGAGGCGTTGATCGCCTCGGCCGCCGAGCACTTCCACGGCGAGGCCACTACCAGCTGTCCGTCGAATCTGAATCGACTGCGTGAACTTGGGGCACTGACCCGAGCGCGTGATGCGCAACTGCACGCGCTGGTGCGCCTTGGGCAAGACGCGCACGCCGCACGCCGACCGATTCACTGGGCCGATGCCGAGGCGGCCATCCTGCTACTCGAGCGCTTGCTCACCTGGTATTTCGTGGAACTCGAAAGCGGTCCCAGATTACCGACGTTGGCGCGGGCCGAGCTGCGTGAGTTGGTCATCGATCTGGAGCTCTTGGCGGTTTTCGACGCGCTCGATTCGCCCGCCTGTGCCTTCGAACCCGCTGGTAGCCTCGAGCTTCCCGACGCCTATCCCGCGGCGTTCTTGCGCAGTCCGGATATCGCCGGCCTCTATTTCGAGCGTCGCCTGCAGGAGGCACGGCCCGACCTGCGCCAAGTCGGCGAATGGATAACCCTCGGCTTGCGCGCGTTTCCCGCCAGTGTTCACCTGAGGCAGCTGTTATCGGACGTGCTGGCCGCGCGCAACGAAACCAGCGACGCGTTGCGTGTACTCGAGGACCTGAGCGCCGAGCACCCGGGCGATCCTGCCACGTTGCGCCGGTTAGGGCACCTGTATCATCGAAGCTGGCTCGAGGTCGGAGTCGAAGAGAGCGAGCCAATGTTACGCCGCGCCCTGCAGTGTTATCAGGCGGCGTGGAGTCGTTCATGGGAGACGGACAACGCCAGCGGGATCAGCGCTGCCGTGCTCGGGCTGCACCGCGGCCGGGCACACCGCGCCGAAGCGATAGCGCAGACCGTGGTCGAGAGCTACCGTCGGCGCTGGCTCGCGCTCGGCTCACGCTTTCGCTTCTGGGGTTTCGAAGATCGCGTTCAGTTAGCGCACGCTGCGTTGATATTGGGTGAAACCGAATACGCGCGCCGCCGCTATCTCGAGGCTTTCGACGCGCCCGACGCCACCAAGCAACGCATTCTCGGCGTCAAACGTCAGCTCAAAGCCATGCTCTTGTCGCTCGACGTGCGCGTCAGCCCGCTGCGTTTCTTGGAAGGGCAGTTCGTCAAACGACGCAGTTCACGTCGGGCCGAGCAGCTCGAATTGCCCCAGATCTCGAGCTTCGCGACTGCGCCGAGCGCGTGAGTTTCGCGGAGGATTCAGCGCGTGTCCGAAGTCGCTCCCGAGCCACGTCCAGCGCTCACGCGCTGGTATTTGCTGCTCGGTCTGCCGATGCTGGTAGCGTTCACCACAGACCTGCTCGAAAGGCCGACGCAATTGATGGGCCTGCGGGGTTGGTCCAACGTGTGGTACGTCCTGGCGTTGATCGAGAGCGCTACGGTTTGGGGCTTGCTCTTGTATTCGAGCGCCTTTCGCGGCTGGTCGGGGCGCGTGGCGAGCGTGCTTTTCGTCGTCGGGTTTACGTTTGCCTTGGGCGGTCAAGTCTACTTCTTCGAGCAATACCGCGCTTACCTCTCGCAAGATCTCGCGCTGTTCGCTGCTAACCTGACGGACAGTGTGATCAATCAGCTGGCGGCCGACGTCGGCCACTACCTGCGCGTGAAACTGCCGTTCTTGGTGTTCAGCGGCTTATTGGTTTGGCTCGCTCATTGGCAACATTTCAGGCCCTGGAACCGCGGGGCACTGCTTGGTCCACTGGCGTTCGTGGCTGCGTGGTTCATCCCAACCCAATATCGAAGCCCACAGGCAGCGACGCCTGACACGCTCTACCTCAACGCGCTGGGCGCCTTCGTGCGTAGCGAACTCGGCCTGACGGATGCCTCGAAGAACGTGCGACCCGGCGTGCGCCACGCTTTGGCGGTGCCGTCACTGGTCGAGAGCGCCGCGCCGCAGGTCGAGAACGCCGCGTCGCGTCGCAATGTCTTTTTGATCTTGACCGAGAGCGTGCGTGCCGATGCCGCATGTTCCAAGCTCGATCTCGACTGTCGATTGACGCCTTACACCAACGTTGCGTTACCCGAGCGCATCGCTTTGCCCGAGCTGCGCGCAGTCGATTCTACGACGGCGATCTCCTTGGCGGTGCTGCTCACCGGGCTTGGCCCGAACGCGAGCTATGAGCGTTTGCACGAGTGGCCCACGCTGTTCGACTATGCGCGCGCAGCGGGTTACCACACGGCGTATTGGACGAGTCAGAATCTGTTCTTTGCCAACTCGCGCTTGTTCGTCAAAGACTTGGGCGTCGATTCGATGACGAGCGGGACGGAACTCGATCCCGAGGCCGATATCGACATGGGTGCCGACGAAAAGTTGTTGGCGGACAAGGTGATTGAACGCTTCGGAAGTCTGCCTGAGCCGTTCTTCGCGCTCGTTCACCTATCGGCTACTCACTATCCGTATCGGGTGAGCACAGACCGGCCACAACCGTTTCAGCCGGCGGCGCTCGATCGCGGTCCGGATGGCAGAGTCAAGCTGCGCAACCACTACCAAAATGCCATCGTTCAGCAGGACGAGCAGGTCGCGCGCATGATTTCTGCTTTGAAGAACAGCCCGGCGGGTGCGCGGACGGTGATCGTGTTCACCAGCGATCACGGTGAGGCGATGGGTGAACATGGCCAAACGGGGCACACCTTCAGCTTGTTCGACGAGGAGATCCACGTTCCCGGCTACATCGATGCACCCGCCGCTAGCTTGACGCCGAGTGAACGCGCGACCTTGTTGGCTCAAGCGGGGCGCTTCATCGTTCATCCCGACTTGAGCGCGACCGTGCTCGATCTGTTGGGCGTTTGGCAGACACAGCAGACGGCCAAATTTCGTTCCGAGATGCTGGGTCACAGCTTGCTTCGACCTTTGCCCGAATCTGCGGCGCTGCCTCTGACCAATTGCGCGAGCCTGTGGACTTGTGCGTTCGAGAATTGGGGGGCGCTGCGAGGACCCTTCAAGTTGATCGGTCGCACGCCGTTCGACCAAGGCTGGCAGTGTTTCGACTTGAGGAGCGATCCGCGCGAGCAAGATTCCCTCTCGACCGACGAGTGCAGCGCGCTGCAAACGCAAACTCTGACCTGGTTCGGACGAGCTCCGCGCTGAAGGATTCGCGTATTGCTCGACCCGCAGCCGCAGATCAGTTTCTTCGGTAAATCGTGGGAGCTCGCGCGGTGCTCGCTGAGTTTCGGACAATAGCCTGTTTCACCGCGCGCAGACTGAAGTGAGGTCTGCCCGAGTAGAAGAATTGGGTTTACGGCTGCTGCTCGGTCGAGCAAAGTAGATAGCCTGGGAGGCTGAGGTGGAACGATCCGAGCTCGAGAGCGAGTCAGAGACTTCCCGCAACGCCAGTGCGGTCAAAGTGAGTCTCGCGCTGACGTTGGCTTTCGGCACGGCCACATGCGTGTTCGCTTGTGGCGCTGAACCCTCGGCCTCCGAGCTCGAGAGCGTGAGCGCACCGCTGAGCGTGAGCACAGCGATCAGCACGCTCGAAGAGCTGAAGCGGATGAGCGGGACGGGAAACTACCGTTTGATCGCCAACATCGACGCGAGTGAAGGGCTCGAGCCCATCGACTTCGGTGGCAGTTTCGACGGACAGGATTTCACGATCCAGAATCTGAATCTCGACCGTTCCGACGAGTCACAAGTCGGACTCTTCGGCACCCTGGACGGGGCCACGATTCGCAACTTGCGCTTGACCAACGTCGCAGTCACGGGCCGCAGCCAAGTCGGGGCACTGGCAGGCCGCAGCGTAGACTCGTCGATCGAATACGTTCGCGTCGAGGGCACCGTTCGCAGCTCGACGGGGGCCCAGCACGGTGATGTCGGGTTGTTGGTCGGCAAGCTCGTGGGTGGAAGCGTCTCGCACTGTTCGGCGAAGGGTCGCATTCGCGGCTTTGCGACGCGCGTGGGAGGGCTGATAGGCAGTGCCGTCGAGAGTCGTCTGCGGGGGCCTAGGGTGTTCGAGAGTTACTCGTCGATCGATCTCGTACCGACGACGAGTTCGACCCGGCTTTCGGTGATCGCGGGCGGGCTGATCGGGCTTGCGCACTCAGCCGTCGTGCACGATGTGTACTCCGTCGGCAGAGTCGTCGGGCGAAGTGCTGGGGCTGATCAGGTCGTCGGAGGCTTGATTGGACAAGCGGGCGGCAACAGTTCAGCTCCGACGCAGCTTTTTGGAGCACTGTGTCGGGTTAACGTCACGGATCAAGCGGGAGCGTGGGCGGGCTGCTATGGCAGCATCGACAGCCACACGAACGCCGTGAACCTGTTGTGGGACACGGACATCGATCAGGATGGGGAAGCGCCAGAATTAGGCCAGTCGGGTTACGACGCGCCGACACTGCAAGCGCCGCGGGAAGTGCGCGGAGGTGTTTTTGCGACCCTCGATCCGGCCTGGGACGACCGAGCATGGGTTGCCGGAACGAGTGAACAGTACCACACGCTGACTCGCGTGGCAGGTCTCGACGTCCAGCCGCGTTGAGCGCGCACTCAGTGTCGACCGCGACTACTGAATGCCCAGCAGTAGGGCAACGCTCGCTTCATCGGCCGGGGTGAACGGGTACGCGTCGAATTCGCTGCTCCCCACCCAACGAAAGTCGTTGACGTTGCGGCACTGGGGCGTGCCGCTCTCGACGGCGCAGTCGTACAGATGCAGGTCAACCGTATAGCGCTCGTACTCGTGACGCACGAAGCTGATCAACTTCCCGACTCGGACGTTGACGCCGATGCGGTGCTCTACTTCTCGTTGCAACGCCAGTTGGTCGGTTTCCCCGGCTTCTACACGGCCTCCGGGAAACTCCCACAACAGCGGTAACACTGCGACGCCACGTCGCTGCGTGATCAGATAGCGTCCTTCGGACTCGATCACGGCAGCGACCACGCGCAACAGCTGCTTCGATGGCGGAGTTTCGGAGATCACGAAACCCTGCTCGCTTGCCGGGTCATCAGTGGATGTCCACGCGGAACAGCTGCTGACCCATGAGCAGAATATCACCCTGCGTCAGCTTGTACTCCTGCGTCAGGCGGATGAAGGTGCCGTTCGAGCTGCCGACGTCGACCAACTCGAGTTGGCCCTTGGCGTTCGGGCTGATGCGACAATGCAGCCCGCTGACATAGCCGTCTTCGGAGAACAGGATGTCACCCCGCTCGCGGCCGCAGTGAACACCCGTGCCGGGGATGACGAAGGCATTGCCCGTCGTGTCACGGCCGATGACCAACGCCAAGCGCCCCAGGTAGCCGTTCTTCGGGCTGCCGAGACGCTCTACGCCGTCAGGGGAGGGCGCGGGCGACTCGAGCGCTTCCAGCCGGATGATCTCCTGACCGATGCGAAAGACGTCCCCGAAGCGCAACACCCAGGGCACCTGGGGTCGCAGCTTCAAGTAAACACCGTTGAGCGAACCCTCGTCGCGCACGATGAGATTCGTGGCTTGACGGGTGATGCTCGCGTGGCGCGGTGACAGATAGCTGTCGCCCGAGAAGATCGAACCCACGTCGCGGCCGAGCATCACGCGCGGCTCGTCCGGCAAAGCGTAGGTGCCGGCCTCGCTGCCATCGGCGCGCAAAGCGACTAGCGTGACGGCCCTGCCAGAACCCGAGCTTGCCGCTGCCGCCGGTGCCGCGGCGGGCGCTCCTGCTGCCGCTTGGACTGCCGTCAAATTGAAACCGCAGGCTGCGCAGAAGCGATTGCCCATGGAATTGGGGTGACCACACTGGGGGCATTCGACTCCCCCGGGCACGGCCGACGCGGGCCCTGCAGTTTGAGGTCGGCTTGCGGCCCCCGCGCTCACGGCGGTGGCGGGTGCGCGGTTCGGATCGACCGCTTTCACTCCATGAGGGGGTGTGTTGGGCGAAAAGGGCTTCGGAGCGCTGCTCTTCGTCAGCTCGGAACCGCAGCCCAAGCAGAACTTGTAATGGTCTTGGTTCTCCTTACCGCACTTCGCGCAGTTGATCACTCCTCGCCTCCTCTTCGGCTCCAGCACTCGGGAACACAGCACTCGGCAACACGGGACGCCACAGCAACACCAGGTTTCATCGGCGCCGCGGGTTTTACGATGGATTCGTTTTGGTGGAAAGCCATGCGTTCGGGCAAGTTACGGAGAAATCGAGCACCGGGAATCGAGCCCGCAACTGCTGGGCCAGCAATCTCGCACAGAATTCGCGCGCATGCACCAGCTAAGGGGCTAACGGGCGAGCTCGGCCAAGGCCGCACGCAACACGTCACTGATCGGGTCCTGGCCCAGTCGGTCCTTGATCCGCTCGATAGCCCGCTCGGCTTCGGCGGGCTTATAACCCATATTCGTCAGTGCGCCCAGGAGCCGCGCTTGGTCATCGGGGCGCTCGGGGCTGGGGGGCTTCGGGGTCGCGTCGAGCCCTCCGAGCTTCGGAAGCTTCTCTTTGAGTTCGAGCACCAGGCGCTCCGCGGTCTTCTTTCCGACCCCACTGATCTTGCCGAGCCGCTTCAGATCTCCGGCTCGCACGGCGTCCGCGAGTTCGGGTGGGGGCAAGGCGCTCAGCACCGACAGCGCCAACTTCGGACCAATCCCGGGCAGCGTCAGGAGCATGCGGAACACTCGTCGCTCGACTTCGGAAGCGAACCCGTACAGCTCGAGCCGGTCCTCGCGACTGTGGGTGTGGATCGAAAGGACCAACTGATCGGCCACGCTGGGATCGCGCGCTCGTCCAACCACACCCAGCGGAACCGTCACCTCGTAACCCACACCGCTGACATCGATCACGACGGTGCCGTCCACGTCGTCGCTCACGAGCTTGCCCACGAGGCGTCCAATCATGCAGCCGAGAATCTTCGGTCTCAGGCCTGGCCGCCAACGAAAAATGCGGCCGCGCGCTTCGTGCCGACCCGCATCAATGGCCGGGGCTCGCTTGCGAAGCTTGAAGCCGAACCCCCTGAGCGCTAAACGCGGCCCATGCACATTGCGCGGCTCTGCCTTGGGATCTCTCTTTCGCTGACGTCGATCACCGGTTGTGGTGGATCAGCCAGCGAAACGCCGTTTCCCGAAGAGCCGCTGCCCGACTACCTCACGGTACCGAGCGCCAGCGCCAGCACGTCCGCTGCGCCCGCCGACGCGCCCGCTGCGTCGGTGAACGGTCACCTCGACGGCGCGTTTTGAGTCTTCAGAAAGAGCCGCGGTAATCCAGGCCCGCAAAGCCAGTGGTCACCTGGGGCGACCAGTGCGCGTTGTCAGCGTCTTCTGGGCTCTGCACGAAATACCAAATCAAGCCACCGACCGCCAAGGCACCGCCCGCGGCGCCAACGATCGTCCAGCGAATCTGGCGATCCACCGCCTCGTTCCCGCGCGCAGCGACATCGGACGGGCACTGCTTGCGGCCACCGCAATCCGTCGCCGCTTGGTCTGCATCCGTCTTGGCGCCGTACCAAAGCGCTCCGCCGACGACTCCAGCAGCCGCCCCGATCCCCGCGAAGACCAACGGCAGCGCAGAACGACCCGACGACGGTGTCTCCGGTTCTTCCGGAAACTGCTCTTCCTTTTCGAGCACGTTCGGCTTGGGTTCGGGTTTTGGCTTCGGCTCGGGCTTTTGTGCGGCCTTGGCTTTGGCTCGCGCCTCCTCGGCGGCGCGTTCACGTTCCTCGAGCTTCTGCTTCAAGTTCTCGATCCGTCGTTGGATCGCGTCTTTCTCCGGAGTCTCCGGATTGCGGGCGATGAACGTCTCCAGCGCTGCGATCGCGTGGGCAAACTGCTCGTTGAGCTCATAGGCGCGCGCCAGGTTCTTGAGCATCGCGTGAGCGGTGCAATCGCGACGGTAGGCGTCTTCCCAGTAGACGATGGCGCGCGGGTAGTCCGCTTCGTTGAACGAGGCATTGCCCGCCTGAAATGCACCTTGAGCCGCTTGCGTCGTCGCTTCGTCGGGCTGGGCGGTGCACTCGGGATAACTCTGAACCTCTTCTTTGGCCGTGTCGGCCGGCGCTGTGCCGTCCGCGTTGGCTGGGTTGCTCAGGCACAGGGCCGCGGCGACGCTAGCCGCGAACGCCACTCGCCCCACATGACGCGAGGGCAACTGCAGGCGAACTACGAGCGAAAGCTCCGTCATTGGCCGGCTACCATAGCCGCACCCGACAGGTGCCGACAAGGTTGCCGCAAGCACAGCCGCCCCCGCTCGCTGACGACCGACCCCGCGTTCGGGGTGTGGGCGGTTAACTAAGCCCGTGCTTCGGCGCGGTCAGGTTGGTTGACCCTTGTCTCGGCGCAGGAATCGGAGTCAGCTACCGCGCGTGAAATCTCGCACGCCCTGGCAGGTTCGGTTCTCCGTTGTGGCGTTGTTGCTGACCATGCTTTGGCCGGCTTCCGGGCTGGCAGGGGGCGGAGGTAAACAGCTCGAACGCATCCGCGAGCGGATGGAGCAGGGGCTCGCATTGTTCGTCGCAGGTAAGGCCGGCGACGCAGTGAAGGAGTTCGAGTCGGGCTACGCGGAATATCCCTACTCGGCGTTCTTGTTCAACGCTGGCGTCTGTTACGAAAAGCTGGGCAAGGGTCCCGAGGCGCTCGCCAAGTACCGTCAATACCTTCAGGTCGATCCCAACGCGCCCGACAAGCAAGACGTCGAGCGGCGGATCGCGCGGCTCGAAGCGGAAGGTGCGCCGGTTGCAGGCGCACCGCCACCACCGCCGCCGCCCACCGAGGACATCGATCAACAGAGCATGCGCTCCCTCGTCGTGATCGAGACCGAGCCCGCAGGCGCGCCGGTGCGCGTGTTTCGGCCGAAGAGTGAATCCGCGCCCGCCTATTCTCGCACGCTGCCCAACCCGGACTGGGAAGAGATCGTAACGACGACGGCGCCCACGAGCCTATCGCTCAGCGTCGGCCTGTATCACATCGTGATCGACAAGTTCAAAGACTTCAACGGCAGCGATACCCAACTGCACGTGTCGCCCGGTCACGTGCATCAATTCAAGGCGAACCTGTCGCAGGGCGTCTTCATGGCGTTTCTACGCGTCAGCAGTAACGTGCGCGGAGCGCACCTCTGGCTCGACACGAACGACACGCACAAGCCCGAGTGGGGTACGGCCCCCTACGGCGAGCTGGTGCCCGTTGGCGATCACTCGATCGTAGTGCAGGCGCCCGGCTTCGAACCCACCTCGAGCAAAGTGACGCTGGAGAGCGGCGAGCACCGTGAATTGCAAACGACGCTCGTGCGTGTGGGTTACGGGTTCATTAGGGTCGATGCGGGTGACGCTCCGCGCGCAACCGTAACCCTCGACGGCAAACTCCAGGGCGAGTGGAGCCAAGGTGGGCCTGCGCTCGAGGTGCGGGCCAGCGCTGGCAGTCACCGGCTGCTCGTCGAGAGCGATGGCCGCAAGGATTTCGAAGGCAGCGTCCAAGTCCCCAAGGGCCAGATCCTGCCTGTTCACCTGCGGATGATACCGAAGTACCCGCGCGGCGCGGCTTGGACTCAGGCGATCATCAGCGCCGCCTTACTCGGGACCGGTGCGGTGCTCGGATCGCAGAGCAACGAGATCAAGAAGATCCTCGACGACGAGCGTGCACAAGGCAGCCTCACAGCTAGCGATCCGCGGATCACCAAGGGACGCTGGTTCGCGATTGGTGCTGACGTTGGCTTTGCAGGCGGCGCGGTCCTCGCGGGTTTTGCGACTTGGAACTTCATCAAAGATCCGCTGCCCGAATCGTCGAAGACGGAAGACCCTGCAGTGGAGTTCGACGACCCTCTGAAGCGACGCCCGGTTGCGCTGCGACCCTCGAGCCCACCCACACAATCCAAACCGGTGCAAATGGCCGAAGACGAGGGAACGCCGTGGCAGTTCGGTGCCGCGGCGCGCAGCGACTACTTAGGAATCAGCGTGGGAGGTCAATTCTGATGCGCGCCCAAAGTCATGTTCGCTCCGTGCCGTCATTGGGCGCCCTTGGCGCGCTGCTGCTCGCCGGCTGCGACTGGAACGCGTTCAACGATCTCGAGAAGAACGCTCCCGTCGTGAGCATCGACGCTGCAGACTCGATTCGAGTCGGTTTCGGTCATTCGTTGGCTAGCGACGCACGCACGGGCCACCCAACGGTGCTCGTCGGCGGTCAGCCGGGCAGTTCTCCTGCCGCGGCCTACGACTTGGGCACTAGCCAAGAACCCGGCGGCGATCCCACCGAAGAGGGTTACTGCTCGGGCGGCCGAGTCACCCCTTGCTACCTCGCCGATCAGCCCGCCCCCGTTTCGCTGATCAATCGCAGCCAAAAGCGCGACAAGTGTTTTGCGTTCGCTTGGGGACGCAACGAGGGCAACGACAATGGGATCGTCGCGCGTTGTCACGATCAGACGTACATCACGTTGAAGGTACCGGACGCGCTGCGCAAGAAGTACGACACGGCGTTCAACCGCGACGGCGAGCATCAAGCGCTCTACCTGGCGTCCAACGTTGCGGACGAGAACACGCTGGTCGTTGGCTTTCCCGAGCAAGCGGCCGCGATCTTCTATCCGGGCGGCACCGAGAAGGCACATGCCCTGACCCTGCCCGCGGAAGCAAAGGCTCCCAAGTCGTTTGGCGCGCAGGTTGCCGCGCTCTCACTGGACGACACCGGCGAAGATCGCTTGCTCGCGGTCGCTGCTCCCGATGAAGAAGTCGGCCAAGTCTGGTTGTTTCGCAGCAAAGGCACCGATTCGGCGGTTGCGGTGGGTTGCCTAGGCGAAGGTCACAGTTTCGGGCGCGCGCTCGGCACTGGGGACGTCGACAATGACGGCGTTGCCGATCTGGTGGTGGCGGATGAACGCTTGGTGACGGCGTTTTCCGGTGCCAAGCTCGCCGAATTGCCGGAAGCGCACGAGGCGGTGTGCAGTTTGGCGGCGTTGCCCGAGAAGACGATCCTCGCGTCGTTCGGTTGCGGTTCGGCCGAAGCCGCTTCGGGCTGCAAGAATTCACAGTTCGGAGCCGCTTTGGCCGTGGCAGATCTCGACGGTGATGGGGACGGGGAGATCGCGGTTGGCGCTCCGGGGATGGATATCTACTCGGTCAAGGGTGCTGGCGCAGTGCTGGTCTATGACGTCGAAGGGGATCAGCCGCAGAAGTTGTCGGACGTGTTGTTCAGCTCCAATCCCCAAACCGACGACAAACTCGGCGTTTCCGTAGCCACCATTGCGCAGAACGGTCGAGATGTCGTAGCGGCCGGTGCTCCAGGTCGTTCACAAGTCGACGTGTTTTTCTGCAACGAGTTCGTACCCAAGAAGCTGCGGACCGGGCGTTGCGCCCCGTGAACCCAGAACGCGCCGGCCGAGTCGTTCGAGACTCGGCTCTCCGCGTGGCGTTGTGTTTGCTCTGTTGTGCGTCGTTCGCGGGTTGTCGCAAGAGCAGCGAGCAACAGAGCGTCCCAATGCCTGGGGCCAGTGCTTCCGTCGATGCGCCTCCCTGGGGTCCGAGCAATCTGCAGCCCGCGATTCCAAAGGGCATGGTCTGGATCGAGCCCGGAGCCTTGGTCGCGGGCACTCCACCCGAACAGGTGCCGCGTCGTGCCGATCGGGAAATGCCGGGTGAACAAGTCATCCTCGACGGCTTCTTCATCGATCAGTTCGCCTACCCCAACGAACAGGGGGCGATTCCGCTAGCCAACGTGACGCGCGATGAAGCCGCTGCGTTGTGCGCCAAGGCCGGCAAGCGCCTATGCAGCGAACTCGAATGGGAACGCGCCTGCAAAGGCCCCAAGAACACGACCTACGAGTATGGGCAGCGCTATCAACAGGCGATCTGTCGCACGGGTGAGGTCGCGCGCACGTTGCCGAGCGGGCTCTTGTATTCGTGTCGCAGCGATTTTGGCGTCCATGACATGCACGGTGGCGTCTGGGAGTGGACGGACAGTCCCTGGGGTCGTGGTTCCAAAGAACCGTGGGTGACCATCCGCGGGGGCAACGACCCGGACGGCGAGGTCACCGGCCGTTGCTCCAACGCGCAGAGTCAAGCGCCGACCGAGACCAATCGCACGCTCGGTTTCCGTTGCTGCCAAGGCGCGCGCAACGCGGCCGAGGTGAACATCGCGGTCAACGTCGGACAAGCACTGCAACTGATTAACATCCCGGACGCCAAACTGATGCGGGCGCTGGAACAACGCGTGCCGAAGACAGTCGTAACCGCAATGAAGAAACGCGGTGTGTTCAAGTTGTTCCGGCTCTGGGAGTGGCGGCCGCTGGGTAACGAGGAGCTGTTGGCGGCGGGGGGTTGCGCTGGCGTACCGCCCGAGCGCGAGTGCGGTGTGCTGATCGTGAGACGCACGCTCGGTCGTCTCGATGCGCTGGATTGGGTGAGCAGTGGGCAATTCATTCCCACCTTGAAGCTGAAGTACGATCCGCGAAAGCTTTGGGTCTTCGGAGGCGATACCTTGGCGCACTTCAAGAAGGCCGTGACCTTCGATTGGGGCAAGGTATCAGTCGGGCCAGCCTTGAAGAACGCCGAGTAGCTCTCTCGTTCGAAAGCGTGAGGTTGACGCCTTCAGCCCTGCGGAGTGCAGAGCGAGGCCACCCGATCGACGCTCGTCGAGTATGCGCGAACCGTCTTTGCGACACGTTCACGTGCGCTCTTGAGGTTTGCATCGGCGGAGTCGACTTGGGGTTGGTTGTTCTCTTCGCCCGACTTCGCTCGTCCCACGAGTAACTCTCGATAGCGATCGACCTCGCGAGCAGTGGCGCGCAGATTGCTACGAATCCCGCTGATCACGGCCTTGAGGTCTTGGCTGGCTTTGCCCTCGATGGGCTCCAAATCCTTGTCCAAACGGCGATAGCGATCAGCGATGAGTTGGTAGTTGTCGGGCGCGGGCGTGTTCTCATCCGTCGAATCGAGTCCCGCGATTTCCGCCAACACCGGATTGGCCGTGACCGCAAGCTGCTTGCATTCGCGATACCTAGCCATTCCCTGGCATGCGCAGAGCGAGGCGGCGAGCGCGACGGTAAGCGGGAGTTGCCGAGTCAACATCGCGGGCAGTGTAGCCGACTGTGGGGGAGTTGAACAGCGACACGGCAACAGCGTGGCCGAGCGCGCCTTGCGCCGCTGTCGTCGAAGGGCCGCGCCGTCTGGTGCGGACCCACCTAGGGGTACCAAAACAGTCTCCCGTAATGGCACGCAGTCAGCGCGCGTAATACTTTTTGAAACGTCATGCCATTCACGGTTCAGTGCACAGCCTGTCGCTCCAAGTTCGCCATGCCCGATGCGGTGTATGAGCAGCGGATTGCGGGCAAAGTCGTCGATGTTACTTGCAAGCACTGCCGCAAATCGATCCGCGTCGATGGAACCATTCCGCGTTCGGATGCGCCGGCCGCGGACAGCGCTGCGAATCGACCAGCGGCGCAGACGAACAGTGCGGAATCATCCAAAGCCGTAACGGATGAACAGAAGCCGGGAGCGCACAAGGCAGTCGGCCAAAAGCCGTTGGTTGGCAAATCCGCTTCGGCGATGCCGGCGGTGTCGTTTTCGGGCACCTCCAAGTCGGCGTTGAGCAAGCCTTCAAGTGCGCCCGCTGAGCCCCAGAAACTAGAGGATTTGCCGTCGGCCAAACCCGCACCCAATTCGATTCGGCCGCGCCTGATGGTGTCGAAGGCGCCCGAAGCTCCCCAGAAGACCTCACTCAAGATCCCGCTGCCGCAGGGAAGTTCGTCTTCGGGACTGAGCCGAGCCGCCAGTATGGCCCCGCGAGTCGGGGCCAGCAGCGGACGCGTCGAGGTTCCTGCCAACCCATTAGCCAGCAGCATGCTGGCCAACGCCGCCGTCGTTCCAGCGTTGAACATCAAGCCAAAGCCCGAAGTCACGAACGAGTCGATCAATCTCTCGGTGTCCGATTTGCTCGATCCGGAGGGGTTCGACAACGCGCCGACGGAAATCACTGATCGGCAAAGGTTACCGCCCCGACCGCCACCGCGTCGTGTCGAAGCTCAGTCGGAAGCGGCACCACCGAAGTCCGCGCCGGAAGCATCGGCGCCGAAACCTCCGCCGCCGCGCCGCGCGACGGGGCTGAAGGCGACGATGATGGGCGTTGCTCCGCCGCAGGCAGCGAGCGGTCAGAAGCAGGAGCCCGTAGCACCGCTGCGCAGCGCGTCCAACAGCGCGCTTGCGGCGGTTCCGGTTGCGGAACTCGAGCGCCCCAGAACCCCCGAGCATCGTGAGCCTACTCAGCAACGCCCCGCGGGCCGCAAGCTTCCGATGGGCGGGACGATGCTCGGTTTGGCGCCACCCAGCGCTGCGGCGGGGTTGGAACTGTCGAAGTACGACGCGGCTTCCGATCCCAATGCTGCGCGTGAAGCTGTGGCTGCAGAACCCGCACGGTCGCCCCACACCGAGCCGCTCCTGCAAGCGAGCGTCGAGAGCGGCCTAGCTGCAGCCAACGACGTAGATGCGTTCTCCTTAGCCGCAGAAGATGAACAGAGCTTCGAGCTGGGCCCGTCGTCGAGCAAGGCCAAGGACTTGGGGTTGCCGACGTTGGAGCCTGCTGCCGCTCTGGTCGAGCCGACCGTCGCACTGCCGAACCCGCTTGCAGCGACCCTCGCCCTCGACGCTTTCCAAGCCGACGACATGACCAAAGTCGAGCCCCGCGGTGCGGCGCACGCCTTCACCACGGATTCGGTGGTGGGTTTCCGCGATCGCACGACCGAGGTCGATCCGGATGACGAACAAAGCGCGGCTCCCGCCGTTAATCCGGTGGCAGCCCCGGTGATCAGTCCCGCAGCGATGCCCAGCGCGCGTCGCGCCGACGAGTCGGGTGCTTTGCCGCAGATCGCTCAGTCGGTGCCCGCGCGGACTCAACCCCGTCGGCGTCGTGGCTATTGGTTGCTCGTCGCGATCGCGACTCTGATCGGCGGTCTCGGCGGAGCCACCGTGCTAGTGGCCACCGGTCGGGTCAAGTTGCCCGAGCCCATGGCTTCACTCGCGGCGCGCGTCTTGCCGGGCCTGCGTAACGCCACCCCCTCGGTAACACCCCCGACGGTTGCGGCCCAACAGGCCCCGGTTGTCGCGCCGCCAATCGCTGCAGCGCCCGCCGCCCTTCCTGCAGGGGTAAACCCAGAGCCAGTACCTGTCGCGGCAGGCAATCCCGCCGCTTCGGGGACTCAGCTAGAGGGGAGCGCGGCCGCTTCTGCACCCCAGACGGCTGAGCCCGCTCCGAGTGCCGCCGCCGTTGCGGCCGCGTCCGCCTCAGCGTCCGTCGCGGAACCCGCTCAGGCTTTGCCGGCGACCGTGGTGGCCGCCGCCAATGAACAGAAGGGCGCCGAAGCCGAGCAACCTGCAACTGCAGAAGCCGACAAGGCGCAGCCTGCCGCCCTTGAACCTCCAGACACGAAGGGGTCGGGGGAGAATGCAGAAGCGGAACCACAAGCCGACGCGCCGGCCCCTGGTTGGGATGGCTCCCCCGGGCCGGCCGTGGCGGAGGTCGTCGGGCAGGTCCCCGAGGGCGTGGATCTACCGAAATTGCAGTATCTGATGAACTTGTCGATGGGTCGTTCACGCCGCTGCCACTTGGGCGGTCGCGCGACGGGCAAAGCGACGGTGTTCGCAACCTTCGGCAACGACGGTCACGTCTCAGGGGTAGCCGTAAAAGGTGAACCGATCGAGAGCGCTCCGGTCGCGAGCTGCATCGTTACCCACACGCGTTCGGTGTCGATCAAGCCGTTCACGGGTGCGCCATTCACGGTCAAGCAAGGGATCGTTCTGCGTTGATTGCGCGCAAGCGCGCTCCTTGCGTCGAGCACTATGAGCCCTGCTCTTGGAGCGGGCTTTGGCTCAAGTCCAGGCTTGGGTTTCTTCGTCCCAAGTCTCGAAGCCTTTGGCGGTGGGGCGCTCGATGCGGGCCTTGCCCGAGCGCACTCGGAATGTCGTCTGCTCGAACAGCGCCTCGAGCTTCGTCGCTTTCGCCACGTCGATCTCGTTTGGCGGAGACTCCAAACTCGGGTCATCTCGACCAAGCGGCGCCAGGTTTCGATCTCGTAACGTGGCATGGGGTATCTGGTAAAACGTGACCTCCAGCATCGAACCGTTCACCTTGAACGCTCCGAAGCCGTTGTCCGCAACGTTCTGGTAAGCCACGTGGGGGTTATCTTGCGCGATCACCGCGCCAGCGATCGGCGCCAAGGCTTTCGTGGCAGGCACGCCGTTGGCGCCCCCTTCGAGGATGACCTTGTAGGTAGCGGACGAGACTGCGCCGCACACGAACTCTACCAGTCGAGACTTGACGGGCAGGCCAGCGGTCGTGGCAAAGAAACAATGGCTGTCACCGGTTACTGCTACCAGGTTGTCCACCTCATCGAGCTCGTCGAGCAATTGTTGGCGCCGATTGGGAAATCCGTTCCAATCATCCGCCGAGAGCGAGAAACGACGCGCCAATCGTGGGTCTTCCAGCACGAGCGACGACAAGTCGACGTCCCTCGGGCATAGGGTGTACGAGTTGCCCCAAATCTTCCACGTGCGATTGGAGCTCTTCAAACGCTCCGTGAACCACGCCTCTTGTTCGTCTCCCATCACGTTTTCGCTTTGACCGCCCGATTCAGTGAAGCGCATCTTGGCGATCAGCGCGAAAGCCTCGGGGGCGACGAAGTAGCGGGAGCCAAAGCTCGAGTAGCGCGCCGTCTTGCCCACACTCGCAAAGTCGACGCCGCGCGGGCGCGACTTGGGATCGAGTTTGGCCAGAGCGTCGCCCGTGGTCCATTCGTTGTAAGCGTCGATCAGCGCATTCAGGGCCCAGAGCGCGATGAGCCCACTCAGATCGGCTGCCGTGGGCAAGTCGGGATCCGACGTCCACCCTTGCTTCCAACCCGCCAGAAGCGCGGCGCGCAGTGCGCCGTCGTCGAACGTCTCGATCTCGACGTAGGGCACGGCCCACTCGGGGATCGCCTCGCCCATTTGGGCGAATTGTTCACTGCTGATCGCTATGCGGCCAGGGAGCGCGGCTTCGTCGATCAGGTGATCGGGGCGAAAGCGCCTCAGGTCGGTCATCACTAGCTGCACATGACGGCCAAAGGTGAACTCGCGGTAGACTCGTAACTCGCCTGGGAACGCGGCATCGCGGTCGAAGCGGAAATGTTTCCCTGCTTCGTAGTCGACCGGCATGTATTCGAACCACACCTGGTCGGCGTTGGCGCGGCGTTCGGGATCCTTTTCGTCTCTCTGGCCCGCGAAGTAGGTCGCGGTTTGGCCCCAAGAGTCGTCGGAGAACTCGTGGTCGTCGGGCACGCAAATCATGGGGTAGCGCTCATGGAGACGCTGCAGATCGGGATCGCGACGAACCGTGCGGTACAGGTCTCGGTAGTTGTCCAAACTGCGCGCCGCCTCGAAGGTCTGCGTCGCATCGCTGCCGAGCGTGATTGTTCCGTCGCGGTCGCCGAAGCTCATTTGTCGGGTGACACCATCCCGCTGAAAGCGCGGATCAGTCGTCGTCTCGTACACGTAGTCACCCAAGTGAACGATGAAGTCGACATCGACCAGTAGTGCCCGGCGATGGGTGAGGTAGTACAGTCCGGTATAGTCCTGGCACGACATCACGCTGAAGCGCACCTCGACGTCGGCGTCGTTTGCCGGGGCTGTGCGCGTTCTGCCGACGCGACTCTGGTATCGTTCACCAGTAGCCGTTACCACGAAGCGGTAGTAGTAGTCTGTCGCGGGCGTGAGACCCTCTACGCGCACTCGCACGCAGTAGTCCCACTGGCGCTCGGCTTCGAGCGCCAGGCTCGTGCCGTCTCCCAAGGGAACACGCTGACTGAAGTCCGGATCGAGCGCGACCTCGAGTTGCAGCTTTCGCGTTTTGGGCGAGCCCGGGCCCCCCACACGCGTCCACAGCACGACGCTGTTCGGTTTGGGATCGCCAGACGCGACCGATTGCGGAAAGAAGCTCGCGTCGAACGGATACTGCGAGGCCTCCGGCGCAACTGCGTCGCAGGCGATGGTCGGCAGCAGTGGCGCGGCCCAGGCGACCGTGGTCTCCAAGAATCGGCGGCGCCGCATGCGAAACGATTTGGTCCGTGCGGCGAAAAAACGCAAGCCTCGGGCCGTGCTTTCAGCCCCGCACGGCCCGTGCGACGCGCCACGTCAGTGCGCGCTAGCGTCGAGCGCGGCTTCGGACCCATCGGCGCTGGTCGTATCGGCCGTAGTATCGAGCTCCGCGATCAGCGTTATGTCGGAACCGCTATCCGGACCTGCGTCGAGAGCGAGTTGTTCGCGATGTACGCACTCGGTCCATTTGCCATCGTCGCACTTTCGATAGCCCTTGAAGCAGATCTTGTACCCTTGAACCTTCTTGGTCACCGTTCCGCACGAGACGATCTGACCCGGCTCTGTGCACGCGCAGCCGGCACCGCCGCGTACGCAAGGATCGAACGCACCTCCAGCTGCGGCGTCCCGAGGCGTATCGCTCTCGGTCGGGTCGAGGAGTGCCGAAGGAGCGCGGTCATCGTCGTTACAAGCGAACGCCAGGCCTGCGAGCAGGATGCTCGTAACCAAAGATACGACAAGGTCATTATTTCTCCGAGTGAGCATGGTTCGGATGCACACGCTTGAGCGTGCACAGGGATGCGCCTCATTCGAGTGTGTCATTCATGCTGCGTGATCGCACGGCCAATTTGGCATCAGCCAAGAGCCCGCTCACACATGTAGGCGCCCACGAGTCCGCAGCATCAACTCACGACCAACGCCATCGCGAGCGCGGCCGCAAGGTTCGCCAGGAAATTCACCTGGTCGTTATCGAGTATGGCCCAGCGCGGTTGCGCGGTCTGCGAAGGAACAGCGCAGTGCATCTTTGCCTCGATGCGTTTGCCGCAAACCGCGCAGCGATACTGCCGCTGCAGCGTTGCTCCGAGCAGACTATCCAAGATTGCGCCCATTAGTCCGAGCAAGCAGATTCCGAGCCATTCCTTCGAACCGCTGATGACGCCGGTGGCCCAAGCGCTGGTCGCGATCGTCGCGGCTCCAGAGAGTGCGACCGCGGTTCCCAGTCCGGAGACGGCTCCCGACGTCCCGCGCGGCACCCGCTTCAGGCTTCGGAGGTGCCAGGGCTCGGAGCGCGCCAACACTCCGAGCTCGGTGGCCCAGGTATCGGCGTTCGCACTAGCGATCGACGCGCACGCGATGGCGCGCAACGCGGTAGGCGATCCCGCATGGTTCAGCATCGGTAATGCATCCAGCTGAGCCAGCAACCCGGCGAGGCAGGCAGGTCCCCCGTTGGCCAAGACCTGCCAAGCGTCCCGCCGATCACCCTTCGCGTAGTCTAGAGCGATGATTTGCTTGTCTCGCTTTCGGACTCGGCCGAGCAAGCTGGAGCTCCCGAAGAAAACACAGAGCACGACGAAGGTGCCATGCCCAAGCCCAAGCCAGGTCGAAGAGCCAACGATGGCTGCGGCAACGACGCCGCTCGGCGACAACGAGCCTCGGTGTCCCGCCGCAACGGCAAAAGCAATGCTGAGTCCGACTCCGAGCAGCGGGTCGACGTCAAACCAATGGGTCACGCGTGCCGAGCATACTTTGCCGCCGCGAGTCGTGAACGTTGATGCGCCGGGTCACGCGCGAATTTCGAGCGAGCAGGGCTTGCCGTTGGAGTGAGCGCTCGCAACAACCGGGCTCCTATGAACAAACTAATTGGAGTGATCTTCGTGTTGGGCGGCGCGCTCGCGATGGCTTGTGGCCCGAGTGCACCCCAGCCGTCCTCGGCCGACGCCGTACAGACGCCGTTGGCCGCCAGCTCGGCACCAGCAGCCCAGCCAGTCCAGCTCCCCGACCACTGGCAGGCCGACATGTCAGACGAGCAGAAGGCAGAATTCATGAAGCAGCGGGTCGTGCCTGCGATGGCACCCGTCTTCAAGGAGGCTGATCCCGTTCGCTATGCGAACTTCGATTGCAAGACCTGCCACGGCCCCGAGTTCAAGGATCCGAAGGAGTTCCTGCCGCACCTCACGGTTCAAGGAAACCAGTTGACCGCATTTACCGAGGACCCCGACATGGCCAAGTTCATGGCCGAGAAGGTGACACCCGCGATGGTCCATGCGCTCGGAGTCGAGCCCTTCGATCCTGCGACGATGAAGGGCTTCGGCTGTGGCGGGTGTCACACCGTCGATGTCAAACCTTGACTCATCGAACGGCGCACAAAAGCAGTCCACACCCCCCCTCATACGACCAGCTCGAGTTGGAAGATTAGAGGGGGGTTACTTTTTACTAGTCGAGGTTGCTCGTTCGATTGGCCCTGCGGGTTACTCGTCCGGTCACTCTTCTTCGGCTGCGCCGTTCATGATCCAGGTTTGAATGTCGGTCATGGCGCCTTCGGGCAACGGCAGCACCATGTTGTTCGAGTCGAGCGGCATCTGGTTGCCCACGATGCCCGTGGCCGCGGCCAACTTGACCCACAAGTAGCTGTTTGCAGGATCGCCGGGGGTAATGAACGGCATGTCGGGTACTTGCGTAGACTTGGCTAGCAGTCTTTCGTACAGCCCTTCGG
>DATAHU010000275.1:0-131837 GCA_036263015.1 Polyangiaceae bacterium | reverse complement strand
AGCGCGTCGTCTTGCAGCACCAGATTGACTGCGGGCAAAGGCAGTACTGGTTGAAAGTGAACGTGGCCCGGCGGCACCTGCCAGCGCACGAACCAGTAGTGCCGGACGAAGCTCGCAACACTGGCTCCCGGCATGTGGCGGATTGGTACCACACGGGGCCCTGTCTCAGGCCGCAAGACGGCCCCTTCGAGAAAGCGTGCGCTGCGTTCGTGACCCACTGAGCTCCAGGTAGCCGTCTGGCGCGTTTTTACAAGACAACAAGCGCGCCTTTCGCCCATGCTCAGGCTTCACTCATTCGACTTCGAGATTGTGAAAGGAACAAAACCATGACGATGCATTCTGGCGGTTGCCACTGTGGAGCCGTGCGCTTCGAAGCTGACCTCGAGTTGAAAGATCTGGCGACCTGCAACTGCTCGATCTGCGGCAAGACCGGGGCCATCATGGCTTTCGTCCCGGGCGACAAGGTCAAGCTGGTCGCGGGGGCGGACAAACTGACGGACTACCAGTTCGGCAAGAAATCGATTCATCACACCTTCTGTCGGGTTTGCGGCGTCAGGCCCGTTGCGAATGGGGCAGGGACGGACGGCAAGAACTGGGCAATGGTCAACGTGCGCTGCTTGGACGGCATCGACGCGCACGAGCTGAAAATCGACAAGACCTACAACGGCAAGGACATCCCGCTGGACTGAGCTTCGTGCGCTGCCCTGGCGGCCTCTAAGATCCGGTGCGATCAGGCATGCCGAAGCGGCGGCGCAGCGCGCGAAACTCGTCCGTCCATTGATCGCGTTCGTCGCGCACGACGAGTTCGCGCTCGTGGGTCGAGCCCCCAGTGAGACAGAAGCGCTCCACGACGAGCAACGCTGGCTTGCCGCGCTTGGGAATCACCGAACATCGCTCCCTTAGAGCTAGACCCAAATCCAAGGCCGCTGCTCGCGAGCGTTCGGTGTGTGTTGGTGGGTAACACAAGACGATGTTGCCCGTCTCGGACACGAGCTTGCGTGCTACATCCAAGTAAACTTCCAACCCGCCACGCTGCTCGATCCGGCAAGCGGCGGCTTCGGCATCCTCGGCCGCACGGGCCGCGCCCGGCGGGAAATAGGGAGGCGTGCCCGTGACGAGCGCGACGCCTCTCGGAAGCGCGTGTTCGAGTTCGCTGATCGCGGTTCGCAAGTCGCCGTCCAGCACGCGACAACGAGCAACCGCGCCATTGTAACGCAACGACCGGCGTGCGCGCGCAGCCCGCGTCGCTTGCGCCTCGAGTCCGATGAACGACGCGGCAGGTTCGGCCCACGCGAGTAACATCAGGACACTACCGAGTCCGGTGCCGAGATCCACGCCGGTGAATGATTGAGCGTGAGGTGCACAATCGAGCGCAACCCAGGCGGTGGCCAGATCATCCAGGCTCCAGCGGTGCCCTTTGCGTGGCTGGAAGATGCGCCAATCGCCGGCCAAGTACGTCAAGTCCTCGTCTGGGCCAGGCAGTAGTTCGAGCTCCCCTTGGTCCCCAGCCGGCGCGGGGCCGGGTGCGATCCAACCAGCGGGACGGCGCGGAGCTTTGGTCATGGGCGACCGAGCAATGTGCGCAAGCGTGGGATCAGATCGGCTTTGACGGCAGTGGGTCCCTTGATGGATCCACTGAGCTGTTTACCTGAGGAGCGCCCATCGGGAGCAGGGATGGCGATCAGCGGGATGAAGCGAAACGCGTAACCTGCGTCGTGCAGCAGGCCCGCGTGTTCGTCGGCATCGAACTCGATGATGCGCGTATCGGCGAGCAACCCGTTCAGCTCACCCGCGCTCACGGCTTCGTGAAAATGGCGGCAGGGTTCGCACCAAGGCGCGCCCACGTAGACGAGCGGCGTTTGCCCTTGCGCCTTGGCTTCCCGCACTTGTTCTCGGATGTACGGAGCCGCGGCGTCGAGACTCGGCGCACGCACGATTTTCGGAGCAGCCCCCGCTGGGTTTACAGCGGCCGAGCCGCTGCTCGAACCCACGCTGCCGCTCGGCTCCGCTGGCGCTGAAGTCGTGGCCGTCGAGTGAGTCGCCCCGTGCGAGCGACACGCGGCGAGACCGATGAACAGCGCTGACCAGAGAAACGCGTGACGCATCCCCCGAGCGTCGACAGAGCCGGTGCCGAAATCAAGCTGGGCGACGCGTTTCACTCGGCTTCGTTCCCGGGTGGCAGAGGCTCGGTGCTCGCACGCCGACTCCGACCGCGGTCGCAAGCAACGACCGGGAAAACCGGAGCGCGGTTCAGGGGGCGCTGGAGAAGGTCGCGTCCGGTCCCAGTTCGATGCTCTTCGTCACTTGGGCGAGCGTCAGCGCATGGTCGTAGATGCGGAATTCGTCGAACTCGCCTTGGAAGTTCGGGTCGTCCGTGAACTGGGAGCGCCCCAAACGGTTGGCACTGTCGATGACTTGACTCAGTTGGATCGAAAAGTCGGCGGTACCTTGCGACACGCCGTCGACGAACAACTCGGATTGATGCGCGGTGCCGTCGATCGCCAACGCGAGGTGTTTCGGCGCATTGCGCGCAAGCGGATTCGACGCCTGCAGATATTCGGCGTTGTCCGATCCGTCGAGTGAGAAGCCGAACGTGAGCGTGCTGCTGGAGCCGCTGCCATTCCAGCCTCCCCAACCGCCGCCGCCCGAACTGGTAGCCGCGCTGCGGGGGGTGAGGAACAGGTAGGTCTTCGGGTTGCCGGCCACCACGTTGCCGAAATCGAAGATACGCTCCCAGTCGCTGTTCCCCGTCCAGGTGATCCACATCTCGAGCGTCGTTGAGCTCAACGCCGAGATCAGTCCGCTCGGCAGGTTTACGTATTGGTTCGCGCCAGACAAGCTGAGCCGCCCATTGGCGTTGAGCGATGCGCCTACGATCGTTCCATCGGCAGTGCCAACGCTATCCGTCGCTACCTGACCGCTGCCCGAAAAGCTGTAGCGGTGCACGAGTTGATGCTCCAGCGCTTCGCAGTCCGCACTCGGCGTAAATCCACAGCCGCAAGATCCGCGCAGCGTCTGCTCGGCTTGGTCTGGGCACTCGTCTGGCAGAGGCGGCGCGGCGTCCGCATCCGACGAGCCGGCGTCGACGCTGCTGCTGCCGTCCGTCGAAGTCTGATCGACGCTGGCATCCGCTGCTGCCTCGGTCGGCACCGCTGAAGTCGCGCCGGAGTCGCTCGGTTCGGTCGAGGAGTTCCCAGCGCCTGCATCCGCTGCGCCGTCGGTTGGCGCGTCCGTGGATGTGTTAACCTCCGGGCCACTCGTTGGCATTGTGGGGGTGGGCGGGTCCTGACTGGTGCTCGGGCTCGGACCCGCCGGCGAGTCAATGGGATTGGCGGGGTCGGCGGGCCCTGGGTTTGGGGACGACGGAGCCGGCGGATCCGCACTTGCGGTTGGAGTCACGCTGCCGGGAACCGCAGGGGAGCTCGCCGGTTCGGGGGTGGTAACCGAAGCGTCCCCGCTGCTCGCGGGGCTAGTGATTGTCCCAACTCCCGAGTCGTGGCCCGCATCGCCTTGGGATTCGAAATTCGTGAGGTCGCAGGCCAGGGCGCTGAGCGCCAAGAGCCCGGACAGAGAGGCGTGGCGCAGGGACGGGTGGCTGGACTTGGCGCGCGCCAGCGCGGAAGGGCCTTGCTTGTGAGGCGACACGGGGTTCGTATTCAACAGTGTCGCGGGGGCGCTTTGTCCGGCAGGCGATATTCATTCTCGGACGCCGAGCGTGTCCCGCGCTGACCGTTGCCCGCCCCACTTCGGGCCGGGACGCATCATCGGGGCAAAAGTGCCCGACAACCTCCATTCGATGCCCTCGTTCCAGAGTCTGCGCGCTTTGCCAGCTGATCGTCGGGAAAGCGGTAGCGCACCAGAGCGCGCACCTGACCGTAGCGCGCCGCGTGCCTGACGACGGACGAGACTTGGGCGTGGGCTGCACTCAAAGCCCGGAGCAACACCCGCAACCGTGACTCCAAGTCCTCCGGGCTGTGTCCGACGATCTCGAAATGCTTGCGAGTCCTGTGCATGAACACCTCCAGCTGCTCGTTGAGAGCCGAACATGAAGCACGCGCCGTGCCCGAGTCGTGCGGAGCGCTAACCCCGCGGCACTATTGGATTGCTCCAGCGAGACCGAATGCGTAAGTGCGAATTCTTTTCAGCGCCTTTCAACGACGCGGCAGGCCGTGCGCGGCACGAAGAACGGATCTCGGATCTCGAGACCTGCCGTTCGTGAACAGACGCGCCGGGCAACTTTGACCCCGAGAGTCCAGAGCCGCAGCGCGTCATTGCAGGAGCAGGCTCAGTGCACTAGTGGCAGCGAACCCTTGAGCGTCGGTCGTGGCGCTTTGGCGGCCTTCTCGTTGAATGCCGGCAGCTCGTTGAAGTTCAAATAGCGGTACAAGTTCGCAGCCATCGGATCGAGGCTCTGCGTGTACTTCTTGTACTCGTCCAAACTCGGCAGATGACCCAAGATTGCGGCCACCGCGGCGAGCTCCGCTGACGCCAAATACACGTTTGCACCCTTGCCGAGGCGATTGGGGAAGTTGCGGGTCGAGGTCGAGACGACGCTGGAGCTCGGCGCTACGCGCGCTTGGTTACCCATGCACAAGGAGCAGCCGGGCATCTCCGTGCGAGCGCCGGCCAGCGCGAACATGCTGTAGTAACCTTCCTCCATCAGTTGGTTCTGGTCCATCTTGGTCGGAGGAGCCACCCACAAGCGCGTGGGCACCGGTTCGCCGTTCTGCTTCAAGAGCGACGCTGCGGCGCGGAAGTGACCGATGTTCGTCATGCACGAACCGATGAACACTTCGTCGATCTTACTGCCAGCGACGGCGCTCAGCGGCTTGATGTCGTCCGGGTCGTTCGGACACGCGAGCAACGGTTCCTTCAACTCGTTCATGTCGATGTCGATCACGTGCGAGTACTCGGCGTCCTTGTCCGCCTCGAGCAACTCGGCCTTGCTGAGCCACTGCTCCATGGCCTGAGCACGGCGCTCGAGCGTGCGCACGTCGCCGTAACCTTCGGCGATCATCCAACGCAGCATCACGACGTTGGACTTGAGATACTCGATGATTGGTTCGGGGTTCAGCTTGATCGTGCAACCCGCGGCAGAGCGCTCCGCCGTCGCGTCGCTGAGCTCGAACGCTTGCTCGACCTTGAGATCGGGCAGCCCTTCGATCTCGATGATGCGGCCGCTGAAGACGTTCTTCTTGCCTTCCTTGGCCACCGTCAGCAGTCCTTGCTGAATCGCAGCGTACGGAATCGCGTTGACCAGATCGCGCAAGGTGATTCCCGGTTGCATCTTGCCTTTGAAGCGCACGAGCACGCTTTCAGGCATGTCGAGCGGCATCACGCCGAGCGCCGCCGCGAATGCGACTAGACCCGAACCTGCTGGGAACGAGATGCCGAGCGGAAAGCGCGTATGCGAATCACCGCCCGTGCCGACGCCATCGGGCAACAGCATGCGGTTGAGCCAAGAGTGAATGATGCCGTCACCGGGGCGCAGCGAAACGCCGCCGCGGTTGGTGATGAAGTCCGGCAGCGTGTGCTGAGTCTCGATGTCGACGGGCTTCGGATAAGCCGCCGTGTGACAGAACGACTGCATCACCAGATCGGCAGAGAAGCCGAGACAGGCGAGCTCCTTCAACTCGTCGCGCGTCATCGGGCCAGTCGTGTCCTGTGAACCTACGGTCGACATCTGGGGCTCACAATAGGTGCCGGGACGAACGCCGGGCACGCCACAGGCGCGGCCCACGATCTTCTGGGCCAGCGTGAAGCCCTTCTTGCTCTCTTCGGGATCCTTGGGACGACGGAAGACCGTCGAGGGCGGCAAGCCCAAGAACTCGCGCGCGCGCTTGGTCACGCTGCGGCCGATGATCAACGGGATGCGCCCGCCCGCGCGCACTTCGTCGAGCAGCACCTCTGTCTTGAGGCTGAACGTGCCGATGACTTCGCCGGCCGCGTTCTCGACTTTGCCTTGGTAGGGGTAGAGGTGAATGATGTCCCCCATCTTCATCTTGCTGACGTCACACTCGATCGGCAAAGCTCCCGAGTCTTCCATCGTGTTGAAGAAGATCGGCGCGATCTTGCCGCCGATCACGAAGCCGCCGGAGCGCTTGTTGGGGATGAACGGAATGTCTTCGCCGAAGAACCAGAGCACCGAGTTCGTAGCGCTCTTGCGCGAGGAACCCGTGCCCACCACGTCACCGACGTAGACGACGGGGAAACCTTTCGCCTTCACTTCGGCGATCTGCTCGGCCGCGTTGTGAATGCCCTCACGCGGCGATTTCAACATCGCCAGGGCGTGCAGCGGGATATCGGGGCGCGACCAAGCGTCTTGTGCCGGCGACAAGTCGTCGGTGTTCGTCTCTCCCGGCACTTTGAATACACACAGCGTGATCTTCTCGGCGAGCGTGGGACGCGAGAGGAACCACTTGGCGTCAGCCCAGGCCTGCAGCACGCTCTTGGCGTGGGGGTTGCCCTTCTTGGCTTTGTCGGTGACGTCGTGGAAAGCATCGAACACGAGCAGCGTCTTTTCGAGCTGCTCGGCCGCCAGCGGCGCGAGCGTGGCGTCGTCCAAGAGCTCGATCAACGTGGCGATGTTGAAGCCGCCGAGCATCGTGCCCAGCAATCGCACCGCATGCGCCCGGTCGATCAGGGGCGACTTCGCCTCACCCTTTGCGACGGCGGTCAAGAACGCCGCTTTGACGTAGGCGGCGTCATCCACACCGGCGGGCACGCGCTCCGTCAGCAAGTAGAGCAAGAACTCGCCCTCACCCGCGGGCGGGTTCTTCAACAATTCGACGAGCTGGTTCGTCTGCTCCGCGCTGAGAGGTTTGGGCAAAATGCCTTCGGCTTGGCGTTCCTGGACGTGTTGGCGGTAGGTCTCGAGCATGGCGTTCATCCGATCGCGGCAGGGGTAGCGCAACGCTCTGGTCAGCGGAAGGCCGAGCGATGGCTTTCGTCCTCTGAACCGATGGCCGGATGGATTGCGCAGGGCCTGGTGCCCGTCCTTCAGAGGCGATAGACACCCCCCATGTTGTTTGAGACGAAGGCGCTCCTTCAAGATCTCCAAAGGCGTGTTTCCGCGCTAAGGGGGCATCTTTGACGTCCCTCAATTAGAGCGGCAAATCGAAGAGCTCGATCAACTTTCGAGCGACCCAGCCTTCTGGAACAACCAGGAGAAAGCTCAAGCGCACCTGCGCAAGCGCGCTGCAGCGCACGAGAAACTCGAAACCGTCCGTAAACTCGAGCGAGACCTCAAGGACGCAATGGACTTTCTCGAGCTCGCCGCCGACGAGAACGACGAGGAAGCCGAGCAGGAGGCCGCGCGTTCCGCCAAGGCACTGGAGGCGACGGTTCGTGGTGCGGAACTCAAGCGCATGCTCAGTGGTCCGGCAGACCACGCCAACGCGATCTTGAGCGTGCACCCGGGCACCGGAGGCACGGAGGCCAAGGACTGGGCGGACATGCTGCTGCGCATGTACCTGCGCTGGTGCGAGCGTCACGGCTTCAAGACCGAGATGATCGACTACCAACCGGGTGACGAAGCGGGCATCGAAGGCGCCTCGTTTACCGTCAGCGGCGCAGATGCTTACGGCTATCTGCGCGCCGAGAAAGGCGTGCACCGCTTGGTGCGCATCAGCCCGTTCGATTCAAATGCACGTCGGCACACCTCTTTCGCCGCGGTCGAAGTCACCCCGGACATCGAGGACGAGATCGACATCGAGGTCAACGACAACGACCTCGAGGTCACGACCATGCGCGCGGGTGGTAAGGGCGGGCAGAACGTGAACAAGGTGGAAACGGCGGTGCGCATGCGCCATTTGCCGAGCGGCGTGATGGTGGTGTGCCGAGCAGAGCGCAGTCAGCTCCAAAATCGGCGCATGGCTCTGAAGATGCTCAAAGCCAAGCTCTACGAAATCGAACTGGCCAAGCGCGACCAAGCTCGTCAGGACTACGAAGCGAGCAAGGAACAGATCGCTTGGGGTAGCCAGATCCGAAGCTACGTGTTGCAGCCGTATCAGATGGTCAAAGACTTGCGGACCGAGCACCAGACGAGCGACGTCGACTCGGTGCTCGATGGTGATCTCGATCCGTTCATCGAAGAGTACTTGCTGATGAGCGCCGAAAAGAACCAAGACCGCATCGCCCCGCCGTAAGCAACTGCGAGCACTCCGCTCGCTGACTCCAGGTTTTCAGACTTCCATGAGCCAAAATAAGCAGTCCCTAGGCAAGGGCGACACGTCGGCCCTCGCCCAATCCAGCCTGGAGTCGCTGATCCAAGCGCGTCGCGGCAAGGCGGCCGCCGTGCGCACGCGCGGGCACAACCCCTTCGCGAATGATTTGGACGTCGCTCGGCGCGTGTTCGTGTCGGAGCTGCGTTCGCGCTTTCGGCAAGCGCTGTTGCCGCGTGGGGATAACGAAGCTTTGCGCTACGACGCGGCCAAGGTCGAGCAGTTGGCGGCCGCGACGGCCAGCGCTGCCGACGCATCGGTACTCGTGTGCGGCCGCTTGATGGCGCGCCGCGGCTTCGGCAAGGTTTCGTTCTTGGAGCTGCGTGACGACACCGGAGCGCTGCAGATCTTCGTCAAGGCCGATGAAACCAGCGCCGAGCGCGGCCCGATGGACGCGCTCGAAGACATCGATTTGGCCGATCACATCGCGGTCAGTGGCCCCGTGATCGTGACCAAGACGGGGGAGCTGAGCGTGCTCGCCGAGCGCATCACGCTGCTCACCAAAGCGTATCGTCCGCTGGCCGAGAAGTGGCACGGTCTGACGGACGTCGAGCAGCGCTACCGTCATCGCTACGTCGACACCGTGGCCAACCCCGACGTGGCATTGGTTTTCCGCGCGCGCTCGTTGATCATTCAGGGACTGCGCGCGTTTCTCGATGAGCGCGGTTTCCTCGAGGTAGAGACCCCCACGTTGCACTCGGTGATCGGTGGCGCAGCGGCGCACCCGTTCACCACGCACCATAATACCCTCGATATCGACTTGTTTCTGCGCATCGCGCCCGAGCTGTACTTGAAGCGGCTGCTCGTGGGCGGCTTCGAGCGGGTCTACGAGATTGGGCGTTGCTATCGCAACGAAGGCATCAGCACGCGGCACAATCCCGAGTTCACGATGCTCGAGTTCTACGAGGCGTACGCGACGTATCGAACGTTGCAGCCGCTCGCAGAGGAATTGTTCCGCTACGTCGAGCGTTACTTGGCTGACGGTATGGCGCGACTCGGACACACGGAGCACTATCAAACTTGGGTGGCGCAGCGTGCGTTCACCTTGAGCGAGCCGTTCGCGCGCGTGCCGATGCGCGAGGGCATCGTGCGTTCACTCGAGAAGGCCGGGCTGGACGCGGCCGACGTCCTGGCGAACCTCGAAAGCATTGCGGTCAAAGCGACGGTCCCGGCCGATGAAGGCACTGCAGAGCGCGTCAAGGCGTGGGCTCGCACGAGTCCGCGTTCGAAGAAGATCGATTGGGGCAACTTGCGCAAGGGGCTCGGCGCTTGCGCAAGCTTCGGTGAGCGACTGTTCGTCGCCTATGAGTATCTGGTCGAACCCTTCCTGGCCGAGGATTACCGCAGCCAAGATGGTAGCAAGAGCGTGCCCGTGTTCATCTTGGACTATCCCGCGGCGGTGTCACCGCTGGCGCGCCGTCGCGACGACGACCCAGAGCTGGTAGAGCGCTTCGAACTCTTCGTGGACGGGATCGAACGCTGCAATGCGTTCAGTGAGCTCAATGATCCCGACGATCAGGCCGAGCGCTTCTTGGCGCAAGTCGAAAAGAAGAAGCAAGGCGCTGAGGAGACGATGGACTACGACGAGGATTACATCCGCGCGCTCGAACACGGCATGCCCCCCGCTGCTGGCTTTGGTTTGGGGGTCGATCGCTTGGTGATGATGCTCACAGGACAACCCTCGATCCGCGAAGTGATCGCGTTCCCTCAGTTGCGAGCCAGCGGAGGACGCGCGTGACCGTGTTCGGCCTCACTGCTCTGGCTCCGCCCGGTAGTTCTGCTCAGGCGGCTACTTGGAGCGCGAAGGCCGCCAAAGCCTGGTTTGCGCTCGGCTTCGGCGCGAAGGTCGGCGTGATCGCGCTGCTGGTCTTCCTGTTGTTGTGGGCGATCGTCAAAGGCCTGGGACGTCTGGGGCGCAGTGGGCGACGCAGTTTGCTCGTCGGTGGCACCGCCTTGTGCGTGTTGGCCACGATCGTGCTCGGCGTGATCGTCGCGCGTTTACCGGAACCCGTTGGCACGTATTTCGTGCTCTGGCATCAGCTCGTACGCGTCGGGGCTGCTGCGTCGGCGACGCTAGCGGTGCTGGGTTCACTCGCGCTCGGATTGCCATGGATGCTGGACCGACTCGAGGCCAGGGGCGCGCTCGGCTTTGTCGCGGCGCGCCACGTGCGCGCGACGAAGAGCGGTTTCTTGACGATCATCAGCGTTCTGTCGATCGCCGGCGTGGCCGTCAGTTGCTTGGCCTTGGTCGTCGTGATCAGCGTGATGGGCGGCTTCGGTGCCGATCTGAAGCGCAAGATCCTCGGCAACAACGCTCACATCAGCCTCGATCGCGACAACGTCGGTGGCTTCGGGGATTGGGATCGCGCGCTCGACGAAGCGCGGCGCGTCCCTGGCGTGAAAGCCGCGAGTCCCATGGTCTCGGGCGAAGCCATGGCCTCGAGCACGTCGAACACCGCTGGCGTGATCTTGCGCGGCATCGATCCGGATACGGTGGGTCAAGTCATGGACTTGATCAAGAACGTGGAAGTGGGCGACTTCGAGTTCTTGCGTCACCCCGAGGGCTTGTTGAACTTGCCCCCGGACATGGTGATCGGCCTCGGGCCGGGTGGCTTCGCGTATCGCAAAGGTCCTTCGTACAGCGAACACGCCGACCTGATTCCGAGCGCGAAGCCGTCGAGCAGCGACCTGCCCGCCACGAGCGCGGTTCCCAGCGGTTCACCTTCCGCGCTGAGCGCAGGGGGGGAGCCTGCGGCTGCCGTGGCGCCCAAGCCGGGCCCTGCGATTCCGTCGCCGCCCTTGGACGATGACGTCAAAGACATCTTGCGCCCCAAGGACGCGTTCCCGGGATTGATCGTCGGTCGTGAGCTCGCCAAGAGTTTGCACGTGCTGGTCGGTGACGAAGTCAGCTTGGTCGCGCCGCTCGGCGATTTGGGCCCGATGGGTGTGATGCCGCGCACGCGGCGCTTCCGCATCGCCGGCATCTTCTACAGCGGCATGTACGAATACGACGCCAGTCACGTCTACGTCACGCTCGAGACGGCACAGGAGTTTCTCGACTTGGCGGGCCGTATCACGAGCATCGAGAGCACCGTGGTCGACGCCGAGAACGTGCGGCCAGTGGCGGCTCGAATGGTCGATGTATTCCAAGCGCGCGGTTTGCGCGTCAGGGACTGGCAGGAGCTCAACAAGAGCCTGTTCTCAGCGCTGAAGCTCGAGAAGATCGCAACCTTCATCATCTTGGTGCTGGCCATCATCGTTGCCTGCTTCTGCATCATCTGCACACTGCTCTTGATGGTCACCGAGAAGAGCAAAGAGATCGCGATCATCAAGGCGCTCGGCGCGAGCGACCGCATGGTCCTGGGTATTTTCATGCTCGAGGGTAGTGTGATCGGTGCCATGGGCACTTCGTTCGGCGTGATCACTGGTTGGGTGATGTGCGAGGGACTCAAGCGTTTCGGAGTGCGACTCGACCCCGAAGTCTATTATGTGGACCGTTTGCCGATCGAGGTTAACCCCTCGGACTATGCGCTGATCGCGTTTTTCGGCTTGGCGATCACGGTCGCTGCCACGCTCTATCCCGCGTATTCGGCGAGCCGCTTGCGGCCCGTCGACGGCATTCGTTACGAGTAATTAGGCGCCTGATTAGGAAAGCAGAATACGATGAGTAACGCTCCCGCAAAAGGCCCTGTGGTTCTGGTCCAGGACTTGAAGAAGTCCTTTCTGCACATGGGCAACCGCTTGGACGTGCTGCGCGGTATCGATCTCACCATCGACTATGGTGAAGTGTTGAGCATCGTGGGTGCGTCGGGCGCCGGCAAGAGCACGCTCTTGCACTGCATCGGGACATTGGATCTGCCGAGCAGTGGTCGGCTCTGGTTGGCCGGCGAAGAGCTCACCAAGCTGTCCGGCTCGCGGCTTGCGACGGTGCGCAATCGTTTGATCGGTTTCGTCTTTCAGTTTCATCACCTATTGCCCGAGTTCAACGCACTCGAGAACGTGATGATGCCGGGACTGATCGGGGGACGGTCACGCAGCGAGATGCGTGAGCGCGCCAAGCGCTTGCTCGACGTGGTGGGACTCTCTCATCGCGAGACGCATCGCCCGGGAGAGCTCTCCGGAGGTGAACAGCAGCGCGTCGCGGTCGCCAGGGCCTTGGCGCTCGAGCCGCAGTTGTTGCTCGCGGACGAACCCACCGGCAACCTCGATAGTTCGACCGGCGATGCGGTGCACGATCTGTTCTTCCAGATCAACCGTGAATACGGCACGACCATCGTCGTGGTGACGCACAATCCCGGGTTTGCGCAGCGCATGCCGCGCGTAGTGCGTATGCGGGATGGGCGCATCGTGGGTGACGGCCCCGGGGAACTGCTCGGCAAGCCGCACGTGCGCGCAGGCGACGCTCCAGCCGAAGTTCAGATCGGCTGAAGGCTGTGCCGCTCGGTGCGCGTTGCGCTCGATCCGCGTGCTCAACGACGCGACCAAGAGCGGTTGGCGTCCTGACGTTTGGTTCGAAGGGCTCAGGGCCGCGAAGCGCGGCTCGCCTTCTCTAGGTTCGCAAGGCGGCTCAAGATCTCCGCGTTCATGTGCTCGACCTTCTCGTGCAAGTGAGCAATCTCGAGTTCTGCCTTCACATTGACGTCGTACTCGATGTCGTTGCGCACGCGGTCGCGGGCCACTTGTCGGTTCTGACTGAGCAGCACGAACACCGACAGAATGATCGCTTCGAGCGACACACACATCGTGAGTAGGCCATACGGAAAAGGATCCCAGCCGCCGATCGAGCTGCGCCCGACGGGTCCCGTATTCAACATGATCCACACGAAGAACAGGCCGCAGTGAATGAACAAGAACTCGAGGCTGCCGCTGAACTCGGAGATCCAATCGGCGATGCGCATCACCTTGGTGCGTTTGTCCTCGGTCTCTTCGTTGACGTTACGCGAGGCGCTGTGACGCAACAGACGGTTCGTCTCGCGTAGTCGCCTCCCTGCAGCCGTCAGCAGATCCATCGCAGCAGCGGGACGCAGGCGCAGGAACTCGTCCAGATCGCCGCGGTCGACGACCACCGCTTCCAGATCCTGAGTAACCACTGCGGACGCCGTTCGCGGCCCGCCGTCGAGCAGCGAGATCTCGCCGAAGAAGTGCCCCGCGCGAGCCGTCTCGAGCACGATCCGATCGCCGGTATCGTTCTTGAAGTAGATCTCGACTTCGCCGCTGCGAACCAAGTACAGCGAGTCGCCCGGATCACCGTAACTGAAGATCGCTTTGCCTTTGGGAACCGTGATGCTCTCGACCCGCTCAGCGAGAATGGCTCGTTCCTGTGGATCGAGCAGCGCAAAGAGGGGAACTTCGGCGAGGGTCTCGGGATTGGTGCTCACGGACGCCGAGCCTACTCGATGACCGACTCCTTGTCGACGTCCTGCGCCGTGTCCGGGAACATCGAGATCCCCGGCAGCACGTACCAACCGCCGCCCATGTTGCTACGAATCGTCGATTTCTCGATCTTCAGCGTGCCCTGATGACTGTTGCTGACGAAGAAGATCGCAGCGCCGAAGGCGTTGACCTGGTTGTTCGTGATCGTCGTGCCGCACAGCGAGAGTGTTAGCTCTCCGCCATCCATATAAATTGCGCCGCCGCTGCCTCCGCCTGGCGTCCCATCCTGTGCTGGGTTACCACCGTTGCCGACCGCCTGGTTGTAGCTGAACGCGCTGTTGATGAAGCTCCAGTTGACGCTGATGCTGCTCGTGCCGCCGCCGTTCGCACCGCGGTTACCGTAACCGTCTTTGCCGCCGAACGTCGTGTTGACGACGTACACGGGCAGACTGTGGAATTGCGCAAAGACGCGCAGGGCAGCCCCTCCGACGTCGGGCCCCTCCTCGGCGCAGACGTTGTTGAAGAAGCGCGAGTTGATGACTTTGATGCGACCTCCAGCGGCGTAGATGGCCCCACCGCCATCTTGCTCCGTCTCGTTGCGTGAATCTGCGTCGACGAAGGTGAGGTTCTGAATCGAGACCTGGGGGAACTCCTGATCTTGGCAATGCGGCGTCGTGAACACGAGACTCTCGTCGCAGGTGTTCATGTACAGGATGCGGGTTTTGCCGCCGCCGCTCAGCGTCACCAATCCACCGCCGTCGATCACGACGTGGTCGCTCTTGTCGTTGAAGATCTTGGCGGGCTTGTCGAGCGTGATGGTGACCGGGTCGGGGCCGCAGTCGAAGGTGATCACGCCACCCTTGGCGACGGCGTCGATGAATGCATCGCCCGTGCAGCTGTCCTTGGTTCCCGTACCCACGACGTGATCGGGCTTCGAGATGTCTTCGAGACCAGCCTCCGCGGGCACCTCGCACTTGCCGTCGGGATTGCCTGCTGGGGGACCGTCCTGTGGGTTCTTCAGCGGATTGTGAACCGACACCTTCTTGCCACTCTCACCAGGGTTGTTGTCGCCGCTCTTCGAGTCACCGCAGCCTGCCGTGAGCAAGGTCAAGCCCAGCACGCTCAGAAAAGAAAGCGCGGAAGAAATCGTCTTGCATGACATGGGTAGGCTCCTGAACTTGGTCGGTTGTTGGCGCGCGGCTTGGTTCACTCGATGATCGACGCTGGGTCGATGTCTTGTACCGTGTCTTCGTGCATCGAGATGCCGGGCAATACGTTCCAACCCCCACCGGTGTTTTCACGAATGATTGAGTTTGCGACGTGCAGTGTGCCCTCGTGACTGTTGCTCACGAAGAAGATCGCCGAACCGAAGGCCAGCGCGTCATTGTGTTCGAGCCGGCTGCCGCAGATCGTCAACTCGAGCGGGCCGCCATCGTTGTAGATGGCGCCACCGCTCCCGCCGCCGGGCGTGTTGTCCTGTGCTGGGTTACCGCCATTGCCCACGGCGTGGTTGTAGCTGAAGACGCTGTTGAGCACGGTCCAGTTCACGCCAATGCTGCTCAGCGCTCCGCCGTTGGAGCCCGAATTGCCGAGCCCATCGGCTCCTCCGAACGTGCTGTTCACGACATAGACGGGACGGCTCTCGAACTGCTGAAGAACTCGGATGGCTCCGCCGCCGACGTCGGGACCCAGCTCCGCGCAGACGTTGTTGAAGAAGCGCGAATTGATGACCTTGAAGCGCCCACCGGCAGCGTAGATTGCGCCACCCCCATCGAACTGCATTTCGTTCTTGGAATTGCCATCGATGAACGTCAGATTCTGGACGCTGAGCTGGGGGAACTCCTGATCTTGGCAGTGCGGTGTCGTGAACACGAGGCTCTCGTCGCAGGTGTTCATGTACAAGATGCGCGTTACTCCACCACCGCTAAGGGTGACCAGCCCGCCGCCATCGATTACGACGTGATCGTTCGCGTTGTTGAACACCTGCGCCGGGCGATCGAGCGTGATGGTCACAGGGTCCGGTCCGCAGTCGAAAACAATCACACCGCCTTTGGCCACTGCGTCGATGAAGGCGTCCGCAGTGCAGCTCTCGGCTGATCCCGTACCCACGATCTGATCCGGATCGGAAACGTCCAACCGCTGAGCCTCTTCGGGGATCTCGCAGTTTGCGTCCTGGTTTCCTGGGGCAGGTCCCAGAGCAGGGTCCGTCGTTGGGTTGGCGCTCGGAGTGCTTTCTGCTCGTCCAGCGTCCGGCGTCGACGTGCTCGTGGCGTCCGTGTTCACTGGTTCGGACTCAGCTCTGGTTGGCAGGGGCACCGCGCTGTCCTCGGTTGGGTCCTGCTCGCCGGGTTCGGTCTCGGCCGTGGGCGAATCGTCCGCCTGTGCCGCGGGCCCGCGACGAGGCGTTTCGCCGGTCGGGTCGCTTACGGGTTCTGAATTCGAGGACTCGGCCGGGCCGGTTTCGCTCGGTAGTTCATGCGCTCCGGCTTCGACGATTCCGTGAGTGTGCGAGGTTCGCTTCGAAGACGACGAATCAGGTTCCAAGGCATTGCTGCAGGCGCTCGGCAAAGCGGCGCAAGCGAGGCCTGCAGCGATGTTAACTAAGTACCAGTACCGTGGCCCAGGCGGCCCCGTTCGCCCACAACGCTTGGCTTTCCCGGACGCGGTTGCACGCCAGTGATTCCGTGCTCGCGTTCCGCTTTCGAGGCAGCTGCCGCTTCCCATGGTCGCGTTTTATAGCGCTCCGAATAGCTCTGGAACAGGCGCCAGCGCGCAAAGTTGTGGCACGCGGTCCTTCCCAAACCCACTCCTGCTCGATCGCATCTGCACCAAAGTCGTAGAGTGTCCTACGCGCGGCACAGGTCGCTTGCCGTGCTGCGCGCTGCTCTGCAAACTGCAAATGATGACCAACGACGAGATTGCGACTGGCCGCTGCACGGTGACGGTGACGCGCGGCGCCGGAGTCGATGCCTGGCATCGAGTCTCGATCGCCGTGGTCGACAGTGCCGGAAGTCTGCTCTGGCACGCCGGGGACCCGAGGCTCGTGACGATGACCCGCTCGGCGCTGAAGCCGTTTCAGGCGCTGCCGCTGCTCACTTCGGGGGCGGCTGATGCATTTGGTCTAGTCGATCAAGAATTGGCAATCGCGCAGGCCTCACACAATGGCACAGATGAACACGTGCGCTGGGTGAGCTCGCTGCTCGGCAAGGCGAGGGCCGACGCCAGCGACTTGCAATGCGGAGCCCACCTCCCGATCGGTATGCAGACCGAGAAGCGCTGGCCGCTGAAGGGTGAGGACACCGATCCGTTGCGTCACAACTGTTCGGGCAAGCATGCCGGCTTTCTAACTGTAGCGCGTCACTTGGGTCTCGATCCCAAGCGCTACCTGGAGGGGGACGCAGCGGTTCAGCTCGCCGTGAAGACAGCAGTCGCGACAGTCACGGGCCTAGACGCCGATGCCCTGCCCATCGGCATCGACGGTTGCAGTGCTCCTAACTACGCATTGCCCTTGTGGCGGCTCGCTGGCGCCTTCGCCCGGTTGGCTGCAGCCGACCAGCGCTCGGCCTTGGGTCGATTGCGTGAAGCGCAACGCGCTCATCCATTGCTGATTTCTGGCACAGGACAGTTCGACTTCGATCTGGCGCAGGCGTCGGCGGGAGAGATCCTTTGCAAGAGTGGTGCGGAGGGCATCGTCGCGCTTGCGCTGTTACAGCCCGGTATCGGAATCGTGTTGAAGGTCCACGATGGCAACCCGCGCGCTTTGCCCCCAACTGCGCTAGCGGTCTTGCGCCAGCTGAACGTGTTGAGCGCGGCGGCGCTCGCGCAGTTGGAGCAGTACGCCAAGCCTCGCATCAGCAATGCAGCGGGGCGAATCACTGGAGAGCTATGCGTGGAGTTGGACCTATCGAGCTCACCGATCTCCCTGTCCTAGGTCTGTGTTTCGCGCGCGTGGCTTCGAGACGAGGGCAGGCTTCCGATCCCGAAGGGCCTCCCGTCGTGAAATGCGAAGCAAAAAGTGACGTCCGGAAGGTTTGGCTGACAGAAGGCACCAAAACGCGAGAGTCGTTTCGCAACGAGACTCTCTGTTCCTCTCGCGTACAGCACAGGCAACCCGGACGCCAAGTCGGCACAGATCAGTGTCGCACCATTGTTGCGCTGCGAGTGTTCCAAAGAAGACTCGAACGACGCTGTAGCGGTTTGACAGAAGGTCGCCGTGCTACCATCGAAGGTCGGTACTTCGTTTCCAATGCGTCGACGTCGCTCGGTTTGCGGCGCTCGAACGGCATTGACCGACGGACAAGCGCACTTAAGTGAGTCACAGACGCATCGCTGTGGAGACCGCCGAGGTCAGCCGTGAGCCCCAGAGTGGCGCTGGGCGCTCGACCGATCAGCCGCGCCTGTATTTGCCTGGCGAAGTGATCGACGACCGTTACCGTTTGGAGCGTGAGATCGGCCGCGGTGGGATGGGCGTCGTGTGGGTCGCTCACTCTCTGGTGCTGGGAGTCGACGTCGCCCTCAAGTTGATCCGCGGCAACGAGACTGGGCCCGAGGGGGCCTCGCGCATGGCGCGTGAGGCCAACGCCGCAGCGCGCGTGGGCCATCCCGCGTTGGTACGGGTGTTCGACTTCGGTTGGACACCGCACGGAGATCCGTTCCTGGTCATGGAGTGGATCCGCGGCGAGTCGCTGTCGGAGCTGCTCCTGCGCGAGCAATCCGTGCCCGCAATTCGCGCAGTGCAGATGGTGCTGCCGATTGCGGATGGCCTAAGGTTGGCCCACGAGCGCGGCATCGTGCATCGCGATATCAAACCAGGGAACATCCTGGTTTCTACAGACGCACCGGGACGCCTGCAGCCCAAGCTGCTCGACTTCGGGATTGCCAAGGTCGGCCCCAGTATTGATGGTAAGTTAACACAAGTGGGCACCGTGCTCGGAAGCCCCGAGTACATGTCACCCGAGCAAGCGCTCGGTGTCGAGGACGTGGATGCCCGCACTGACGTCTGGTCGCTGTCGATCGCTCTGTACGAGCTGTTGACGGGCGAGGTCCCGTTCAAGCGCGGCAACTACAACGCATTGATGCAGGCCATCATCCACGAGCGACCGGTGCCGACGATTCGACACGGCGTGGGTGATGCGAGCTTGTGGGCGATCATCGAAAAAGGGCTCGAGAAGTCTCGCGACGATCGCTGGCGAGACATGAACGACTTCGGGCGAGCCTTGGCGAGTTGGCTCTACCAGCACGGGATCAAGGAAGACATCTCTGGCAACTCGGTGCGCGCAGTCTGGTTGCACGACATCGAAGACGGGGGCGCTCCCGAGCAGTTCTTGAAGAGGGCCCTCACGGCTCGGAGTTCGAGCTCCGAGCGCTACGACGACACGATCTCCGGCTGGCGGCGCTCGGTCTGGGGATCCCGCGTCGGGGCTTGGGTCGGCGAGTCGCGCGCTCGTCAGTTCGCATTGGGTGCCGCCTCGGCCGGACTGCTCGGACTGCTGATTGCGCCTGCTCTGCGCAGCAGTGAGCGAACCACGAGTCAAGGCGCCGCGTTCGCACCTGCAGCAGCGGCTCCGGTAGTTTCCGTGGTGACCCCAGCCGCAGCATCCCAGAGTGTGGGTGTCAGGCCGGTGGTCACCAGCATCGAAAGCCTCCCACCTGCGTCCGCCAGCGAATCCGTCACGAGTTCGGCTGGGGCCCATCGGACGAGCGGAGCGCGCCGTCCCGCGCTCAAGCCGAAACCGAAATCCAAACGAGACTTCGGTTTCTGAGACATTGCGCGGTGCCTGTGATTCACTAGACCGAGGTCTCGGTCGTCCGAGGTCTCGGGCCCATGCAACCGGTGATCGATCGCGAACACAGCAACTCGCTGCGAGGAAGTCTCGAGCCTTTTCCGAGGCGTACTGCCTGCTCGCATCGTCTCGCTGTATGGCTCAGCTTGGCCTCGTGCCTGAGTCTGTCGCTACCCCTGAGCCCGTCAGCGACGCGGGTCGCATTCGCTCAGGAGGACGACCCCTTGAAGCGATCGGCCGCGCGCGACTTGGCCATTCAGGGGGCCGAGGCTTACGACGCTGGCGACTTCAGCACTGCTCTCGACAGGTTCACGCGGGCCTCGGCGCTCGTCAGCGCGCCGACCTTGCTCGTGATGCAGGCTCGATCGTTCCTTGCGCTGGGGCGCTGGGTGGAAGCATTCGAGGCCTACCACGCGGCCCAGCGCATGCCGCTCGCCCCCGACGCACCGGAGCCGTTTCTTCAAGCCGTTCACGACGCAGAGCGTGAAGGCTCGGAGCTCGAGTCGCGTTTGCCTCGGATCGAGATCCGCTTGCCGGCAGAGGCGTCCGGCGTCGAGATCACCGTGGACGGGGCTCCGTTGCCTGCGGCCTTGGTCAACGTCACTCATCCGATCGACCCCGGGACGCATCAGGTCGTGGCGACCGCGGCAGGCCAACCCCATTTCAGTCAGCAGGTCCAAATCGCAGAGCGCGAAATCGCCATCGTGGAAGTGCCCGCACCGAAGGCGAACTTGACCCCAGCGACGCAGCCTCAGCCGACCAAGCCGGTTGTGGCCAACCCACCACCGCCGGTGGATCGGGAACCACGACCCAATTCAACGCCATCGTGGCTGTTGCCGGTCGCCTTCAGCGCGGGAGGAGCGGGCGTGGGCATCGCCGTGGTCAGTGGCTTCCTCGCTGCCGATCGACACGACAAGTTGAAGAAGGTCTGTCAGGGGAAAGAGTGTCCTCCCGAGGCGACCGCTGATCTGGACGCCTACCACCTGTATCGCGGATTGTTCTTCGTAGGCACCGCGCTCGGAGCTGCGGGCCTCGGACTCGGAACCTACTTCGCAATTTGGGGCGACAAGGGTCCCGATGAGGTCGGCCTCGAGCTGCATCCCGGCGGCGCGAGCCTCAGAGGTCGATTCTAGCCGCTTCGGCTCAGGCGCTCGGACGTTCGGGATCGTAGACGATGCTGAACTCGAGTTCCAAATCCGGACCGAGTCGAACGTGATCGCCCACGACCAGTGTGCGCCGCTGGACTTTCAGCCCATTGACGAAGGTGCCGTTCCTGCTGCCCAAGTCTTCGAGATGAAAGGCGCCTTTTGCGCTTCGCCACAGACGCGCGTGCTCACGCGATACGCCCTCGGCTTCGAAACAGGCGTAGCCCTCGGTGTGGCGCCCGAGCACCAAAGCGTCCGCAACTCGCAAGCACTCTCCAGCGTGCGCTCCACTGATCGCTTTCAACAAGGCGATTGGACGCGATCCCTTTGGCAGCTGATCGAGTGTCTGAGCGGTGTCTGGCAGGGTGCGGGCAGAGTCGGACACGAGTCGTGAAACCGTAGCACGCCACGCGGAAGGTTGCAGTGTCTGTGGCCCGACCCCGATTGGCTTCGGCCGTCATCGAGGTCACACACTTCACGACTTGGCGTGCGCGTGCTCCACTTGGCGATCTGCCCCAGAGTTCGCATGTCGTTCCCGTCGAAAAACAATAGCGGTCCGCATTTGGCGATGCTTCGCCGAAGCTGCGCGTCGTCTTCGGCTGGAGCTTTGGCTGCGCGCGTCGCGCTGCCAGCATTGGTGGGTCTAGGCCCGAGCGCTTGCTTCGTGACCGAAGACTTCGAGCTGCAATCCGAAAGCGTGCGCGCGCTGCAGACGGTGAGCGCCTCGAGTCCGACGTTGCCTGCCCCGCCTGCGGCTGCGATGACCGTGCCTTACGCGTCAGCGATTCCAGAGCGCGAGCCCCCGGTGATCGCCACGATACATCCGCCTCGCTCGAAGCCCGAGGCGAGTCAGCCAGATGCGGGGCCCGGCCCGGCCGAACCCGCGCGACCCACTGCGGTGCCAGCTCCCGATTCGAGCTCGATGACTGCCGACGCTTTGCCCGACGCTGCAGTCGAGAGCCGCCCAACGCTCGTGGATGGCGGACCGCAGTCTAGTGCTACGCAGGGTTCCGGCGATGCTGCCGGGCCGGCGCCGATCGACGATCCAACGCTCGCGTCGTGCGAGCCAAGCAGTCTTGGCGACGAACTGATCTACGACGGCAATGCGACTGACGCAGCGGGCGTGGTCTGCGCTGGCATCATCAATCCGCCCCGGGTCGGCACTTGGCGAGCGTTCACCGATGGCAGTCGGCGACAGCCCGAAACCACGCCAACGCCAGCGGGCAGCGACGGTGGACGTGCCGGCCGGGATGATTGCGCGATGCATACAACGGGCCGTTACCTGGTCGACTGGGGTGGTGGCATCGAGTTTACGCTCCACGAGTTTCACTCCCATGCTTGTCCGTACGATGCCAGCGCCTATCGTGGCGTCGAGCTATGGCTCAAAGGCACGACCAGTGGGACATACAGTTTCGACTATGAACCCGCGGACGATGTCGTCCGGATTCAAGTGAAGAGCGGCGATCGCGACGACGGTGGTGACGAGTACGGCTTCTTCTGCGAGATCGACGCGGACTCGTGGACGCGTTGTCGCGCCTCGTTCGATGAGCTCGAAACCGAGGGCTGGGATCCGCATCCACCCGAGTTCGAGAGCTCCTGGTTGCGCGGCATCGCCATCATCGCTCACCGCTACGATGAGGGCCCACCCGTGAACTACGACTTCTGGGTGGACGATGTGTCGTTCTATTGAGCCTGCGCACCGAGCAAGGTCACGCTTTCCCTTCGAACGGGCAAACGCGACTCAGTCTTGATGCGATAGCAAGTGCCCCATGCGGTCGCGCTTGACCGCCAGGTAGCCTTGCGAATGCCGATTGGGATGAATCTCGAGCGGGATGCGGCCCAGTGTGCGCACGCTGCGACCGCTGAAGCCTCGCAGCTTGAGGGGATTGTTCGTGAGCAGGCGAACACTGCGCACCCCGAGATCTTCCAGAATCAGTTCCGCCGCCTCGTACCGCCGCGCATCGATCGGGAGGTTGAGTTTGCGGTTGGCCTCGATGGTATCGGCGCCTTGGTCTTGCAGAGCATAGGCGCGGATCTTGTTGGCGAGCCCGATGCCCCGACCCTCTTGTCGAAGATACAAGATCACTCCGCGTCCCTGCTCCTGCACGAAGCGCTGCGCGGCCGCGAGCTGGTCACGGCAGTCGCACTTCATCGAGCCAAACACTTCTCCCGTCAGGCACTCGGAGTGCAAGCGCACCGGCAAGTCTTCGGCGCCAGCGACGTCACCCTTGACCAGCGCCAAGTACTCCTTGGCCAGGCTCGGGTGTGCTTCCGGATCGTGAACCCGATAGACGACGATTTGGAAATCGCCAAACTCGGTCGGCAGCCACGAGGACGCGACTCGCTCGATTGTCGGTGGCTTGGGACGGCCCTCGCTCACCTCCCGAAGTTCGGCACTCGATCCGTAGGAGCCAGGTGATGCTGTGCTGACGGGAGTCATAGGGGATGAAGAACCGGGTCGTAGAGGGTTACCACGTAACCTTGCCGCTGCGCCGAGTTTCCTACATGTGCACTAGGCGGGAATTTTTCAACCCACCGCCATTCTGTCCAGTACGTTAGTGACGTCACCTGCGACTCGGTCCGAGTAGCTTGCTGGATTTTCCGCACTCGCGAGGGCCCTGCGCCGGTCTACTATGACCGTATCTTGGAACGACCGGATGCCCCTTTGCCGAGCTCAGGGCTCACGCCAGAGGCCCTGCGCGAGACGATTCGCGAGGAGCAGGAATGGGAGCTGCTGCGAGTTTTGTGCCGTTCAGGGGCGCTTGCCGGGGATGTAGCGCCCGCGGTGCAACTCGACAAGGCCCAGCCGCGCGGCTGGAGTGCGGCCGGGACGCTTTCCAAGACGCTGAGCGAAATGCTCGACCTGTACGCGCCGTTGTGCAGTCGGGTGGGCGAGCGCTACGCGCTCGCCCACGTGGGGCAAAGCATCGATGGCTTCATTGCTGGGGCTGATGAAACCTCCGCAACGCTCAACCACCGCGCGAACATCGTGCACCTGCACCGGCTACGAGCGCTGTTCGACGCTGTCTTGATCGGTGGCAATACGGCGCGTTGTGACAATCCTCGACTGACGACCAGGCTAGTTGCCGGCGACAACCCCGTGCGCGTGATCGTGGACCTGCGCTTGCGCTGCGATCCCGAGCTTCGCGTTTTCCAAGATGGGCTTGCGCCGACGCTGCTCGTCGCAGCGAGCGACGCACCAAATCGTTCCTATCCCGCTCACGTGCAGCGCGTGTCGCTGCACAACGAGTGCGCGCGGGCGACTCTGCGTGAAGTGCTCGACTCGTTGGCGGCACAGGGACTGCCCCGGGTATTCATCGAGGGTGGTGGCCGCACGGTGTCGAAGGCGCTCGAGGAACGCGTAATCCAACGCTTGCACGTCGCGATCGCGCCGCTGATCATCGGAGACGGTGTGCCCGGCATTCGCCTTCCCGAACTGCGCCGCTTCAGTGACGCGCTCAGACCTTCGTGTCGCACGTTCGAGATGGGCACGGACGTATTGTTCGATTTCGATCTGTCGTCGATTGCATGAGAGCCGTTGCTCGCAAACGCCGAGCATCGATTCGCGCTGCGTTCAGGCGACAGGGCCTTCGAAGCTCGCCCAGGCAACGTGAGATTCGTGCAGGGTGACCTTCAACGAATCGAGCCCCTCCGAACCTGGCCCAAGTTCCCCGGTTTTTATGCGCGTCGACATGCGCGAGAAGATCGTCATGCACATGAACTCTGTCGTCGTGTTCTGACCCTCGAGGCTCGCGACTTCGTCCAAATTCCTGAAGTTGAACTCATCGACGATCGCCTTGAGCGCCGTGCCTGCTCGTCCGATGTCGACCACTACGTTGTTCGGGTCGAGCGACTTACGCCTGAACTCGACGTCCACCACGTAAGTTGCGCCGTGCAGTTTTTGGGCGGGACCAAAGAGTTCGCCCTTGAAGCTGTGGGCGATCATCATGTGTTCTCTGACGGCGACGCTGAACATCGGGGCCTCGTTTAGCGTGCGTGTGGCACGAAAGCAACGTTGGCCTTTCCAGTGAGAGCACACGCTGCACGCCGATTGCGTGCTGGGGCTCGCTGCCACAGCAGCGAACAAGCCGCTGCGATCCTTTGGAAAATCTCCGCGCCATCGCGCGCGCTCTTGCTCGCACGGCAGTTGCATCCGGAAATCGAGCAGCAACCTGCGCGCCCACGTTGCCGGCGCAGGCTATAGTTCATGTTGTTCCGGCTCAATCCAGAGTTGGTCCCACGCACGACAAGGAGGGCTGCCCCATGGGGACTTCGTCGCTTTTGGCTACGCTCATCGACGCATTCCAATCTCCCAAGAGCGGGGTGCGTGCCAGGATAACAGGTGATCAATTCGAGCCGATGCTCGATGAACGCTGCCAGTTCTGCGGCATCACGTCGGAGCTGGCAGTCGATCAATACGGGCAGACATCCTGTTCCGACTGCATGGAACGGGGTAGCGGTGACGCGTGGTTCGACGTCGGAGGCGGATAGCGACCGGGCAACGCTCGCAGGTTCGTCGCTATTGAGCTTCGGTGTTTGGAGCCGAGAACACGGCGAGCCAAATCGTTGGTTCGGTGGGGCTCGTCCATTCGACCCGGTGACGTACGTGCGCCGGAATGTCTACCCAATCACCGGGGCCCAGCTCGCGTTCGCCAGCGTGCTCGAAACCGAGCCGCGCGCGACCGCTCACCACGAGCACGAATTCGTTCTCGGTCTGGTCGTACCAGAAGTCGGGCGGTGAGCTCTGTCCCGACGAAACGATGCGTTCGATGCGCACGTGCTTCTGAGCGACCAGGGTGTCGAAGCGCTCTTCGCTCGGCTCGCCCTCGGTCTGACGTGCGATCCCGAGTCCGAAATTCAGGTTTCCGAAACGGGCACGGAGTGACTCTGACATCGTGGTCCCCAATCAGCGGCGCGAGTGAACGTGGCCAACGCGACTATACCAAACCCAGGTTTCAATCGAACATAGTCAATGCCACCACAGCACGCCCCATCATGAAGCGTAGCGGATGACTTGCGCTGGTTTGCTGGCTGACGGCGCGCCCGAGAACACGCTGCCGAGCCTCGTAGGGCATTCTTCGAAGGGGATCGGTGCATCGAACAACGTGTCGAGGCGCGCGTCGTCGAGCAGGCGCAGCGCCAAGCGCAGGCGCTCAGCGTGACTGTAGCCGGGCTTGTTGGGGCTCACGGTCCCGACCTGCGAGGCGATGAGCTGCAGGCGTTGCGAGTGGAATGCGCCACCCAATTGGAGCTCGACCGGCTTGTCGCCATACCAACTGAGTTCCACGATCTTGGCCGCGAAGCGGCACAACGTCAGAGCGCTCGATAGGCCCTGACTGCTCGCGCTGGTGTGGAAGACGAGGTCACGCCCAAGTGTAGCGGTCTCAGGTGAGCGGAAGCGCGCTCCCAAAGCCGTCACTGCCAAGGAGCGCTCGGCCAACACGTCAATCACTTCGACGTCCATGGCAGGATAGCGACCGAGCAGACTCGCGAGCAAACAACCGAGCACACCGCCGCCGACGATGCTCACCCGATCCCCGGGCAGGGGGCCAGCGTCCCAAATCGCGTTGAGTGCGGTCTCCATGTTGGCGGCGAGCGTCGCGCGCAGGGCTGGTACTTGTGTGGGTAGCGTGTGAACGGCGTGCTCGGGGATCCAAAACCGCTCTTGGTGCGGGGTAAGACTGAAGACGAGCTCGCCCTGGCGCGCCGCAGAGCCGCCGATGACCCGTCCGACGTTGGCGTATCCGTACTTTACCGGAAACGGAAACTCACCCTGCTGCCGTGGCGCGCGCATGCGTTGCCATTCGCTTCTAGGGACCCGACCGTCGAAGACCAGCGCCTCGGTGCCCCGACTGATGCCCGAGTAGAGCGTCTCGACCAGCACGTTGCCGGGAAGCTCCGTCGCAAGCTCTTCCGTGCGCAGTTCGACCCGGCCCGGAGCGACATTCCAGAGGGCGCGCGTGTGGGTCGGCGGGCTCAGTGACATCGTGGTTTCTCGTCGGGGCAAGGTGGGGCAGGTCGGCATCAGCCCGGGCTCAGACCGAAAACATCGAGTTGATGCGCGATGTAAACGAGCTCCCCCCGCTCGAGGTGTGCGCGGCGAGCTCCAACCCAGTCAGCCAACGCGTTTGCCTCGAGCACGCAAAGTCCGCCCACCTCATCGTCGATGCCATTCAAGATGAAATCCAGGAAATAGGCTTCGTCTGCGGGGTAAACACCGTTGCTGGCGAACACCACCCAATCCGAAGATCCGGCGGCCAGCACGCGCGCGCCACTTTGCGGCAAATGCATGAGCAGATGCCGTCCGCAACGACTATCCCCTGCCGGAAGCCCATCGCGAACGCGCTCGTCCATCGTCTGATGATACAGAGCCATGATCTTTGGATCGAGCTCGAGCTCGGGCAGGAAAATGGTCTCACCGTCGAAGTTGATTGAGAACCAGTACAGGCCGCCGGGCACGACGCCGCGCCATATCTGAGGCAACGCCGCCTTTACATCCATCAAGTCCAACACGGCGTTGGCGATCACCACGTCGTAGCGTTCGCTGGGCTCTAGAGCGGCTAGATGGGCGAAGGCATCGGCATGGACGAGGTGAACGTCGAAGTCGGCCTCTGGCGGAGTCCAGCGCAAGCTGACTCCGTCGGGGCGAACCAGCGCACCGGCTTCGGTCAAATGCGCTCGCGCTCCTGCCAATGATTCCGATTGTCGATCCAAGAGCGTGTAGTCGGCACAGTTCAGGATCCCCCAGCTGTGCAAGCGCGGTAACATGGTGCCAGCACCCGCGCCGATTTCGAGAATCCTAGGTCGGTCGGGCGCCAGCTCGACGAGCGCCTTGCGCAGCGCATCCAGCACTTGGCGGTTCAACGCCCGATCGTCGACGGTTTGCTTGGCTAGCAAATAGCGAACAGCGGAGTACTCGTTCACGATGCGGCGTCTCCCGGTTTGCGAGGGGCATAGCGCAGCCAAAACGCAAATACAAACGAGGCACTGACGGCACACGTTCCCAGCGCGGCCAGCGCGTAGCTCCAGCCAGGTAACAAGAGCGCCCCAACGAAGCTGACGACCATCGTCGTATACAGGAGACGCCCAAGGCGTAAGCGGGGCGCTTCACGTTCTGGGGTGGAAAAGAACAGCGGCGCTAGCACGTAGATGTAGCGAAATAGCCCGGCAATCAGCACCCACGGACCCGCGAGCCCGCGGCTCTGCAAAAGCACGCTCAACACGAGCACGAACACCGAATCGCTCTCGATGTCGAAGACCGAACCGAAGCTGCTCGACAAATTGTGACGTCGGGCGAGCCAGCCATCGAGTCCATCGAGTCCCAGTACGACGCAGGCGAGAGCAGCCAACGTGGCCGAACCGAGCAATTCGTGCAGCACGAGCATGCCCAGCGTCAACGCGGCGCGAAGCGCAGTGACGGCATTGGCGACGCCAAAGCCGCCAACGGGAGTCCATTCGCGTCGTGAGTGGACGATGTAAACCAGGATCGACGACCCCGCGATGATTGCTAGGACCGGTAGCGATTGAACCCAGAGCGCGAACAGTGTCCCCAAAAGCATGGCCCAGGCGTGCACGAGGCTCCAAGTGAGCGGAGCCCGCTGGTTTGCGGTCACCTTGGCTACGTCTGTCTTCACGTTGAGCCACAATACCAACAAGCCTGGCAAACTCGTAATCAAAGCAAAGGCCCCAAAGACCAAGCCAATCGCGACCCCATCACTGCTCGAGCCGCCGGCTCTGCCGAACAACAGCCCGCTTGCGGCTTCGCGAACCCCTAGACCGCCGACCAGACTGGGCAGCGAGGATGCGGCCATCAAGAGCGGACCGGTGGTGGAGAGTTTGCGCCAAGGCAAGACGATGTGCACGGCGCGTGCCGCAAAGTCGAGCTGCAACAGCAGCGTGAACACCAGGGCGAACGAGAGCGGGGCGTGAACAAGTAAGCCGTCTAGAGTGAACAGCACGCGTCTTGCGCCTGCGAACCAGCCCCACGTCTGCTTGCGCGAGCGGTTCCACGGTGCCGGAACGATGAGCAAGAGCACAGCCAATCCCAACGCCGACGAGCCCACCAAGAGCAATCTCGAACGCTCCAATCCGAGCTGCTCGGGCCAGATCACAAGACTGACGAGCGCCGTCGTCCAAAGCGCGAATTGGCCGGAGACGCGGTCGAGCACGATGGCCTCGAGCACGCGTCCGAAGGCCTTCGTCGCATCGTCTTGCGAAGCCCGTACCGCGCGCAATCCGTCCCCCAGGTAACCGCTCGGCAACAGTTGATTCATCACCATCGATAGAGCGTATTCACTCGTTGCGCGCAGCCAACCGACGCGCAGCCCGAGCAGATTTGCCACTTTCGACCAACGCAGCCCAAGCAGCGCTAGCTGCAGCAAACTGAGCGCAAAGGTCGCCCAGAACCAACGAACGTCGACCCCCGTCAAGCGGGCCAAGAGTTGACCTGGTTCGATCACGGCGCCGGCGGAGACTGCGGCGGCAAGCGTGAGCAGCGCGGCGCCGAGCGTCCGTCGTGTCGCTTTGCGCTTTGGCGCTGGGCTCTCGGGTTCCCGAGCGGAGGGCACCGGCGTCGAAGGCATCGCGGCGCTGCATTATCAGTAAGCGGCGCGGACGACGCTCCTGCTTCGAAACCGCCGCACCCCGTTTCAGCGGCATGGGAACCATTCACTCGCCGCACCCCGACTCGCCCCCTTTGGCAAGCAAATTGGCCGGCCGAGGCAGAGCCCTAGCGCGCACATAGCCCTGTTCCGCCCAGCCAAACGCGTAGACTCCCGCGCCAAATCCCCATGCCCAACTCACACAGGTTCCGCTGGCTCACCGACAACATTGCCTGGCGCAAGGTGTCCGCTTGGGTCGAGCGGTATCCACGGACGGCCAGTGGGGTCAAGTTCTTGCTGTGTTGGTCGTTGGTGAATGTCCTGCTCGACTTGCGGGCTCCGAACGACGAAGCGCCAGGTTCGTACTTGCTACCGTCGGTGGACGCCTGCGTGCTGCTCGGCATCTTTGCTCTGGTCGGCATGCTCAGCGTCTACGGGGCGCGTCGCGTAGCGGGATTGGAGCGCCTGCGCGTGCCGCTCGTCTTTCATGTGTTGGTGGGTATCGCGCTGTTCGTGATTCGTATCTTTCGCGTCGGCGACGGCATCGCGCAGACGTTTCAGAGCCGTGCGGCCAACCTTTTCATCGACGCGCCGATGCTGTCCGAGCTGGCTCGCCTGTTGTACACGACCATGCCGCTGTACCAGTTCGTGGGGGTTGGTATCGGCTTGGTGATCGTGGTGCCCGCGCTCGTGTTCCTGGGTTACAAGTGCTCGCGCAGCCTGGCCGAGCAGTTGCGCGCGCCGAGCAACGTGATTGTCTTCGCCGCGGTGGTCGGGTGCTTCGCGATCGCATCGCTGTTCACGCCGGTCTACAAAGACGATGCCGACGCAGCGGAGCGGTTTTCAGGGGCGTTTGCCGCGAGCGTCGTGCCGCGCTTGAGCGCGGATTGGAGAGCCTTCGGCGACTCGCGCGAGCTGGCCGCCAAGCGTGGCGATCGCGTGATCGAAGCCAGACGGACCTTGGAGCGCAGTAGCGGTAACCTGAGTAAGCTAGGGGGGGCGAACGTCCTGCTAGTGATCGTGGAGTCTTACGGCGCTACGCTGTTGACGAATCCCTTCTACACCGAGCGCATGGACAAGCTGTATGCCACGCTCGAAAAGTCGTTTGCCGATGACGGCTACAAAGTCGCCTCGACGTTCCTCGATTCGCCGACCAATGGTGGCTTTTCTTGGCTCGCGCACGCAACGTTGCTGACTGGCGTGCGCGTGATGAATCAGGCCGACTACAAATTCGTCACCAACGCAGAGCCCAAGGGCCTGGTCCATTTCTTCAAAGAAGCAGGCTATTACACCATCACCGCCGAGCCGGGGACGACGCGTAAGGTGACAGGGCCGGACCTGTTCAAGTTCGACACGCGCATTTCAGCGGCGCGTTTCGGCTATCGCGGGCCGCGTTATGCTTGGGCGACGATGCCGGATCAATTGGTTCTCGACACGGTGCACCGCCGGGCCATCACGCAGCACAAGGATCCGCTGTTCATCAAATACGCCCTGGTCTCGAGTCACGGTCCGTGGGCTTTGCAGCCCCCCGTGATCGATGATTGGTCGAAGATCGGAAACGGCGAGATCTACAATCACGTCGACAACGTCTCGTTCCCGACGAGCTGGACCAATCTCAAGGCCGCTCAAGGTCCGTACATCAGCTCGATCGAGTACACCCTCGAAGTGATCCGTCGCTACTTGCACGAGTTCATCAAGGACGGCAGTTTGGTGATCATTTTGGGTGACCATCAACCCACCGGCAAGATCACCAACCGCAGTAAGGATACGCGCGTTCCGGTTCACATTCTGAGTCGCAACCCCGAGTTCGTCTCGAAGTTCATCGCACGCGGCTACATTCCCGGAGTGCGGCCCGATCTGAATCGGCCTGCGAGGGGCATGGAAACGTTTCCTGGCGACTTCCTCGAAGACTTCTCCGATCCGAAGCCCGCGAAGGGGCATTGATTCCGAGAAACTCATGCCGCGCTCACCCAAACTCGTGCTGCTCGAGCCCGATTCGGGAGGCCGAGTCAGTGGCGGCTATCTGTACAACTCGAAACTGTTCGCAGCGGGCAGCCATTTCGAGAAGTACGTCTATGCGCCCGACACGGGCCTCGGGCACATCGCCTTGCAGTTCGATCAGCAGACGCTCGTGGCAATCGATTCGTTGTTCTTGAGCGACCCAGAGTTGCGGCCCTTGAGACGCTTGAGAGACGAGAAGGGCGTGAAGCTCGGCTGTTTACTCCACGCCTTTCCTAGCTTCATCGCCCGAGCCCAGGATCCGCGAAGCTCGACAACCGAGGAATGGTTGCCGAGCGAACCCGAACGGGCCTGTCTTGCCGATTTGGACTTCGTGATCGCTCCAGGGCCGTACGTACCGCGACTGCTGCGGCAACTGGGCTCGAGCATTGCCACGTTCACTTGTTTGCCAGGTCATCCCCTGACCACTGGAGCAAGGCTCGAAGCGCGTTGCCTTGCGGACTGTGGGAGCCCGTTTCGTGTCGCGACGCTGGCAGCCGTCACTCGCAACAAGGGGCATCTGGACGCCTTGGCTGCACTGACGTCGCTGTCCGAGGTTGCTTGGTCGTGGCAGGTGATCGGCAATCGCGAGATCGATGCCGAGTTCACGCCTGAGCTCGAACGCGCGATCTCGATCAGCGCGAGTGGCGCGAACGTCGAGTTTTTGGGTGCGCTGCCGCACGAGCAATCGCTCTCGGCCCTGGCCGCTTGTGATCTCCTGCTCTTTCCAAGCTACAGCGAGAACCAGCCGCTGGCAGTGATGGAGGCCATGGCCTTCGGGCTGCCGGTCGTGGGCTATGCCGTGGGTGGCATGCGCGACTTGGTGGGCGATACGGGGGCGGGGCTGTTGGTGCCAGCGTTCGATGTTGCGGGGTTAGCTGGGGCGTTGCGGCTCATGATCACCCAACACGCACACTACGGGACTGCATCCAAAGCGGCTCTCACCGCTGCCGCGAGCTGGCTCGGATGGTCTGAGCGCGCTGCGAATTTACGCCGGGAGCTCTGGTCGTACTTTGGCTTCTCCCAACAAGGCGAAGAACGCGGATAGGGCTCTCGCTGAGTCAAAGCTGGACGTCAGCTCGTCAGGATGATCCGAGTCACTTCCGGCGCCGCGCCAATCCGCGCTGGGGGTCCGACGGTACCGAAGCCGCTGTTCACGTAGAGCGCGGAGCCATTGAGCTCGTAGCGACCGGCGACCCATCCGTGCGGCAGGACCCAGGATGCGGGCGTGATCAAAGGATTGACCTGGCCGCCGTGGGTATGCCCGGAGAGCTGCAGCGCGACGTAGTGCGACGCGCGCTCGAAGAACGAGGGCCGATGGCAAAGTAGAACGCGTGGCAAATCGCGCGCCGCCGAAACGCTGCCGCCGAGCCGCGGCAACGACACGATTGCCTGCTGCAGATCCGGGCCGCGATTGATCCGTTCTCCGTACTCATCGTCGACGCCCAACAGGGCGAAGCCGGCGTCGGGAGCTCCGATGACTTCGCCCTGGTTGCGCAACACGCGCACCCCGGCGCTGGTGAGGGTGTCCACGACCTCGTCGACGCCTGCGTAGAAGTCATGATTGCCGGTCACTGCCGCGACTCCATGAGGCGCTATCGACGCGATCCGACGCGCGAAGCGCCCCAGCATCTGCGCTCGCGCGATGTCGTGATCCAGCAGATCACCCGTCAGCACAATCAGATCGGGTTTGGCTCGTTGCAGCAAGTCCAGCGCAGCGGCAAGTTCCGGCTCACCGACGAACTGTCCGAGGTGAACATCCGATAGTTGGGCGATGCAGAAGCCATCGAGCTTCGACGATAACCCCGGCAGCTTCAGTACCGTCTCGTGAAGCTGATAGTCGTGACGGCCCGCCAACGTACCGTACAGGGCGCTGCTCGAGCCGAGCAACACGGCAGAGCCGACACCGGTCTGCAGAAGGAAAGAGCGCCGCGTCAGCTCGCCGTCGCTAGTGTGGTCTTGCTCCGCGACGGAAGGTTCCGCTAGGCCTCGTGGCTGTTCACCATCGCGAGTCAGTCGTTGGCGTAGCCTGCGAAAGACCAACGCGCTCACGTCGCCAATCGCGAGCACGGCCGCACTCAAGATCACCGCCAGCTCGAAGGTCAACGCCACCGTCAATACCGCGCCGACCGGTGCGCTCTTCCACACGAGCTCTAGAACGCGCCCCGAAAAGCTGGTCACCAAGACGGTTGCGAATAGCCACGCCACTGCTTTGCGTGTCCGAGGCGACCAACCAAAAGCGGTGCTCGAGCGCGTGAACACGTAGCGATTGGCGAACGCGAGCACCGCTGTGAAGACGAGAAGGAACAGGGCGTAACGCGCGGCGGGCACAGCAGCACTCATCTAGAGCAGTTCTCGAACGCGGGCAGGGGGGCGGGCGATTACTGAGCGCAACGACGGCGCTAGCCAAGTGGCCGACCTGATGCTAGCTCGTGCGAATCGATGTCGCGGACCATGAATCGGGCGAGGGAAGCATGAGGCCAATCGAATTCGGAGCAACGCGCGCATCCGCGCGCCGGGGCTTTCTGTGTTTCGGGTATGCGCTCCTGCTTGCATGTGCGTGCAAGAACGCGGTGCAGAGCCCAACTCCCCAAGCCACTAGCAAGCCAAGCAAACCCTTCTCCAGTGACCGCTGCGTCGCTCCGCCGCGGCCCGCGGCGCGGATTCGCCTCGAGCCGGTGTTCAAGGGCCTCGAAATCGCGACGCCAGTGGCATTGGTCCAGGCGCCCAAGCTGGAGGGCGAAGTTAGTGGTCGTTGGTTCATCGCTGACCAGCACGGCATCGTTCGTTCTTTTCTCGGTGACGCGCAGGGTGAGGTGTCTAAAGTCACCACCTTGGATCTGCGAGACAGGGTGCATCAGGCCGAGACTCTCGATGAACGCGGTCTGCTCGGTCTGGCCCTGCATCCGCATTATCCGAGTGATCCACGCCTATTCGTCTCTTACACGAAGGACGATGGGGGCACCGTCTCTCAGGTGTCGAGTTTCGTGATCGCGGGGGACCAAGTCGATCCCAGCTCCGAGAAGAAGCTGCTCGAATTGCAACAACCTTACACGAATCACAATGGGGGCAACTTGGCATTTGGCCCCGATGGGCTCTTGTATCTGGGATTCGGCGATGGGGGCAGCGGCGGAGATCCACAGGGCAACGGCCAGAACTTGAAAACCTGGCTCGGCAAGATGCTGCGTATCGACGTCGATCACCCTGATCCGGGCGCCGCCTATGGCATTCCGAAGGACAATCCGTTTGGGAGTGGTCAAGGTTTACCCGAGATCTACGCCTTCGGGCTGCGCAATCCGTGGCGCTACAGCTTCGATCGTGAAACCGGCGAACTGTGGGCGGGGGACGTAGGGCAGGACGCTTGGGAGGAAATCGACATCATCAAGCGTGGCGGTAACTACGGGTGGAACTTGAGAGAAGCACAAGTCTGCTTTCATGCGACCGACGCAGGCTGTGGAGAAGACACAATCCCTCCAATTTGGGTCTATGCTCACCCTTCTACGACCGATCACCGATCCGTGACAGGGGGCTTCGTGTACCGCGGGTCCGAGCTGCCCGACTTGGTTGGAACTTACCTGTTCACCGATTTCTTGACCGGTGAAGTCTGGGGACTCAAACGCGAGCACGATGAAGTCAAGGTCGAGTTGCTGGCCCAGGCGAACGGCTCGATCTCGAGCTTTGCGGAGGACCAAGCCGGCGAACTGTATGCCCTCGACTACGGTGCGGCACGCGTACTGAAAGTTACGGCCGGAGACGAAAACGGCAAGTCACTGCCCAAGCAGATCAGCGACACGGGGTGCTTCGACACTGATAACCCAGGACGCGTCAGCGCCAACGCGATCCCCTATGACGTCGCGCTCCCGTTTTGGTCCGACGGAGCGGTCAAGGAACGGTACATGGTGTTGCCAGAAGGAAAACACCTGAAACTGCTCGAAAGCGGCGATCTGGAGACACCCCCCGGCACGCTCTTGATCAAGAACTTCAAGCTCCTGGATAAGTTGATCGAGACGCGCTTCTACGTGCGTCACTCGGATGGCGAGTACTCGGGGTATTCGTACGCGTGGCGCGAAGACGGCAAGAATGCCGATCTGATTTTGCAGACCACGCGGCGCAAGATCGGCGATCAAGAATGGATCTTCCCCGGTCTCAACACCTGCAATCAGTGTCACACGGCGGCAGCAGGTCGTTCGTTGGGGCTCGAGCTGGATCAGTTGGACGTCAAGGCCGGCAAAGCCAGCCAACTCGCCAAGCTCGAGGACGCCGGGGTGTTAACCCATGCCGATGCCAGCGCGTCGCACATTGCGTTTGCAGCCAGTGACTCGTCGTTGACCGAGCGTGCGCGCGCCTATCTGCACGTCAACTGTGGCGGCTGTCACCGTCCTGGCGGCCCTGGGCGGGGAGGGCTAGACCTGCGCTACGAAACAGCGCTGAGCGACACAGGGTTGTGCGGCCTGGCAAGCCTCGACAAGCTGGGGACCGAGTCGGGTGCGTTCATCGCAGCGGGTAAGCCGGACGAGTCGGTCATCGTCGAGCGTATGTCACGTCGTGATCAATACGGCATGCCGCCCGTGGCCAGCAATCGCGTCGATGAAGCTGGGGTTCAGTTGGTGCGGGGTTGGATCGAATCGTTGAAAGCCTGCCCCTGAGATCGTGCATACTGAGCGTCGATGCGCGTTCGGGTTCTGACTTGGAACATCCACAAGGGCATTGGCGGTGTCGACCGTCGTTATGATTTGTCGAGGATCATCCAGCTAATTGCGGCCCAGGACGCCGACGTAGCGCTGCTGCAAGAGGTGGCATTCGGCATGCCGCGCCTGCGCATGGACGATCAAGCTCCGCTACTGCGTGAGGCGCTCGGCTTCAGTCATTCCGCGTTCGGACGCGAACACCTGTTTGCCGTCGGAGGTTACGGCAACTTGATCCTGAGTCGCTTTCCGCTCAGCGATGAGCATCATCTGGATCTGACGGTGGGTTGGCGCAAGAAGCGCGGCGCCATCAGCGCGCGCGCTCACGTCATGCACGAAGGGCACGGACGCAGTTTGATGCTCTTCAATCTCCACCTCGGGCTGGCGGGTTCGGAGCGCGCTGAGCAGTTGGAGCGCTTCATCGGTTCACATCCCTTTGCGGGGTTGCGTCAGCGCACTCCGATCGTGCTCGGAGGCGATCTGAACGATCTGTGGGGCTCACTTGGGCCGCGCTTCCTCGAGCCCGCAGGATTTGCCAGGGCGGGCCGCCTGCACAACACGTTCCCGGCGTGGTTTCCCGTCAGACCCTTGGACGGCCTTTTCTTCCGCGGCGACGTGCACTGTCGGCACTGCGCACCGGGGCGTTCGACGCTCGCACGGGCCGCGTCCGATCACCTGCCACTGGTGGCAGATTTGGAACTCAGCAGCCCGAGCACGCCCTAGCGTTCAACGCTCGAGACGTCAGGGAGCGCTGTACGTCAGGGAGCGCTGTAGCGCTCTTCGGTGGCCTTGCCCATCGTGTGGAAGCCCTTGTCCACGTAGACGATGGTGCCCGTGATGCCCGACGCCAAAGGACTCGTCAGGAACGCGGCAACTTGACCCACTTCTTCGGCGTTCAACGTCTGTTGCAAGGGAGCGTTGACCGACACGTAGCGAATCGTTTCGTCGATGATGCCGATCGCGTTGGCTGCGCGCGACGCCCAGGGACCTGCCGAGATGGCGTTCACCCGCACTTGGTACTTGCGGCCTGCCTCGTACGCCAGGGTCCGCGTATCGCTCTCGAGGGCAGCCTTGGCCGAAGACATGCCGCCGCCGTAGCCGGGACACACGCGTTCACTTGCCAGGTACGTGAGCGAAAGAAACGACCCGCCCGGACGCATCAACGGCGCGTAGCGGCTGATCATCGAGACGAAGGAGTAAGCACTGACTCCGAGCGCGCCGAGGTAACCTGGCCGGCTGGTTTCGAGCAGCGGCTTCTTGATCTCGGATGAGTTGGCGAGCGAGTGCACGACGATGTCGAGCGGCTTGTCGCCGAAGTCCGTCGCCAACTGTGCACCGAGACCGGCGATGGAGAAATCGCCTTGGCCGGAGTAGCGGCGATTGCTCTTCACGTCTTCGGGCGCGTCATCGAGTGTGTCGTAAGCGGCGTCGAGCGCGTAGATGCGTTCGAACTCGAGCTTGCGACCATCGGCCAGCCCACGCGACTCGTCGAACTTGCCGCGCTCGAGCATGGTGCGGAAGATCCCCAGAGCCGGTGGCCATGTTCCGGCACAAACGGTGGCGCCCGCCTCTGCCAGGGCCTTGCTTATGGCCCAACCAAAACCGCCGTCGTCCGCGACTCCAGCAACCAAGGCGCGCTTGCCACGCAGGTCGATATTCAACATTGGCCCCCCTCCTACTTCCGCTCGCAACTCAACGCAATGACGAGGCAGCAGGCGCTTTTCATCGCTAGCGCCGGGCGCCCGGCTTGCGGGCCCGAAGCGGTCCCGGCTGCGCTGCCCCCGAGGCATCGCCTGGGAAGCGCCCTTTTCAGGGCAACGGCACGGCGTGCACTAGATCACCAGGGGAGGCGCCCAGGATTTCCGCAGCTTCGCGCGGGACCCCGATCACCGTGCCACGATCCCAAACCCGGGTCGGAACCGCCACCGCAAAGGGCGCCTCGCTGGTGAGCCGCGCAACCAGCATCGGTTTGTCGCCACCCTCCTCGTGGACGAGCGTCATCTGACGATAGCGCTGAATGACCGTCACCTCGTCTACGGCTGCCGTGAAATGGGGACCACCATCGAAGGGATCGACGCGCTCCGCGTAACGGAAACCCACGCGCCGCAGCATCTTCTCCACGCCCCTCGTCTGGTGCCCCACCTTGCCGATCACGGCTTGGGCTGGCTCGCTCAGCAGGCTCGCGTACACGGGGCCCGAGGGGAACAGGTCGCGGATGAAGTCCTTGTTTTCATGAGAGAGGCGATCGGCGTGCCGATACGTCATGCCCGTGAAGCGCCGGCCGAGCGAATTCCAAAGATGGCTGGTGCCGTCCGGTTCCAGCGGGGGCAGCAATTCCGCGAGCAGTTCGTCTTGAAAATCAGAACGATTAGCCGCGACGAACAAGAAGCGAACGTACGAAATCGCCAGACCCAACCGGCCCGGGCTGTTGCGATACTCGGGATCGACGACCAGGCCCGCTAGCTCCGTAGGGCCCGCATACGAGAACCCGAGGCGAAGCACGTAGTGCTCGAAATGCAGGTTTTGATCGCGCGAGTACTTCTCTTCGGTGCTGACCTCGAAATAGATGTAAGGGGCGTCCGGGCGTCCGAGTTGGGCGACCAAAGTCGAGCTACCGATCGCGCGCCCGGTCTCCCTGTCGCGCAGGATGAACACCTGGGCTCGACGTTCGCGCGGCAAGCTGCCGGTGAAGCTTTGCTCCGATTTCTCTAGGATGGCCGTGATGGCCTGGGCATCTGCGGGCAGGTTCACGGTGTTGAGATGCCCTGCCAGGGTTAACAGTTCATCTCGATCGGCAGGCAGCGCGGCGCGGATTTCGAAGCGATGGGTTGAATCAGTCACGGTTCGTCGAGGGCCTTGCGAACTTTGTGCAGGAGATCGCTCGGTACATAGGGCTTTGCCAAGAAATGTACATCTGGATCGACGACACCTTGGTGCACGATCGTGTTTTCCGTGTAGCCAGAAGTATACAAGACGCGGAGATCGCCCTGTTGGCGGCGCAGCGCGTCTGCCAATTGCTTGCCGTTGATCGTCGGCAACACGACGTCCGTGATCAAGAGGTCGACGCGTGACGTCGTAGCGTATACCCGCAGCGCGTCATCGCCGTCCTTGGCTTGAATCACGTTGTAGCCATGGGCTTGGAGCACGCGCACCGCGATCCGTCGGACCATATCGTTGTCCTCGACGACCAAGAGCGTCTCGTGGCCCCCAACGTGTGTTTCGTGTTTGGTCGCAGGACGCTCCTCGGCGGCGTCCCAAACGCGCGGTAAATAGACTTTGAACGTCGTGCCTTTGCCTGGCTCACTGTAGACCCAGATCGAGCCGCCGCACTGCTTGACGATGCCGTAACACGTAGCCAACCCCAGCCCCGTGCCCTTGCCCTGTTCTTTGGTCGTGAAAAAAGGTTCGAAGATGTGCTGCATGAGCGGCGCATCCATGCCGATGCCCGTATCGGTCACGCTCGTCATCACGTAGGCGCCGGGAACCGTGTCGGGGTGCTTGGCCGCGTAATCCTCGCCCAGCGTGACGTTGGCTGTTTCCAGAGTCAACGTGCCACCGTTCTTCATTGCGTCCCGCGCGTTGAGCGCGAGGTTCATCAGCACCTGTTCGACTTGTCCGGTGTCTGCCCGGACATTGCCCAAGTCCTTCGCGCAATGCGTCGTGAGTACGATGTTTTCTCCGATCACTCGCCGCAGCATCTTCTCGATGGTCAAGACCAAGTCGTTGATGTTGATGACTTCGGGATTGACGATCTGGCGACGCGCGAACGCGAGCAGTTGCTGAGTCAATTCCGATGCGCGGCGTGCTGCCAACGTGATCTCGCCCAAATCGCCTTCGAGCGTACCATTTGCTGGATCTTCCGAGAGCAGCCGGGTCACCGAAAGGATCACGGTGAGCAGGTTGTTGAAGTCGTGAGCAACTCCGCCCGCCAAGCGTCCCACGCTCTCCATGCGCTGCGCCAGACGCACTTGCTCTTCGAGGGCACGTCGCTCCGAAATGTCGCGCAGGGCAGTCACTCGCAAATTGCGATTTGCAACCTGGACGGTGGCTGCACGAACCTCCGCGCGGAAGCGCGTATCGTCCGTGCGCAACACGATGTGCTCGTAAGGACCCGGTAACCCGCTGCGTAAACTCTGGATCACGCGATCGCGATCTTCGGGGGCGACGAAGTCGCTCACGGGGCGCCCAATCAACTGCTGAACGGGTGCTCGCAACAACTCCGTAAAACGCTGGTTGACGTCGACGATGCGTCCGCCCTCGGTGATTGCGATACCTTCGAAGGCTACATCGGCCAGTAACTTGAAGCGCTCCTCGCTTTCTCTGACGCGCGCTTCGGCAGCGCGGATTGGCGTGAGATCGCGGGCCACGGCACAGTACAACGTGCGGCCCTGGACCTGGGTCACGCTAGCTCGCAGCTCGACGTCGATCAGCCCACCGTCTTTGGCTCGATACTGGCGTAGTGGAATGTAGATCTCACCCTCACGCACCAAATTCGCGATGCTTTGCTCCAGGTTCGCGCGATCCGCGACCACGACGTCGAAGATCGTCAGTGCCGTGATCTCGTGCGGCTCGTAGCCGAGCCGGCGCGAGAAAGCGCGGTTGGCGTGACAGAGCTTCAGCGTCTTGGCATCGACTGTGAAGATCACGTCGGTTGCGAGTGACATCACAGCCGCACCCATCAGGGCGGCTTCTTGCGCGTCTTGGCCTTCCAAGCTGGTTCCTCGCGGCCGAGTCTAACCTCGACGGCCCCCCAAAGGAACCTCACAACACCAAGCTCGGCTGGTTTTGGGGTGCGTTAACGTGCGTCCTTCCAGCAGTGATACAGGCGCATGGGATCTGTCTGCTGGCGTCGATGCTCGGCTTCGTCCCTGTCCAGGAACCAAGTTATCAGCTCTACCCGAAAGCCCACGCTCTCGAGCCGCGTTTGGAAGTCCCTTCCGTAGCTGCGCACGTGGCCGAAGAAGGTGGCGTCTGCGATGTAAAACTCGGTGGAGTCCGCCCGCTGCATTCCTTGCGGAACGCTGAGCTGGGCAAAACCACCCGGTTTGAGCACGCGCTGGAACTCGCGCATGGCCGTCAAGTCGTCCAGGACGTGCTCCAGCACTCGGTGACAGATCAAGACGTCCACTGAATTGTCCGGCAGGTCGAGCGCCGTCACATCCAGCGCGAGATCGGCCTTTCGAAATAGATCTGCGTTCTGATACTCGAGCCGTAGAGCTCTGCTGTTCTGTCGAAACCAATCACTGATCGCACGCTCGGGGGCAAAGTGCAGTACGCGTTTGTCCGTCACCAGTTCACGGTGAGCTTCGAAGAAGTTGCGGAGATTTTGGCCGCGCGTGACGCTGTTGCGTTTACCTGAACGACGCATGAACTCGAAGAACGGCACTTTGGCGCCGTAGTTCGTCTCGTGGGCTCGAAACTCGGTCAGCGCATCATCGGGCAAATCCAAGTCCTTGGCAGCAGTGCCTTCACTGAGCGCTGCATACAGGCGCGAATCGGGCACGCCATCCTTGAAGTTCGACGCTGCCACGAGCAAGTTGATCCGCTTCTTCCAAGCTTCGTCTTCGATGCTCTTGTTCAAGCGCAAGAGCAAGTTGCGCAAGTGGGCGCCGTGCGCGCTTTGCCGCACCAGGGGGACGTAGCCGTCGGCGAATTCCAGGAAGGCTTTGCACGCCAGAGGCTCGTCCTTGGCGGCGGGATTGTAGAATTGGGTTAACTCTGGCACGAGAGCCAAGAGCTTCTCGATCTGTCGCACGCGCGATTGGTGGACCACATCCAGAGGCTTCTCGGTCGTCGTTTGGATACAGATCTTCAGTGGCGAAAACGGGATTCTGAGTCCCTTTGCGCCCAACGCGAGTAGCTTGCTACGCATGAGTTTGCTCCGCGCAGCCGTGTGCCATGGGCGGGCTAGGCGCGCAAGCGCTTCTTCTCACGGATGGCGTCGGGATAACGGATTCGAGCGGGTGCACGGGCTCAGGCATTGCTTCCACAGCATTTCTTGAATTTGCGGCCACTGCCGCAGGGACAGGGTTCGTTCCGACCGACCTTGGGGGCCGCGGGCGGGGCCGTGTAGCTCGCCCGAGCCGGCGCAAAATGCGCGTGGAGCTTTCGCAACTGCTCGGGGAGGTCATGCTCGCGCAGCGCCCGCCAGGTTTGCTCATCTACGGCGATCTCGGGCAGCACGCTGCGTAGCGATTCGAACTTCAGGTAACCCGCCACGACCGCCAACGGCAGGGTCAATTCCCAGGCGCCTTTGTCTGCCTGCCAGTGCTTGTTTGCCTGACAGGCTCGAGTTAACCCTTTGCAGAATTGTACGATCGAAGTCTCTTCGCCAGCATCGGGAACCAAAGGTTCAGCGAGCTCCAGGCACTCGGCAATCACGAAGCGATCGCGCAGCAATAGATTCAGCGTTTGCTTGAGCGAGCCAACGTCCTTGGCTTCGCTGCCGAGCACCAAGGGCAGCCACGAGATCGGATCGGAGAGATGCGGTTCGATCGCCAGCGCCGTGAGTACGCCGCGCGCCAGCCAAACGCGCTCCATGTGCGAGAGGCCAGCGGCTCGAGCCGAATTGGGTGCTTGGCAGTCCAGGAGCAGCTGGCCAAGGGCGAGCTCTTCGTCATCGGATAGGGGTTGCAAGGGCACTTTCATGCAGACGGTGCGATAGATCAATCGCCCGGCGATTGCCATCGTTTCGGCCACGTGTACACTCGCCGCCATGCCGATCTCGAATCACGCGCGTCTGTTGTGGCGGTTTGCGGGGTTGTGGCTAACGGCCAATGCGCTTGCGTGCTCGACGCCCGAGCCCAAGGTCGGCGTGTCGACCACGGACGGCCTCATCGAACCTCACGTCGACGAACGTGAGGCACTGGTGCAGCAGCTGCGGGTGTCGATCGACGTCTTGGACGATCTGACCGATCGGGCCGAGACTGCGGGCTTGTTCGAGCTTCATTCCGATCCCACGGCCTTGGTGCAACGCCGCGCCGAACTACAGACCTTCTGGGTCAGCTTCTACGACGCTGTGCGCAGCGTCACGGCGCTCTCGGACTACTTCCAGGAGCTTCACGGTGATGAAGCGTTTCTCCTGGGTTACGTCGGCGAATTGGCGACTTATCTGAATCTCGCCAACGTAATGAGCCATGCAGTGGGTCACGCTGACTACGAGGCGGTCTTGACCGAAGGCAATCCCAGCGTTGGGTTGCGCTCCGAGATGTACGTCGAACTGAAGAATGCCCTCAATCTGCAGCCCTGGACCAAGCCATTGAGTGTCTATCAGTTGCGCTACAGCGTTTCTCAGAACGACTACGAAAAGGCTGGGATAGCCAAGCGCCGCGCTTGGGCCATCAGCTACATCGATCACCACAACCAGGAAATGATCGAGCGCGGAATCGTCACGAGCCCGACCACGTTTGCCAAAGATGCGCTCGAACGTCTGACCCAAGGAGTTCACTGGTTGTGGTTCCCCGCGCAGAAGGAGGTCGCCACCGTGATGGGGGACACCCGGGTCGTCGACGCCTCCCGCCGCCTGATCTCCGACGCACAAGTAGCGAGTGCGACCAAGTTGCTGCGGCCCGGTGACGTGATCTTCGAGCGTCGCAATTGGTATCTGTCCAACGTCGGTTTGCCGGGTTTTTGGCCGCACACAGCGTTCTTCGTTGGCAGTGTCGCAGAGATGCAAGCCGATCTCGGCGAAGACTTCGTGACCCAACTGGCGCGACGTTGGCCCAGGGCCTATGCCGCGTGGAGTGCACAGGAGGAGGAAGGTCACTCACGTCGCATCCTGGAAGCCGTGAGCGAGGGCGTGCTGTTCAGCTCCGCCGAGCACAGCCTTGGCGCTGACTTCGTCGCGGCGATTCGCCCGACGTTGAGCGACGAGGCGCGCAAACAGGTGTTGTCCGCAGCCTTCGCATACTACGGACGTCCGTACGACTTCGACTTCGACTTTCGCAGTGACGAGAGTTTGGTGTGCAGTGAGGTCGTCTACAAGGCGTTGAGTCAAGGGGCGCCTAGCGCTGCCAAAGGCATTCCGCTCGAGAGCATCCTCGGTCGTCCGGTGTTATCGCCCAACTCGTTCGTCGGCTACTTCGACACCGTCGCAGACAACGCCGATGCCCCCTTCGCTTTTGTGTTCTTCCTCGACGGCAATGAGCAGAGCAAGAGCGCTCAGTTCCGAGATCTTGGCGTCTTCCGCGCTTCCCACCGCCGTCCCAAGTGGGATGTGTTGCAGCCCTGAGCGCTCGCACACTTCGAGGAAATCACACGGGCCGCTGAAAGGGTTCTTTCGGCGGCCCGATCCTGTTGGGCTCGAGTTCACTGCTTCGGATACGGCGTCTGTTCTAGCTGCTCCAAGTTCGGAAACAGGGCTTCGATACGCTTCGTCAGGGCAAGTGCTTGCTCAATCGCTGGGGTTGGTGTGTCGCTCCTCGACGTCCAAGTAAAGCTCCGAAGCTTGCCCGTCGGATACGAGAGAGTGAGCTCGTGACTCGATTGCCCCGAGACGTCAGCGTCATCGGCGCTCTGGGTCTCGGGGAGTCGGGTTGCGGCTTCCACGATCGTTCGCCACGCTTGGGCGCTCGGCTTGGTCGAGTCCGACGCGATCACCGTCCCATAGACGTCGACCTTCACGCTTGCGCTGTCGGCGGCCGCGATGATCGTATAGCTGCGATGGTATTCGGGTGGAACCGAAGCGTCGACGAAGCGCAGTTCGACTTGGCTGGGCTCCTGGTGCACCGCGGCGAGTCTCTGCACGATGTCCGGATCTGTAGAGGGATCGTCGCTTGGGGAGGTCATGTTGGCCGCATTGCTCGAGGAAGGGGTTACCGGGTCGGCAGCGCTCGCACAGGCGCTCGCGAGGAGCACTGCGCAGGCATACGACGCTAGCTTGCAAGTTTTCGAGAGGTTCATGGTTGGCTCGCTGAGTTGATGGTCGAGGGGCGGAGTTCAGAACAGCGAGCGGAGCAGATCGATGAACGACGACGCGGGCTCGTTGCTGCTCACGCCGCGGACATGCTTGCGCAGTTCGTCGAGCGAGACCGAGAACAGGCCGTCGTTCGCCTTTTTACCCTTGTCCGCAGCGTCGGGCTCTGTCGAACCCCAGGGGTTGCGCAACATGACCATCGTTTCGCCGTCCTTCTCGTACGTCCCCACGACGGTGTATGCGTGATGACCGACCCAGCCGTCAGCGCCCTTGTCTTTCGTGCTCACCACGACTTGCCGTCCGTCGTTCGCGGCGCTCAGCATCGATTCGAGCTTCGCGTCTCCACTCGGCAAGGTATCGAAATGTGCAGAGCGCCCTGTCAGCGCTTCGATCGCGGCACGGCTCGAACCCCCCGCTCCGATGTCGGCGTAGCCGCTCTTGCCATCATCAGCGCCGTACTTGTCCACGTATTTGGCGTACGCTTTCTCCATGATCGGTACCCAAAGCTCCAACTTGCCGTCAGCGTCCGAGTCCACCCCTTGCGCGTAAGCCAGCCGCCCGTTGGAGTCGACGGGGAGTTCACCATTCACGGTGATCCAAACCGGCTCATGGCCGAACAGCGTATCGTGATAGAAGCGCACCGAGTACGTGCCGTCAGCGTTGTCGCGGATCGCGTTGCGGATCGCGGTTGGATCATCGGCGACCACGGCGCCCACCGAAGCCAGAAAGAAGCAGTCTCCCAGATTGCCTTGGTCGATGTTGCCGAGCTTGGGCCCTTTGTCGCCGAACAATTCGCCTTCGACTTTGGCGTAGTGGACCTTGGTGCTGCCTAGAGTTGGGTTCGGCTGCGACGTGCTATCATTGCCGAAAGCGCCGTTCAAGCGCGGCATCTGCCCCACGTTGTCGGCGCGCCGCTGCAGGAACTCGGGGAGCGTTGGCGGACGCACGTCAGGGTGACGAGCCGCGGCAGCTACGGTACCGATGGAGTTGTGCGTTTGAAATGTCGTCTGCATTGAGATCACCTCGTGTTGGTCAAAGCCCCGAGTGGGGGTTTGCCTACTGTCGGCAGGTGACGACCTCGAGTTGCGCAGACGCTCGAAGTAGGGGTGGGCTAATGATTATCGCGGGTGAGCTGCTGATGCACCTCACGGGGCAGCACGCCGTAGCCGTCCGCCAGAGCGACGAGTTGTGAGTTATCTGAGAGCCCTGTCAAAAACGGCCGGGCATACGGCGTCTGCAACAGGCCTTGGACGCGTCGCAACAGCGGCGTCATTGCTTCCACGATCGCGCGACGCGCTTGAAGCTGATTGCCGCGTCCGAGCTCGACGTCGTGCAGCACCAAGTAAACGGGTGATTCGTTGAGCAGGCTCGGGGCCCCAGATTTCAACAGCTCTGCTGCACGCGTGGCGAGTTCGAACGCGCGCTCGCGCGCCCCGAGGCTCTGTTCGGCCTTTGCCCAGAAGCCGAGCGCGACTGGCAACAGATCGCGGTTGCCCGTGTTCTGGTAAGCTTGCGCCGCTAGTTGGAGCAGCGCGCGCGCCCGTTCCCGTTGCGGATGGCCGTAGTTGTTGAGCAACTCGAGTCCGCGATAGAACAATGCACCCAGATTTTCCCGGGCAGGTGCCGTCCAAGTGCCGTCAGCGGCGGCATCGGCTTCGGCGCGCAACTCCGTGAGCACGCCGTCCAGCTCGCGATCGTGCCCAAATGCGGCACACCAGCACAGAAGCAACATGTGGGCATGGCGGCGCGCGCCTTGGCTGCCGATGGCCTCCGCCAGTTCGAGGCCGCCGAGCAAGAGTTCGCGTGCCTCTTCACGCACGCCGAGCGTCGTCAGGGCGAATCCCAAGTTCGTGGTCAGCACGGATTCACGCTCGCGCAATTCGGCCGAGCGCGCCGCCGCCACCGCGCTACGTCGCGCCTGCAGCGCCAGGCTCAGTTCGCCTTTGCTTTGGCGCACGATGGCCAAGGCTTGCCAAGCTTCGACGGCAGCCGCGCCGAGAGAATGCGCTTCGGACAACTCCAGCAATTGTGCAGCTTCTTGCTCGGCCGCTTCGAAATCGCCCGCGAACGCCAAGCGCACTGCCAACTCGGCACTCGACTTGGCCTCCTCGTCGCGCAAACCGAGTCGTCGTGCCTCGTCGCGCGCATCCGCCAAGCGCTGATCGATGTCGAAGCCTTGGCCGCGCACGGCATCGTAGCGAGCACGCGCGCCCAGCGCATACGTTTGACTCGCCTCGTCGAAGACGTGTTCTTCCAGCGCGCACACTGCGGTTTCGCGATCACTAGCGCGCGCATCGAGTCGGCTCCAGGCTTCATCGAGCAATCGGGCCCGCGTGAACGCTGCCGGCCGATTGTCGGCAAAGGTCAGCGCGCGTTCTGCCATCGCTAGCGCATCGCGCAAGGCATTGGTGCTGAGGGCTCGCTTGGCCGCTGCTGCCCAGAAGTCTGCAGCGCGCCCGGGCTGCTCTGCCAAGTCGAAATGACGCGCGATTAGCGCAGGATCTTCGCCGATGCGGCTGAACCACTCAGCGGCGCGCCCGTGCAAATGTCGGCGTTCATCTTCTGCCAGACTCTGATAGACGACGTCGCGTACCAAAGCGTGCTTGAATTGCCACTCGCGCATGCCGACAAAGCGCGATCCGGGTTCGGGCATCAGGATCCCTGCGTGCTCGAGTTCCTCCAGGGGCGACTCTGGATCATCCACGCCTAGGTATTCCAAAGCGTCGTCCCAGCCGGTCTGGCCCAGAACACTGAAATAGGCCAGCGCGCGTCGTTGCTCCGCCACCAGCGCGTCGAGGCTGACTTGGATCGCGGCTTCGATCGTCGGGGCTTGTGAAACTCTGGCGCCCACCACCGCCAAACGCGTGAGCTCTTCGGCGAACAGAGGCGAGCCGCCCGCTTGCTGCACGATCGTCTCTAGCGCTTCACTGCTCAGTTGGCGCGCGGCGGCATTGGCAGCGATTCGGCGAGTCACTTCACTCGAAACCGGATGCAATTCGAGCGCCACGTGGTCGCGCGTGGTGAATCTATCGGCGTGTTGGATCCGAAATTCGTGGCGGGCGGTTACCATCAAGAGCAATGGCAAGTTGGCGGCGCGCGCCATCAAATGGTCGAGCCAGGCCACGCTCTCGGGGTCCGCCCATTGCAAGTCCTCGGTCACGATCGCAACCGGTCCCTTGAGCAGCTCGTGCAAGAACGACTGCGTCATGAACAACCAGACCAAGTCGCGCAAGCCGCGGGTGTCCTGATCGGGCGCGAGTTGTTGCTGCCCGAGCAACTGCGCGAACAAAGGGATGCGGCTCGTCAGTTGTTCGTCGAGGCCTTCGCCCACTTTCTGGCTGATCGCCACGGTGATGGCTTGTTCATCGCTGCTCTTGTTGAGCCCGAGCAGGCCCCGCATCACGTCGAGCGCGACGCCGAGCGCGCGGCGCGCGCCGTACGCTTCGCTGTGTTGAGTGATGTGATGCTGCAGCGACGTCTTGTTCGACAAGCGCGTCATTGCTTCTTGTTGCAAGCGCGATTTGCCGATGCCCGGGGGTCCGTAAAGCAGCACCACCACCGCTTTGGAGTCCTTCAACGCGCGGGTTTGCACGAGCGCGATGCGTGCCAACTCCGCCTCGCGTCCAACGAAGGGAGTTTGGATGGCGGCGCGCATCGCCGAAAGGTTCTTGCGCTCACCGACGCGGCAGAAGCCGTTGGGACCGGGCAGGAACTCGAAACGCTCGCGCACCAGCTCCTGCGTCGACAGATCGGTCCACAATTCGCGCTGACGGCCCAGACGTGACAAGGTCGTAGCGCGATCGACGACCTCGCCGATCGCGTGCACGGGTCGGCCGTCGTCCAGAATCGGGATGAACGCACGTCCCGTGGCTACGCCCACCGCGGCGCCCGCTTGCGCCAACCTATGACCCATCTTGAGCGCGCTTTCGGCTTCGTTGCCGAGCGCCCGTCGTGCTCCCAAGTGAACGACCAACGAATCGGAGCCCAAGGGCACGGCTTCCGTGCCGCGACCCAAGACGTTGGCGAGCAAGCGGTCACGCATCTCGCGCGAGGGAAAGCGCGAAGCGACCAACGTCGTGAGCAAGCGCGATGCACCGGAACCGACGCGCCCAGAACGCGGCTCGATGTCGACGATCGAGCCGCGCGTGATGGTGCCAATCACGGCCTCGATGCCCTCTTCGACGGCGCGCATGTCGGAGGGGCGATCGCGCGCTTCGAGCGACAGCATCGCGTGCACGAGTTCGTCGAGCGCGGGCGGCACCTCGGGTTTCAAATCCGTCAAGCGCCGAGCGTGTGTCGTCGCCAAACGCGCCAAAGTCGCGAGCGTGTTGGGTCCTTGATGGGGTGGGTGACCGGCGACCAACTCGTAGAGTGTCGCGCCGAGCGAGTAGACGTCCGAGCGATAGTCCACGCTCATGTCACCCCGGACTTGTTCCGGAGCCATGTATGCCGGCGTGCCGACGATGAAACCGTCCGAGGCGGCTAGTGACGCGAAGGGCGCTGCGGCACCAAAGTCGAGCAGTTTGGGCGCGGGCGCTGCATCCGGTGTGGGGTAGGTGAGAAAGATGTTCGCGGGCTTGATGTCTCGATGCACCACGCCTGCCGTGTGCGCGGCATGCAACCCCCGCGCTAACTCCAACATCAACTTGAGTGCCGCGATCATGCTGAGCGGTGCGCGCGCTTGGCGCCGTCCCAGATCTTCGCCCTCGAGCCATTCCATGGCGATGAAGGGCCTGCCATCGTGGCTCAAGCCATGATCGAACACGCGCACGATAGTCGGATGCGCCAAGCGTGTCAGCAGTCGCGCTTCCTCGCTCCAGGCATCTGGATCCACGTCCAACAAGTCTCGGAGCAACTTCACGGCGACGGTGGTCTGCGTCTGCCGATCGCGCGCGCGATACACCACTCCGTGGGTTCCAGACCCGATCTGCCCTTCGAGTTCGTAACGGGGCGTGAGAGCTGGCAGACTAGGAGAAATCGCAACCTCCGGCCGTAGCTTCCCCCGTTCCGTCGACAACAGGCAAGATGCCCGCACCGGTTCGCCGCATTCCGGCACACCCCTCCGGACCCGAGACCTTGGACTCCTCTCGGGAGCTGTGTGAAGCTCGAAGAATCCAGATGTCGAACCAAAACCCGAAAAAGCTCGAAGCGCTGCCCCGGCGTCGGATTTTGTTGGCGGCCTCGGGGGCTGGCCTGGCTTACGCCGCGGGAGGCTCACTGCTGCTCGGAGGCTGTCAGCGTTCGCGCGTCAATGCCCGCTCCAACGTCAAACCGGCCGAGCCCGCGCGAGTGCTCGAGGTCGAGCCGCTCGGCCGTCCGCCGTGGAAGACTTTCGATCCGTTCTTGTTCTGTGTGCACCACGACGACGCGTACCCGAGCGGCAACGCCGAACTGGGACCCAACGCGTCGCTCGCGGGTCGTTCGCTCGGCAACGACTTCGAAGCTCGCGAGGGTTGGCGCATGTATCATGGGCACGTGGTGCCTGGCTTTCCCCGGCACCCCCATCGCGGCTTCGAAACCGTGACGGTCACCCGTCGCGGTCATATCGATCACTCTGATTCGCTCGGCGCCACCGCGCGTTACGGCAATGGCGACGTGCAATGGATGACGGCGGGCCGCGGAATCGTGCATGCCGAGATGTTTCCACTGCTCGACGCAGAGCAACCCAACCACACCGAGTTGTTCCAGATTTGGATCAATCTGCCCGGCTCGCAGAAGTTCGTCCCTCCGCACTTTTCGATGTTCTGGAGCGACAGCGTGCCGCGCGCGGCGCACGCCGACGCCAAAGGTCGAACGACGCGCAGTGTTTTCGTGGCCGGCGCCCACGGCGAGCAAAAATCTCCAGCGCCTCCGCCGAACTCGTGGGCAGCCCGACCCGAGTCCGAGGTCGCGATTTGGACGCTGACGCTCGACCCTCACGCGGAGTTCGAGTTGCCAGCAGCGGCGCCCGATGCCAACCGCACCCTCTACGTATTCAGTGGTGGCGGCCTCAAAGTCGGTGAGCGCGAGGTGCCCACCGGAATGCTGGCGTGTGTTCGCCCCGATTGGCCGACACTTCTGGTCAACGGGGCGCAGCTCACGGAAGTGTTGATGCTCCAGGGGCGCCCGATTGGCGAACCCGTCGTTTCGTACGGGCCCTTCGTGATGAACGATCGCGAGCAGATTCAACAGGCGTTTCAGGACTATCGCAAGGATGGTTTTGGCGGTTGGCCTTGGCCGAACGACGCTCCCGTGCACGCTCGCGACAGTGGGAGATTCGCCGTTCACGCCGACGGCCGCGTCGAGCACGCCTGACGACCGATCCCGTCGCCCGCTGAGCGCAGTCGCTTTTGTTGGCAACTCGCTGCCTGCGCGGACGACTCCGCGGCATGCCCAAGCCCATTTCTCAAAGCAGTCCCAACAACACCTACAGCGCCTCGATCGATGATTCGGTCGACGAGTTCAACGGCCTGTCGGAGGCCTCGAACCAGTCCGAGCTCGCCCCGGGAGATCTCGACGGCCCGAGCGCCATGTGCGGCGGCGCTCTGATGTCGCTTGCCGAAAGTGAGCTCTCGACGCGCTCGGAAAGCGCGGCCAGCGCGTTCACTCGCAACGGGCAGGGAGAGAGCGGGCCCGCTGCAAGCACGACCAATCCTGCCGATCCCGCGTTCGACGTCCGCTCCGTGGCGATCTTGAACCAGCATGACGCGGCGGCCGTGGCGCTCACCAACTCATCGCATCACGAGCTCGGACCACTGCAGGGCGAGCTGTGGGGGGTGCATCTCGAGGGGCCCAGTATCTCGTTGGATACCGGAGCAGAAGTCGCGCTGCGAGCGACTCTCTTGCGCGCGTCGCTCCACGACGGCGGCAGCGAAGCAACGTTACGCGTCGGGGAGCTCGAGGGTCACATCGGCTCCTTGAATGCAGATGGCAGCGTCGGAGTGAACCTGGGTGCGTCTGCTACCGCCATTGGGGTCGAAGCGACACTGAGCAATGGATCGGATAGCAGCACGATCGGGCTAGTGATCGGCGAAGGAGCCGAGGCCAGTCTGGGCGTTCGCGACCAGGATTCCGACGGCAACCTCGAGGTGTGTGCGCGAGCAGCAGCCGAGTTCGCCATCGGCGGCGGCTGTTTGGAAACAAACTAAACACGCGGCGAGACCCTGCTCTAGCTCGAATTTGCCATTGTCACTGGCTCTCGCTTGTCTCGCAGCAGGCGGGTGCTAGTTTACACCGATCATTTGAACCAGCGTTACATCGGCTGCGATCAACATTCTCGTTAGACGTCGCGGTGTTAACATGGAGCACCTTCTCTGCCCGGCAAGCGCAAGACCATCGCTGTCCTGATCGACTATCTCGATCACCTTCAGAGCGGCTATGCCACACAAGTATGTTCAGGCCTAGAGCGCGCTGCGGCCGCTCGCGGTATGAACGTCATGCTCTTCGTCGGGCGTGAACTCGGCGCCAACCCACACGCAGCCGTGTACGACTTGGTGAGTCCAGCCAACGCGGACGGCGTGGTTTTGCTCACGGCAGGCTTGGCCGCATCCTTGGGGCTCGAGGCGATTGACGAGTTGATTGCACGCTATCGTGGCTTGCCGATTTGCAGCGTTGGGGTGGCGCTCGAAGGCATTCCGAGCGTCGTGGCCGACAATCGGCCCGGCATGCGCGATCTGGTCGAGCACTTCATCGTCGATCATGGCCGTCGAAGAATCGCCTTTTTGCGCGGCCACGAGCGCAACCCCGACGCCGAGATTCGCTATCAGGTTTACAAGGAAGCGCTGGCACGACACGGAATACCGTTCGATCCGATGCTGGTCGCGGGCGATGCGTTTGCACCGGCGTCGGGCAGTCAAGCGACCGAGAAGCTCCTCAGCCGTGGAGTTGCGTTCGATGCCATCGTCTCGAACAACGACGCGGCCGCGATCGGCGCGCTCGACGCTCTGCACGCAGCCGGACTGCGCGTGCCGACCGACGTCGCGCTTTCCGGTTTCGATGATCTGCCCGTGTGTCGGTTCATGAAGCCGCCGCTCACCACCGTGCGTCAACCGATCACCAACATGGCGACCAGCGCGGTCGAGCTCGTGTGGTCTCAATTGCAAGGCGAGTCCGTGCCCGCGGTGACGGTGCTGCCAGTTTCGCTGGTGCGCCGCATGTCTTGCGGTTGTCACGTCGGGGCCGTGAACCCCGAGCCGCCAACGAAGGTGAGCATCGCGCGGCGTGCGCCAGATTGGTTCGACGATCGGCGCACGCACTTGGAGTTCGCGATTCGCGAGCGTTTGCAGCTGCCAGTCGAACCAGAGGCTTGGGTCGGAAGTTTATTCAGAGCTTTGCAGCTCGAATTCGACGGCGAAAAGGGTCGACTCGAGGAAGCGCTCGAAGAGATCATGTCGCAGTCGACGGACCGCGAGCGCGCTTACGAAGAGCTGCAGCACGCGCTCGTGATCTTGCGCGATGAAAGTCTCCCGGCATGTCCGGATTTAGCGCCATTGTGGTCGAGTGCCCAGCGCGCTCTGGCTGCGGCTAGCGTGGCTGATCAAGCTCGGCAGCGCGTGGGGCTCGAGGTGGTCTATCGCGCACTGTTGCGCACGGGAGAAAGCTTTGCCACCGCCTTCGACTTGGGCTCGCTGCGCCGAATCTTACAGCGCGAGTTACCTGATGTGGTGCTCGCTGCCTTCATCTCGCTCACGCGCGCAGACAGACCGTCCGAGCTCGAACCGTTCTTCGGTTTCAACGCGGGCGCCGTGCGCGAGGTAGGCCAGGAGCCGTTTCGCGCCGAGCTGCTGATCCCACCCGGACAAGATCTAGGGGATCGCCGTCGAACTTGGGCCGTGTTGCCGTTGACGTTCGAGCACGAAACTCTGGGCTTGGCGGTCGTGGAATCACGCCGAGGGATCGGCGTGCACGAGATGCTGCGGACGCAGATCGGATCTGCCTTGAAGAGCGTCGCGCTACATCAAGAGATCGTCCTCAAGACCGCGTTGCACGGCCGCACCGTGCAAGAGAAGGCAGAGTCGGCGAAACGACTCAACGCGCTCAGCGTGCTGGCGGGCGGTGTCGCGCACGATTTGAACAATGCGCTTGGGCCCCTGGTCGTGATGCCCGACTTGATCTTGAGGCAATTGCAGGCGCGCGGCGAAGGTGCAGCGCACATGGTGGTCGATGACCTCAACAGCATCAAAGCTGCTGCGCTGCGCGCCATTCAGACGATCAAAGACCTGTTGGCCCTCGGTCGACAAGGGCACACGACGAAGGAACCGACGGATCTCAATCGCGTAGCGAAGAACAGTTACCTCGGGGATCCCTATCTTCGCGAGCTGGCAGCCAAGAAGAACACGCGCGTGACGCTCGAAGTGTCCGATGTGCCGTTGCTGGTGAACGGATCGGAAGGTCAAATCTCACGCGCCGTATCGAACTTGCTGCACAATGCACTGGACGCCGTCGAGGGCTCGGGCTTGATCACCCTCCGAACGCGAAAGGTGACGTTCAGCGAGAACGTGGAGGCCTACGAAATCATCGAGGCCGGCACTTATGCCGTCCTAGAGGTTGGTGATAGCGGCCGCGGCATCGAGAAAGAGCACCTCGGACGGATCTTCGAGCCCTTCTTCAGTCGCAAACGTCTGTCGGAGAGCAGCGGCAGCGGGCTCGGGTTGGCGATCGTTCATGGCGTGGTGAAGGAACACCAGGGCTTCGTCGACGTGGTGACGGAGCTCGGGCTCGGGAGTACTTTCGTACTGTATTTCCCCTTGTTGCCGGCGGAGCTCACCCGGGACAGTGAATTGCCGCACGCTGTGCCCGGCCAGGGCCGGATCTTGGTGATCGACGACGAGGCAATTCAGCGTCGAACGGCCAGCCGTGTATTGCAGACTTTGGGTTACAACGTCGTAACCGCAGAGAGCAGCCGTGAAGCCTTGCGGCTCTTCGACGAGGCGCGCAGCGCCGAAGCAGGGCCGTTCGATCTCGTGATCGTCGATGTTTGCCTGAACGAGACATTGGACGGCGTAGAGCTGATGGAGCGCCTGCAGCAGCTCGCCCCGGGCCAGCGCGGGATCGTCGTCAGTGGCCAAGCTCCGACGGAACGCGTCGACCGCGCCGTTGGGCGGGGACTCCCGTTCGTGAGCAAGCCATACAACCTCGAGACCCTGGGTCGCGCCGTGCTAGCAGCGCTTGGTGTGCGGCGCTGAGGGCGGTCCGGCTCGCGGCATCATTCGGGAATTGCTCGAACTGCGAGCGATCGACACGCCGTTCAAATCCGATTTGGGACCGAGCTCGTACTCGTCGGGTGCCCCGTTTTCGCGTGCGCTTAGGCTTGGCTTGGTCGATCGCGACTTTGATCGTCGCGCGCTCCGGGCTCGCCGATAGCGGTGAGCCGACGGGCGCATCGCTCACCGATGCGGCGATTGCGGAGGCAGCTTTCAACGAGGCGCGCACAGCGTTGCTCGCCGGTGATGCGGCGAGGGCGTGCCCATTGCTCGAAGCGAGTCAACGCTCCGACCCGGCGCTCGGAACGCGCTTGCTCTTGGCTCACTGCTACGAAGCGCTGGGCAAGACGGCAACAGCGTGGTCGCTCTTCTTGGAAGTGCAAGCCACGGCTCACTTGCGCGGCGACGCCGAGCGCGAACGCATCGCAAGGATCCGGGCGGAAGCACTGAGCCCGCGCCTCGTGTACGCCCGTTTCCAGCTCCCGCCGGCTTCCGCACGCCCCTCTGGGTTAACAGTCGACGGCACTGCAGTCGATCCTGCGGTGTGGGACGTCAGTTTTCCGCTCGATCCCGGCACTCATCGGATCGTTGCGAGCGCGCCCGGCCGTGTACCGCTCGGCGTGACGATCGACGTGCCCGAGACCGGCAGCGTCACGATCTCGATCCCGGAGCTCGAGCGTGTGATCGTCACGCGGGCTGCGCGAACGGACGCGCCGGCTAGTAAGGGACTTACAAGGAAAGGGGGGCGCGCCAAGTCCCGCGGCATCACCGATTCTCGTTCGCGGCAAGGTCGCACCTCCCAGGCATGGCCTTGGGTCGTTGCGGGTACGGGCGCGCTCGCCCTGGGCGCAGGCGGAACGTTCGCGCTATTGGCCCAGCGCGACTACGACGCGTCTGCTTCCCATTGCAGGACTTCCGACAAGTGTTCACCCACAGGCATTCAACTGCGGGATCGCGCGTTTGCGCGCGCGGGCTGGGCCACAGCCGCCACGTTGGGCGGCGTCGCTTTGGAGGCAGTGGCGGCCTATTTGTGGTTCGGGTCGGAGGTTGACGCCGAGCACGTCGCTTTGAACTTCGACCGAGCGCACTTCTGCGTCAGTGCTGGAGGCGTGTTTTGACCCGTCGGGAGTTCGCTGCATTCAGCGGGCTCGGTTTGCGCGCGGCCCTGTTTGCGGCCTTGATGCTGTGTGGTTGCGCGGATCTGCTCGGCTTCAGACGCGCGACAGTGGATCGGTGGGATGCGGATGTCACGGCTTCGGCAGAGCTCGGCGTCCAGGAGGGTGGCGTCGCTACGATCGGCGTAGTGTCCGACGGCGCCGTGCTCGACGGCGCTGTGAATTCCGACGCAATGGGCCCCGACGCTGCGACATTGCACGCCACGGACGCTGAGGAAGTGCCGTCCTGTGAACGTTACTGCGAGACCCTGATGCAGGCATGCGACAGCGATGCCGACAAGACCTACGCCGTCTACGACTCCAGCCTCTCGTGTCTGGCGCAATGCGCGGTGTTCGCTCCGGGGGTTGCGGGTGACCAGAGCGGCAACAGCTTGGCATGCCGATTCTCACACGCCGAACTGGCGCTCGCTTTTCCTGGTGAACGCCAGTTCGAATGCCCCGCGGCAGGCCCCGGAGGAGACGGGGTGTGTGGTTCGAATTGCGAATCCTATTGCATGCTGATGGCTGCGATCTGTCCCGAGCAGGATCAGGGGCCGAACTGTTTGGATGCGTGTAGCAGTGTACCGGACTTGGGAGGATTCGATGTGTCCGAGATCGAAGGCAACTCGCTTCAGTGTCGCTTCTATCACCTCGGCGTGGCCACGGTCAGCGCGCGCTTGCACTGTGTTCACGCCAGCGGCGAACGGCCTTGCGCCGACCCATGAGTATTGGGCTCTGCTGAATGTCGCTCGTTCACGCGTCAACTGATCCGATGAGGCTCCAGGTTCGTAAGGGAGATGCAAAGTGCGGGCGGGCAGCTCTCAGCTCGAGAACGCGCGCGTTCGTGCTCGGTTAGTCGCAACTCGGGATCTGCCCGATTGCGTCTGTTTCTCGGGAGAAGACCAAATGAGCCCAACCTACAACCTGAAAATCCTAAGCTGTGTGCTGCTCGGAGCAGCAGTCAGCGCTTGCGGTGATGACGATGATACGATGAATGACGGTACCGACAGGGTTGCCGATGACTCGGGAACTGGCTCCAACACGAAGCCGGCCCAGGCTGACATGGACGCAGCGAGTGATCACTCGAGCCCGGGTCCGGTCAGTGCGGGGGATGACACGGCCTCCGCCTCCACGCCCCACGATGGCGAATCTCCGAGCGCCGCTGATGCCAGTGCGCCTTTGCCCGATGCGGGGTCCACTCTGTGCGTGAAGTACGGAGGGGCCGACAACGTCTCGCAGGTCGTGCGTGAGCAAGTGATTGGAGCCATTGCCGGCGATTGTCGCGTGAGCACGTTCTTTACGTCGCTCGAGCCCGCGGCCTTCACGCGCGTGCAAGAGTGCTTGACGATCCAAGTGCAGGAGTTGTTCGGCTGCGCCGGGATTCATTACGCGGGGGCCATGGCGTCCAATGGGTTACCCTGTCGCGACATGCGCACTGCGCACTTGGGGCTTGCCATCAGCGGTGGTGACTTCGATGCTCTGATCGAAGACGTCGTGGCCGGCCTGAGTGCGGCGGGTGTCGAGGACGCAGACATCAGCGCAGCGGCGCCAGCGCTTCTCGGCATGAAGGACGACATCGTGGAGAACGCGGATTCCGACCCCACGCAGGCTCAATGTGCGTTGAGCGAAGCGGACGCCGGAATGGACGCCGGGCCAAACGACACTGAGCAACAAAACTCGACGGACGGGGGAACCCATACGCCCGACGCCGGAACGGATTCGTCACTCTGCGCCAAGTACGGCGGGGCGATGTCTGTCGCAAACGTGGTTCAGCAGAACGTGATTGGCAGCATCGCTGCCGACTGCAGGGTAAATACCTTCTTTACGTCTTTGCCGCCAGCGTCGTTCACCCGCGTCCAGGAGTGCTTGACGATCCAAGTCCAGGAGTTGTTTGGTTGTCCGGGAATCACTTACGTGGGTTCGGAAACGTCCAACGGCTTGCCCTGTCGTTCGATGGCCGAAGCGCACATGGGACTCGAAATCAGTAAGGGTGACTTCGACGCGCTGATCGAGGATGTCGTCGCCGGGTTGTCGGAAGCTGGGGTTGTCGAATCGGACATCGCACTGGCGGCCCCAGCGTTGCTCGGCCTGGAGCCGGAGATCGTCGAACGAGAAGACGTTGCCGATCCGAGCCAGCAGATGTGCGGCATGAGCGACGGAGGCACGAGCCCATGAGCAGCGCACCGAGAGCCGCTCGCAAATGGCTCGGGCGGTTGTGGAAGACGACGCTGGCTGTTGGTTGTTTGATCGGTTTGATCGGCTTTGCTCACACCAAAGCCGGACGGCCCCTGTTGCACTTGTTGGCAAACACCGCAGGCTGCCCCGTGGACTTCGAAGGCGGCGATCCCAAAGCCGTCGAAGCCTTTCGCGTCGATCACTTGCTGCGGCAAGAAGGCACGGCAGCAGCACTGTCGCACCCTGCGCTCGGTTTCGAGCTCGGGCAGAGCACGCGCGCCGATGTCGAACGCTGGCTCGGTAGCGTCAACGCTCGATGCGAGAGCACTCGTCACGACAGTGTCCTCAGCTGCGACCTGCCAGCGCGGGAGAGGCAGCCAGGGATCGACGATTTGCATCTCCAATTCGATGCTGAGAACAGGTTGGTAGCGCTCGACTTGTTCCGCCCTGAAGCCTGCTCGTCGGATGCGATTGGGCACCTGAAGCAGCTACAGCGAGAGTTGTCTCGTCGCGTTGGGCCCGTGACGGGACACGCTGGGAAGCTTTCGTCCTCTTATCTCGAATCCCCCTACCGTCGCACGGCGTTCGAGTACAACTACAAGCACTACGTTGCGCGCGTCAGCGCTACGAACTTGGCGGCGCGCGGCGTGCGAATTCGTGAGCAGTACCAATGGGCGCCCGACGCCAGTTCGTGAAATTCTGAACGAATCGGCGCATTTGATCCGGCAACGGCGCCCAATGCTTTGGGCGCCGTCCGGCACGGCAGTTCGCGCGTTCAACCAAACAACTTCGCTAGGACCCGCATCACTGGGCCCGTAAACTCGAGACCCGCCTGGAGTGAGGCCGCGATGCAGGCCTCTTCGCGTCCCACTCGAAAGGAGTGCTCACTGCCTGGAGCCATGCTGTGCAAATCGCCCGGTCCAACGAAGCGCCCAGTCGAATCCGTGTAGTTGCCCTCCAAGACGAACAGCGTTTCGGGGCCGGGATGACGGTGTCGTGGGAAGCGCATTCCGCGTTCGAAGCGAACCAAACGCAGTTCAGCGTCTCCGACTCCGGGCCCCCCTTGCACGTCGACCACGCTGAGACCCGGTAGCCGCGGTCTGCGCCAGGCTTCGGGTGAACGCGCTCGCGTGAGGACGCTCATCACGGCGTCGTCGCTCAAATCCCACAACTTGCCGATGCGTGACACGAACGGTGCATAACGCCACGGCAGCTCGGAAGTGGTCTCGAGTAAGCGCGCCGCGCCCTGGCTGACGTCCATGGGATCGAACAGTTCGTGCACTGGTGGGACCAGGGAGGCCGGCTCTCGGCTAGAGTCGTGGTGTTCACCTGCGGCTGCGTCATCGGGCAGGGCATCCCTGATGAACGGGGGCAGCAAGTCATCCGTTGGTCGCGTCATGACAACCCTTCCAGTCCAGAGCGTAGCTTACTGAGCGCGGCGCGCGTACGGCTCTTGACGGTTCCCACTGGGATTTGCAGCTGCTCGGCGATCTCGGAGCTGGACAAGCCTTCGAAGTAGCCCCAAATGATGACCTCCTGCTCTTCGAGCGTGAGCTGCTGGAGGCTCTGCAACAGGCGGGCATGTTCGGAAGTACGCTCGGGATCGGCCGCCGGATCACGGAGAGAAGCTAGCAGTTCCTCCCCGAGCGAGGCTGTTCGAGTTCGGGGCGACGATCTGAGCCGATCCAAGGCACGACTGCGCGCACGCAGGCCGAGCCAAACCGAAACACTACCGCGCAGCTCCGAATAATCGTCGGCTTTTGCCCACGCTTCCAAGAAGACGTCGTGCAGCAAATCTTGGGCGTCCTGACGGTTGCCCAGCATGCGCAGGAGCAAGCTCATGAGACGTGGAGCGTGACGGTTGTAGAGCTCGGCGAGCGCAGTGCGATCGCCCTTCGCCATGCGTTCGACGAGTGCAAGATCGTTTGCCGGCTCCACCATTGGTGCACTACTCGGTCCCACAGCGTCATACCATGGATCGAGTTGGGATCACGATCCGCGTGGTCTCGCACGTGGAGCTCGAGAACGGCGTCGCGGTGGGCCCGAAGGCAGCCGAGGGAAGACGCTCTCGCCACCCGGCTCGCCCTCGTTTGGCGGCATCGCTGGGCTCCCCGCTTGCGCAGGCCGAAAACCAACCGCCGCTAGATCATCCGTGTCGACCAGCGTGCCCGTGGCGATTTGCGCGGCACGTTCGAGCACGTCGTACAGTTCGCGCTCGTTGCCGGGCCACTCGTGATCCATCAGTAGCTGCAGGGCATGGCGTTCGATCCCGAGTGGTTCGCGACCCCGGCCCCGGCGAGCCAACGCATCCAAAACCAATGATCTCAAATCCTCCGGGCGCTCCATCAGGGCTGGTAGTGCCAAAGGCGGGCGTCGGAACAGCGCGAACAGGGGGTCCCCGGCGCTCGCACTCACTTCAGCCGAGACTTGGGGCGGATTGATGCTGCCGAGCACGATTGGCGGCGCCAGTTCTGTGTTGGCTGCTGGTTCACGGGCTAGGCGGTCGACCAGATCGGCTTGGAGCTCGGTCGCCAAACACTTGATGTCTCGGATAAATACCGTGCCGCCCCAGGCCCAGTGCCAAGGCGGGGGAGTTCCATCGCTCTGAACGGGCAGCGAAGGGGCATCGACGCAGATGAACGGTCCGTTGGCGCGCGGGCTCGAACGGTGGAATGCCGCCGCCCAAGCCAAAACGTCGACTCCCACGGGCGCGCTCAACAGCGTCGATTCGGCGCGCCGCGCACGTTGTTCGAGTTCGGTGAATGCCAACTTGGCGGCAGCGCTGTAGTTGTGGGCGCGCGCCGGCCGCGCCAAGGTCCCAGCGAACTCGCGCTGACGCTCGGCTTGTCCGGCGATGACGTCGCTGGCCTTGGATAGATCGCGCTCCAAGTTACCGACCCGCGTGACCAACTCCGACTCGCGCGCGCGTGAGCGCGCAAGCGTCGAATTGATTGCGAACAGGGCGCCAATGCGATCGGCAAGGCCGCGCAGCGCGTGGGCTTCCTCGATCGTCAGCGTTTGGCGTCGCCCGCCGCGCGGCAAGAGCAAGAACCCGACGGGGCCATCCTCGTCTTCGACGACCGTTGCACAGAACGCCTTGTGTACTTCGAACCAGGCAAGCAGCGGGCGCACGCTCGGACGGTGCACCTCGAGTGCTTTGAGTGTATCGTGGCGCAAGGTGCGTTCGGGCTCTTCCAAACCGAGTTCGCAAATCCCTGCGGGCAACTCTGCGGGCGCCTCGTGCATGTAACCCGCAACGTCTACCGAAAGCACCGCCGCCGGCTCCAACCGCCACAGTTCGGGTGTCGCCGAGGGATCGCGAAACATCCGCTTCAGCGCCAGCAACGACGCGCTGAGCGCCATAGTGGGTTCTGGCACCAACGCGTTTTGACTCGCTTTGGCGATACCGTCCAGCCAGCGTGAGCGCTCGGGTCCCAGTGGCCGCGCGACGTCGCGCGCGATCAGGCCGGCGAGGATGGATAAACTTGCGCCTGCTAGCGCAATCGGCGCCGCATATTGCGGCAATTGATGCGTGAGAATACCGACGGCGAGCACGCTCGGCACGCCCAGGATCATGATTGCGACCGTGCCGCGCATGGCACTCGAGACCGCTTCTGCATCGCGCGCGAGCACCGTCCAATGGCAACCCAGGGCACACGCGAAGAGCGCCGCCGGCAATACTCGATCGGGTGGCGCCACACGAATTGCGGCGAGCGGCACCGCGACCGAGAGCGCGGTGATCGACAAGGCGACGGCGGCCTCGGCCCGATCGGTAACCCCGAGCTCCAACTGTCGCAGGACGCGCACGCGCCAAGCCGCGGCAAAGATCACGAGCAAGCTGCCGATGCTCGCCGCCGTGGCAGCGTAGTCGAGCGTCAGGGGATCCAAGCGTGGCGCGCTCTCGGGCGCGATCAAGCGCTTGGCAACGACCGCAAGCGCGACCCCCCAGAGCAACGCGGTGAACGCCGCGGCGTCGACCGAGCGCGCGCCTTTGACCGGTGCGATCAGGCCGCCTACGGGCGCGATGCGCGCCAGCGAATACGTACATCCGACGGCCGCACTGCCCGCTGCCAGCGTGGCTGCCAGTTCCATGAACGGCGTCCCTGCGGGGCCCAGCCGCGCGTGCAGCCAGCACACGCAAGCCGTTGCCGTGACGCGCGCTGCGCGACGGGCGGCCGATTCCGTCGTGTCTTCGACACGCGTCACTCGCGTCCAACGCCAGGCCAAGAGCAGGAGCAACGGACCCAGCACGAGCAGCACCAGATTGGTGAGCTCGAAGCCGCGGCGTTGCGCGCTCGCTATGCCGAGGTAACTAGCAATGCCGACCGCAAGCCAATAAGAGCGATCGACCGCAGGCATGCTCAGCGGCTTGTCTTGGTGCCAGCACGCTCGAGCGAGATCGCGACCAGGTTCGACAACACGTACGCGAACCGCTCCTCGTCACTGTTCCAAGTGCGCGCTGGGCCGACGTGCTCGCAGCAGATCACGCCAATCATTGCGCCGCTCGACCAGATTGGCACGTCGAGCATCGAATTGATGCCGAGCGGTGCCAAATAGCTGGCAGAAAAGCACGCGGTGCGAGGATCGCTGTGCGCGTCGTTGGCCGCGATCGTGCGCTCCCGGCGCAGTGCATCGAAATAGGGCTGGAAGTCCTTGGCGAACAACTCCGTCCCGGACGAGTGCTCGGCGTTCAACATGTCGAAGAGGTTCTTGCAGACGATCCGATCCTGAGTCTCGTTCAAGAACCAAACACTGACGCGGCGTACGCGCATGACCGAGCTAGCTGCTTCGGTGATGCGCCTGAAAGTCGTCTCCAGCGTTTCGAGAACGAGATCGCGCTGGGCCATCAGATCTGCGATCGAGCTCAATTGCCCGCGCAGAAACTGAATGCCCTCTTCGCCGCGCGGTCCGGGACCGATGTGACCGATGGTTGGCAGCGGATTGGGGTGGATTGGCGGGAGGATCCCCAGCGTGCCCGGACTCGGGCCGCTAGAGCTGGGCGCGTGACCGGAGTCGTGTCGGCTCGGACTGCCGAACTCGCGGGTCAGCACTGGCATCGCGCGCTTCAGTCGCTCCGCCACCTCGGATCCGTCGTCAGCGGCGGCAGCCTCGGTCGACGTGACCTGAGCCAAGGACGCCAGGCGCATGCGCGCCACCAAGCCGCCCAATCGATCGGCTTCTTCGAAAAAACTGTGCGCTTGCTTGCCCACGCGGCCAGGGTATCCGATTCGCCAGCGTTGACAAGCTTGCAACCGAATGGCATCCGGCGCGCGCCAGTCGGTGTCCGAGTGGGTTTCGCACGCTATGGAACACACCCCACTCGTTCGCTCCGACCCTCATCCGCTTTGGCGCCAGGCTGAACGCGTCCTGTTGGCGGCGGAACGCGACATCGCGCTGCTCACGCGCTGTCGGCCCGAGAACGTCGACCAGGAACGCGTCCGGCTGCTCGAATGTTGGAGGGCAGGCCAGCCCTCTGTTCCGTGCTGGACCTATCCCCGGGCGCACAACCTGGATCGAACCAGAGTTGCGCTCGATGCACTTCTGGCGGACCTGCCAAACGATCCGATTTCTCGTCTTTACGCAGAGCGCGCCCAGGAGCTCGAGCTCGAGAGGCGCATCGCCTGTGCCATCGCGACGCCAGAATTCCGCGACCTGTCGCGTCAACGCTTTGCCGCGTTCGACGAGAGTGCGGCGGCGGACCAGCTCGCGGACGCGTGGTGCGGACTGGCCCCCGCGCCGGAGGCGGAATGCATCCCGAGCGACGCCAACGACCCTCGAAGTCTGTATTCGCAGCTCGCTCGTGCCGTGGGTGAATTGCGGCTACCGTTTCGGGTAACCGCGAGCACGCAGTTGAGTGCCGCTGCGGCGACTGGTGACGGGGTTATCGTGGTTGCCGTCGGAAGAGAACTCGGGGTGCACCGCACACGGCGCATCGTGGTCCACGAGATCTTCGGTCACGTGCTTCCCCGAGTGCGTGCGGAGCAACAGGAGCTCGGCCTGTTCCGCACGGGAGCGCGCCAGGGCAATGATCAGCAAGAGGGCTGGGCGTTGCAGATGGAGCTCGAGCACGGGGTTTTCGACGATGAGCGCCGGCGTGAACTCGGGTTACGGCATCACGCGGCAAAGTGCGCCCACGAAGGCGCCGACTGGGTCGAGACCACGCGCGGGTTGCTCGAACGGGGGGCGCAACTGACAGCGGCTCAAGATCTGGCGACGCGTGCTCTACGCGGTGGTGGACTCGGTCGCGAACGCGTTTATCTGCCGGCCTGGATCCGATTGCAGAGCGCCTTGCGCGACGAGCCATCACTCGCAGAGTGGTTCTCGCTAGGACGCCTGAGTCTCGAGGCCGTGCACACGCTGCGTCGCGAGCAAGCGTCGCGGCTCACGCATCAGTGATCCGAGGTCGCCAATTCGACGTTCACTCTTCGAACGCACTGGTGACGAGTTCGACTTCGGGTTGGGTGGTGGCCGTGCCCGAAGTCTTGCGTGGCGCTTCGCTCACTGGTTGAGTGTGAGCTTGCAGGTAGCGCCCCACGCGCTCGCTGAGCTCGGTCTGGAGCTCAACTGGTTCGGCCGGGACCTGCGCCGCCTGGGCGGTGCGCAGCTGAAAGTTGAATTGAAACAGCCTCTGCAGTGTCAGAGGATTGACGCTGACGTGTTGGGCGAGTGACTTGCGAGGGGCTCGAGAAGGTTTCGACATCGGGGGGTTCGTTCTGAAAGCGCCAAAGGCGCCGCTCAGCGGCTGGCGCTCAATCGCGGACGAATGCTCTCAAGCAAGGAGTGCGCCAGCTTCCGTTTCCTGCTCGATGGCTCGGCGTGCTCTTGCCACAGGTAATTAGCGGCCCTAGTTTCACGCGCCCATCCCGAACGCGCCCCGCGTGGTGGATGTCTTACCGAGGAGCAGAACGTTGCAGTACTTTCAGGCGATTCGCCAATTCATCCACACCCTCAAAGCCATTGATGCCGCGCTGACGAAGGCCGAGCGCTACGCCGAGGCGCGCAAGTTCGACGTGAACAACTTCTGTAGTGCGAGGCTAGCCCCCGATATGCTGCCTTTCGTAGTGCAAGTACGCATCGCGTGCGACCACGCCAAGAACGCAGCGGCCAACCTGTCGGGCAAGCCCGCGCCGAAACACGAGGACAACGAGGCCAACTTCGCCGACTTGCACGGTCGGATCGAGAAATGTTTGAGCTTCCTCGAGACCCTCGGCGCGTCGGACTTCGAGAAGACCAACTCCAAGACGGTGATCAAGGTGCCTTATCCGCCGGGCAAAGCACTCTTGGCTGACGATTATCTCTGGGGCCGCCAAGTTCCCAACTTCTACTTCCACGTCTCGATGATCTACGCCTTGTTGCGCCACGGCGGAGTCGATCTGGGCAAAGGGGACTTCCTGGGGCCGATCAACATTTTCGACGCGTGAGGCGAGCTGCTGGAGCGCAACCGTGCTGATTGCGCTCCAGCGTGCCCGAATCGATTCAATTGCGGTTGAGAGTTAGCGCTTGTCTGCGGGTTTTGGGGGGAACTCGGAGTCGCGCGAGCGCGGAACGATCGGGCGCAACAGAGGGCCCACCACCGGCAACACACCCAGAAAACGGAAGAGCGTTTTCGGGATTTGTCGAGGCAGATAACGCGCTGGCAGTGATAGCAACAGGGCTAGAGGGAGCGTTCGCGCGATCGACGAAGCGAAGAACAACTGTTCGTAGTCGAGCACAGCGTGGTCCAAGAGCAGGCCGCCAACCACCGAGCCCGCGACTTGAAAGGCGCCGCCGAGCATGCCCGCCAGCGACAGGAACTCGATCCGAAACTCGTCGGTCGCGCTGTCGAGCAAGAGCTGGAAGCTCGCGTATTCCACGATCGCCCAAGCGAAGCCGCTGAGCATGTGGATCACGAGCAAGTGCGTGTAGTCCGGGTGCAGACTCCACAGATACGGAACGATCGCCACGCCGATGCCCCCGAGAAACAACGTGCTGCGCAACCCGAAGCGTTGCGAAAGCGGGTGGCACAACGGAAGTATCAGCACCTTGCATAGGATCGAGAGCGCGGTCAGGCTCGAAAAGGTCGAGTAATCGAGGCCTAGCGTTTCGAGCATGTAAGGCGTGAAGAAGGGCACCGCGACGTGCGCGCCGAAGGTCAAGGCCGCGACGTAGAGCGCGACTTTCCAGCGACCATGGCGCAGCGCGAGCTTGGCGCGCTCGACCGTGGTCGTGTCGGGTGCTTCGCCAGCGGCGTGCGGATCTGCTTGCACCGCCAAAGTTGCCGCGCTCAGAGAACGCGCCACGAGGGAGACCAACATCAGATGCGCGAACGCCAACATGCGCGGATGCTGTTCGGTGTGGGCTTGCAAATGCTGACCACCGAGTACGAAGCAACCAAGCAGGACGAGCTGCACCAAAGCCGAGCGCCAAGCGAAGAAGCGTTGACGCTGTTCCTCGAGCACCAAGGTGGCCATCCACGCCCCCCAGGCCGGCGCGATCATCATGCCCGCCAGGGAGAACACGACGCGCAGCGCGAGGAAGCCGAACAACGAAGGGCTATGGGTTAGCGCCAACCAGGCGAAGCCGGCGTGACTCAGCGCCTGTAGCAACGCTCCACTGGCGACGAAGCGCCGCCGCGTGCCAATCCAAGTGGTGAGTGGCGCGGTGGCCAACTGCCCCACGGCGCCCAAGAGCACTGGCACGCTGGCGAGCACTGCCAACGCGGTGCCTTGGTGCCCGAGCTCGACGGCGAGCGGAGCTTGATAGCTTTCACCCACCCCCGCCATCACGGCGTACAAAGCGCCATCGAGCACGGAGAGCTTGAGCGCGGTTTGGACCGTTCGCTCGGAAACGGGGCCGCGTAGCTCGAGGGATTTGGACACTTGCGGTGTTAAACGGCGCTTGCCGACGCTGGATCTAGAGGTGTTACCCTAAGGATCGCTGAATTGGGCGATCACGGGGATGTGATCCGAGGGTTTGTCCTTGCGGCGCTCGTCGACGTCGAGCTCGACGTTCGTACAACGCTGCGCCAGGCTGCGACTCGCGAACACATAGTCGATGCGCAAACCCTGATCGCGTTGGAACGCTCCTGCACGGTAGTCCCACCAGGTGTAACGTCCCCCCTCTGGGTGCAGTTCGCGAAACGTGTCCACGAGACCGAAGCTCAGCACCTCGTTCAACGCCGCGTGTTCACGCGGATGAAAGTGTGTCTGTCCCTCGAACAGCTGGGGGTCGAACAAGTCGCGCGTGTCGCGCGCGATGTTGAAGTCTCCGCAGACGACGATGTCTTTTCCCGGATCAGCCCAGGCATCGAGCGTGCGGCGCAAGCCTCCGAGCCAACTCAACTTGAACTCGAAGTCCGGCGACAGCACGCTTTTGCCGTTCGGGACGTAGCAACAGAACACGTGTAGCTTGCCGATCTGTGCCGACAAGATGCGTTTGTCTTCGTCGGGACCCGAGTCCAACAGACCGATCTTGACGTTGCGGATCAACTTTCGAGCGGCGATCGCCACGCCGTTGTACGACTTCTGGCCCGCCATTACGACCGAGTAGCCCATGCGCTGCAACTCGTCGGTGGGGAAATCATCGTCCTCCACTTTCGTTTCTTGCATGCACAGGACGTCCGGTTGCGTGCGACGCAGCCAGTCCAAAACGAGGTCTTGCCTCGCCCTGAGCGAATTGACGTTCCAAGTAGCGACTCGCATGGCTTCTGTGACTGCCGTGCCGTCTATGGTGCCCCGCTTCCGGGGTCAAGGGTTCGAGTCGTCGGCGCCGCTGAGACACGCAAAGTCAATCGAAAAGCGCGCGGGATGACGATTGCTGCTGCTCGCAACGCACGAGTCCGCCCCTGAAAGCTACATTCTGGGGCTTGTCGTTTTGTGGAGGTCGCGCTAGCCCCTGTCCACGTCATGGGTGAGTCAAGTTCGCGTGGAGGGTGGTGCAAGTCGGGCACGATGACCGCTGTCGGGCTGTTCGTCACGGCGTTAGCTAGCCACAGCTATGCAGACGCACCGGCGAACAACGCTCCGGCTGCTGCGAAGGCCAACACTGCGACGGCAGCGAGTACGTCTCGGCCCGCAACGGCAAATGCGCCGGCCGCGTCTGCGGCAAGTTCAACAACGCCAGTTCCCTCACCCGCTGGATCAGCGGGTTCTGCAGCGCCTAGGTCGACGCCGTCTTCGCCATCGACGCAAGCGTCTGCGTCGCCATCGCCCGCAGGCGCAACCAACCCTGCGTCGGGTGATGCCCCCGCAGCTCCTGTCGCGAGCAAGCCGGTGATCGTGCCGCCGCGCTTGGTGTACTTCCAGGAAGCCGTATTTCCGCCCGAGGCCAAGGCGACGCATCTCGAGGCCGAGGTGCAGTTGCGGCTGGTGATCGGCGTCGACGGCAGCGTGACCAAGGCCGAAGTACTGCAACCCGCTGGACACGGGTTGGACGAAGCTGCTTTGGAAGCGGCGCAACACTTCGTGTTCACGCCAGCGCAGCGCGATGGCGTCTCGGTCGCGGCTGCGATTCAGTATTTGTATCGCTTCAGCGCCCAAGGCGCGCAAGAGGGCGTCGACTTGGGCACCGAGCCCACTGGGGGCAATCTCGAAGGCATCATTCTGATCACTGATGTCGAGTTGCCACTAGTGAACGCCACTGTGCGCCTCAAAGCAGCCAACGGCACCGAGTACGAAACTCACACCGACGACAAAGGGCGCTGGAGTTTCACCGAGCTCGAACCCGGGCCGTATCACGTCAGTGTCAGCGCTCTCGGTTACGAACCGATGAACGCCGATGAAGAAGTCGAGGCGGGTCAGGCGACGGCAGTGACCTACCGCGTTGCGCCGCCGAGTGAGGGGCTAGAGATTGTCGTTCAAGGTGAACGGCCGCCGCGCGAAGTCACGAAACGCACGCTGCTGCGTCGCGAAGTGAGTCGCGTGCCGGGCACTGGTGGCGATGCTTTGCGTTCACTGCAGAGTCTGCCCGGTGTGGCGCGCCCGCCAGGGCTCGCCGGTTTACTGATCGTGCGCGGTTCGGGGCCGCAGGACACCAACACGTACGTCGACGGCGTGCTGGTGCCCTTGATTTACCACTTTGGTGGCTTGAGCAGCGTGGTGCCCACCGAGTTGCTCGATCGCATCGACTTCTATCCCGGAAATTTCAGCGCCAAATACGGGCGCGTGATGGGCGGCATCGTCGACGTGGGTTTGCGTTCGCCCGACACCGAGTGTCGGGATGCCAAAGGCGCGCCGACGGGTAAGAACAACTGCGTCCACGGTTTGGCGCAAGTCGACTTGATCGACACTCGGGTTTTGGTCCAAGCGCCGCTCGGTAACGATTGGTCGATGGCGATCGCCGGACGTCGCAGCTGGGTCGATCTATGGCTCAAACCAGTGCTCGAAAGCGCAGGCGCCGGCGTCACCGCAGCCCCGGTTTACTTCGACTATCAGTTAATCCTAGAGCGCAAGCCGAGTAAGAACAGCAAGTTCCGGGCGCAATTCTACGGCTCCGACGACACGCTCAAGATCATCATCAACAATCCCTCCGCACAGGAACCGGGCTTTGGCGGTCAGCTCGCGTTCAGCACCGCGTTCTACCGTGCCCAGGCCATCTACGAGCAGAAGCTCGCCCCCAAGTGGGATTTGTATTCGACCTTGGCCGTGGGCCGCGACGTCGTGCACTTCGGGATTGCCTCTGCGGAGTTCCGGTTGGACGCTGGGGGGATCGAGCTGCGTAACGAGATCGGATACCAGGCAGCCCACTGGCTCAAGTTCAACGCTGGGTTGGATTTCCTGACGGTACCGGTTTTCGTGCACGTGCGTGCGCCGGAGCCGCCGCGCCCCGGTGAACCCGATCCGGGGCCGTTCACCAGTCGACCGGTCTTGGAGACCAAGGACAAGACCACCGCGTTTCGTCCTGCTTGGTACCTCGAAGCCGAAGCGAACCCCACGAAACGCTGGTCAATCGTGCCAGGCGCGCGCGTCGATTTCGCGCGCGATACCGGCCACGCGAGCTTCGATCCGCGCGTCAACACGCGCTACAATCTGCGCGGCGGAGACGCCAGCGGTGACCGACGAACGACCGTCAAGGCGGGCGTAGGTCTCTTCAGTCAGCCGCCGCAGTTCCAAGAGACGGATGCGGTGTTCGGCAAGGTTGGCTTGTACAGCAATCACTCCATGCACGTATCGGTAGGCGTGGAACAGGAGATCAGCCGTCAAGTCGAGGTGAGTCTCGAAGGTTACTACAAGAATCTGTACAATCTCGTTTCGCGCGCCCCAGGCCTCGACGGCACGTTCGACTACAACAACGAGGGCAGCGGCAAAGTGATCGGTGCCGAGACGCTGATCAAATACAAACCGGACGATCGCTTCTTTGGTTGGATTGCTTACACCTTGTCGCGCAGCACGCGTAAGGATGCGCCAAATGCCGATCAGTACCTCTTTCAGTTCGATCAGACGCACATCCTGACGGCGCTCGGCAGCTATCGCATGGGGCACGGCTGGGAAGTCGGTGCGCGCTTCAGGCTCGTATCCGGCAACACCTACACGCCGGTTCTGAACGGCATCCCGGCGTTGTATGCGGCGGATGCCGGCAGTTATACGCCGCTGCAGGGCAAGCCGTTCAGCAAGCGTCTTCCGCTCTTTCACCAGCTCGACCTACGCGTCGAGAAGAACTGGCAGTTCCAGGACTGGCGCTTGATGACGTACTTGGACGTCTGGAACGCTTACAACAACGCGGCGGTCGAGGACATTCAATACAATTTCAACTTCACGAAGAGCGCTCCGCAGACGGGCTTGCCGATCATCCCCAGCATGGGCGTAAGAGGTGAATTTTGAAAATGCAATCGAACAGGGTTCGGCGCACCAGTCACGCGCTCGGCGGCTTGTGGAGGACTGCGACGGCGATCAGCGCTCTGCTGTTGACGTTTGCTTGCGGCAGTGAGTTCGACAGCATCTCCCAACTCGAGGGCTTGCGCGTGATGGCCGTGCAAAAGGACCACCCGTATGCCAAACCGGGTGAAAAGGTCGAGCTCCAGATGCTTTACCACGACACCGGCGTGCGCAAGGCGGGCCAAGCCGAAGGACCCGCGCGCCCCGTTTCGATCGTCTGGCTTTCGGGCTGCGTCAATCCGCCGTCGGATCTGTACGCCTTGTGCCTGCAGTTCTACCGTCAGGCGTTTTCAGCTGCCGGGGTCGATGGCTCGCTCAGCGATTTGAACGCGGCCCAAGCGGGGCAGTTGCTGATGGTCGCGCAGCGTTTGGGTATCGGCTTTGGTCAAGGTGACAAGTTCGAACTCACTGTCCCGCACGACATCATCAGCAGCCATCCGCCATCGAACGATCCCAAGCAGCCGCCTTACGGTCTGAACTACGTATTCTTCGCGGCCTGTGCGGGAGAGTTACGCTTCGACAGCAAGGGTGATTTCCCCGTCGCTTGTTACGACGCCCAGGGCAAGCAACTCGGCGCCCGTGATTTCATCGCCGGCTACACGGGCGTCTACAGCTACGAGAGCATCGGCAACGACAATCCCGTGATTCTAGGGCTCGACGTCGCAGGAAAAGCAGTGCCCGCCGAGCGTTTGTGCATTGGAACTGCCTGCGAACCGTTGCCCTCGGATCCAAAACGCAAATGCGCTGCCGACGATCCAGTGGTCAAGCGTTGCAAGGATCCCGACAACACTGGCAGTTGCGCCAAGCTAGCGCTGAAGGTGAAGGTCGATCCCAAGAGCGTGGAACCCGACGGCACGCTGACGTTGCGCCAAGGCAGTTTGGTGCAAGAACAGATGTGGTCGAACTTCCACACTGATCGCGGTAAGTTTACACACGATGTGGCGTTGGTGAACGATACCACGACGGGCTTCAACAAGAAGCCGGAGACCGATTACCTCGCGCCGAGCGTTGCGGGACCTGCGCAGATTTGGGCAGTGGTGCGCGACAACCGAGCTGGCGTCCAATGGGCGCGCACGCAAGTCTGCGTCAAAGACTGAGACGGCAGCCGCTGCTCGCCTGCGTTTCGGGCGACGTTTCTGCAGATGCGCGGTCACTGGCCAGAGTCTGCTGAGCCTGCTCACTTGGACCGACACGCGTAGGTGCCAGCACCACCCGGTTGCCGAATGCAGGGGGAGGTGCCACCAACGGAGCGCGGTGGTGTCGCAAGCGCTCGTTCTTGAGACTCACGGGGCCAGGATTCTCGGCCTTGGTGTTGGGCGCCACGGCCGCACCGACACATCCCGACAACACGAGAGCCCAGACGGAGTGCAGAACGCCAGGACGCATCACTTAAATATGACCGACTAGGTGCGATGTGGCCAGCCAAGGGGGCGAGAGGGGGATCCGGGTGGGGTAGGCCAAGCGTTCAGAATTCGGAGAACCGCAGACTCTTCGGCGATTGCACTGGGTCGGCAAATCGACGACGCTTCACTCTCGGTTCAATCGCGGAGCACGAACCGATCGCATGCCCCCTTACAGCATGCCCTTTTTGCAGAAGCCCGGATGCCATCGCCTAAAAGTAAGCCACCGCTCCGTCATGGGACGGTCGTCAATGACCGCTACGAAATACGGGAGAGCCTCGGCAAGGGTGGCATGGGAGAGGTCTTTGCTGCGCACGATCGGAGCACGCAGCAGCCCGTGGCATTGAAGGTCGTGCGTGAAGAGTCGCGCATGCCCGGGGATGACGAAGCCCTCCGGCAGGAGCTCTTGCTAGCCCGCTCGGTCAGTCACCCCAACGTCTGCCGGGTGCACGATCTGACTCCGAGCCCCTGGGGACCCATCTTGGTCATGGAGCACATCCAGGGCCAAACGCTGCACACGCACATCCGCAAAAAGAAAGCCCAAGGCGGCTACACAGCGGATGAGTTTCGCAAAATTGCAGGCGAGACCGCCGCCGGCCTAGCCGCGATCCACGCGCAAGGGCTCGTGCATGGGGACCTCAAACCCGGCAACGTGATGGTCACGCCCGAGCGCGCCATCATCCTCGACTTCGGCTTTGCGCAAGAGCGCGCACGTTTGAGCTCGAAGCGACCCGGGGCACCGCCGGACGGGGGAACCCCGAACTACATGGCACCCGAGCGCTTGCGTTCCGGCGGTGCCAGCATGGAAGACGACATCTACGCGCTCGGGTTGACCTTGCTCGAGATGTGGACCTGCCGGGTGCCAGAGCCAGGTTACCGTCCGCGCGCCAAGAGCATGCGCTCGCAGATCATGTTCGACGTGCCCTCGGGGCTGTCGATCGACGAGGTCAAACAGATCTACCGCGCTTTGGCGGAGGATTCGCGGCAGCGTCCGCGGGCGCGCCGGTTCCGCTTCTTCAATCCGATGGCGCTGACCACGAGTCAGGCGCAGATCCCCCGCGAACGCATCGCACCTGGACCGCCGTTGGGCCGCTCCGTTGCTCAGACGTTTACTCCTCGCGCGCAGTCGCTGCTCGTCTCTTTCGCGAGCAACGCGGTCGAGTTGGCAGGCCGCTTGTTCCCGCTCGACAAACCCGAGATGTCGCTCGGGCGGCGCAGCGATCAGGACATTTGCCTCCCGGAACCCACGGTTTCGGGCAAACATGCCACGTTGCGTTGGCAAGCCGGGTCTTGGGCGATCGAGGATCTCGGCAGCACCAACGGCACCTATGCGGACCACAGCTACGAACGCAAGCAGACGGTCACGTTGCTCCACGGCGGTGAAGTCCAACTCGGGGAATGCCGCGTCAAACTGGTGAGCTTCGATAACGCGTCTCCGCAACACGAGCGCGCCACGGATTATCTCGCTCAACGCGATGGTCTTACGGGCTTGCTCAAAGGGGACGAGTTCCGCGCTGCCACTACCGAGGAAATCGGATTTGCGGATTGGGACGGTATCCCGGTGCATCTCGCCATTTACGAGATTCGAAGCGCGGGTCACATGACATCCGACAGGCCCACGATCCTCGAGATGTTGGCGCTGCGCCGCGCTGCTCAGCGGGTGATCGAACTAACCGAGGTGTTGCTCTTGAGCATCATCCCCGTAACCGCAGGCCTCACTGGTCCTCTCAGTTTCGGCGTGGTCATGACTGGCCCCAGCACTGAGGAAGTGCGGCACGTGGTCGAGCAAGTCGTTTCCCAAGTGCAGGGTTCGATGCCCAGCTCGCTGAGCTTGGTGGCGCGCATTGCGCAGGGCCAGCCGGGCATATCGGCGGATGCTCTGCTCAGCGCCTGAGCCGATGGGTGGATGTCCACCCGCATAGATAGATTAGATTAACGGACAGCGACTTGGCCTCGTCGAAACCCTCCTTCCCTGCACCCAGTGAGCCGAATCTTCGGCGTCTGGGCCGTGGCGGAAGTACTTCCGATCGCCCGATCCGCGCCCAGCTCGTCGTTGCAGCGGTCGCGCTGTTGATCCTGGTCGCGCTACCTTTGTACGTGCTGCGCCGTCCAACGGGGGATTCATCTCCCGTCGCGACTGCCGCGAGTGCAACAGGTAAACATGCGTTGATCCGCACGGCTCTCGACGCGGGAGCGCCAAAGGCCGAGGTCAAACTGACTCCCGTGCAGCGTGTCAAGTGTAGCGCTGCGCCTTTCCGACAAGGCAACGAGGGTAGCCTGTGCGATCAGCTGGTCCAAGTCGAACAGGCCTTTGGCAACGCAGTCAAGAGCACCGCAGAGTGTGCACCCAAAACCGGCACCGGGGGCTCGATCAACTTCGTGTTGAGCGTCGATTTCAGCACCAAACACGTGAACGTGTTTCCGGGGCAGAGCGGTCAGTGGAAGGGCCCTCAAGCCAAAGCTGCCGCCAAATGCGTGCAAAGCGCCATGCCCGAGTTGCCTTGGGATGCCATCACGCACCGCTACCGCTATTACACGATGGCGCTGATGGCTACTTATCCGGCGCCCGATCCGTTGGGCGGCGCGCCAGAGTTCGAGTGAGGGACGAGGACACGCCCTTCGATTCGGAAGCCCGCGAGCGCTGACTTCAGCGCCTCGCGACGGAGTACGGGGTCGGTTCTCGTTCTCAATTCTGCGACTTGGCGAAAAAACGCAGCCACCGGCGGTTGCCTGAGCAACTCTTCGAGCTGCTCGCGCAAACGTCGAGCGAGCGCCGGCGCGCGCCCAGCGCTCGAGATCCCGATCACGATGGGATCGACGCGAACGGTGGCCATGTGACTGAAGCTGTTCCATTCGGGCTGGTCGATCGCGCAGAACCAGATCTGTCGCTGCTCGCATTCGCGTTGCATTTGGGCACCGAGCACCGCATTGGCCTCTGCCAGAATCGCGAGCCAAGCGCCGTCCAAATGCGCGGGCTCGAAGGCCGTCAGCAACTCTTCGGCAGCTTCCAAGTCCGGACCAACCCGGCTGTGAACCCAGCGCACTACCGCACCGAGCGCGTTGAGCATCTCGACGCGCTGCAGCGCTTCTTCTCCCTCACCCACGACGAGGCAAAGTTTGCCGCGCAGATCCAAAGCAATCGGCAAGGTCATTTGGGCGTGCTCCTGAAGGTGGCGAACGTTACCGTGCGCTCGGCATCACCGATGCGCTGCATGAAGAGGCCCGTGAACGTGCTGAACAGCGCGCTGCCGGGGGCCGCCGTCGTGGTGGGCGAGGGGCGGCTTACCCAACGCTGTAGCTTGCTCAAGAGCTCCTCACTCACTGGGTTTACGCGCACCGTGGCGCGCAGGTACAAGCTCTTGCCAGGACTCACTTGTCCCGAGTCCGCAACCAACAGATTGTTGGCTTCGGCGCAACGGCGCAGCACACCGCTCAGGCTAGGGGTCCAGTGTTTGGTGCCCTTGGGTTGATTGGCGCGAGTGATCTCGACGCGATACATCTCCTCCCAGACGTGCCAAGTGATGCGGCAAGTTTGAAACGTCGTGGACACTGGGTTGTCCGAATCGGCTGTGTAAACCAACGCCGTCAATAGTATCTCCGTCGGCAAGCCGCGGGTGAGCTTGGCCTGAGTCTCCGAATCGATCGCGTCGCGAAACGAGAAACTCGCGTAGAGCGCGTTGTGCCCCTCGTCCCAGCTGAACGTAGCATCCCGCGCTTGCGGCACGTCCACCGATTCGTCGGCGCGAGCTCGGCTGGATCCTATCCAGGTGGAATAGAGGCCGGCGAACATGAAGAGCAGCGCCCGCCGAACGCGCGCATTCATGGGGCTCCCCCGGTTGGAATGAAGCCCAGCACGTTCGAGAACGAGAAGGCAAATCCCCCGAGCGTCGTGTCCATGCGGAAGCCGAGCCCTGCAGTGAGATCGATCGGCAGCGTCGAGAAGCCGTGCAGGTTGCGCGGGGGACGTTGCAGATCGCGATCGCTGGCCAGCCCCAGCACCCCGAAACGGCCGAACACGTCGATGCCGAGCACCGAGCGATGCCCGCGGTAGAGGGGGATTCGGTATTCGGTGGTGACGGCCGCTGAATAGTCGCCGTAGCGAATCTCGGCGATCGAGGTGCGAAGGAAGTTCGGCGCGGGGCGATCGTCGAAAGCCAAGCCGAGTACACGACCCGGGCGAAAATCGCTGAGATCGCCGATGTAGTACTGCTCGAAGAAGGGCGCGCGGCCCGTGATCATCCCGAGCGAGCCCTCGAGCATCACGACGTGATGCGTCGGCAGTCGCCACCAATGCGAAGCCCTGGCGTCGAGCTTTTCGTAGGTGAAATCGCTGCCGAGCGGTGGCGCGCTGACTTCGAAGCTCAACGCCGACAACGTGCCTTGGCTGGTGAGCAGTGGTTGATCGCGTGTATCGACGGTCAGCGTCGCACTAGCGCTCGAAAGTAAACTGTGGCCGGGGAGGATGTGAAAGTCTATGGGCTCTAGCTCGCCACCGTATTCGTGGGCAGCGGCGTTCGGCAAATGCGCTTTGATGCCTTCGATGCGGTAGTTGAGCCAGAGCTGACTGGTGACCGAAAGATCGGTCCCCACGCGCAAGGTCGTACCGAGACGTTTGTAACTGACGACCGCTTGGCGGGGTACCGCGCTGATCTGTTGGGGATCATCCCAACGCACGTTCGAATTGCCGAAGAAGCCGAGGGCGTCGTTGTAGAGGATCTCGCTACTCAGCATCCAACGACTCGACGAGAACGCGGGATCCAAGAAGCGCACCGCCAAGGCCCACTGGTTCTCCGAGAAGGCAGTTGCGCCCCCCAAGGTAACGCCCGACCCCGCCAAGTTCGTTTCTGCTGCGTCGACTCCGGCAAACGTCGAGAGCGATTGCTTCTCGCCATCGGTGTCGGCGCTGGCGGCGAGGCCCATCCACAAGTCGTTGAGAACGAGCGTGTTGCGTTCGCGGACGTGAACGACGAGTACGACGTGGCCGCGGCGTTCGCCGCGCTCCAAGTGCAACTCCACGTCCTTGAAGAAGCCCGTGCCGAGCAAGCGATAACGGCTCTGCAGGACCCGCGGATCATCGACGTCGAGCACGTCGCCGGGGGTGAACGGCAGATAGCGGAGAATGACTCGCTCGTTGGTGCGCGTGTTGCCGTCCACGCGCACTGCATCGAGCACGTAGCGCAGCTCGAGTTCGGGCGCGGTCGGGATGGATTTGTCCGCGGGATCTGCAGCCCAGGCGGCGGCAGCAGTCAGCGACATCCACAACACGAGTGGAAAACTGAGCGCGGATTTGAAAAATCTCCGCCACGCGAGGTCTGCCACCCGAGGCCGCCCGGCGGTAACTGCGAGCGTCGAACAACGGGTTGTCGGGCGGGACGTCCGCAGCAGCACGTGCAGACCTTAGTTGATGCGTTGGTTAGCACAAACAGCTGAACTTGGGCCGGGCAGCCGGAGATCTGCACCCCCGCCTTGTCCAGCTCCGATAGCTTCTGCACACTCCGCCGCAAATGAACGCGTTTCGAATCAGTTTTGCGCTCGCTGCTCTGTCGCTGGTTGCTTGCAACAAGAACGTCAGCGAACCACAGCGAGCTCCGGCTGCGAACAGTGCACCCGCAGTGGCCGTCAGTGCGGCTGCGCCAAAGCCCGCGACGCCCGCCGCAGCACCGGCTGCCGAGACCGTTGGTCTCGATTGGACCGTGCCCGCAACTTGGACCCTCGGGCCCGCACGGCCGATGCGCAAGGCGACGTACCTCGTGCCCGCTGCGAAGGGCGATGCCGCGGGTGGTGAACTCGCAATCTCGTACTTCGGTGCTGGCCAGGGAGGAGACGTCGAGGCCAACATTCAGCGTTGGGTTGGACAGTTCAAAGACGTCGCTGAGGGCGCGGTCAAACGCAGCGAGAAGACCGTGGGCGACTTGAAGGCGAGCATCGTCGAGGTGCCCTCTGGGACATACGTCAACATGATGGGCGGGCCTCACGCGGGCATGGCCGGAGCGGAAAGCAAAGACTTCGCCCTGCTCGGCGCGATTGTCGAAGCGCCCTCCGGCAAGTACTTCTTCAAGCTCACTGGGCCCAAGGCAACGGTCGAAGCCAGCCACAAAGACTTCGACGCGATCATCGATGGCCTGAAGGTGAAGTAACCGGGTCCCGGCGGCTTAGCAGCGAAAGGTAGCGGAATCGTGCCTCTGTTCTGGCAACGCCTGGCCTGCGTAGCGCTGGGCGGAGCTCTCGGCTCGTGCCTGAGGTGGCTGGTCAGCGAATGGGCTGCAGTGCGCTGGGGCACAGGTTATCCCGTCGGGACTACGATTGTAAACCTGGTGGGGTCATTCGTGTTTGGAGTTCTGTGGGCCAGTGGTGGACCTAGTGGGTTATCACCTTTGATGCGGGCCCTGCTCTTGAGCGGTGTGCTCGGTGGTTTCACGACGTTTTCCTCGTTCATGTTCGATACGACCTACCTCCAAGCGGCGGGTAGGTCGGGGTTGGCGCTCACGAACTTGGCGTTGCAAAACGTCGTGGGGCTGTTGCTGATGGTCGTAGGGTCCGGGCTTGGACGCGCGCTGTCAGCCTCTTGAGGCCTCGCATGGCGAAGTTGGTTCGGGTTCGGGTTCGGGCAGATCATGCCGAGCGGGCGGCAGCGCTGCTGTTCGAGCTCGGTTTCGATAGCTTGGTGGAAGAGTCGCGTCGTGACGGCGTTGTGCTCAGTGCGTCCGCCGACGCGGGGCTCGATGAACGACTCGAGCAGCTGCGAAGCGCCAGCGCCGAGCAACACTTGGCGACCGACGTCTGGGTCGAAGAGTTGAACGACGACTGGCAGACAGCGTGGATCGCTGCTCTCGAACCCGTGCAGCTGACGCCCGGCGTCAAACTCGTTCCGCGTGAACCAGAGGCTGACACAATCGAACAGGGGGCTATTTACCTGAAACCTGCACTGGCATTTGGTTACGGTGATCATGCCACGACGCGGATGGCCGCTGCATGGTTGGCTGAACACTGTGCAGCAAAGACGCTGCTCGATGTCGGCACGGGCACCGGAGTGCTGTGTTTGGTCGCCGCGCGCCTCCGCGCGGCGCAAGCCCACGGCATCGACATCGACGCGGCAAGCGTAGACGCGGCGCAAGCGAACGCACTCTTGAACGATGTGTCCCAAATCTGTTCCTTCGCGACGACGCCACTCGGCGACGTGAGATCGACGTTCGACGTCGTGGTCGCAAACATCGACGCCGTTACTCTGGCTCAGCTAGCACGCGATATCTGCAGAGTCAGTACGGGGCGGATCGCCTTGACCGGGATCCTCGAGGAACAGCGCGAGAGCGTGTGTGTGGCGTTCCGTGAGGCAGGCCGAGAGCTCTCGCATTCGGCGACCGAAGGCGACTGGGTACTGCTCAGCGGATGAGTACAACCACTAGTCCGTCGATGTGGGATGCATCCTGCCGACTCGCACCAACCCATCTCCGCTACCCGAAACCATTGAGATTTCTCTGACAGCGGCGTGGCGCACACCGTGTAAGGTGATGTGGCGCGTGACAGATGAACGCTGAATGCTTGACACGCTCTGTGCAAGCGTTCACAAAGGCCATCGGGTAACTTGAAGGCCTTCGGCAACGGTCCCGAGCAATGGAAGCGAGCGTTTCGCGCAGTTCCAACCGAGCGAGTCAGTTTGGCGCGCATTGGGCGTCGAGTTGGCCCATGGAGACTTCGCGTGCGGTGTCTGGAGAGTGAAATGAACTCGGAGCCTCCTCCTCACTCGACGTTGGTTCCCAGCCCCAGGCGACCCGGAGCGACCCCGGTTGCGGGGCGTGAAGCGTTCGAACGCGTGCTCTGGCTCGGCTTCGATCGAACCACTTTGCTGGGCGATGCGCGTTGGCTACGTCATGCAACCGCTCTACATGCCAGCGTGTGTACGTCGGTTGGGCAAGTGCTCGACGTGTGTCGCGGCGGCGACCCATTGGCGGTGATCGTGGACTTCGAGCTGGGTCGCGGTGAAAACGGCGTACGTGCGCTCGAGCAGTTGCGTGAGCTCGGGCTCCTCGCGCCGTCAGTGTTAATCACACACACGCCGGAACTCGCGCTCGCCGCCTTGGAGCGGTCGCGCTTGCTCGAGGCGGTGCCGGTGTTCTCGCGCACGGAGCGCCACGCCGCCCTGCGCGAGTGGCTCTCCGATCTGCAGACCTGTCTTTCGATTCCGGCCTGAACGGTTTTGCGTCTCAGGGGATGTCTACGAGCGTGATGTCGGCGCTCACGCGTTGTTCGTTACGCAAGACCCAGATCTTGACTTGGTCACCCGCGTTGAAGCGGTCGAGTGTGTTGTACAGATCGTCGTAGTCGGTGACTGCCGCGTCGTTGACACCGACGATGACATCACCCAACGACAGGCCGCGCGCGGTCTTGGTGATACCCTGCAAGCCTGCTTTCTCTGCAGGTCCGCCCGGGACGAGTGAGAGAACGATGACGCCCTTGATACCAGCGCGTTGCTCCAAGCGCTGTGAGGGATCGATCTGAACGCCGAGCCCCACCTGCTTGGCTTTGCCGAACTCGATGATTTGCGGCACCACGCGGCGGATGGAAGAGACGGGAACGGCGAAGCCAATGCCCGCTGACGACCCGCTGCGGCTGAAGATCATGGTGTTCATACCAATCAGACGCGCCGATGAATCGAGCAATGGACCACCCGAGTTGCCGGGATTGATGGCAGCATCGGTCTGGACCATGTCGCGAATCGTGACGCCGCCAATCCCGTCCACTTGGCGGCCCAGCGCGCTGATCACACCAGTGGTCAACGTTTGATCGAGCCCGAACGGGTTGCCGATGGCCAAAGTCTTTTGGCCGACTTCGAGATTGACGTTGTGATCGTAGACCCGGATCGGCACCAGGCCTTCCGCGGGTGCACCTTTGATTTGCAATACCGCGATGTCCTTGCGCGGCTCGGCGCCTACGACGTCGGCCTCGAACGTGCGATGATCCTGCAAGGTAACGCTGAGCGCTTGGGCGCCGCGGATCACGTGGAAATTCGTGACGACGTGGCCTTTCGTGTCCCAGATGAACCCCGAGCCCGAGCCAGCGGGCACTTCACTCGTGGTTCCCGCAAAGTAATCGACGACGATGCGGCTCTGCGTCACGAACACCGTCGACGGTGCCGCCAAACGAAATACGTCGATCGAATTCGTCTCGTCCGAGGTGCGGTAGCCCGGCGGCAAATCGGGCGGCGCCGCACTCACTACCGCACTGACTACTGGTGCTGGAGCATCACCCGGCAACGTCGGCCTCGGCATGGGACGGTCCGCACTGGTGGCAATGGTCGGCGTGGTGTCACGATGGCTGCAACCCACGAGGCAAAAGAGCCCGCTGACCGCGACTGAGGCGGCGTAGAGCCGTACGCGGGCGAAGTGCGAGAGGCGTGCGAGGGGGTTCGTCCGATGCATGGCGGGGGAGACTACACGCCGAAATGCGCGCTGGGTAGCGCCTTCAGTCAGCCAACGGCGTTGCTGAATTGCAGGGTCCCGTGAGCTGAAATAGAGTCCCGTTCATGTCCGAAAAGCAGTACCGGGTTCTGAGCGCCGTAGGTGTCGACCGACCGGGTTTGGTGGAGCGTGTCTCCGGCCTGATCCACGTGTCGGGTGCCAACTTGGAAGACAGCCGCATGGCCATCTTGGGGGGCGAGTTCGCGTTGATACTGTTGCTCAGCGGCTCCGAAAAAGCGATCTCGGAGATCGAGGCCAAAGCCGAGAGCGTGGCCAAAGAGTTGGGGCTAGAGATGCGGCTACGCCCAACGCAAGCACGCACGCGAGCGTCGGACTACTTGCCCTACCGGCTGCGAGTTAGCGGTGTCGATCGGCCTGGTATCGTGGCGCAAGTTTCGGCGCTGCTGGCGCAGCGCAAAGTCAACGTGGCCGCGCTGGATTCTCGCTTGTCCTATGCTCCGTTGAGCGGCACACCTTGGTTTCAGCTGCAAGCCAAGCTCCAGGTGCCTTCGGATTTGGGCCTAGCGTCGCTGCGTTCCGCCCTGACACAGCTGTGCGATGAGGAGAACTTGGATTTCGTGCTGGAAGGCGACGAAGGCCAAGTCTAATAGCTGGCCCGAACGTGGCCCGCTCCAATGAAACTGACGCGCAAAGCGAGCACACCTCACCCAACGTGCGGAAAGGCGAGCGCCTCACCCAAGCTGGGCGGCGAACTCTGCCCAGGTGAACGGCCCGATTGCGTAGGGTTTGAGCTTGCTCTAAGAAGCCCGAGTCATGGATCAGTCAGCCCCTGCCAGTGTCCCCAACGTCCTCGCTGAGCGTTATGCCAGCCCGGAGATGATCGCGCTTTGGTCACCCACGCAGAAGATCATCTTCGAACGTGAATTGTGGGTGGCCGTGCTCGAGGCACAAGCGCGCTTGGGCGTGAGCGTGCCTGCAGGAGCAGTCGCAGCGTATCGCGCCGTGATCTCGCGCGTGGACTTAAACAGCATTCGCGAACGCGAGCGTGTGACGCGCCACGATGTCAAAGCGCGCATCGAAGAGTTCTGCGCGCTGGCGGGCCACGAACAGGTTCACAAGGGCATGACGTCGCGTGACTTGACTGAAAACGTCGAGCAGATGCAGCAGCGCTCTTCACTCGTGCTGATTCGCGAGCGCGTCGTGGCGGCGCTCGCCAAGTTGGCGCAGCACGCGAGCAACTACCAGAGCTTGGTGCTCACGGGGCGCAGCCACAACGTGCCCGCACAGGCCACCACGCTCGGTAAGCGCTTTGCCAATGCGGGCGAGGAGTTGTGGTGCGCTTACGAGCGCCTCGAGAACCTGCTCGAGCGCTATCCGCTGCGGGGTCTCAAGGGACCTGTGGGTACGCAGCAAGATCAGCTCGACTTGCTTTCGGATCCGAGCAAGTTGGCGGAGCTCGAGCGCGTGGTCGCGGCGCACCTCGGGTTTTCGCGCACGCTCGACAACGTGGGCCAGGTTTACCCTCGGTCACTCGATTTCGACGTCGTGAGCTGTTTGCTGCAGTTGGGCTCGGGCCCCGGCAATCTCGCCAAGACGGTGCGACTGATGGCGGGGCAAGAACTCGTCACGGAGGGCTTCAAGGAGGGCCAAGTCGGCTCGTCGGCGATGCCGCACAAGATGAACTCGCGCTCCTGCGAGCGCATCAACGGATTCCTTGCGATTCTAGCCGGGCACTTGGCGATGGTGACGGCCCTGACGGGGGACCAATGGAACGAGGGCGACGTCAGTTGCTCGGTGGTGCGTCGCGTCGCGCTGCCCGACGCGTTCTTCGCGCTCGACGGCCTGTTTCAGACCTTCTACGCCGTGCTCGACGAGTTCGGGGCGTACCCCGCAGTGATCGAGACCGAACTGCAGCGCTATCTGCCATTCCTCGCCACGACCAAGGTGCTGATGGCGTGCGTGCGCGCGGGGATGGGACGCGAGCAAGCGCACAAAGTCATCAAAGAGCACGCCGTCGCCGTCGCGCTCGACATGCGAGCCAAAGGCATCCACAAGAACGACCTGGTCGAGCGCCTTGCCGCCGATTCGCGAGTTCCGCTTGGCCAGCAAGAGTTGCACGCGCTGCTCGACAACCCGCTCGAGTTCACCGGCTCGGCGCGAGAACAGGTTCAAGGCTTCGTGGCGCGAGTCGAAGGCCTCGTGAAACGTTATCCCAACGCCGCCAAGTACCAAGGACAGCCAATTCTCTGACGGGCTGCCGACGCGGCTATTTCTCGCCCGCGATGCAGTTCAAGGACGTTGCCCACAGTTCGCTGTTGTTGCCTTGGCGCACGACGAACAAGATCACGACCCGATCGCCGTCCAGCGCCAACTCGGCGTTGAACGCGTCCTTGTCCTTGGGTGAAATCTCGATCGTGCCACCCAGCGGTTGGCGCTTGGGTCCAAACAGTCGGGCTGCGACGCTCTGACTGCCGACTTGGCCGCGCGTGTACGTCACGAGCACGCTGCCGTCGCGCAGCGCCACCGCGCCGGGATAGGTCGGATTGTCGTCAGTGATGGGCAAGGCTTCCGCCAGGACGGGCACGCGCGGCGCTTCCGCCGAGGCCAGATACAGCTTGCGGGTGCCATCGCGGGCTGCGGCGTCGACCGCCACGAGCACGCGACGCGAGGTGATGCCGAGCGAAGGCGTGCCGAGTCTTGGGGCATCGACGACCAGCTCTTGCAGCTCGCCCAGCGGCCGAGCATCGTCGTCGATCTTGCCGACCAGAATGCTACCGCGTTCACCCCCACCCCTCAATACGACGGCATTGGTGTGTTCATCGAGGCGGGTTACCAGGGGCACGCTGAAGGTATCCCACTGCGGCTTCCAAACCACGGTGTCCTGCAACTCGCCTTCGCGGCGAATCGCCAGTCCGTCGTGCGTCGAGCCCAGCGCGAAAGGGCGTTTCGCGGATACGAATACCGCGCTCTGCAACGTCGACGCCGCGCGGCTCTCCAAGAAGCTCGCCTGCTGGCCGAGCGCTTGGGTCACAGGGGCCACGCTCAATAGCGGGCTGTTACCCTGCGACTGATAGGGCTTCTGCGAGTTCAAGCTGACCGTGTCCACGATCAACCCCGAGGCCATGCGCGTCGTTTGCGCGTAACCCACGAGCAAGCTGTTGGCGCCGGGTGCGCGCGCCAAGATCGGTCGCACATTGGGATAAATCCAGCCGGCTACCGGCAATGGGCTAACCGCGTTCTTGCAGCTCGCTTCTGCAGGGGGCGGGGGTGGGGCGATCACCTGCGTTTGAATCGGCGCGGTGATCTCGGGCTCCACGCGATGACTGCGCAGCCACAGCGCAATCGCTGCAGCGGAGACCAAGCCGGCGGCGATCACCAGCCACAGCCACTTGCCGCTGGTGTGTTCTTTGGTTGGAGCAACGGGCGCAAAGCTCGGTGAACTCGCGCCCGATTGGCTCTCGCGCCCCAAGGGCGAGGGCGGGCCGAGCGAACCCGGTGGCGTTGCGCTGGGCGCTCGATAGGCCGGATACGAGCCCGTTGCCGTGACGCCTGGCGGCGCTGCCGACAGAGGGCGCAGCTCGGGCGACGAGCCCGGCCGAGGCACGTTGGAAACCGCAGGCGGAAACGCGCTCGCGGGGCGCGGCGCGGCGAACGGCTGTGAACCTGTAGCAGGTACGCGCGGTGCACTGGGCTCCTTGGCGGGCCAAGGGGCTTCCGGCGCGGGTGGCGGCAGATTCTCGGGTCTCGACTGCATGCGTGTCGGAACCGACTCTGGAATTTCGCTGCTCGGGGCACTGCGCGGCGCCGCCACCGGGGGGATCGCGCGCAAGATGTTGCCGTACTCGAGTGCCGCGTTGAGCGAGTCTGCATCGATCTGCAAGGTCGGCTCTTCCGCGTCGGACAGCGACAACGGACGATAGCTCTGTGAAGCGCCGCGGGCGGGAGCAGGTGAAGACCGAGGTGCGAGTTGCACGACGGGCATCGCCAGCGACGACTCGGATGCGGGATCGATAACCCCGCGCGCGATGTCGAGAGCCCGCTGTTTCAGGCTCGCATAGCGATCGAGTGGCGGCTTCGGCTTGCGTCCGGCGGACGGCTTGCGCGGGTTATCCGAACGCCCAGCAGGCAACGCCCATTGCAGCTCAGCCACCTGCATGGCAGGCAGCCATTCACCCCAGCCGCGCTTGATGACCAGGATGTGGGCGGGAAGATCCTCGGACGAAAGAGAGAACGTGAGTTCACCCTCATCGACTTCGTGCTCCGTTCCGTCCTCTCCAACCCAGGACCATTCCTGGTTGTTTTCGCCCACTGCGTCTCCTTTTTGGGGTTTCGCATTGTGCCGTGACTCGTCAGGGGTCTCAACAGCCTTGAGCTCTAAGCGCAAGTCAGTTGGAGGTGTAGGGCGTTAGGCGCGGTTCGGCGCGCATGCGCAGGACGGCCCAACCGACTGAAAGGTTGCACACGGGGCGATTCTTCGCGTAGCTTTACTGGGCGTCGGTCGTTTGGCTGACGAACCTCCAAGAAGTCTTCTGCATGGGATTCGCGATCAAGTTTTGGGGAGTCCGGGGCAGCATTGCGTGTCCATCTCCACGCCACGTCGGCTTCGGAGGCAACACCAGCTGTCTGCAAGTGATGGCGGGCTCGCAGCACATCGTTCTGGACGCGGGCACCGGCATTCGCGGTCTTGGACAGGCGCTCTTGGCCGAAGACGTGCGTTCAGCGCACTTGTTGCTCACCCACACTCACTGGGACCACATCAACGGATTTCCCTTTTTTGGTCCGGCTTTCCAGGCCAAGCGCCACTTCAAGATCATGGCGGGGCATTTGAGCGACAACGGCGGCGTCAAGGCGGTCTTTGCGGGGCAAATGGCGCAGCCGACGTTTCCGGTGCCGCTCGAGGCGATGGCCGGGCAACTCGAGTTCGAGGATTTTAGGGCGGGTGAGTCGTTCAACATCGGTCCAGACATCAGCGTTCGAACGGCGTTGCTCAACCATCCGAGTGGTGCGACGGGTTACCGCATCGAATACCAAGGCAAAGCCTTCTGCTACGTCACCGACACGGAGCACGTGATCGGCGCTCCAGATCAGAGCGTGCTCGGTTTGATCGAGGGCGCTGATTTGGTGATCTACGACAGCACCTATACGGACCAGGAATTCCCCGCCAAGGTCTCCTGGGGCCATTCGACGTGGCAAGAGGGTGTGCGTCTGTGCCGCGCTGCCAACGTCAAGCAACTAGCGATCTTCCACCATGATCCGGACCACGAAGATCCGTTCATGGAGCAGCTCGAGCAGGACGCGCGCGCGATGTGGGAAGGTGCCTTCGTTTCGCGCGAGACGATGCTGGTCCAACTGAAATAGCTCTGAATCAGGGCGACCTGACCCGAAACCCATTGCCGGCTCGGGTGTGAGGCCGTAAGGAAGCCGCACTTTGGACAAGTCCATCGCCAAGCGGCGCACTTTTGCGATCATTTCTCATCCCGACGCCGGGAAGACCACGCTGACCGAGAAGCTCTTGCTCTTCGGAGGCGCGATTCAAATGGCGGGAGCCGTCAAGGCGCGAGGTGAACGTCGGCGCGCGCGCTCGGACTGGATGAAGGTAGAGCAAGAGCGCGGCATCAGCGTGACCGCCTCGGCGATGACCTATGAGTGGGGCGGGTGTACGTTCAACCTGCTCGATACGCCAGGCCACGAGGACTTCAGCGAGGACACCTACCGCACGCTGACGGCGGTCGATTCGGCGGTGATGGTGCTCGACGCCGCCAAAGGCATCGAGCCCCAGACCTTGAAGTTGTTCGAAGTCTGCCGCCTGCGCGACATGCCGGTGATCACCTTCATCAACAAGCTCGACCGCGAGGCGCGCGACTGTTTCGAGCTGTTGGACGAGATTGAGCAGAAGCTCGCGCTCGACGTCACTCCTGCCAGTTGGCCCATCGGCAGCGGGCCGAGCTTTCTCGGCTGTTACGATCTGTTCAAGGACCGCTTGCTCCTGCTCGACAAGAAGGACAAGGAGGTTCGCACCGAGGGCATCGCTTGCGAGGGCCTCGACGACCCCAAGCTCGACGCGCTGTTGCCCGCCAATGCGCTGCAAACGCTGCGCGAAGAGGTCGAGATGGTGCGGGGGCTTTGCCCCCCCTTCAAGTTGCAGTCGTACCTCGAAGGTCACATGACGCCGGTCTTCTTCGGCAGCGCTCTGAACAACTTCGGTGTGGCCGAGTTGATCTCGGGGCTGGCGGAGCTGGCGCCCTGTCCCCGTTCACGCGCGGCGCGCGAACGGACCGTGACTCCCGACGAACGCGCCGTCACGGGCTTCGTCTTCAAGATCCAAGCGAACATGGACCCGAAACATCGCGATCGCATCGCGTTCGTGCGCTTGATCTCGGGCCATTTCGAACGCGGACACCGTTTGTTGCACGTCCCGAGCGGGGCGCAATTGCGCGTCCACAATCCGTTGTTGTTCTTGGCTCAGGATCGCGAACTCGCCGAGGAAGCCTGGGCGGGCGACATCATCGGGTTGCCCAATCACGGCAAGTTGCGCGTGGGCGACACGCTCACCGAGGGTGAAGAGCTGCACTTCACCGGCATTCCAAGCTTCGCGCCCGAACTGATCCAGTCCGTGCGTACGATCGACCCGATGCGCGCCAAGCACTTGGAAAGGGCGTTGATTCAGCTCGCCGAAGAGGGCGCGGCCAGTTGCTTCAAAGCGCGACTCGGCTCGACTTGGCTGGTCGGCGTCGTGGGCTCGCTGCAATTCGATGTTCTCGCAGATCGCATCCGTACCGAATACAACGTCGACGTGCGCTTCGAGGGGACCGAGCTGCAGACTGCGCGTTGGATAGACACCGAAGATCAGCAGGAGCTGAAGCGCTTCGAAGCGACGAACGGCGCCAGCATGGCCGACGATCACACCGGGCATCCCGTGTTTCTCGCGCGCAATACTTGGCACCTCGAGCGCACCGCGAAGGACTTTCCAAAGTTGGTGTTCCGCAAGACTCGAGAGTGACCCACCAGGGAACCTTTGCGTTTACTCGTGCCGTTTTGGTGGTGCGTGTTGGTGTGAACGACGGCGTTACACTTGACCCTAAGTCTCGGCTGTGGGAGGAGTGCGCTTAGCACTCCGCGAGCGCTCTCTGCTTGCTCCCAGTTGCTTTTCGACTTGGGGCAGCATCAACGGCGCTTCGTGCTAGTCGCGTTTTTCGATCGAAAATGAGCATTACGATGCAGCAGGTCCGGCTTCCGTTGGGTTCCACGGTGATCATCCTCAAGAAGATGCAAGGCAAAGTCTGGAGGGAAGCGGGACGCACTGGTTTGTGCCCGACACCAGAGTGGTTGCGTCAAAGTTACGGCGGTGGAGAGTACGAGTTGCGACTCAAATCCGGCAACCGCGTGCTGTGCATGGTCGGTGTCGATACCGAAGAGAAGTATCGCCGCCCAACCGTGATTCGTCGGCCTGGGCCATCGAAGGCCGCGCCGGTCGTCGCACCCAGCGTCTGACGTCGCTGGGCTGCCAAGGGCCAAGCGCGCCGTATGGCGTTCGGGGCCCAAGCGCCGCAATCGGGAAAAACGCCTGCGGTGCTCGCTCCTCAGGCGCGCTTTTCGCTCGCGTCTCCTGGCTCTCGTCACGAAAGAAACTTGGGACACCCCCAAGCGTGGGCAGCGCTGTGATCGCGGCGCTCGCTTTGTATTGGTCCATCGGATCTGGTTTTGAGACCTGCTCTTGGGGTAGAGAGGCGTCGCTATGGGATTCTCTTGCGGTATCGTCGGCCTTCCAAACGTAGGCAAAAGCACGCTCTTCAACGCGTTGTCTTCTGCCAAGGCCGAAGCACAAAACTTCCCGTTTTGTACGGTCGAGCCCAACGTCGGCATCGTGCCGGTACCCGATCCCAGGCTCGAGCGGCTCGCCGAGCTCTACAAGCCTCAGTCGAAGATCCCGGCGAGCATTCGCTTCGTCGACATCGCGGGGCTCGTGCGCGGCGCGTCGAAGGGAGAGGGCCTCGGCAATCAGTTCCTGGCCAACATCCGTGAGACCGACGCCATCGCTCACGTCGTGCGCTGCTTCGAGGACGACAACATCACTCACGTCGAGGGACGCGTTAACCCGCTTTCCGACGTCGACACGATCAACACGGAGTTGTGCCTCAAAGATCTCGACTCCGTGACGAAACGACTCGATCGCGCGCGCAAGCAGAGCAAAGGCGGCGACCCGGTAGAAAAGGCGGCGATCACTCTGTGCGAGCGCCTGCTGCAGCACCTGGGCGACGGTAAGCCCGCGCGCACCTTCGGCGTCGAAGGCGACACGGAGCTGAAGGTCTATCACGACATGCAGTTGCTCACGGCCAAGCCGACGTTCTACGTCGCCAACGTCGCCGAAGAATCGTTGTCTGCGCTCGACAAGAACCCCCACTACGTGGCCCTGAAGAAGCTCGCAGATAGCGAAGGCGCCAAGGTGGTTCCAATCTGTGCGGCGCTGGAGGCGCAAATCGCCGAACTCGATCCGGCGGATCGCCCTGCGTTTCTCGAGAGCGCGGGCTTGGCGGAGCCAGGTTTACACGCGGTGATTCGCACGGGCTATGAGCTGTTGGGCTTGGACACGTACCTCACCGCCGGTGAGAAAGAGGTGCGCGCCTGGACGATCCCACGCGGCGCCACCGCGCCCGAGGCCGCGGGCGTGATCCACAGCGACTTTCAGCGCGGCTTCATCAAAGCCGAAGTCATCTGGTGGGAAGATCTGCTCAAGTACGGCAGTGAGTCCAAGTGCAAGGAAGCGGGCAAACTCAAGATCGAGGGCAAGGAATACGTCGTCAAGGACGGCGACGTGATCCACTTCCGATTCAACGTCTAGCTTCGTTGCGCTCGCTAGCGCCAGGCGCTGACGACGCTGACGGGACCGCCCAGCGCGCCCGTGAAGCGTATGCCCCAGACGCCGATCAGCACCAGCGCCAACGCGCCCCACAACCAGTCAGCGCGGATGCGCAGACGACGCAACAATGCCGCTGACCAAGTCGGCGGCTTTTGTTGCAAGTAACTCCACACGGCTTCGAGGCCCAAGAACGCGCCCAGGGGCGCGATGATTGGGCTCAGTGGATGCAGACGCAGCGCAGCCGTGAGATCGCCGTGGACGAGCGCGAGCGTCGCGCGGGTCAGCCCGCAGCCCGGGCACGGTAAGCCCGTGACCGCCGCGAAGGGGCACAAGTAAACGTCTGACGCGACGACCAGGCCGCACAAAATGGCGCCGAGCGCGACGATTGACCAACGTCGCGCTCGCGATCCCATTGCGCTTCCCCCATCCGAGCTCCGCGAATGCGGCTCAGAGCTTGCGCAAGCCGCTCTGCAGCACGGCCATGCCGATGCCGCCGAGGAACAGGATCATCACCAGATTGAGAGCTGCGCCCATGCGGCCGCGGCTGACGGTATCGATGCCTTTGCAGAACTTCCAAAGCCAGATGAGCCCAAGGATTGGGATGAAGATGTGCCAAACCGGCGGCACTTCTGCACCGCGGGCCCGAAGTTCTTTTGCCACGCCTGCGTACCACCAGAAGGCGTAGAAGCCGCACGTCACCATCAACAGGACGAACACGCCGAAGGGCGACCGATTGAGAACGGAGTCCGCGGCGAACTGTCCAGGCGCAGTGGCGGCCGCAACGGGTACGTAGGGCGCTGCGCCCGCCGGCATCCCGGGTTGGTGATAACCCGGAGGACCTGCTAGCTGGGCACCGCCAATCTGCGGTGCTTGCATCATGTCGGGTTGTGCGGCCTGCGCATAGCCCGGCGCGCCCATACCCTGCGGAGGCATACCCTGCGGAGGCATACCCGGTGGCATCCCCTGAGCAGGAAATCCGGGCGGTGCAGCCTGTGGGCTAACGCCCGGCATCCCTGGGGGAGGGAACCCACCCTGAGGCAGGCCGGGATGCATGGGGGAGCCCGCGGCGGCCATCGTCACGCCTGGATCGACGATCGTGGGCGCGAGGCCGTGAGGGGTGCCGGTAGGGGGCGGTGGTGCGACGCCGAGCGTCGTGTTCGCGGGGCCAGCCGGTGGTGCCCCTGCTGGTGCGCCGGGAAACCCTGCCTGCGGTGCGCCAGCGCCGGGTGAACCCGGGAATCCGTAGCCGAATTGACCCGCGCCCGCGGCCATCGTGGCGCCGAGATTAACCTCTGGCCCACCAGGACGAGGGGCTCCCGGTGGATTAACGCCCGCGGGAGGAGCGCCACCCGGAGGGGCAACGGCGCCTGCCGAAGGCGGCGCGACGCCGATCATAGTGCCCTTGAGTTTACTGTTGGCCAAAGCTGGATTGGCCAAAGCTGGATCCGTTGCCGGGGCGGGTTTGGGAGCGCCGACCGGCATTGGGGGAGTGACACCCGGCGGAGCGCCCTGGTTCATCATGAGCATCGTGCCCTTGAACTTCTGGGCTACGGCTCCTTTGACGTTGAAGCCGCACTTTTCGCAGGTGACTGCTGTCTCGGGATTGGGGGCACCACAGTTAGGGCAAAACACTCAGGTTCCTCGCTCGGTTGGTGAGCTCGGGAGGGTAGCTGCACACCCGCGAAAGCACAACAGCGTGGCGCGTGATTTACGGTTCGAGCGCGAATACGACTTCGGGCTTGCCTGCTCCGAGGACCGCGGGGGCGTAGCTCACTTCGGCTCCTTCGATTTCGGCGGGAACATCGAAGCTGATCCAGCCGCTCTCGGTTTGGCCACGAGCGACGCGGGTCGCGGCGAGGACCGGCTTGCAGCCAGCGAGCGTCGCCTCGTAACGCTGGCCACCACGGTCGGCGACCAGCGCATAGAACGGATTTACTGGAACCTCGGAGTCGCTCACGCCTTCAATCGTGACGTCGATGCCAATGCGTTTTACCCCTTCCGCAGGCTTGAAAGGCGGGTCGACAGTGCAGGTCGTGACGCGCCGAATCGTCAGTCGGTAGAAGGGTGTCGTCGCGGTTTCACCGAGTCGATACGTGCGCGCAGTGAGTCCCGCGACGCTCGCTTGCGGCGCTCCGAGAGAGGTTGCATCGGTGGACGTGTTGCGCTGACAAGCGCACAAGGTCGCAATTGCAACTACAGTGAGCGTTGGGGATCGGAGCAACGTGCGAACCTCTGGGTTTCAATGTCGCGAAAGGGGCGGCGCCGGCCCGGTGTACTTTACGAGCATCGATTCGCCAATCCCGAACGTGCCCCGTTGGGTTGAGGCCGTGCGCTTCGCCTGCGCCGTAGCGTTTGTGAGCGCGCTTCAGCAATTCCCTAGAATCCCTGGTTCCGAGCACTACAGTGCGCGTCGATGACGAAGGTTTCGAGACTCGCCCTGTTGGCCTTTGTGTCGTTCGGGCTCGCAAGCTGCAACGGCCAGAAACATCAGTCGGGATCCGCGCCGACGGCTGGCGCTAGCGTCGGGCAGGCGAGCGTTTCGGCGGCGCCCTCGTCGACCGCGGTCGCAGAGGTTCAGCGCTTGAACCCGGTGGTCACCGAAGAGGCGATCGCGCGTATCACCAACCCGAGCAATCGCCCCCCGTATACCGGGGCCACCGGCAGCGTCGTAGGGGTCGTGAAGATGACGGGCGATGCACCGACCCCGCTCGATCTGCAGGGCTTCAGCATCCCCGAAGGTCGCTGCGACGGGGCTCGCGCCCTGTACGCCTCGGCATTTCGCGAAGGGCCAGGTCGCACTTTGGCAGACGCGCTGGTCGCGGTGACTCGCTACGACGCCTACTTGCCCCCGCCGTCGGCGCCGATCCGCGTCGAAATGAAGGATTGCGGTTTCTCGACTCGTACGATCGCGTTGATGTTCGGTCAGACCTTGCGTGTCGCCAACGTTGGCGGCGAAGCGGGAGCGCCTGATCTGTTGGGTCAACGCAGCGCGGCGCTGCTGGTCGCGGTTCCTGGCGGTGATCCGATCGATCTGCATCCGCAGCAAGTTGGCCTGCATCGCCTGATCGATCGCTCGCATCAGTTTGCTTTCGCGGACGTCTACGTCTTGCCTTATCCGACCTTCGCCGTCACGGGTCTCGATGGTCGCTTCGAGATAACAGGCATTCCGGTGGGAACCGTCAAGCTGAACGCGCTCTTGCCAGCCAACGGCGCTACCGTCGAACGAGACGTGACGATCACCAAAGACGGCAAGGTCGACGTCGGCGTATTGGAGCTCTCCTTCGACGCAAAGAAGTATGCGGAGCTGATGGCCGCGCAGCGCGCGCAAGTGAAGCCGGTCGATGCCAAGGAGCAAGCAGAGCGGCTGGCCAAAGCGCACGAGCTCGCGACCAGTCTCGTGCAAGCGGCGCGCAGTGCTTCGACCGCGAATCAGAGTCCGCCGCCTCCGCCTGCTGGGTCGAACAACTGAGCGAGCGCGACTTGCTCGAGCGGATTTGCGTTCGAGCCGTGCTCTATCGTTCGAGCAACAGCGCTTCGTTGCTGGGCTCTGGGGGGGCGCTTGGAGACGCGGGTTTTTGTGGCGCTGCGGGTTCGGGCGCGACGTTTTCAGGGGGCAGTTCCCCATGCTCGCTGCGCCAGAGCGCCGAGAAACTCGCGCCCGCTTGTTCACTCACCGTGCGTTCGAGTAACTGGCCAAAGGCGTGCGCTGCTCTGGGTGACAGTTCTAGGTCATCCATCTTGCGCAGTGCCGCGAGTGCGTACGTCAATACGTCTCGGTTGCCAGTTCGATGGCCCGCGACGAGCAACGTAATCGCAGCGTCGACGCGTGCGGGATCGGCGCGCAATACCAGCGTCGCTTGTTGAATCGCTTCCGACGGACGATCGTTTTCGAGCGCCAGCCAAGCGAGCTCGGTATCCGAGACGTTCTCCTCGATTGCGATGTCGCGTGCAACGGACAAACCGCGGTCGAGCAGGGCGTCCACCACGCGCTGTTCGGCCGCGCCTTGTCCGGCGTTGGGATTTCTCGCGTGGAGGCTCAGTTCATCTGCTGCACGTTGCTTCCAAACCGCGTCGTGCTGGCGGTCTGCGCAGGCGAACAAAGCGCGCCAAGCGCGGAGCTCGCTCGGGTAACGCAGCACGTACGCGATCAGGGGGCGCAAAGCCAACGTCGGTTCGCGGCGTGCCTCGTGCACGCGCGACAACACCAGCGTCGCTTCCAACGTCTCGGGGCTGTGGGTTACCGCTAACTTCGCGAGCCTCAGGGCGCGTGTCAATTTGCCGTGTCGCAGCTCACACTCGGCCCATTCACGCCACAGCGGTTCGAAGGTCTCGTCCAGATCGGACGCGGCTTCGAACTCGTCCTCGGCGTCTTCGGGCGTCAAGCGACAAGTCAGCGCCGCGATGCGCGTCTGAACGTCGACGCTGGAACCATCGTAGCGTTGAGCTTGTCGAAAAGACCCAAGCGCGGCCTCCCATTTGCCGCCCGCCTCCAGCTCGGCGCCATCGAGGTAGTAGGCGTACGCCGCTGCGGCGATCGGTCGATCGTCGATCGGGACCCCCGCGACTTGCCGCGGCGTGCTCGAATAGCCGCCACAAGAGGACAGCATGGCTGCGACCGCTGCCAGTGCCTTGCAGCGCAGCACGGCGATTGGCGACGGCCGCTGGGCGCGCCGGAGGTTTACTCGCTGCGCAGCTTGGCCAACAGGGCGCATGCGTGATCCAAGTTGATGTTGGCGCTGGCACTGAGCTCGGCGGCGATGCGTTCAACCTCGGCTCCAACCGCGCCCGCGAGCGTGGCCACGCTGCGCGCGTGCAACGACATGTGCCCGCGTTGGATGCCCTCCGTGGCCAATGCGCGCAATGCTGCCAAGTTCGAGGCCAAGCCAACAGCCGCGGCGAGCTCGGCGAGCTCCGCAGCGGATTCGACCTGCGATAGTTCTATCGCCAAGCGAGCCGTCGGGTGAACACGCAGGGTGCCACCGACGATGCCCAGCGCGAGCGGCAGTTCGAGTTCGCCCAAAAGTTCCGAGCCGGCGCGCCGCCAGGTCGCTAGCGGGCCGTACTTCCCGTCCTTCGCGGCGTAAGCGTGAGCACCCGCTTCCACGGCGCGGTAATCGTTGCCGGTTGCGATCACGACCGAATCGATGCCGTTCATGATGCCCTTGTTGTGCGTCGCCGCGCGATACGGATCCAACTCTGCGAAACGCGAAGCGCGCTCGATTGCGTCCGCGACGGCGGTGCCGTCGTCGCGCGGCACTGACGGTGCCCACGACGCCTGTTTGGTGCTGCTCATCACGAGCTCGCTGCAGGGGACGCGCGCTCGAACCCGCACACGTCGCTGATCGCACAGATTGCTCAAGATGCGCAGGCCGAGTTTCGCTTGGGCCAAGCGCGCCACTTCTGGACCCATCGTTTCCGCGATGGTGTTCACCAGGTTAGCACCCATCGCGTCTTTGCAATCCACGTGGACGTGGACCACGAGCACGCTGTCGCTCAGCACCCTGACCACCAAATCAACCGGCCCGCCACCGCGCCGCACCATGTTCGGCACGGTGCTCGCCCCAATCCCGAGCAAGTCGCCCTTTGCGCGTTCGATCGCCTCACGCGCGCGCGCGAGATTGGGCACGTCCCACAACTCGATTTGCCCGATCATCAGCTGGCCCAGGGTTTCCGCTTGAAAGCCACCCCCCGCTCGAACCATGCGCGCGGCATTGGATGCTGCGGCGATCACGCTCGGCTCTTCGACGACCATTGGCGCCAAACGATCCTTGCCATTGATCGCGACGTTGAGCGCGACGCCAAAGGGTAGCCCGTAAACACCGAGCACGTTCTCGACGACCTTGTCGGCGATCGCGACGTCGATGCCGCCGCTGGTGGCCTCGAGAATGCGCTCCTCGGGAACGTGGGTGCGCCGGCTGAGCTCAGCGTGGCGTTCGGCGATCGACAACTTGTAGAACCCGGGGATGCGCGACAGTTGAGTCATGGTGCAAGCAAACGAGCAACGGAACGCGGCCAGTCTACACGCTCCCCCCAGATGTGTCAGTGCCAGCGGCAATTGGTCCCTGCCCGCACGCGACTTGGCCAGGGTCGTGCACTCGAGGCCCGATTGCCCAAGGGCGCCCCAAAGCGCCGAACCGGCTAGCAGACTCGGAAACTGGCTGAGGGCGGATCAGGCCCTCGCTCAGGGCAGATTCCGATGCAGCCTCGCACGGCTTGGCTTTGCGCTGGACGCGGGGCGCGCACCGTTCTTGCGTGCCTGCACTTTGGGCGTCGAGCTCGCCGGTCGCGACGGCCAATGCACGTCTTGTGAGCAGTCGTTCGATGCAGCTGATCTGACCCCCTCCAACGACCCGATCGCTAGTCTAGGCCCAGGTCGAGTTGGGGCATTATGCCGACAGGTGAACGCCGCGGGCTCCGACTGCGATCGACAGTGGCTCGAGTCCCAGCTCGCGCGCCTGCTGGCGCAGCGCTGCGCTCGCTGGCGCCGGGCCGACGAACAGCGTGACGTCGCCTCCGCCTGCGCCAGCGGGCAAGACTGCGGCCTGCTCCGCTTCGGCCAGCGTTGCGAGCGTGCGCACGCTGGGTAAACAGATGGGCAAACCCACTGTGTCTCCCAAGTGAACGAATCCGACGTGCTGTTCACGCAGTGCCTGAATGAAAGCGCGCGCGTCGTGGCGCTCGACTGCCGCCAGCGCTGCGCGCGCGGCCGCGCCGAGCTGCTGCTCTATCGGCGTGAAAGCTTCGGGGTGTTGAACCGCCCAAGCCCGGAACCGACGCACGAAGTCCGAAGTCGATGCAGCCTCGCTGTTCGCCCAGATTTCGATCTCCACGCGGGGCAGCGTCAAGCTTCGTACCTCGGGCAGGTAGCCCATCGCGTTGGGGCCTGCGACGGGAGCCAGTGCTTCAGGTAAACGAACGGCCAAGCAACCGCCAAACGTACTTGCCGCGACGTCGACTCCACTGCCACCGCCCTGCGCTCGGCGATGGGCGAACAGCGCATGCTCGAAGACCTGGGGCAACTGTGCCTGCAGCGCTGCATCCGAGGCGTATCGTGAGGCTAACGCCGCGACCAGGATCGCCGCCGACGATCCGAGGCCGAGCTTTCGACCCTCGGCTCTCAACTGCGAAGCGTCGATGTGCGGGTAGGGCGCTGACATGGCCTCGCGCATTTCGAGGCTCACGTGGTCGGCTTCGCGCTCGGCGTCGGCTTCTGCGAAACGGTCGACTGCGCAGACGATCGCCGGTGCGCCCCAGAGCACGGAATACGCGCCCGAGATCACCACTTTGCCCGGAGCGCGCGCTTTCACTTCACTTCCTCCACGCGCACGCTCGCATCCGGGCCCAATCGGCAATCGAGCGTGCGCAGCACGCCGGGTGTCTCTGCCAAGGCTCGCCGTACGTGCTCCAAGTTATCGGGCGCGCAGATCACCTTGACGTGGGGGCCCGCGTCCATCGTGCAAAACGCTGCGCAGCCTTCATCGCGCAAGCGCCGTACGCGTGCCAGCACGTCGAGGCTAGTGCCTTTGAAGTAGATGATGGCTGGCGCCGCCCCCATCATCGATGCGTGCATCAAGAGCGAACTTTGCTCGACCAATGGTCCCAGAGTCTCCAGATCTGCGGCGTTGATGGCGGTTTCTACGCGTGCCGCCAGGTCGGGCGCGTGTGAAATCCAAGCGGCGTAGTAGGGGCTGGTCTGTCGCGTGTGCTCCATGCCCTCGGTCGAGCCGATGGCCTTTGCGGACTCCGAGATCACCGCGACGCACAAGGCGAGCGGCAATTGCTCTGCCCCCGCGATCGGGCGCGCGGCCTCGGCGCCCTTGTCGAGCGCGACGTAGCCGCCGAACAGCGAACGCGCCGCGGACGCAGACGAAGCGCGCGCCAAGGCGCTCTCACGCACTGGATCGCGTGGTAATCCGATGGCAGCACGAGCCGCGACGGCCAGGGCAGCAAAGCCCGAGGCACTGGAGGCGAGCCCCGACGCAGTCGGAAAATTGTTGCTCGTCACGATCCGGGCAAAGGCCCGAGTGCCAGCCTCCGCGCGCACACGCTCGAGCAGAGTGTGCGCGCGCGTCAAAGGTTTATCGCTAGTCACCACGCCGTTGAGCTCGAGCACGTCCTCTTTCAGTGCGGGATCGAAGCAAACGCTCGTTTCCGTGTGCATGGCATCGAGCGTCATCGAGATGCTCGGCACGGCCGGCAAGTTCTTGGCGATGTCCGCCTTGCCCCAATATTTGGCGAGCGCGATGTTGGCGTGAGCTTTGGCGTGAGCGACGAGCATGGGCGACCGAGGATTGGTAAACGAAGGGTGGTTTACTGCTGAGTTGTTTGAGAGTCCGAGCCGACGGTGGCTGCGAAGGCACGGAAACCGGCCTCTTGCCACGCACCGACGATGGCTGTGACGTTCTCGGGTGTGGCCAATGCGATCACGCAACCACCGCCACCCGCGCCGGTGAGCTTGCTACCCAGAGCGCCTAGGGCGCGGGCAAGACTGCGACAATCCTCGATTGCTGGCGTCGACAGGAACCAACCCGAAAGCAGCATGTGGTTGTAGTCGAGCAACGTACCGAGGCCCGTCAGATCGCCCGATTCGAGACACAACTCGGCGTTGCGCACCAGGGTTGCGATGGCTTCCAAGTTGCGGTCGAACTGCGCCGGATTGCGTTCACGAAAGCCAGCAACTTGTTCGACCATTTGGCGGGTCGACGACGGCGGACCCGCCACTGCGATCGCGAGCTGCAAAGGTTGGCCGAGGCGCACGCGACGAATCCCTTCGCCCTTCACGTAACGCACACACCCACCAGCCAACGCGCTCGCCGCATCTACGCCCGATGGATTACCGTGAAAGACGCGCTCCCAGCGATCGACGATGCCGAGGACGTCGGCTTGCGTCGGCTCGAGCGCATTGGCTTCGAACAACGCCAGCGTGACGGCTACGCCGATCGCGGCAGACGCGCCCAGCCCCACTCCGCTCGGCAGATCGAGCCGCACGTCGACCGCGTGCGGCTGAAGGTGTAGCTCACTGAGCACGGTTTCGAGCGCGCGCTGCGTGTCGCTGTCGGCAGCGACGACCTTGCTCTCGAAGCTGAGCGTCGTGTGGTCGGCGCGCGCGGCTGTGGCGGTCGCGCCCTTGGCGAGCCCGCAGGCCAGCGCCGGCGTGCCGTACACGACCGCGTGTTCACCTGACAAGATTACTTTGCCGAACGCGCGCGCCATGACGTCAGTGGTTACGCTCCAACAGCGCAGTGATTGAACCCGTGAGCAAGGCCTTGCCCTCTGGACGCACATCGAGGCGCGCTACGCGCTTGTGACACTCTGCCGTGAGTGCGGTGATGCGGGCTTTGGCAAGCTCGACGGCTCCCGACGTTTCGAGTGCCGCCGTTGCCTTGGCGATTTCGCTGGCCTTGGCTTTGGGGTTGCCGAGCACACGCTCGATGGCATTCTGCTCCGCGCCGTTAGCGCGTTCGAGGGCGCGTTCGACGAGCCAAGTCCACTTGCCCTGCACCAAGTCGTTGCCGCGCGGTTTGCCGGTAACCTCGGGCGCTCCAAATGCACCCAGCAAATCGTCTTGGATTTGAAACGCGACGCCGAGCGCCGATGCGAGGGGGGCGAGTGCGCGTTTGGCTTTCGACGGCGCGTTGGCCAAGATTGCACCGAGCTCCAGCGGTCCTTGGACCGTGTAACTGGCGGTCTTCAGTTCATAGACGCGTTCTGCGTTGCGCGTAATGCCGATCACGTCGAGCTGTTGCCCCGCGACGGCCGCGAGCTGCATTTGGGCAAAGCACTCCAAGCCCAGTGCCAGCCCCGGGTGCTGTGCCAAAGTTCGAGTCAGGTGCAGACTGGCCAGAGCGACCAGATAATCACCGGCCAGCACTGCTCCAGCCGCGCCCTTGTGCTCAGAATCGAAGTCGCTGGCCAAGCCGGCATGCACCGCAACCACGCCACGGCGCGTGTCGTCCTTGTCCATCCAATCGTCGTGCACGAGGAAGTAGGTTTGCAACAGCTCGACCGCGAGCCCACACTCGATGGCGAGCTTGCGGCCCTTTGCACTCGGCGCCTCGAAACACGCTTGGCCGACGCAGACCAGCGCCGCGCGCAGTCGCTTGCCGCCTTTTCCGACGTCGGCTGCGCGCTGCAGTGCGCGGGTCACTTCAGCGCCCGTCTTTGCGTGGCGCGCGATCTCACGCTCCATGACGGCGCCCAGACGCGGCTCGAGCTTGCGACGAACGTCGCTCAACAACTGCGCGAAAGGTTCTGTCGTCACACGTCGATCCGGTAGTTCAACTTGGCTTCGTCGCCCGTCATACCGCGGAACCCGAAGTTGCACGGCGGGCTCTCGGAGATGATGATTTCGACGTCCACTTCGGCGATGGACAAACGCTCGCGCAACGTCTCGAAGAGCAGCTTGATCAGGCGCTTGCGGGCGCTTTCGCTGCGCCCGCTCATCATCGCGATCTCGATTACGGTGTACGCGTCGCTGCGGCCAGCGGGCATGTAGTAATCTTCGGGCTCCATTGGGAAGAAGCGATGAGCACGCTTGTCTGCCGGAAACTCCAGGGCTTGTACCATGCAATCGTTGATCGCATCGGAGAGCGCCGCTTTGATGGGATTGAGCCGTTCTTTCAATCCATAGATCTTGATCATCGCGGGGCAAGCTAGTGCTCTCCTGGGGGCCAGACAATGCGAAACGGAGTACGCCCTTTAGATCCGCGACAAGGCGCGCTCGACGAAGGCGCCAAAGCGGCCGCGCAGCAGTTCCAGCTCCAAGTCGTCGCGCCCAAATTGTTTCCACGAGGGCAGCCAACGACCAACGTCGGGATACGCTTCCAGTGCGCCCGCCAAGTCCCAATGAGGAACAGCCGCCAGCTTGCGGCCCGCGTGCTCTTCGTAGGCTTGCAAGAACTCGTCTGCGAGGTCCAGACCAAAGGCGGTCGCGAGGTCCATGCGACAGTAGCCGACGTCGAAGGGCGCGGGTCCCACGCGCGCGGTGCCCCAATCCACGACCGACACCAGCTTGTTATCCTCGAACAAGCAGTTGCCCATGTGAAAATCGGCGTGGATCAGCTGCCAGGAGACGCTCGGAGCGAGTCTCGCAGCGCTCAGCATGCGCTGCCATGGGACTGGCTGGCTGGAACCGGGTGTTAATTTGTATCCAACACTGTAGGGCGGCACGCTCTTCGGCGGCTCGATTTCCGCGCTGTGCAGTAAAGCCAACACGCGGCCGAGCTCGCGGCAGCGCTCGGCGGCTCCGCTCGGATCGAGGTTTGGTTTCCCTGGAACTTTGGACTGCAGAATCGTCGGCAATCCCGCCTGTGTGCCCTCCGGATCTGCCGCGAGCGCACGCGCGATCGCAGGCCAGCCCGCTGCAGCCTCGGGATCGGTCGGCGATACGCCGTTCAGTTTGCACAAAACATCGTGCTCGAGCCTGATTGCGGCGGCTGCCGGGGCCAGCTCTGCGCCCACAGCTTCCAGTTGCCGCACGATGAACTCGAAGGGAAGACCGGCCTTGTCGCAACGTAACAGGTGGGTCTGGGCATCCAAACCGCCGCGCAGGGTGATTTCCTCGCGCAGCTCGAGTGGACCCAGTTCGGGTTGCAGTTGCCCGAGGGCCCAATCGCGGGTCTTTGCGCTGATGGACATCACGGGAAAGTATCGCCAGGAGGGGCCATGCAGACAATCTTTCAGGGGGGTGTAAGCCAGCGCAAGGCGGCGCGTTTGAGCCGCATGACCCAGCGAAATTCGACCTCGAAGCGTGTAAGTCTGCTGTCACTTGCTTCGATCTTGCCCCTGATGCTCGCGTTGGGCGGCTGTGCGCGCCATGCCGAGGAGGCGCCTTATGTCAGTGCTGCACAACCGGCAGCCGAAGCCCCCGTGGATCCTGCGCGGGCTGCCATGCAAGTCGGTGACGGCGCCGCGAGCCCGACTGCCGACGCGCAATCGGCGGAACGCAAAGTCATCAACCGCGAGGAGCTCACCCTGTCGTCGCGCGACGTGCAAGGCGTCGCAGACCGCGCTGTCGAGATTGTTCGAGCTGCGCATGGCTACGTCGCGTCGCGCGACGATCAGCACACGGACGACCAGGTCGTGCAAAGCTCACTGTCGGTTCGCGTGCCCAAAGATGCATTCGACGACGTGGTCTTCAAGTTGAAATCGGACGTACAGGTCATAGACGAACACAAGAAGGGTCAAGACGTCACGGAAGAGTTCACCGACGTCGCGGCGCGGCTCAAAGCCCAATCGACGTTGGAGGAACGCTTGCTGGCCCTCACGGCATCGCGCGACGCGGTCAAAGACTTGCTCGAGGTGGAGCGCGAATTGGCGCGCGTGCGAACCGAGATCGAACGTCTTACGGGCAGGAAACAGTGGCTCGAAAACCAGGTGGCCTTCGCAACCATCGATTTGCAGATTTGGTCTCCTGATCAGCCTCGAGTGGGAGGAACCGAGAGCATCGGTTCTCGCTTTGCGTCCGCCTTCTCCGACGGGATGGAGATCGCCGTGGAGGTGACGACCGGCTTGATCCGCATGGCCTTCGCGTTTGCCCCGGTCACTCCTATTGGCCTCGCCGTCTACTTCTGTTACGTGGCCATTCGTCGCCGTCGCAATCAGAGACTTCAAGCGTGACCCAAAGACTTCGTCTGTCATCGACCTCATGTAAGGCAGGCGTCGGAGCGCTACTACTGGGCGCGCTGTTCGGGCTTGCCACGGGCTGTGCGCGCAGAGCCGAACCCGCATCGATTCGCGCCGAAGACGAAGTCAAAGCAACGCCGCCCGCTGCCAACACCACGGGTGTGCTGCCGGGCGTCGCGAGTCCCCCGCCGTCACCCGCGGTCGTAGGTGAACGGGATGGTCGGTTGCAGCCAGAGGCTCCGCGCGCGGCCCAGCCGGTCCCTCCCGCCGACAAGGGGCGCGCTTCGGCTCCCGCGTCGAAAGCTGCGGCTCCCGCGGGCCCGCGGGGCGCCTCGGAGTCACAGGGGCAACTGCCCGATTTTGACGCGAAGCCGAAGAAGGAGGACAGCTCGCTACTGTCGCCTGAGCCCGCGAAAGACAGAGCCCGTGCGGGAGAGCTCGACGCATTGCGCGCAGAGTTGCAGGCCACCTATGCGAGTTTGGGACACGCCTTGGAGCTGACCCAACCCGATTGCGAGAGCGCAGGTCAGTTTCGCGATCGCGTGTGCGCGCTCTCCGAACAGATCTGTCGGCTTGCCGAGCAGCAACCTACCCCGAGCGCGAACGCTACCTGTACGGATGGTCGTGAGCGTTGTCGCGAATCACACAAGCGTTTCGACGAGAGCTGCGGCAGCCCTTGAGCTACGGCTGGCAGAGCGACGCTAGACTGGAAAGAGGCTAGCGTCTGAGCCCCGTTTCGCTAATTCGGGTTTTTTCGAAATATGCGGTTGCGCCGTTGCTTCGAGAATATTAGAAACAACCCCGTGACCATCAAGCTGGAGCGCCATGCAGAGCAGTTGGCTGCGCTCGGACATCCAGTGCGCCTGGCGATCTTGCGCTTCGTCGTGCAGGGCGGCGATGCGGGCACTTCAGCGGGGGAAATCCAAGCGCACGTAGATCTCCCCGCCTCCACGCTGAGCCATCACTTGAAACGGTTGGTAGACGCGGGAATGCTTGCCAGCAGATCCGAAGGAACGTTTCACTACTATCACGCAGACTACAAGTCGCTCCGAGCCCTGACCGATTACGTCTGGGAAGATTGCTGCAAGCGCGGGTCGGGCAAGGGGAGCTGTTGCTGAACTTTTACGTCCAATTATTCGAGTTTTTTCGAAGGAGCAAAATGTGAACGTCCTGAAACCGCACGTATCTCTCAACGTCAGTGCCATCGAGCCCGCCGTTGCCTTCTACGAGAAGGCCTTTGGCGTACCCGTCACCAAGCGACGACCTGGCTATGCCAAATTCGATCTGCAAGTGCCGGCATTGAATCTGAGCATGGTGGAAGCGCCACGGACGGGCATCAACGCGAGCCACTTCGGCATCCAGGTGGCGTCGACCGAAGACGTGATCGAGGCCAAGAATCGTTTCGAAGCGGCGGGCCTCGCAACTCGGACCGAAGAGAACACCGCCTGCTGCTACGCCGTTCAAGACAAGGTTTGGGTCGAGGATCCAGACGGCAACTCCTGGGAAGTCTTCGTCGTCAAGGCCGATGCGCCGGTGATGCGTGAGCAAGCGTCGGGCTGCTGCACGCCGACTGCGGCCGAGAACAAAGCCCGCCCGAGCTGCTGCAAGTGAACACCCTCGGACGACGCTTGGCGGCCGAAGCTCTCGGTACTGCGCTGTTGCTTGCAACGGTGATCGGCTCCGGGATCATGGGAGAGACGTTGTCTGCGGGCAACGTGGCTCTGGCCTTGTTGGCAAACACACTCGCTACGGGCGCGGCGTTGGTCGCCCTGATCACGACGCTGGGGCCGATCTCTGGCGCACACTTCAACCCGGTAGTGACGCTGATGGCCGCTCTGCAGCGGCAGTTTTCGTGGCGTGACGTGCCGGCCTACCTTGCCGTGCAGTGCCTCGGGGCGTTCGCTGGTGTCGCTATTGCGCATCTGATGTTCGAACACCCGCTGTTCTCTGCTTCTACGCATGTTCGAACTGGTCCGTCGCAACTCTTTAGTGAGTTCGTGGCGACCTTCGGCCTGATCGCAGTCATCATTGGTTCGGTGCGCCATCGCGCCTCGCACGTCGCGTTCGCGGTCGGCGGTTACATCACCGCAGCTTACTGGTTTACGTCTTCCACTTCGTTCGCCAACCCTGCTGTTACCCTGGCGCGAGCAGCGAGCAATACCTTTGCAGGGATCAGACCGGTCGATGTACCCGGATTCATCGTCGCGCAGCTGCTGGGTGCTGCAGCGGCTTGGGGCCTCTTTCGTTGGCTACTGCCCAACCCGGCTCCGAGCGATACTTCCACTACTCACTAGATGAGAACTTCCCAATGAAGCCAATCGTGTTGTTTGCATGTATTCACAACGCTGGGCGTTCGCAAATGGCGGCCGCTTGGTTCAATCACCTGGCCAACCCTGCCAAGGCCAGCGCGATCTCCGCAGGAACGGAGCCGGGCGCGCGCGTGCATCCCGAAGTGCTGGTGGCGATGCGCGAAGTCGGTATCGACTTGTCCGAAGCCCAGCCGCGATACTTGTCCGACGAGTTGGCGAGCAGTGCCGCCATGCTGATCACGATGGGCTGCGGAGAGGCGTGCCCACACGTGCCAGGACTGCGGCGTGATGACTGGCCACTAGAAGATCCAAAGGGCAAATCCGTCGAGCGAGTGCGTGAGATCAGAGACGATGTAAAGTCGCGGATCGAAGGTCTGCTCGAGCGCGAAGGCTGGCGTTAATCCCCAGTCACCCCTGGTCAGTATTTTACCAAGATCCAGGGCACGTCCGGACGCGCGCACAGGGCTCCCTGATCCGTGAAGCCCTGGGGACACTGGCCCCAGCACACGGGGCCCGCACCTGTAAACCCAGCGCGGCACTGTGGATAGCACAGCCCAGTGTCGTACTGCATGCCACCCGCGCAAGCCGTCGGGATCGTGCCCACTCCGCGATCATAGGTGCGCTTCGCGCACGACACGCCGATGTCCGTCATACCGCTCGGACAATCTGGACTGCAGATGCAGCAGGCAACGTTGTGAAATCCCGAACGGCACTTGGGATAGACGATAGCGCCCCACTCTTCACAGTGGCCCGCGCCCTGCTCGGCTTGGCAGCGCCCGTACGCGCCGTCCAGGTTCAGGCTGTCTCCGAATTGCCACGGGTAACCCGTGCCGCGCCCATAGGGCTCGGGCTTGGCGCAGAACGCGCCGTCGTCTCGATATGAACTCGGACAATGCTCCCAACAAATGGGACCCGCGCCGCCGTAGCCCGAGGGGCAATCCGCGTAGCACAGACCGTCCTCGTAGTGCCTCGAGCCACAGTTCGTCGGCAATTGGCCAACATCACGACCGTAGCTCGACTTGGCGACCACTTGATGTAAACGACACGTCGCGCCGTCATCCGTGAATCCAGGCGGGCAAGCTGCGGGGGCAGCACGCGTCGGCACGCCCTGGCTCTGGCACAGCGCGTTGCCCGAGAAATGCAGCGTGCAATAGTGCTGCTCGAACTCCCACAAGCTGTGAATCTCGCCGGGATAACGCTCGAGTACTTCGACCATCTTGCGCGCGGCGCAAGCGCCGCGATCGGAAGCCCCGCTGCATTGTGAATGTTTCAGCTCTTCCGAGAGCTGGTACAAATGGTTGTCGACCATGTCTTCCACCCAGTCGACGAACTTCGCTCTCTGGCTGCTCGAACGCGTCTCCGGCGAATGCACGGGGTTCGAGGGGCCGTCCGTGCAACCGTTGGGCGTGGAGTTCAAGGCCATGTTTGCCCAGTAGCCCGCCCAGCCTTCGTTGAACGCATACTGGGTGTTGAAGACCTCGCAGCCGGAGTGCGAGCGCGCGTAAACCCAGCGGAAGTTGTCCCAGTTCCAATGGTGCACGTCACCGTCGGCGACGTGCCGCACGCTGTGTCCGAATTCGTGATTGACGGTGTGGCGTCGCCAGTTCTCCTGGACGTACGAGTCCTTCTCGGTCCACTTTTCGGTCAGCACCAAGTGATTGTAGAAGGTGTACGGCGTGCCACCCCAGTCGACTGTCCAGCGTTTGATCTCGAGCCTGCCAGCAGGCGGACTCTTCTGGACCAATTCGTGGTAGCGACTGAGCGCGCCTTCGCCGAGCCGCCAAGTCTCACAGTCGACCGACGACAACTCGACGTCGCCGAGCACCAAGGTGCTGCCGCTCGTGCTACTCGGAGAGGCCGACGTGCTCTCGTGGCGTGAGTCGCTGTGCACCTCCGCCATGATGCGCAGCACGCTACGCTGACCGAAGCTCTCCACGTTGCTATCGTAGGTCACGTCGACAGTTTGTGGGCTGTTAGTGAACGTCCCGTCGAGCGTCACCCGGCCCAAGGAGTCTGCGGACTTGGAGGCAGACCCGACTCGCACGCTGACGAAGGGCAACGGCTTCGGACTCATGGGGCGTCCGCTGTCACTGGCGCGACAGGTAACCCGTAACTGCAACGAACTGAAAGTCGTTGGGGCCGCTGTCGGGCCGCCGGGGGGAACCGGCAGTTTGCCGATGACGCCGGGTCTCAACTGAATCGCCTTGGCCTTGGGCAACGGCAAGAGGATGAGCTTCGCCTTGGTCTTGCTGAAGGCTTCGACCAACTCTGGGCGCACGCGCAGCACACCAGGACGGGCGAGCTCGAATCCGCTCGGCCACGACCAGGCATAGCGCGCGACGTCCACGCCCGAAGTGAGCGAGGTCATCTCTACGGCGATCTCATCGGCGCTACCGTCGACCGCCTCTTTGTCGTGCCAGGCATGTGGCTCGTCGGCGCGACCTGGGGTCGGAGTGTAAGGACTGATCTCGAGATTGCCCTGTAGATAGTCGACCAGCCGCTCGTCGACCCAACCCGACGGACGCAGCACGATCTCGAAGTCACCTTTGTTCGTCGTGTCTCTGAGTTTGAAGCTGCGCGCGTTACTCGACTTCGCGGCTCGAACGGGTGCCTTGGCGATCGGGACACTCAGCTTTGGCTTCAAGTCCTTGGCGCTGACGCGCAGTTGTTGGAGCCGGGTGTCCTGACTCTTCAGCGCCTCGGCCTTTTGGCTATCGGCTTTGTCACGGAATGCTTGCGCTTGCTTTTGCGCCTCCAACTGCTTGTTGCTCTCTGCTTTCTCGCGCAGGTTGGCCTGTTCGTTCATCTCGTCGAACTTCGGCCCACCAGGGTGCTTCTTGGGCGCTGGACGTTTGGCTTCGACTACGCGTGGAGGGTTATCCTTGGCGGGGCTCGCGGCAGCTGTCTTTGCTGGCTTCGCGTCGTCGCTGGTCTGCTTGTCTGGTAAGGCTTTCGTCTTCGCCGTGGCGCTTGGCGCCGGTTTGGCGCCGGCGGAGCCCCATTGGGCGGCCAGCGCTCCGAGCGTGAGCAGAGTCGTCAGCGCGAGCGTATTTCGAAGTTTCAACGGTTGGCTCCTTCCGCCGTCGGGTCCCGTGCCGCCCCTGCCGAGCGACGAAAGTGAGTCGGCAGACCCCCTCTAGCCGCGCAGGATAAACGGAACCCGAGCCACATGCCATGTGGGTGTTCTGCCTCCCTGTCGCGTGCTGCTCATGCCAGGGGCAGGAGTTGAACGTTCAAGAGTGCGACTCGTTCGACAGGTTCAGACTGCGCGATGATGGCGCGCACTTCGTTGAAATAGGCTTTCTGCAGCTCGCGCAAGCGACCTAGATCGTGCTCAGAGACGCCGAACACGTTGTGCGAGAAGAGCCCTTCACCGCGCCCCTTGAGTCGCGTGAGCGCAACGTCCGCCCAGAAGGTCCGCAATGCCCACGCAGCTTCGGGGTCGCGTCGAGTGTCGATCACGCGAGATTCACTTCGAACCTGATATTTGCCACCAGTGATTTCGATCTGTTGTGTGTGCAGCAGCGCTTCGACAGCTTGCCGCTCTTGCTCGAGCGAAATCCCAAGTCGGGCCGCAATCCAGCCCAATCTAACAGAGCGTAGTCGTTGATAGGCTTGAGTTTCGAGCAGACGCAGGACCGCTTGCGACCACGGGTGTTCATAGGTTGCGCGGCGCGAGCGCTCGAGTTCGTTCCAGCGATCGCGCACGAGTGGCAATGTCGACGGATCGACCAAGGCCGCTACGAAGTCGAGCATGCGCAGCGACGTCGCTTCGATCAAACGCAGGAAGTCCGGCAGGCGGGGCTCTGTCTGACACTTCAGCCAACGAGCGATCGCGAAGCGGTTGCGCCCAGTGAACGCTGCGATTTGCGCGAGCGATAGGTGTCCGCGCAGGTCATTTAGAAACTGCGCGATGCCTTCGGGTGTCGTCGCGTCCAAGCGTTCGAACCAACCGGGAGGTTTGCGGTACAAAGTTACTAGCGCAGCTGGCACGTCTACACCAACGCGCGCGGCGGCGTGGAGTGTGCGCGACGCGGTGGGAAATGCTCGCCCCGCTTCCCAACAGTGCACGACGTTGCTCTTGTAGCCGAGCCGACGAGAAAAAGCGTTCTGAGATCGACGCCCGCGCAAGGCGCGCAGTAGCTCGGCCGCGACTTCCTCGTAGTCCCAGTGGCTCATGTCGAACGAATTGCACATCCACGTACGATTCGCACCCATGGAATGTGCAGTATGGTCGTTGACCTGGGCCAGAACGGCTGCTTGAGTCAGGGCGTGGACTTCCATGCAAAGCGCTCACTCCTGCGTGTCGGACTGCTTGTCGCGTTTGCCTGCAACCGCGAGGGCGGCGCTCCCCTTGGCGGGCAAGCGGGGGACGATGGCGACGTTGCGCCGAAGCCGAGCGGGCCACCCGCAATCGACACACCACCGCCCGAGGTCCCGACACCCCCCAGCGAGCCACCTGCAGGCGGGCCGCCTCCGATCGACAACTGCGACGGCGTGTACGAGACGGTGGCTAGTGGAGCGCGAACCGTATTTGGAGCGACTGCTGAGGGGCTGATCGCAAACCTCGAGCTGCAAGCGACGCCATTTTACTGGGTCGGCTACGATGTGCTGTCGCGCACCAAGTACTTGCCGGGGGTGAGTGAGACGTCCCTCGAACTGACTCTAAGCGTGGCACCGCAGGCCGAAGTCAAACAAGAGGTGCGTAGTTCCACGCAGCATTACCCCTGCGCCGCAAACAGTGTGGACGTGCCGGTCAATGTCAGCTTCAAGACCCGAGATGGCGCGCTTGATGAGCGATTCTCGGCCGACCTGCATTTCACCACTCCGTTCAACGCCGAGTTCTATTTCGAGCTGCAACTCGGCGAGATCGACGGCTCGTTCCGCTTCACGCAGATCGGGAGCGAAGATTCCAGCCGGGTCTACGCAGCGCAGTCGTTGTATGCCGACGTCGCGTTGTGGCCTGGCGGGAGCCGGGGAGAGATCGTACCCGATATTGCTTGGACCAATCCGCCACCCAACGCGACGCCGCCCGCGCCCACGCTCGCACCCTGGGGCCCGGTCGAGCCGAGCAATGCAGTTGCGATCGGCGAGCATTGGTCGAGCCTTGCGGTGTGGCCTAGCAATCTGCAATGCGCCACGGGCGGAATGCCGACTTCGAGAGACGCTCGTGTCAACAGCGGGCTGTCGGCTGAGCAAATCCGAGAGGCGGTGAACGCGTTGAACTCGTGGGATCTGACGAGCGATGGTCAAAGTGCGCGCGTTGAGTTTACGGTCGATCCGTTGCCAGAATACCTGTGCAATGGTTTTCAGGGAATGGCTCGACTGCGTGCGCTTTCCGAGGTGGGAGTCCCCATAGCGGATGGCGGCTCGGGCGCAGACGCCGGCCTCGACGCGCGTTCGCCCGCTACGCTCACGTCGAAGTTCGCGGGGCTCGACGCGAGCGGCTCGTTCACGATTCGGTCCATCGTCGATCCAGAGGCGGGTTTCATCCGCTCGCTCGCATTTTCACGACTCGTAGAGGACACGGTCCTGCCACTCTCGCGCCAGGAGTTGACGGCCAACACGGGACTCATGGTCGACGCGGCGGACGAGTATCAACGATTCTGGTGGTCTTGGCAGGCTCGCGCGGAGCGTCAGCACGCGGATGCAGACTTCCAGACACGCGCAGAGCTATTGGTGACATCCCTGAACGCCGCACAAAGCGCCGCCAGCGATCAACAGGTAGCCCAGGGAGGGCCGGGAGCTAGCATCGGCATCGGCAACGACGGTTGGCTCCAATTACCTGGTGATGTGATCCTACGCGCGGCTCGTAACGAGCTGCCCCCCGAGCTCGTCGACGGGGGCTCGCCTTAGATTTACGCTTTGGCTCGGGTCTCGAGTCGGCTCAGTTCCAATTCTTGCCGAACACGTAGTCTTTGTACTTCCAAGGCGGCTGCGCTTTGAGCGTCGCTTCGGAGTAGACGCTGAGCAGATCTTGGCCGAACGTGCTCGTGCCGCGCACCAGGCCGATCTCGCATTGGAAGTGCCACCACTCCGCGCCGAGTTGATCGCCCCCGCCTTCGAAGTTTTCGCGCGCGCGTATGCGGTTGAAGCCGTGTTTCATGAACACCGCGGTAAGATCGAAAAACGAGCCAGTCGCGGTCAACGAGCCGTTGCGCTTGTGGTAAGTCATCACGTTGCTCAAGTCGGTGACCTCGGCTTGGTCAGCGCTGCAACGCGCGTAAACCCGGTACACGCGCGCTTGTTCGCGCACGACGACGTAAGGGTCTTTCTTGGGGTCGACCATGCCGCTGTACACGTGCAGATCCAGTGCGCGACCCGTGTAGTGAAACGACGTGGCCGAGCGGCTCGCGCCGACGGCCGCGTTGAGCGCGCGTACGCCGCCAGAGGAAGTGAGTACGCCGCCCTTCGACAAGACTTCGTCGCGCACCTTGTTGTAGTACTCCGCGACGTCCGAGCGCAGCTGCAGGCTGGCATAGCCGTCCTTGTACTTGTCGGCGGTAACCTTCACCATCTTCAAGCTTTGCGGAGCAGGCGGCGCAGTGTTCGCACTCGGTGGGGGCTCCGCGGGGCCCTGGGGCTTGTTCGGCGCTGGAGCTGCAGGCTTCGGCGCGGTGCTCGCAGCGCCGGGCTTGGCTGGACTGCCCGGCTTGTTCGTGTCGTTGGGCGATGGGGCGCGCGGCTTGTCGCTAGCCTCTGCAGTCTTGGGGGGATTCGTCGTTTGGGGTTTCGTTGGCTGGGAGCTCGTTGGCTGGGAGCTCGTTGGCTGCGGGCTCGCGGCTGCTGCGTTCCCACCGCTGCCACCACTCGCAGAGCTTCCAGCGTCGTCCTCGTCCTCCCAGTGCAACAACATCACGGTGTCGCCGCGGCCTGCGATGCAGATCGAGTCTTGAACTGCGACATGCAAGTCTTTCTTGCCGCCTTTGCTGCCGTTGCCGTTTTTGCCGTTGCTACCGTTGGCGGGCCCGGCTTTTGCGCCGTTGCCGTTTTTGCCGCTGCTACCGTTCGCGCCGTTCGATGTGTGCGGCGGATCGCCCGTCGATTCGCGTGGCTCGGAGGTGTACGGCGTGTCCGTTTGCATCGCTTGGGCGTACTCGGCCATGGCTTGGCTCAGTTCCGCCTTGAGCTCCGCGTAGTGCTCGGGATAACTCTGCTCGTAACCAGCCATCAGCTCGAGCTCCGCTTGCGCGGCATGAATCTCGGTGAGCAGTTCTTGTTGGGATCGTGCCATCGTCGGGTTCTTGGTTTCGCTCAGCAGCCGTAAGCTTCGAGTAACGCTTTGCGCGTCTCCGGGTCGACGACGCCGGACTCATCCAGCATGCGGTATGCTTGGAACGCCTCGACCGCGCCAATCGTTTTGGGACCAATGATGCCGTCGACGCCGCCCGGTTCGAAGCCCATGTTGGCCAGGCGCGCCTGGATGCCCTTGGGCGTGTGAATCGGATCCAGTCCTCCGATTTGGACCTTGCGGCGCAACTTGCCGACGATCAGCTCGCCGTGCGTCGCATCGTAGGGCACTTGCAGCAGTAACACACCGTTGCCATCCGTGGTGCCTTCGTAAGGTTCACCCTCCAACTCGAGGACCACCGTTTGGTTGGCCAGAGGTTCGCGGTTGGGTTTCACGAGGGTGATCTTGAACTCTCTGAGCGCATCTTCGACCTCGAGCGTCACTGTTTCACCCGCGGCGACCTGATGCCACTCGTACTTGGGTTCCTCCTCCGGGATCCAAACCGGGTCGCCTGGATTGAGCACGTACTCATCGCGCGCACCGAAGAGTTGTGCGTTCTTCTCGTGTTGCCGGACCACGCTGACCGTAAGCTGCGGGGCCACGCTCGCGACCAACTCTGCCAGTGTCTGGTTCGGCTGAATCTCGTAATACGCCATGACCACCCGAGCGAATCCCAGCACAGCACCCAGACGGTTGCAACGCCGCTGAGTGAACCGAGGCCAGGATCCGCCCTGGATACGCAGGCCGTGTACCGAATCCCCCCAGGAACGGGTCTCGAGCCTGCGCAATCGGAGAGCGGGGTTCTGAGTCGAGACCCGCACCCGGTTTGTCGAAAGCGCTTTTTCGTGCGCCCGCCAGGCGCTACACCCCTGGGGCGATGAAAGTCGAAGTGACGTTGGGGGATCTCGAGGAGGGGATCCCGTTGCCGTTGGACGAGCGGTCGACGGTCGTCGTCATCCCTACGGCCCTGGTTCAGGTTCGCAACAAACAAGGCGAGCCCGTCAAGGGCGAGACGGTTCTCGTCAAGCGCCCCGACGGACGCATGTTGGTGCTCAAGACCGATGAGAAAGGGGATCTCAAGCTCTACGGCAAACGCAAAGAGGTCTTCAACGTCACGCTCTTGGGACGGCCCAAAGGACAGCAGGGCGAAGCCAAACGCGCCGGCGGCGAAGCGCCCCACGCAATCGTTCAGGTGAACACTCCCGACGGCACTGCGATCGCCAACGAAGAGGTGCTGATTGAGCGGGCGGATGGCAAGCGCGAAACCTATTTCACGGACGCGGCGGGTCAAGTTCGGCTTTTTGGGCAACCCGATGAAGCGATCAAGGTTTGCCTCGTCAAACAACCGAAGGGTCACGTCTCCGTTGCGGGAGAGACGGCTATCGCCTGAAATGACGAGCCGTGGTGAACAGACGTCATGTCTTACGTCCTAGCAAACTACAACGAGACGTTGGCCGAGGTGGTCGCTCGTGCTGCTCCCAAGTTTACGGTCGACCAGATCAAGAACGATCCCAAAAATGCTGGGATCTTGAAGTCGCGCACCGAATACATCTTGAAGGAGGGAGATCCGATTTGGATCCCCGATGATGAGCCCGAGCCTGACTGGTTCACAGCCACGGTGGGTAAGCAGCTTCAGCTTACGGCCGGGGCCATGCGGCCCTTCAAGCTGATTTTGCACTATCCCGATCGTTCGCGGATCAAGAATCAAGCGTTCAAACTGAGCATCGACGGTCGCGACTACGAAGGCACGACGACTGGAGACGGCGCGTTGCAGGTCGAGGTGCCGAGCAATGCGACGCACGGTGTCGTGACCGTGGAAGGTTATCGTCAGGCACTCGAAATCGGCGCGCTCGAACCAGTTCATACACCCAAGGGAATTCAGGCGCGGCTCCGCAATCTCGGTTACGCCGTCGGTCCCATCGACGGCCAACTCGGCCCCAAATCCGTGGCAGCGATTTGTGCATTCCAAAAGGCGTGCAAGCTGCCCGTCACTGGTAAGGCGGGTCCGGAAACCCGCGATCGTTTGAAGCAGGAGCACGGCTGCTGAACGAGCCCTGACGTACGCACTGGGGTTGCGCGCTTTGCCTTCGACCGCTCCGCAAACTGCTACCCGGACCAGCGAAGACCGTGTGGGGTCAGGGATTTGCGTGGGCAGGCGCCTCCCGCGAGCCGTCTCTGGCGGGTTCCGAGAGCCGCGTTAGCCGCTCGCGCACCTCGTTCACCGTGGCCGCCACCAGCATGTTGCCGAGCGCCGCGAGCGAGCGGCCCAATATACCGGGTGCTTTGGGCGGCGGCGGTTGAACTCCGGCGAGGCCCAGCGCGATCTGGCTCCATAGGCGCCGACGCTCCTTGCGCTCGGCGCGCGCGCGTTGCCACGAGAATAGGGCAACGGATACCAGCGCGAGCCCCGCGCTTGCGACGATCAGTGGCTTCTTGTGTCGCTTGGCGTAATCACCCACACCAGTGAAAAGCCTACCGACTTGCTGCGTGCGGTTGCTCAACTCATCGATGTCCGAGATTAGCTGTCGGCGCACTTGGTTGGCCCTTTGCTCGAGCTGTTCTCTGACTTGGTTGGGAGATTCGGATTCGAACGCGGTCATCAGATGTGTTCCTTGAGCTCGTTGAAATCGTTCTGCAGGTGATGGCGGGCGCGGGGTAACACCGTCTTCGGGACGAAACGGTAGGCGCACGCTCCGAGCGCGCTGCCAATCACCGCGAACCCGAGCGCGACCAACAACGCGGCTTGTAGGGTTGCGCCGAGCACCAGGATCAACGCGATCAGCAGCGAGGCGAATGCGAGGAACACGCTGCCCGTCGCTAGGCCGGCGATGATCGCCGCGCGCTTGACGCGTTGCATTTCGGCTTTCAATTCTTCGCGTGCGATCCCGAGTTCGAGCTGTACGAGCTCCCGCGCCTCGGCGACCGTGGCTTTGACGAGCTCCATGGTCGAAACCGTCTCCGACGTCATATCCCTTCTCCAATGCACGACCGATGCCACCCCCAGCCCACGCCCAACGGCGGCTCCCAAGACCCTTCGGCGCAGTTTTTCCAGGACATTTGTCGCCTCGTCGGGACATTGCGCCCTAGCAACAATGTCAGTGGGCCAGTGAGCGCGAGGCCCATGGGCGGTGAAGCAGCGCGGTCCGCGGCGCCTCCCCGACGGACGCGCTGCTCGCCAGGCCGCTGTCTGCCGAGGGGTCAGCGGTAAGCAGAGCGTGTTCGCAGCCTGACGCAGCGCGTGGGAAGGGTGGCCCGCGGGATTACGCGCCTCGACCCCCAAACCCCCAGGACTTGCTCTTCATCGAGACAAGAGCTGCTCGAGGCTCGAGCAGGCGATGCCCACGTTGCAGAGATCGTGAATGTTGGCTCGCGCGACCGCGTCGGTTTGTGCGGAGGTCGCGCCCAGAGCAACGGCGACTTCATAGTCGAGCGCAAGCGCGTCGAAGGCGGTGGCTCGAATGCAATTGGGGTACTGCGTTCCGCAGACGATCACGCGTCGCACGCCCTGCCGTCGCAGCATCGCATCCAGCGGTGTTTGCATGAACGCGCTGAAGCGCGGCTTGACGAGCACGAGCTCGCCTTCGATCGGCGTCAGCTCCTTCACGATTCGTGCGCCCCGGGTGCCGGGCACGGCGTAACCGCCCAAGCGCAGAAACGCTTCACGCCGCGGCAGCTCGATGTTCGAGCCGTCGGCGAGGTATTCGCGCACGACGTGCACGACGTACCACTTTTGTTCTCTAGCGGCGGTCAAGAGCCGTACGAGTTCGGGCAGCGACGCGGGCGCTCCCGCGATTGCCGCTGGCGCGTTTTCCAGCACGAAGTCGTTCTGCATGTCCACAATCAGCAAGGCCGTGTGCATGCTCGGCCTAGTAGCGCATCCTGGGGACAGTGGCGCGTCAGATCGACGCGTTTGCGCCTTCGTAGTCGACCATGCGCACGCTACGGCGTGCTTTTTCCGTTTCGGTCGCGACCCGCAGCTTTTCGTAGAGCGCAACGACGTCGGTCTTGAGCTCTCGAAGATCGAGCTCGGGGGTGGTCTTGTCGAACGTCTTCAGCAGCAGGTTGCCGGTGCTGAGTAAACGCTGCCCGAACGGGCGATCCACCGTGTAATCGGCGACCCGGTACAAGTCGATCTGTTCGAGCCGTTTGCTGAACAGCCCGGTCTCGACCACGATCCGGCGCGTGGTGATCCGGTAGTGTTTACTTGCGGTCATCAAGTAGCGGGCGATCAGCCACAAGCCGAGCGTCAGGATCGAGAGCACGAGCACGCCGAAGTTCGGTACCAGTGCCGGGTTGCCTTCGAAGAGCGTCTCTTCGCCGTCGTGTGCCTCGGGGAGGGTCATGCCAGGTTCGTAGCATGGCTCAGCGCCCATGCGAGCGGCGTGTTTTGCGACGGGCGCGGCAATCTGACACCCACTCCGACATCAGGACCGTCCCTCGCCCCAGGTTGCGGCAAGCGGGAGTTTAGCTCCTAGTTCCGCCAGCTTGCCCGGTGGCGTAGCCAGCTCGGACGGAACTGCGCTGTGTTGGCGTCGGGATAACGAAGCCTTGCAGTGGCACTTCCGTCGGAGAAAACAGCTCAGGGGGTCGGTGCCACAGCGGTCGACTCCGGCGTAGGCAGAGGCGCGACGGTGGGGGTCCCGACTGACGGAGCAGTTGCGGCCGGGGGCGTCGGCTCTGTAGCCGTAGGCACGGCGTTCGACGCGCCAGCGTTTTGGCCGTTGTCTGCCGGCGCGGACGCGGCTGATGGCGCAGAGTTACCGTAAACCACCGTGCAGCTCTTGGTGTAGAAGAAGCCGAGGATCGCGGTGTTCTCGAAGTCGACGCCGACCACCTGGGTGACGCCGCCTTGCTTTGCGGCAGCAGCTTGAGTCGCGTCGCCCCAAGCCACGAGTTTGAGGATGTCCTGCGAGCAGGCGACACCGCGCTGTAGCAACTCGCGACCTCCCATCGAAGCATTCAAGTTGGGGTCCCAACCGATCCCGGCACCTTCCGCGCGCGGGATCACGTTGATCGGGGGATGGCCCACGTCTTCGTACAGGATACCGGCAGTGGCGCAGCCGGAAGTAATTGCGCCGAGCGCCAACAGAACGGCGACATGGAGAAACTCGAACTTCTCGTTGATTCGCATGATGCCTCCTCCAATTCATTCGCCAGACACGACCGTGCAGTACTCGCGATACACGAATGCCAGGACACCCATTCGGGTTTCATCGGCCGCGTAGACCTTGGTGATACCGCCATTGTTGGCGGCCGCTTGTTGGCTAGCGTCACCCCACGCAACGAGGCCGAGCACGCCATGTGCGCAAGCGCGGCCAGTCTTGATCATGGTACGCGCGCCGTTCACCGGGGTTAACGACATGCCCTCCGGGGGCGCTTTGACATCGTGATAGATCGCCCCAAAGGGTACGCAGCCGAACGCAAGCAGGCTCATTGCTCCAGCCTTCAATAGAGTCTTCATTGGATCTCCTCTCGTGAGTCTTCCGGTCTGCCCACGCCTATCACTCCAGGATGAGGTATCCAACCCTAGGCGGGCGAAATCTTTGCCGACGTTTGGGGACGACGCACAGCTCGCCCGAGACTCGACGTCGCAGAGGTTGCCAAGGGGTTTGTGATAAGTTAACGCACTGGGTGCGCGCCGAGGGGACGCCGGTTCGTTTGCGGTCCGCGCTTTACGGATCTGTTGCGTGGCCGAGCGCAAGCCGTGCCGCCCAGAGCGGGCTGGTCGCGCTTTTTCGAATACGAAGCGCTAGAAATGCGATAGTGGAACGCCAATGTTGCAGTCCGACGTCGGCGAGCCCAAGCTGCGCAAAGATCGTCTTCTGGCCATCGATCTGACGCGCGGGTTGGCCATGGTCTTGATGGCCGTCGATCACGCCTCGGCGATGTTGAACCGGGGACGTGTGACTCCAGGCAGTCGCAATCTCAACCATGGGGCACACACGTTCGAGCAAGCTCAGTTCTTTCTGCGTTGGGCCACACACATCTGCCCGACGGCATTCATCTTCTTGGCTGGCTTGTCCGTCGCGCTCTCGTCTCGGCGCCGCCTGCAGGGGGGCTTGCCTGCCAGCGACGTGACGCGCTCGTTGCTGATTCGCGGAGTGTTGCTCGTCGCCATCGACTTCGTCTGGCTCGGCGGTTTCGAGGGTTACAAAATCTTCCGCTTGGACGTGCTGACGGCGATCGGCGCGGGTTTCATCTTGCTGGCATTTACCCATCAGCTGCCGCGAATTCTGCTTTGGGCGGTGGCGCTGATACTCGCCGCGAGCCCCGACTTCGGCGCAGCGCTGGGGCTGCCGGATTGGTTCGTGAGGGGCGCCTTCGAGGGGGGGCCCGCCACGGCGCGCATCTTCTTCGACTATCCGGTGGTGCCATGGATGGGTCTGATGCTGTTTGGGTACTGCTGGGGGCAGGGGTGGGGGGTGCGCGATGCGGCAGATACCAAGGCAGGCAAAGACATTGGTCCCTTCGCCCTAAACAGCTTGGGGCCGCTGATGCTCGTCTATCTGCTGCTGCGTGGAGTGAACGGCTGGGGCAATGCACTCGAGCCGCGCCTCGACACGAGTCTGCAACAGTGGCTCAATGTGTCGAAGAACCCACCCAGCTTGGCCTACTTCGCGCTGATGCTCAGCATGGTCGGCGTTCTGCTCGCGCTCTTTTCGCGCTGGTCTCGTAGCGAGGACCGCGCGAGCCGCTGGTTACGTTCGGTGCTCGCCGTGTACGGTCGCACGGCGCTGTTCTTCTACGTGATTCACTTGCCGCTGTTGTTCATTGGAGGAATGCTCTCGGGCACTTTGGGAAAGCTTTGGATCGGCGGCAGCGTGCTCGGAGCGCTGCTCTTGCTCGTTGCCATCTTCCCGCTGTGTCTCGCCTATGGACGCTACAAACGAAGTCACGACAACTTCGTCACGCGTTACATCTGAGTGAGTCGAGACATGACGTTTGGCTCGTACTACCTTGGCTTCCTGATGCGGCCGAGCCGCAGCTCAGCATTGCTTGTATCAGATGAACGTCGAGTTCGGTTCGCGTTGCTGGCTTTCGCCATCCCGGTCGTGGGTTACACCCTCGTCTATTTCGGCCTGGCCCAGAGCGGCGCCTATCCATCGAGCTTCGCGCCGTGGCTCGCGATCCCGGCAGAAGGGTATTACTCGGTCAACCGGTTTCTACTGGCTCCGAGCATGTTTGCGGCTTGGATCTTGGCTGCCGGCGTGGTGCAGCTCCTTGGGCGCTTGGTCTGTGCCAAGGGCAGCTTCGAAGATACGTTGAGTGTTCTCGGCTTCGCGATTTCAATCGCGAGTTGGTCGCTCTTGCCGCATGATCTCGTCGTCGGCACTCTGGGGGGGTTGGGCGTGATCGACGGACGGGCGCACGAGCACGCGATGAACGCGCCGACGTTGGCGCGAGCGATCCTCTGGTTCTTCATGCTCGTCTACCTGGTAGCGTTTGGCGTGCTGTTCACGCAGACACTACGCGCGGCGCATCGCATCACGCTTGGAGCTGCCACGTTCCTCGGGCTTTCAGGGTTCTGTGTGTATCAGCTCGTCTTCGTGACCTTCAATCGCTGAGCCCTTGTCACGCGTTTGTCGTGGGTGTTAGCGTCCACGGGCACACAGCGAAGAGCCCTGCAGCAATTTTGCCGGGAAGAACACCAGACCGGGCGGCGTACGCGGGCCAAGGACTTCAGCCATGAACATCGCAGCAGCACCGAGCCTCTTTCGAATGCGTCAGCTAGCAATCGTCGCCGCAGCCGCCTGCACTCAGTTTGCGTGCACGGTGACCACCGGCGGCAGCAACGACGACGCTGATCACGACTCGGGCCCCACGGATTCCGAGCCCGCAGATCACCCAACGGGAAACACGACCAGTCCGGATTCGGGAAAGACCGAAGGGTCCGGCCCAACGACGGAGCCAGCGGACGCAGCGACGAGTACTCTGCCTGTCGATTCGGGAGCGAAAGCCGATGCCGGCATGCTCACGATGCGCGACGCTGGTGCCATCGATGGCGGCGCTAGCAACGGCGACGCGGGGCCCGCGAGCTCGGACGCGGCAGTCGAAGCAGCAGATGCGGCCTCGCAGGCCGACGCTGGCAACGGCGGACCTTCCAACGACGCTGGCATCCCCGCCGATGCGTGCAGCGGGGCTTACACCTCTTGCCAGGATCAGAACACCCTGTTGACCTGTGTGGCGGCAGGTGAACAGCCCGTCGCTTTCGCTTGCACCGATGGTTGCGACCAAGCTGCCCAGGTCGCGACTTGTAAACCTCTGGTGCTCGACAACGGCTGGTTCGTGCACCAATTCAACTTGGCGGACGATCCGATTCAAACCGCGGCCGCCTATAGCTTCTCCGAGGGCGGCTTGGTCGCGGTTCAAACGCAGAACCCAATGGCGTCGGTTTACGTCAAGGATCAGGAACTGAGCAACGTCGTCGTGAAAGGTTCGATCAGTGTGACGACCGCTTCTGACGACGATTACTTTGGTTTCGTCTTCGGCTGGCAGGATCCGGAACACTTCTATCTGCTCGACTGGAAGCAGGCTCAACAAGATGACGCCGCTTGCGGACTGGCCGAGGCAGGGTTCGCGTTGAAGGTCATCAACAGCGACGAAGAGCTCACGAGTTGTGAAGACCTTTGGGCGGCCGCCGGTAGCAGCAGGGTCACGCCTTTGGTCAGCGCATCGAGCAATCCGACGGGCTGGGAAGAGAACGTCACTTACGACTTTACGCTGGTTTACAAGCCCGGCGCGATTCACGTGACCCTGACTCAGGGCGACACGGTCGTGGCCGATCTGAGCTCGTCCGATACGACGTACGAGAGCGGTCGCTTTGGATTCTACAACTACTCGCAAGAGGGCGTGCGCTACGAGTTCTTCACGATCAATCCGGTCGCGGAGTAGCAGGCTACTCGAAGAGCAGCCTGCTCGACTGATGGTACTCGGCGTATCCGCTCGCTCAGAGCGACTGCGTCCAATTGATGATCGAGGTCTTGTCGGCGTCGCTCAAGGTGGGAGAACCCGCGGGCGGCATGGCGTTGCGTTGCACTTCCCCACGGATCTGCATCGCGCGCCCTGTCGCTGAAGTCTGGGTTGCCGCTTCGTCATCGGGATTCACGCTGAAGCCTCCGCGGCCGGGCGGGCTGTGGCACGCGGCTCCGGTGCACGAGGCGCTGAAAACCGCAAACGCGTCGGCCCACTGAGTGTCCTCTTGGGGCATGTCTGGCCCCGGATCAGGGCTGGAAGGCATCGTGCTCGGCGTCGGATCCGGCGTACCTTGCCGGTCACCGCAATCCCATTGTCCCGCGCCGGTTCCTCCGCCGCCGAAGCCTCCTCCACCGAAGCCGCCGCCGCCGCCAGCGCTGCAGGTGCACTGTGTGCCGTCGTCGAAGTCGCAGGTCTCGTTGTTGGTCATGGGATCACAGCGCGATCCCGTCTGTGGCGCTGCATCCGGGCAAGCCGTGGCAGGCGTGGTGGGGTCCGGGTTATCGGCGCCTTGGCAAGACCAAGTCAGCGCCGCGTCGGACGCGGCGCCGCCAGCGGCCGCACCGCCAAAGAAACCACCGCCAATACCGCCGCCCATCGCACCCGCCTGGCAAGTGCAATCCCCAGTTGGATAACTGCAACTCGTGCCACCCTCGAGCGCGCAGGTCATGCCGTCTTGCGGGGCCGTCGTGGGGCACGTGGTGTCCGGCGCGTTGGGACCACCGCCCGTGCTGTTCGGCTCGCCGCTGCCACTGCCCATCGGCGTCGTCGCCGTCGAGCTCGGGACAGTACCGGGTCCGTTCGTCGGCAGGGAAGGTTGGGGTGACGAGGGGGCGTCCGTCGGTTGGGGCTGGGGAGTGAAAGTTGGCCCGGGCGTTGTGCTCGGGGGGTTTACGCTGGGCGTCCCAGCCGGGGTGGTCGTGCTCGGCATCCCTGTCGACGTGACTACGGGCATCGTGCCGCTGGCGCTGGCGCTGGTGACCGCGTCAGTACTGGTCGAGTCCTCGGCTCCTGAATCGCTACAAGCCTGGAGAAAGACTAGGCCGAGGGCCCAGCGTGAAGCCGAACTGGTGAACAAACGCATCGAATGGCAGTCCCTGGATGGATGTGAGGGCGAACGCATCTGCCAGAGTGACCGGGCTCCCCGGCGTGGAGGCACCAGAGCGCCACATTTTGTTCAAGTTTCTTTCAGCTCGGAAAGTTTCGTTTACCTGCGACCGATGCCGATTGGCGCCCGCAGGGAATTCGAGCTGCGTCCACAACTTTCGAGATCCATGCATCCGCTCTCAGTCGCTGGCGCAACCCGTGGCGCTCCAGCGGAAGTAGCGTTCGTGCACCACCGAGTAAGCGTAGTTTCCGAGCACGATGCCGAGCAACGTGAACAACCCCCCGAGCTGACCCTCGCCGATCTGCACCAACGCGATGCTTGGACAGGCTCCGCTCAGTGCCCAGCCCGCGCCGAACATCAACGAACCGGGCACGATGCCAGGATGGATGAGGCGCGGGGCCCAATTGGGTTTCTGGATCTGGCGTACGATGCGCCAAGCCACTGCCAGCAGCACTACTGCGACGACGAACGCGAGCGTCAAGCGCAAACTGGAAAAGGTGAACATCGCGTGAACCTCGTCCCACGACGAGAATCCGATGCGGCTGAGCGAATATCCAAACACTAGGCCGACGGCAACGGTTCCAGCACGTTCTTTCACACGTTCACTCCGAGCAATAACCAGCGAATGGCAAACGACGTGACGATACCGGCTCCGAAGAAGCATGCGGTGGCCAGCAAGCTACCGGGCTGGAAACGGCTCGTCCCGCACAGGCCGTGACCGGAAGTGCAGCCGCCGGCCATGCGCGTGCCGAATCCAACCAGGGCTCCGCCGATCAGCAGCAGGCCAAGCGTTGGTCCGCCGCCGAGCGGCTGCAGGCTGACGGTGTCGAGACCGCGCAGGTGAAAGCGGCCGGTTTGCAGCGCGGCCACGAACCCACCGACGACGATGGCGCCGAGGAACAAGCCGTGGCTTGCCAGCGTGCGAGGTCGCTCTTGCGGCACGCTGGGAACGAAGCCCGACGTCGGGGCTGCCTCGTCCTCGCTTGTGGCGACGGCTTCACTCGAGTCTGCGGTTGGCAGAGTATCGAACTCGAGTGCTGTCGCCTCCTGAATCGCGCGGATCAACTCCTCGTGGCTCAGCCCGGGATCTTCGTGCGCGCCGTGACGCACTCGGTCTACCAGCGCAGTGACCCGACCTGACACGGCCATCAAGCGGCGCGTCAACAACCAGTGCAGGAGCATGACCGCGGCCAAGGCGGTTCCAGAGACCCACCAAGACCAGTAGGTCATTCGACCACCTTCAAACGGCTCGTGCTCTTGCGTAGCATCGTACCGTTGGGCATCAATTCTGGCGGCACTGGCTGCCCGCGCAGCGAGCGCTGATAGCGTTCACAAAGCGCGAACTCCCCAGTGCAGTAGCGAATCTGCCAGGTCTTGAGCGTTCCCGCCAAGGTGAACAGCGGGTACATCGCGCAACGCTTCATGTGCGGGCATTCGCTCATGGACCTCCCCGACACAAACGGTTGGCCACTTACTCAGCTTTAGGATCCCGACGCGTTGTGCAGATCTTGCGCCCACGATGTGGGCGTTCGTCAGATAAACGATCAGTCTCAAATTGATAAAGCGCGGTCTCAACGAGGACTTCGAATGTTGCCCGCGTACTGGCGCTCTGGCGGCGCAAACCCGCACGACGAGCCGTCGATGACCTGGACCTCGTGCTCCCAAGGTAGATGATAACTTCCGGCGACTAGGTCGTGCATGTATGTGTAAGGGCAGTCTCGGGCGCCGCCTTTGACGGCAACGTAAGCCCGGTGCCCGAGCTGATAGATGTTGTTTTCTACCCCCCAATTCGCGCGCGCTTCGCGCACCAGGTCAGGACGAACCTCGGCGGTGATGATCTCGTCAGGCGTGCCATTACCCTCGGCCAACGGCACGCCATCGAAGTTGACGATCATGCCTTCGCCCATCGAGTTGAACGAGCCGTCGCTGCCCGCCATGCAAACGTTCGCGGTGACCATCAGATTGCAGAACGCATTGGCCTGATTGGTGATCTTCCACGCATGCCGGATCGGGCGAGTGTAACCCGCGGTCCGCAGCATGATCTCGGCCCCCTTGTACGCGCATTCGCGCGCCATCTCCGGGAACATGCCGTCGTGGCAGATGATCAGCGCGAGCTTGCAGCCGTTGGGCCCTTCGCAGATTGGAATGCCTTTATCACCCGGCTCCCAGGGCTCGACCGGCACCCAAGGGTGAAGTTTCCGGTAGTAGAGCTTTAGTTCACCCTTGGAGTCTATGACCAAGCCGGTGTTGAACGGGTTGCCGCTGGGGTTGTGCTCCATGATCGAGAAGCAGCCCCAGATTGCGTTGTCGATGCAGGCTTGTTTGAAGGCTTGCACCTCGGGTCCGTCGATCTTGCACATGATCTCGGGATTGGTGTCCATCGACAGGCCGTGCAGGCTGTATTCGGGGAACACGACCAGATCCATGCCCGCGAGGTTGCGCCGCGCTTTGCCGACGAGCTCGACGATGACTCGCGTTTGACGGGCTAGCTCGGCAGGGGTCTTCACATTGGGGAGCTGCGTCTGCACCAAGCCCAGCACGACGCCTGCCTTACTCTTGTTCAATCCGCCCAATCCGCTCATTGGCACATGCTGCGCCTCGTGAGACACCGCGACATGTCACGCTGGTTTCGGCTCGAGGTGACGAGTGGCACTCACCCGTTTCGCCCTGGCTGGTGTTATCCGGACGGAATTGGCTACAATCGCACCCGAGACATGAACCCTTCGCGCGGATGCCAGCGCTCGCCCGACTCCAAATTCTTCGCCCAGAGCCGCCAAAGCGGACCTCCCCTGAGTTTGTCCATGCGTTTGGTCGCGCGGATGGGTCTGCTCTGTGGGACGACGCTGTCGAGCCTCGGCCCCGCCGCTCACGCGGCGGAGCCTTCCGGTTCTGCCGAGACAGCGAACCCTCGAGCCAGCGCCAGGGAGGCTTTCCAGCGCGGGGTCCTACTTTCGCAACAGGGTCGTTTCGCTGAGGCGCGCGACAGCTTCTGGGCTGCGTTCGCTCTCAACCCACATGGCCTTTCGAGCTACAACGCAGCTCTTGCTAGTCGGGCTCTGGGGGATCTGCAGGGCGCGCTCGCTGCCCTGGACGTGACGTTGGCAAGACCCTCGGAGGAGCTCAGCAGCGAGGAACGCGCGTCGGTGGCGCGGGAGCGCTTGGAAGTAACCCAGTTGCTCGGCCAAGCGATGCAGGCCGCACCGTCGGATGTGGCGCCCACGACCCCACACCTGCAACTGAGCTGTGACCTATCACAAGTTGAAGTCAGCGCGGGCGGCAAGCTACTGCTCGTCACGCGAGCCGGCACTGGCGCGTACTCGATCGCCGTGCCTCAGGGGGTGTCGTCACTGACGTTAACCCGACCTGGCTATACAAGGCAGACGATCGACGTGAGCGAGCCCGACGCTCGCTGCGCGTTGACGCCGCTGCCAGCACGGGCCGTCGTTGCTACGACGAGTGAACTGCCCGAGAGCCCCAACGACACGCGCGAGCCGTCCAATTTGCCGTATTGGGTGGGCGGCGCGGGTGTTGCCCTGGCTGCCGCAGGGGCCGGGATCTGGTTGTACGACAACCAGCGCTATTCTCAGTGGAGGGACAGCGACTTGGGTGATGATCGCGACCAATTGCGCGAGTCGATCTTGCTCTGGGACAAGCTCGCGCTCTGTTCAACCGCCGCAGGCGGAGCGCTCTTGCTAGCCGGCGGAATCGTTTACTGGTCCAACCGCCCGACTGCGGACCGCGCGAGCGCCTCCAGGTTCCTAGTCGGTCCCGCGAGTGTTCACTTTACCCATACCTGGTGACGTCCTAGGACCGCACACCGAAAGCGATGGATCCGCTGTGGAACGGTCCGACCCCGAAAGCCTCTGGCCACTCGTGGCGGTCTCGAGATCTGCTGTTAGGTTGTGAGAGAGCAGCTGCGAGGTTCTGGCGAAACTGATATGTAAAGTTCGATGGCCGATGAGATGACCACCGTCACGACCGGAGCAAACGACGATCCCTCCAGTCGTGGTGGGCAAGAGCCGCTTGGAATCTGGTGGTTGTTCCCGTCGCTGCAATGGAACGCGTTCAGCGGCGGAGCCGTGAACGGTCGCAGCAAGATCGGCAGAACTCGGGAGAGTCCGATCATGCTCGAGGGCTCCAGTGTCTCACGCAACCACGCGGAGCTGCGACGCGAGGGGCCGCTTTGGGTGTTGGTCGATCTAAAGAGCAAGAATGGAACTTTCGTCAATGCCCGCCGCGTGGAGCGCGCGGCTCTGGGGCCTCAAGACGTGGTGCGGATCGGCGAATGGGTTGGGGTGGTCTGTCATTGTTCAGAGCCGCCGCCCGACAGACTGATCTGCGAGTTGGCGCCGGGGTGGGTTTCAGGTGAGCGCACACGGCAACGCTTCGAACTACTCGATCGCTGGGCTCGTTCTTCGCTGGCCATCGTACTGCGCGGCGAGACCGGAACGGGCAAAGAGGTCGCGGCACGTGCGCTCCATGCACTGAGTGGGCGCTCCGGGGATTTCATTGCCGTCAACTGTGCGGCGATCCCAGAGAGCCTGGCCGAAGCGCAGCTGTTCGGCCATCGCAAGGGCGCCTTCACTGGGGCCCAGACAGATTCGGAAGGGTTTTTGGGGGCGGCCCACAAGGGGACGCTGTTCTTGGATGAGATCGCAGATCTGCCGTTGGGTGTTCAGGCCAAGCTTCTGCGTGCTTTGGAGGATGGTGCGATTCAACCCCTCGGCAGCGCACGTCCACGCGCGCTGGAGTTTCGCGTCGTGTGCGCCACACAAGAGCCGTTGGCAGAGCTCGTCGAGAAGCGACTCTTTCGCGCCGACCTGTGCGCCCGTCTTTCTGGGCTCGAGATCGAGCTCACGCCATTGCGCAAGCGACGCGAGGAGATCCTTGCGATCTTGGAACACGCTCTGTCGAACGCGGGAGCTGGTTCCGTGAGGTTCACGTCGCGCTTCGTAGAACGCCTCTTGTGCCACGTCTATCCTTACAACGTGCGAGAAGTTGTTCAGCTCGCGCGCCTATTGGCAAATTCTGGCAAAGAGCTTCTGAACCTGGAGGACCTGCCCGAGGCACTTCAACTGGATACGCCGACATCGCTCACGCCATCCAGCGGCGGCAAAGCGCAAGTTGCTTCCGACGGCAGTCGCAAGCGGGCCTGGTTGATGCGTTATGCTGCAGAGTTCGACCGCCTGCGTGGAGCCCTGGAGGCCAATGGTGGTAACTTGAGCCAGGCAGCAAGAGCGATTGGGATGCCCCGCTATCGAGCCATCCGTCTATTGGCGGCCCACGCGGAGCTGGGGCACGAGCCGATCAAGGCACAAGTGTGAGCAAAGAGCTCGAAACCGAAGATGATGTCGAGATCGAGACCGATCTCCCTTTGCCGCAAATAGACGACGTTTTGATGGACCGCTACCGGGTCGTCGCTGCGCTCGGGCGTGGCGGATCGAGCAAGGTCTTCGAGCTCGAACACGTGGAACTCGGCCTGCGTTTCGCAGCCAAGTTTCTGCGCACGGAAAGGGCGGGGGCGGACCGCACGAAGCAACGCTTCCGTCAGGAAGCTCGTCTGTTGGCGAGTCTGAACCACCCTGGCATCGCGCGCATCGTCGATATTGGCTACTACCGTGATGTCACGCCGTACATGGTGCTCGAGCACGTTGCGGGAGAGACGCTGCGTTCAAGACTGCGCAAGCAGCGTCCGTCGCTGGCGCAAGCCCTCGAGATCTTGCTCCAGGTCTGCACGGCGATCGGAGCCGCCCACGACAAGGGGATCGTGCATCGTGATCTCAAGCCCGAAAACCTGATGCTCACCCACGGCACTGACGAGGAGCTTCGAGTACGCGTGCTCGATTTTGGGATTGCGCGCACTCTAGCCGAAGACGAACCGCGTCTGACACCCACCGGAGCGCAGCTCGGAACGCCCCACTACATGGCCCCTGAACAGGCTCGTGGGGACAAGAACGTGGGGCCCTCTGCAGACGTGTTCGGACTTGGAGTCATTTTCTACGAGCTGGTTTCGGGTGAACGTCCGCATCCGGGTGACTCGCATTACTCGGTAGTCTTTCACTTGTTGACCGAAGATCCAGTGCCGCTGAGTGTAGCCGCGCCCGATTCGCCGAAGGACGTGCGCGCGGTGATCGAGCGTTGCCTCGAGCGTAAGCCCGAGGAACGCTATGCCAACGCTCGGGAATTGGGAGTCGCGATCGCCGAGTTGTGCCGGGTGCACGGCGCCCCAGCTGCGATTGTCGGGCGAACCCGCGACAAAGACAGAACCCGAGAGCGCGCGCCGCGAAGCTCCTGGCTGCGCAATCCGTGGCTCGCTGCGCTCGGCGGCGTGGTGGGGGGGTACTTGGCGGGCTTGGCGCTGCCTTCGCGTGAAACAACGCCATTGGCTCCTTTGCCCAGCGCTACCACCCCACAAATATCCAACGAACCCGCAGCGGAGCCGAGTCCATTGGCGTCCCCGAGCTCGAGCTCACCGACCACGAACTCAGACTCCCTGCCTGCGTCCGGCGAACGTTTACCCGTGACACGCGTTGCGCCGCGCCCAACCCCGCCGTCACGCTCACGCCCGGGGGTGTCTTCCGGGTCGGCAAGAGATACCGCGACCGTGCCTACGGCTTCAGTGCCGCCCCCCGTCGTCGCGCCGCCTGCGGGTTCAGGGACAGCGCCGACGCCGACGTGGCGTGGGATCAGACGCAACCCATATGAGTAAGGAGGGAGGTTCTCCGGGGGGCCTTTCAATGCAGGTGCTGACGCGTTACCTAAACGTCGACAGCAGAGGGATTATGAGCGACACTCGTCACCCAAAAATGCAGACCTCTTCAATCATTGCGACCTGCTTTCTCTGGGCAGCGCTGGGCGCATGCAATCGAGATTTTTCTGACTCGAAGGCCAGCAATCCACATAGCTCCGGAACAAAGGATAACGATAAAACCAGCGCACCCGAAACGCAGCTCCAGGTCGAGAACGATGCGGACACCGAGGCTGGTCGTTCACAGGTCGATACCGTCGCCGAAGTCACGGCAAAGATCGGCCCAGAAGGAAATTCTCCGGATTGGAGCGCGGGGCTGGACGCCGTGTACGACTTCGAGAAGTCGGGGCTCGATCTGGGGAAAGACACGAGCGGTAACGGGCACCATTTGCAGCTCACTGGCATGCCTGCGCAGGGTAGCGACCATCAGCGTGGGGCGTTCGACGCGACCTTCGATGATTCAGAGATGCGGCAATACCTGTACACCGGCGACGATTTTGCCCGCACCTTGGACCAACCGAGCTTTACGGTCGGCACGTGGGTTCGGACTCAGCTCGAAACTACCAATCTCGACTATGCGGTCGTCACGAACGGCGAATATGGCAAAGGCGGGTTCGCCTTGGCTGTGCGATTGGACTTGGATGCGGTTCGTTGTTTGATCTTCAACGGTGTAGTTGAGCCGGTTCAGATCGATCACATTCTCGTTGCGGACTATCGAGACTGGCACCATGTGGTCTGTAGGTACGACAGCGAAGCAAAGAGTCTGCAATACTTCGTGGACGGTGTGGCATCCGAGGCAACTCAAGCGGTTCCCGAGGGTATCGGCCAAGGCACGGGTCAGTTGATTGTGGGTCGCGGATTTACGGGTGACCTCGACGAGGTGTTCTTCGTCAAGCGCAAGTTGAGTGACGAGCAGGTCGCCCGCATCTGGGCCTGTGGCGTAAACGGCAAGGCTTGCAGTTGTTCATCGGATAAGCCTACCGAATACGAAACCTGCGGCGCATTCAAAGACTGTGAGACTGCGCCGCTGCCGCCATGCAATACCCAAATCACGGAATAGCTCGGCGTCATCCGCACTGGGGCCAAGGCACCGCGGTTCGCCGTGCAGACCTCCCTGGAACGCCGTTCGTCGCCGCGTGCTCGGTCAGCGCACGCGCGCGATGAGCGGCTCGAAGCGCTGTGCGAGCTCTTCGCGCAGCGTCGAGCGCATGAATTGTCGGGGAGCTTGGCCGAATAGCTGCAAGAAGGCCCGGTGACACTGCGAATAGCTCCCGAATCCGGAGAGCCTCGCCGCGGTCGTCATCGACAGGCCCTGATCCAATCGCCGAATGAAATCCAACAGGCGCACTCTGTTCTTGAACAGCGGCAGGGTCGTTCCGAGATCGCGCTGAAGCGCGCGACTCACATCTCCACGATTGCTGCGCAGCAGGCGCGTGAGCTCATCTCGGGTGTGTTCCGGATCTCCGGCTATTGCTGTTGCCGCGCGCCAGCCCAGCGGCATCTCGCGAGGCTTGCGAGTCAGCGTGTTCGCCACCGCAAGCAGCTGGGACTCGAGCGAGAGTCGATCGCGCGACTCGTCCACGCTCAGGCACAGCTCACGAATTCGACCGAGCTCGCCGCGATCGACACGGGTTGGAGTACCGCCAAAGCACAGCGCAAGGCCGCACTCACGCTGGTAAGCCCGTAGCAGATCTGGCTCGAATCCGATGGCGAACAATTCGAGATCATCGCTCGCGGCAACCAGCTCGTGTTCACATCCTGGAACGAATCCGATGACTTGTCCGGCGCTGAGGACGAGCTCCGTGTTGCCGACGACGAAGCGTCCGATGCCGCGGGTTACCAGGTTGAGCTCGGACTGATCGTGAAAGTGACGTGGACGTCGAAACTGTGGCTGATAGCGCCACGCTTGGGCCCTACGTCGACCCTCCATCGGAAATGGCTGAAGCGGCGGGCGCATCTGCGAGACACATAGCACACGGCGTTCGCGGCGGCACAAACGCACAATTCGCGAACACCTGGTGCTCACGCTCGGGGACAATCGTGCCTGTTCCGCCTTGGTGCTGAGCAAGACCGATTCGATGGTGACGCAA
>DATAHU010000274.1:0-10566 GCA_036263015.1 Polyangiaceae bacterium | reverse complement strand
GAAGTTTCGGATGCGTCCGGTGCCAAGTGGCTTGATCTTGCCGTGCAGCTCCACGCCGCTGCCGTTGAGAGCGCCCCAATTCGAAAACGGCGTCTCGGTCGGCGCTTCCTTGAACAGGGTCTTCGTGAAAGCGTCGTTCTGAGTCTCGAGGCAGGCCTTGTCGGTGAGCGTCGGTGGAAAGAACGCGACGGTAACGTGACACGTGTCGGGACCGTCGATGTTGAAGTAATGATCGAGGTCGAACGGCGCCAACGTCGGCCTCGTTAAGCCCCGAGAGGGGGTGCGACGAGGCTGGATGTGAAAGCCACGTCCATGCGCAAGATTCGAGAGATCCTTCGACTGAAACACCTCGGTCGCAGCCAGCGACAGATCGCCAGCTCGGTGTCGACCGCGGTAGGAACGGTCTGCGGTTACCTGCAGCGCGCCAGCGACGCCGGTATTGGCTGGACAGAGGTCGTAAGCAAGACCGACGCCGAAGTCGAAGCGTTGTTGTTCCGAGACGTGGGGCGCAACCCACCGGTGCGGCGGGCGGCGATCGACTACGGGTACGGAGAGAAGGGCTTCATCGACTACTAGGGGAGGAAGCCGCGACTGGTGGACGCACGCACTGGTGAGGCGCGTGAAGTTGAGCTCTTCGTGATGACTCTGGGAGCGAGCAACTACACCTACGCCGAAGCCAGCCTCTCGCAACGAAGTCTCAACCGAAGCGAGACCACGGCTACCGGGACGGAGACCGCGTCGCCACACACCGACGAAGCTACGCCCGGTGAAGATCAGGGGACCAAGGGCGTTGACTTCGAACCGTTTGCGGATGCCAGGCCAGCGCGGTCTACTTTTCGGCGATGACGTTGACTCTGGGCGTGGCCTGAGCTCGAAGATCGCCGCGACGCATCGTGTTCACGGCATGGCTGTGTGGAACGAGCAGTAGGGATCGCGAGAGAGATAGTCGTCCGCGCCATCGGCGAGCGTGAACCCGGCGATGTCATCCGGGATGCGACCGCCGAAGGCTCCGTTGAGCGAGTCGTACCAGCCGCTGAACTCACCCGTCGCGTCGTCGTAGAACGCGTATTCGTCGTGGGTCGACAGGTGCATTTGGATCACTCGAAAGTCTCCCGTCCTGCCGATGAACCAGTCGCCTTCTTGGGCGCCCACCAGACAATTGTCGGCAATGGTGCTGCTCGCCACGTCGTAGCTCGAGTCACAATCGAGATCGCTGGCGCAGCTTTCCGTCGGAGGGTCACCCACTAGCACCGGCACACGCCACGCCGCGGCGCGCACGACTCCCCATGGCGCTTCACATTGCGCAGGAGGCCCGTCACTCGAAACGGACGGCACGCTGGGATCGCTGCCCTCGAAGCGTCCGTTCGCGACAACCCAGTCGGCGTCTTCGGAGCGAGCGCCTTGCACGATACTGGTCTGTTCGAGTTCACCTGCGACGGTGTGCGCGTAGATCAGGGCGTACTGCCGATTGGGGGAGCACGGCGTTTTCAGTGCGCATCCGGGTGCGCCGCTCAGCAGGATCACCGGCGGATCGACCTGGTCGAGAGAGACGTCTGGTCGGCTGGGGCCCGATTGATCCTCGCCGAACCAAAACAAGACTCGACCATCGGAAGCAGCGCTGATCTGGACTGAGCGGTAGTCGAGGCCATCGTAGCCCTCGTAAGCCTCGTGTCGTATCTTGATTTGGTGACCCAACAGGGAGGAGGCGGCGAAGCCTGGCGCCGTGAGGCGGACGGTGGCCTCCCCCTCCTCCGTTTCGAGTCGCAGCCACACCGTTTCTTCTGGCAAGGCTGGTGGTTCGAAGCTTTGGTACAGCCCGCTGCCGCTGGCGCAAGGGCCATCGGGATAACCACTGAGGACTTCCGTTACACGTCCGCTCAGGTTGTCGATCGCGTGACCGTCCAGCATCGAAGTGTCTAGTTTGGGTCCGTTCAAGCACACGCCGAGTGGGAGCTCGTCGTGGCATGCTTCCGAGCTCGAAGCGTCTGCGCCCGCGTCGACGAAGGGGTCGGTGTCAGTCGCTATCGAAGCATCGGAATCCCCGCTGTTGTTGATGATCGAAGTTGGTTCGAGGTTCCCAGCGTCGGCTTCTCGGCTCGGGTCCCCGCCGTCGCCGTCAGCGGCTGAGCTCGGACCCGTGGGCGACGAGCCCGAGTCGCGTTCCGAGAAGGGCCGAGCGTCGTCGCTGCTGCCAGCGTCCTGCTCGCCCGCATCACTGGGTTGATGGGACGACGGCTCTGCACCCGAAGTGCGGCTAACGTCGATCGCTTCGGTCCCAGACTGCCCTCCGTCCGAGCCGCAGGCGAGCGCGATGTTTGCGACACCCAAGGCCAAGACCCGTGCCACCGCCAATTCCCAGGCTCCCCAACTCAACGCTCTCATGGCCGTGGTTGTGACGGCGCGCGGTGACCACGGCAAGCGCGGAGTGTCCACGAATCGCACAAACCATATCCGTATGGCGGACCTGGCTGTGCTAAATCGAGAAAGTGGATCAGGTCGCCCAGCAACTTCTCCGTGCAATTCGTGGCTCTCGCTCGCAGGTCGGCTTTGCTCGACGGCTTGGGTATCGCGCCAACCCCATTACCGACTGGGAGAGCGGGCGCAGCTTTCCGACCGCCCTCGAGATGCTACGGGCGGCCAGCTTGGTTCCGATCGACGTGCTAGGTGCCTTCGCGCGCTTTTCTCCGGCGACGCCGCTCTCGCGGGGCCGAAGTAACTTCGAGCTCGCGGCGTGGATGACCAGCCTGCTCGGCGCCACCAGTATCAGCGAGTTGTCGCGGCGTATGGCTTGTTCTCGCTCGTCGCTCAGCCGCTGGGCTTCGGGCAAAGCCCAACCGCGCGTGCCCGACTTCTTGTCGTTCGTCCAACACGCCACCGGGCGCGTCGCCGACTTGGTGGCGGCGCTCGTGCCCATCGAACAGGTGCCATCGATGTTGCAGCAGCACCGATCGGCAGAAGCCGCGAAGCGCATCGCGCTGGACCATCCTTGGACGGAGGCGTTGCTGCGTTTGTTCGAGCTGCAGCCCCCCGCGACGTTGCAGCCGGCGGTGCTGGCACGCGCACTCGGCGTCGATGCGGCAACGATCGAGGCGGCGCTGCGCGCGCTCTTGGAATCGGGCCTGGTGGCGAGAGAGAGTCGCCGCTACCGCGTTCTGCGCCCGCTCACCGTCGACACCGCTGGCGGTCGTGAAGCGCTGCGGGCGATCAAAGCGCATTGGAGCCGCGCCGCCGCGCAGCGCGCGCTCGAGCCACATCCCGACGACGTGTTTGGCTACAACGTGATTTCCGTATCACGGACCGATCTGGAGCGCATTCGCGACGTGCTCAAGCACGCTTATCGCGAGATCCGCGCGATCGTCGCCGCCTCCGAACCGCCCGAACGCGCGGCGCTCGTGAATTTGCAGCTCATCAACTGGGAGATGCCCTCGTCGAGCGAGCGCAGTAACCCGTAGCAGTGACGCGACAGCGTCGCTCGGCGGCAGGGGACCGCGCTGACCTGGCGAGCGCACAGGCAATCCAAACCCCTCCGGTCTCGTGACCCCCCCAGAGTTAACACAATCGCCGAAGTGCGCCGTACCGCGAGGCTCTGGCGCCGTACCGCGCTGGCCTGGCGACAGCGCGCCCTAGGTCAACATCGCCGCGCATAGCGCGATCGGATTCACCCTAGCGTGCGCCAGTGCCGACTCAGGAACGCGCCGCGTCCGGCACGATCTGGCGGCAATCCCTCTCAGAAGTCCGGATAGTTCGGGTGAACAATCTTCAGGGCGGGATCCGGTTCTCCGGAAAGGCTCCTCGGGGGAATCTGTGGGCGTCAGAAACGCGTAGCTGCGTTCGCGTAACGGTGAAGACTGGGTGGGGCGCTCGTCACGACGCTTGGCAACGCGAGACAGCGAAGGGTCCCGCCCGCAAGCAGCGCGCCGAGCGCCGGTTGTGGCGGAGCAAAGGCGCATTGTGCGAACCCGAGCTGCTCAACTGGTTTCGCGCGCGTGGCAAGTTCGCAGCGGGCGCTACCGAAGGATTCAACAACAAGGCGCGAATTACGACACGAAAAGCCTACGGCTTTCGAGCCTGCGAACACGCGAAATCGCGCTGTACCATGGCCTCGGTAACCTCCCGACGCCCGATTGGCTAACGCACAGATTTGTCTGAGGAGGCCTATTTGTGAATCGACGGATGTTTCTTATAGGCGACGTCGTGCAGCTTGGTCAGCGCTTGCTTTTTTTCCTCGATGCCCATCGCGAGTTTGCCTTCATCCTCGTAGTCACCGGCGCGGCGGTATTCGAGGACCACTTTCTCCAGCCCTCCGAGCGCCCTCGTCGTGTCGACCTGGGTCGAGTGGAGCATTCGAAAGCCGTCGAGCAGCGCGATCGCCTTAGTCGCATAGACCTCGGCGTCGTTGGTCAAGAAGATGCTTTCCAGATACGCTTGGACAGGTCCTTTCCACCGGGTGAAATACGAGTCGTCGTCGAGCACCTCATCGACGTGTTTGACGAAATCGTTCCAGTCGACACGCGATTCAATTCGCCTTTTTTGAGCGGCCATTCCGAGGCGGCCGGCTATATCTTTCAACGTGCGGCGGACCTCATTTTTGATGGTCGCCACCATGGCCTCGGCACGCTTCTGATCCGGAACCGCAACGCCCAACCCCACTTTGTCGGCGAGGCTCAGGCCTTCCCGCCACAAATCGTTGAGTCGCGTCTTCGGCAGGAACACGAACTGATCCTTGCGCCCTCCCACCCTAAAATATTGGATCAAAACGTACGAGATGACCACGTATGCGACGATGCTGAAGAACCCTAAGACTTTGAGCCGCTTGCGGGAAGACATGGGCTTCGTGAGTTTTCTCGCGAAGATCGCCGAAGCAACGCTTGCCACTTCTCGTTCGTCGATGTCGAGAATGCCGGCGGCCTCGGTGCCCTTCTTCCAATAAGTTTGCAGCGTCTTTTCCAGCGGCGATCTTCCATCGAGGAACTTCGGCCCCCCCAACTCCCTCTCCTCGAGCAGCCCCAAGAGCTGTCCTATCCGCGCCTTCTCATCTTGATCTTTGATGAGACTGCCGACGATGCCGCTGGCGCAGCCGGCCGCCATTCGCATTGCCTCGCAGAACAAATACTGAATAGCGGCGTCCAGCGAGTACTTCTTGATGTCCCAAACTCCGAATTCGGCCTCGAACAGGTCCGGAATGACCTCCAGGGGCATCGACACCGTCATCTGCGAATAGAGTCGAGGCATCGCATAAGCTTTGCTTTTCAAAGCGTTCGCTTGGACCGGTTCAAAGAGGAAGGCGATGCTCTTGTAGAGAGGCACGTATTTGAGTGGCGTCGCTTTGCCCTTTTCGTCCTCGAGTCTATCGTTGTAATAGGTGACGAAACCCTTGAGCGAGCGGGCGTATTCCTTCTTGCCGAGCCTTGGGTGTTCGACCTCTACCCATGTCGTCAGCAGCCCAGTCGGCGAGCTCTTGGAGCCGACCGGCTCGACATCGAAAGGCAGCGCAACGAACTCCAGGAGCCGCCCGGCCACGCAATACATCTCTGCGCGGCTCCGTTCGACCTTGTCCTTATCGGTAGCGCATTCGTCGGGGGTTACGAGTTCGAGCTTCGACTGCCCGCGCCCTGGTAGGTGCCCCCAACATTCGAGCGTCCCCCACACGTAGTCGTTTTGAAAGACCGTTTTGTGATTGAGCTTTGCTCCGAGGTGGTCACCTGTGACGACCTTACTCGTCTCGGTGTTCCACACGTAAAGCAGGTACCAGGCGGAGTCGCTCTCGAGATCGGGCTTTTTGTGCAGCTCGAGCTCCAAACCGATCGTAAAGCGCTCGTGCATTCGTTTCCCTGCGGTCCGCGGGAGAGCCCACGCGTGCGACGGTAGTGTATGCCTTTCGGCATGGCCAAAAATCGGCTGCGTTGAGTGCGACGCGCGGCAACCGGGTGCAGCTGTCGCCGATCACCGGAAAGCGCGGCCAGTCGGTGAAGAGCGCGTCGCGTGATCGTCTACCGACTTCAGATCGAACTCTGGAAGCTTGGCGATGCGCTCACGAAACTCCAAGATCCGATCAGAGACGCCCAAGACGAGTGAGGTCGCGCTGACGAGATCGACGTTTAAGGACGTGAGCTCCAGCGCGGGAAGGTCATCGATCTCGGCACGCACTCGCTCGTATGCGGTCTGTCGCGCACGACGTTGTGCTGGCTGCGGGGACCTCTGACGCGCACTGACTTGCAGAGGTTGGCGCGGTCGGTTTGATGACCCTCGAGCGCGCCCCAGCGCCTGCTTCTCGCTCAGCCACGGCAGCGCGTCGGCGACGAAGCCCGCCACCAGCGCCGCAAACATCGCGATCGCGTCTTTGATCGACTTGTCCACGCTCCACGCCGACGTGGTCGTCAAACCTCACGACTTGGGCGCTTACGATCGCATGAGCCCGGAGCAGGAAGATGACGAATGACACTGAAGCGATGAAGGCACGGCTCGAGCATATGGGCCTGTTTGGGTTGCTCGGATGCTGAGATAGCATCGCCGACAAGCCTTGGCTTGCCGACGTCCTGAATATCGAAGAGAGTGACCGCAAGCGCAGAAGCCAAGAACGGCAACTGCGGCGCGCATCGATCGGCCCCTTGGAGGACATCGTGGATTTCGACTGGCGCTGTGCGTCGACGACAGGTTATCACGTGAACGATTCGCTGGTTTTGGCCTCAGTACTTTTGGAGTATCTGTGTGACGCGCCGCGGAAGCGGAGTCGCAAGCCGATAGCTCCCGGCTCCGTCGAGCGCGTACTCGAGGGCAAATCGTTCCGCCTTGTGAGAGCGTTTCGTCGAACAGGCGCTTCCCTGCCCGCCGTTCGCGGGGCCTGAACCGCGGACGAACTCGTCGACGTCGAGCTGGATCAGGATCCTCTGGTCCAGCGCTCGAATGTCGTTCAGATCGACCGAGGCGCCTGGGCCGCAGGATGTGACGTCAACGAGACGGATCTCGCTGTCGGAAGCGTTGCTCAGGTCGTCCGCGTCGAAGCTGCCGGCTCCAAAAAAACCGCAGGTCCCGAAGTAAAGGCCCTGCCTACCGGACTTCTCGCACACGAGCAGCGCATCCCTATGGCCGGGGACGACCACGCGAATCCGCGCCTCGAATCGTGCACCGTGGGTTAGGTGTCGCGCCAGCCGGTAGCCTGCCGCCCCCCTCCGCATGACTGCCAGCGTGGCTTCGCCCGTGGCAACCGGAAGAGTGCTCGGCACCTCGAGCAAGACTTCGTCGGCTCCCGCATCGAGCAGCGATCCCGACGCAAGAGGACGCTGGTACTGAGCCGGCTCGAGACACAGGGCGTTACCGTCCGAGCCGGCGAAAAAGCCCGCCTTCTCGAGCGCTTCGGCATTCTTACCCGAGCTCACGCCCGGTAACCTGCACACCTCCTTCAGTAGCTGGCGATAAGCCAGAACCGCTTGTTCGGCCTTGGCTGGATCGAGAAGTGGGGCCTCCGCGGGAAAAGCGCCACCGGCGTCGAGCGGAGCCGTGCTCGTGGTAGCGACCGCAACGGCTGCCGAGGGCTGGGGCGGAGCTCTCGAAGGCGCCGAATCCCGCGAGAAAACGTCGTCACCGTTGCCCGCGCTCGGCCGCTGTCCCTGACAAGCCGCAGTGGCTAGGGCCATCACCGCAGCCACGCAAATTCGAGTCGCCGCCCTCACGAGCGCGAGGCCTGGAATGCATCCATGAGGGAGATCCTAAACCGGCGCGCTGCCTCGTGCCATCGTTGGAGTCATCGTGGCAAAAGCGTGGGCATTCGACCAAGCCTCACGCTGGCGGCGCTTTGAACTCAGTTGCTCGTGTGCTCAGCGAGCCCGCGGTCGCAGTCGACGGCGTCGGGGATGTAGCCTTGGCATTCGACGAAGCCAACCTGGCTATCGGGTGCACCGGCAGCCCGCACGCCCTGGCACGTGCGATCGCAGACGTGGTCGTTGCAGCCCGAATGCGCGACGTGATCGCAGCGCTCTACACTGGCCAGATCGGACTGGCCGTTGCCGTCGAGATCGATCCGCAGTCGCTCGCGCCAGGGCGTGACGGCGTGAGCCCCAGTACTTCCGTCGTTTACACGCACCACGCGCAATGGCCGCAGCGGAGCTTGCACCGGTCCAACGGCAAACTCGCATGTGTCGGCATTCCACCAACGGCCGTGGACCAGCTCCGCGTCCATCACGGGGCCCGGACAGTCGTCACAGTCGCGACTCGTCGCCGTGATTCTGACCGTGGCCAGGTAGCCGTGGTCGTTGGCCACCGAGAATAGGGCTCCGCGAAAGCGCGCTGCGGGCCACTGCGCGCCGGCGGCGCGGTTGGACGGCACCGTGGGCGGGCAGACGGCAACGACGGCGAGCGATGCAGTGTCGGGCGCTGCGGAATCCACCCGTGCGGCGCAGCACGCAAGCAAAGCTAAGCCTGGAATGAACCAACCCCTCATGCTCCAGAGCCTAGCTCAGGTTGGACCCATGAACCTACTTCGTCGCGCCTCCTTGCCCAGACCAGCACTCGACTCACGAACGGCCCACCGGGACGCGTTGCTGGCGCTGGAGTAACATCGGGCTGGTGAGCGCATCCGCGCGCTATCGGGCCGCGAAGGTCTGGGTCCACGACTCTGGTTGGAGCTTGATTGTCTCCCCGCCGTGCAGTGCTCGAGCCGAAATCGAGATCGTTCCACACGGCAAGGCAAGCATCGTGGTCGCAGGATGGCGCTACATCAGAGCGGCGCACGGTCGTAGCTTCGGCCCGAGCCGTCCCGTCATCTCGGGTCGAGTCTGCCGCCGACCCACTGCGCCGTGCCGAGTCGAGTCGACATTGCTGGGACATTCTCAGGGCCCCCTGGTTCTACATCAGCTCGGGAACATCGTTTTGGCCGACGCGACGCGATACCGAGACGATGCTCTGTTCAAGGTGACGCGGGTGGAAACGGTGTTGCCCACTGTGTTGTCGCGGGCGGCGAGAGCGCGGGCGCGGTGAGCCGAATCACGTCGTCCGCGTCGAGCGCAACGCAGGCATCCTCGATCGGGACGCCTGTGGGTGCTGCAATCGTTACGCTGCGACGTTCACCGTCCAAACGACATTCCGCGGTACCCCCCTCTCCAACGCGACAACTGACGTCAGTGTCAATGCCCACCGTGACGTGAACCCCGTCCAACAACGCAGGAGAGTCACACCCCAGCGAGAGGCTGCATCCAACACCCGTGGCTCTGGAGTCTGCGTAACTGTCGCAGACTGCGCCCTGCTCGGGCACCAGCTCCGGATAGTGCATGCACATGCTGGACGCACTGACGCAAGTCGCGCCGGGCAAGTCGCTGGGCATCACCCGGAACCAATCGGACGTTTGGCCCCCCAGCAGATTGCAATGGCAGGACCAGGCTCCCTCAGGCCCTTGGCCTGACTCGTCTGGCGCGCAGTACACGCCCTGCTCCAACTGCGTTTGCAGCACTACGTCGTTCAAAGTAGATACGAACGCCCCTGTTACGTCTTCTTCACAGCGGCTGTCGTCAGCAATTGAAGTACTGAGAAGGGAGTCAGCCAAGTAGGAATTTTCGATTTGGTAATCGATGTCGCAGAACGTCAAACTCGCCTTGCACATGTCGTAGAAGTTGGAGCTGTGAGCCTCCACCCAAATTGCATCGCGCATGCCCGTGTTGCAGTCGCACCACACGCGTTCGTCATCTTCGAGGTAGCACCGAGAAACGACCTCAGCCCGGTCGGAGCAGGTGAGTTGCATGTCACAATGCTGTGGGGAGTCTGCGTCGAGCGTGCCTGAGGCTTGGCACACAGCCTCGGGCGCCGAAACGGGAATACTGGTACTCGGCACTCCGGCGTCTAATGGCACCGGGTTGGGCGTTGCTTCGATGACGCTGTCGCTCGGGGCCGCGGCACCGCCATCGAGCTCGACGCCGGAAGTTGCTTGTGGGCTACTTGCCGCGGCGGCATCTAGCATCGAGCTCGGAATAGTAACTGAGCTGATTGGACCTTCCGCCATGCCTGCGTCGCGCGCTGCGTTGGCCAACGGGTTAGGTGCGACAGCGTCAGGCTCACTCACGTGGGACGCTGTCGACTGAGCGGGCGAGGGCGCGCCGATCGGAGACCCCGGGCTAACCTCCGGCGCGCTGTTGGTATCGTGCCCCCTGGACGAGGTGCTGATCTCAGGTGTTGGCGTCGAGGGGCTCCCCAGACTCGCCGACCCATCCGCTTCCCGCGGACTCGCGCCAGCGCCATGTTGGTCGCTTCCATCCTGCGTTGTGGCGCCGCACGCGACCAAAAGGCTTGCAGCGCATGCGGTGCCCAGCAAACGTCCCCAACGAGCTCTAGCATCGGTGGCCGGATTCATGAGTACCCCAGCACCCTAACCGGCGGTCATGGACCGGGACAGGTGAATATTGGGGCACCCCCTTGCGTGTTCATCAGCGGAACCGAAAACTACGAGCAATCAAGTCGAAGCCGGGTTGCGCCGCCGCAATGTCCTCGTCAAAGCAGAACTCGTTGACGAATAGCGTCCGCTTCTCGTCCGCATGCGCGAAGTTTCGGATGCGTCCGGTGCCAAGTGGCTTGATCTTGCCG
>DATAHU010000273.1:0-3364 GCA_036263015.1 Polyangiaceae bacterium | reverse complement strand
GAGCAGCGCTTCTATCTCACCGGCGAGTTCCGGTGATTCGGGCTCGACACTGGGCGCGAAGTAACGAACGACGTGGCCGTCGCGGCCGATCAGGTACTTTGCGAAGTTCCACGTCGGGAGTTTACCGGTGTCGTTGCCAAGCGCAGTGTACACGGGCGCCTGCCCAGCTCCCGACTTCGTTTGCACTTTCTCGAACAAGGGGAACGTGATTCGATACCGGGACTCACAAAACTCGCGAATCTCGTCGGGCGACCCCGGTTCTTGCTCCCCGAAATCGTTGCTGGGAAAGGCCAGGACCGAGAAACCCTGCGCTGCGTAGCGTTGTTGCAAGCGTTCCAGCCCGCTGTATTGCGGAGTCTTGCCACAGTAACTTGCGACATTGACCAGCAGCGTCACTTTGCCGGCAAAGCGATCGAGCTGAGCGGGCTCACCATCCAGATCTTTGACGCTCAACGAGTAAATGTTCACGACGCCTCCTGACTGAACTGTGCCGCACTTGGCAGTATTTCGTAGCGTGCGCGATGTAGGGCTCCGGCTGCGATTTTGCAACGCTTGCCAACTCACGCCCTCGGCGCGTCCGCCGCGGACCCCTTGACGCATCGAGGGCGAAGTCCGCCAGCGTTCCGGGCCAGCTGCTCCCAGGTTTAGGATGCTTGTTAACCTGTGGCACTATTGTGGAATTCTTCAGCTCCAGATGATCTGTCGAGGCGGGCACGAGGTGTGCCTGTGTGGCGATTGAGTGGCAACTATGGCTCGGTCGTGCGACTCGAAATCACCACTAGGCGTTCTTCCATTCTTTGTCTTGCTTTAGCCGCCAGCTTGGCCGGCTGCGCGTCTTCGGATCAGGGAGACGCCTCGGACACCACCTCGCCGCAATCGGTGGCCTCCGAGCCGAGCGGAGTCGGGGTCCCGTCCTCCCAGCAAGCGCCCGTTGCGCCCAGCAGCTCTGACCCTGGGCCCGCCAACGAGGGACCAGTCGTTGCCGCCACGCCCATGCCCAGCAGTGTGGCCACACCCGCGCCGAACCTGCCTGCGAATAGCGCCAGCTCTGCGATCCCTGTCTCGAAGCCGGAGCAAACGCCGCCCACGACAAGCGCTTCCGCTCCACCCGTCTCGGACCCCGCTGCGCCCGAGCCGACGCTGCCTGCCGAGACCAGCGCACCAGAACCGGTGACGCCCGAAATGCCGACGCTCGGCCCGGAACCCGCGCCGACACCCGCCGCCACTCAGCTCGATCCGTTCTCGTTCTTCGTCACGAGCATGGCGGCTTTGCAGGATCTGTCTGGAAGTCAGGACGGCTTCGGTGGCGATCTGCGCTACGGTGAGGCCGACGGGTTATCCGGGGCCGACAAACTCTGCACCGAGATCGCGGAACGCTCGATGCCGGGCTCGGGCGTCAAAGTTTGGCACGCGTTCTTGAGCGTGACCGAAGGCGGCCCCGACGGTGGCCCCATTCACGCCAAGGACCGCATCGGCCAAGGCCCCTGGTATGACCGGCTTGGCCGCGTCGTTGCGCTCGACCTCGAGTCATTGCTGCAGCAACGCCCCGAAGGAGCCGACCCTGAGATCCTCAACGACCTGCCCAACGAGGACGGAGTGCCGAACCATTCGCCCGAGGGTGAGTTGCTCGACAATCACGACATGCTCACCGGCACGGATGACAAGGGAGAACTGTACACTACCGGAGGCGATGCGCTCGCCTCGACTTGCAACAACTGGACGAGCGCAGAGCCTTCGGGGGCGCCACGCGTGGGACACCCTTGGCCGACTGGTACCGGCGGCGATGTCGTGCCCGTGATGGGTGGCGGCTTCGGGGGCGGTAGCTTTGCTGGTGGTGCCGGCAGCATGGGTGGGGGATTCGGCGGCGGCGCGATGATGGGCTTCGATGTGGCCAATTGGATGTCGGCGCTGGACGAAACGGGTTGCGCACCAGGAGGCGTCCTGGAGCAAGTGGGCCCGCCCATGGCGGATGACCCTAGGGTCGGTTCTGGTGGCGGCTACGGAGGCTTCTACTGCTTCGCGCTTACGCCCTGAATCAGCGACGTCCACGATGGGAACTCTCGTGCGGGCGCGGTCAGTGGGACACGCCCTGGCGCGCTGGGGCGCGGTAATCCGAAAAGGCGAACGCACCGAATTGCGAAGCGCCCATGAATGCCAGGAATGCGCGCACTGGCGCTGGATGCGCGCCTAGGAGCGTGAACGTCGCCAGCAGCACAGCGACGCCTTCGCCGAGCTCGACGAAGGCGTGGATGCGAAACGGCAAAGGCTTGAGGGGCCCCGCCGGGTAGCTGGTGAGTCGCGTCAGTACGAAGTGCAGTGCTGCGCCCGAGGCTGCGATGATGGCGGCGGTCCCCTCGAGACCGAACAGCCACGCGCCGAACAAGTAAGCGAAGACGACGAGGTCGTCCAAGAAGGCGTGAAGGCGCGCAGGGATCAGGGGCAGCAACAAACGCTCGACTTATCCCACGGAAGCGGTTCGCTGGCGAGACCTGGGACGAAGCGTGCTCGGGCTGAACACGGACGTGAACGAGACGGACGTTGCTCGCTGAGTGAGTTCCGCCTCGGGGTTTGAATGGCGCACGTCGCGGTCCAGCGTGAACCTGTTATCATGAGCGCCCAATCTCGAAAGGAGCAACGCGTGAAGAAGGTTTGGCTCAGCGTGCTGTCGTTCGCTTGCGTGCTGGGAGTTTTTTGTGCGTCGGTGTTGCCAGTCGCGCAAGCGCAACTGGGACAGCCCACGGGGAGTGCTCCGGCTCTCACCAGTTCGACGCCGGTCGGCAGTCTCGGGAGACCCAGCGTTACCGTCAAGCTCCCGAAGCCAACGCCCTGCGACAACCTCCAGCTCAGCAGTGTGCAAGTCGTGAAAAACAACAGGCCGACATCGAGCACCGCCTCCGTGCAAGGCTTCACCTACTACGCGACGGTCAGTCAATCCGGCAACACTTGGACGGCGAATATCCCAGCGGAGCCCTTCGACGTGGCGGGCAACCCGTATCTCGTGCGCGTGAACTTCCGCTCGGACGTCGCCGTGCTCGACGCGTATCACGAAGCGCTCAGCGTACTGACGAAAGCGCAGGTCGAAACACTTCGCTACATCAGTTCGACGACCACCACCGTGTTCTTGCCTCCTTGCTTCATCCGCATGAAGGCGCCCAATTCGCGAGATGTGGGCTCGGCGCCTGGCAACGACGCGCGCATGCGTACGTTCACCCACGACTACTTTGCGGACGTCACGATCTCCCAATCGTACGCGGTCGAACTCTGGTACTTCGCAGCCGATGGCACGTTCACGAAGAAGGGCGATTACGTGCTGAAATTCGCGGCCTGCACGGCTGCCAGCTCCGACCCCAAACGCTGCCATTGA
>DATAHU010000272.1:0-4449 GCA_036263015.1 Polyangiaceae bacterium | reverse complement strand
GCCATTGGCTGCGGTTACACTGCACGTGGCTCTGCCGACGCAGCGCATTTCGACCGTATCCACGCTGGTCGCGGCATCGCAGTCACCGAGCGCAAAGCTCCCACAATCGCCCGTAGGGGTGCCGTAACTTGCGAAATCGACGGTCTCGATGATCTGTCCGTCCGGGCACGCGAGAGTTACGGCTTGATCTTCATCCGCGGTATCGCACACGGACGCGCCCTCGGGTGATGGCCCTGGGTTATCGGTTGGATCCGGATTCGAATTGTCCGCACCACCAGCCTCGCCTTCGGCGGCACTCGAGCCCCCGGCGTCCACGGAGCTCGACCCCGCGCCCCCCGAACCCATGGGCACAGCCCCGGGTCCAGGCTTTGGGGATCCCGGAGCGGGATTGGCCGGAACGGGATCAGCTGCAGAGCCCCCGTTCGTGCCCCCGCTCGAGCTCGTACTGGTAGAGGCATGAGTTGGGGAGCCAGAGGCTGGCGCGTTGCCGGTGCCTGCCGTCGCCGTGGTGCTTGGAGTTCCGGGCGAGGGCTCGCCGGGAGTCTGCGCGGGCTTTGATGCTCCGTTCATGGACGTGTCCGTGGCATCTGGGCTCGCGTCGGCACTCGCGCGCGAATCATCCTGCTCACCGTTCTGCTTGGACGAGCACGCCAAGCCGGCAATCAGAACCCACGGGAGACCATTCGCGAGCGCGATGGCAGCGGAAAAGCGTGAATGAGCGATGCCCTGAGTGTCGCATGACCGGCCCTTCACGGCGGCAGGTATTCGACGTTAAGGCTTGCTCCAACGGCCTTTGGATTCGATTCGGTGCGCGTCAGCGGGGCTGCGCGTTGCGCCCTTACGAGCGTTTGTCGCCGTGGCTGAAACCCAGCCGCGGGAGTCTATCGATTGCGGGGTTCAGCCTGCTTCCGTGTCTCGACCAAACAAGTGTCTCAACTCGGCTTTGGCCTTCTCGAGCGCTTGTCTTCTTTCTGCCGGCAGCGTCCGTCCCGCCCGGTTCTCGTAAAAGTTGAGCATCGACATCGCCGATTGGAACGGGGAGGCCTTACGGGTCTTGCTGCTCTCGGCGGAGCGTTTGAGCGACCGAGCAATCGCGGTTGGACTCTTCGCGAAGACACGCTCTTCGAGATCCATCGCGTGACTGGTCTCGGTCACCCGTTGCGACCAACGTCCGCCGGCACTCGCGTCCGATTGCGACGCACTCCGGACTGAGGCGCGTTTGCGCGGTGTTGCCATTGCGCGACTCGTTTTGGTGCCGGCTTTGCGCTTCGCCACGCGCTTGGAATGGGCCGACAATGCGCGTTTCGATGCGGCCTGTTTCCCCTCGTGCTTCAGGGCCTTGGTCGTGGCCTTCGAACGAGTGCGGGAAGTGGCGCGCGGCTTACGCTTGCCCTGCCCCGTTTCGTAATCCCGACGCGCAGAGCGTCGCGTTTGTTCCGAGGTCTTGCCGGGCTCCGGCGGCTCGAGTGGCACGCCCGCGCGGCGCGCCTTTGCCAGGCCGATGGCGATCGCCTGTTCCGGCGAGCGCGCGCCGTGCTTGCCTTCGCGAATGTGCTCGATCTCCTCCTTGACGAATTCACCTGCCGCGGTACTCGGGCTCTTGCCTCGACGCAGCGCCTTCTTGGCCTTTCTGAGGGTGGCTTTCTCGGGCATACGGATCTCCTTGTTCGAGCGAAATAGTGCGCTCTGTGGGAGCGCACACCGTTGCTGGAAAGGGGCGGTCGCAAAGGGGGGTAGCAAGGGGCGTGCCGGGCTGCGAGCTGAACCGCTCGTGAGCAGGTCGAACCGCTCGACGGCCCAGCTTGTTGCTTCTCGCTCGAACTCTCGGGCAGTATGTCGGGGCTCGTGTACCGCCTGCTGCAGCGTTTACCTGCCAACGTCATCAACGGCATTTCTGTGGCGCTGGGCGTGGCACTGGTGCAATCGTCCTTGCTGCCACTAGTGAGCAAAGCGGCCCTGACGGCTGTGACGAGCGGAGCCATTTACGCAAGTCTCCCGCACTCGGTCGATCGCGCCGAGCGTGTCGTCAGGCGTACGCTCACGGGCGGCGGCGTCGGGGCGCTGACGGGGCTCTTGATCCGCTCGGTCAGCGGGGTGCCGATTGCTCTGGATCTCGTCATTGGCCTGATCGTGTTCGCGGCGATGATGTCGCTGGCCTGGGGACAGCGCGCCGGGGCAATCTCCTTCACGGCCGTGCTCGCGATCGTATTGTCGCTCGCAAGCGCCAGCACACTGCCAGTCTGGCAAGTCGCGCTCTGGTCGTTGCTGGGTAGCGCGCTTTACAGCGTATGGGCTCTGATTAACTCGCGCGTACTGGAACATCGCTATCGCACGCTCGCGGTCGCCGCCACATTTCAAACGTCGGCCCAGCTCTTGCGATCGCGCGCAGAGCTGCTCGATCAAATCGACGCCAGCGCGCACGATACGACGGCGCGTTGGAACCAGATCGACGACGAGGCACGCCTGGCCGCCTTGATTCAAGCCGCTCGTGAACTCGTGTTTGCTGGCCCCGAACGCTCGCGCGGAGTGCCCTTTACACAGCTGTTGTTCCGCGCCATCGAGTTACGGGACTTGGTGCTGACCAGTCGGCTCGATCTCGATCTGCTAGGGGACAACAAGTTGGCGCGTGAGATCCGCTGGCGGCTGGCAAAGTCATTGCGCACGAACGCCACGGCCCTGGACCACGCGTACGCCGCGCTCAAGCTGAGCGATACCAGGCAGCTACCCGCATTGCGCGATCAAGCCCACGTGACGGCACTGCTCGATGATCGTCACCTGCCGACCAACGATCCACGGTTGAGGCTGTTGCCAGCGCTGGCCTCGCGTCAGCAGCAACTGTTCGATCTGATCGTGTCGGTTCACGATCTGATCCGCGGCCGGCGGACCCAGGTTCCGCTCAGCGCACAGGATCGCCATCAATTGAGCGCGCGTGAGCGTTGGCCACTGCGCGAGGTGACCCTGCAGTTGAAATTACAATCCCCTGTGCTTCGGCACGCGCTGCGCAGTGCGCTCGCGCTGATGACCGTTCACACGTTGGCTGCAGCCTTGCCCTGGGCAACCCATCCGCATTGGATCGTACTGAGCGTGGCCGTGGTGTTGCGTGGTAATTTCTCACAAACCCTGGCGCGCCGAAACCAACGCGTACTGGGCACTGCGCTGGGGTGCCTAGTCGCCGCAGGGACCGTGAGCATCGTGCCGGAGTACGCCCTTTCGCTGCTGTTTCTGGTCGCGGTCGGCGTGGCCCATGCTTACGTCAACATCCGCTACACGCTGACCGCCGCCGCAGCCACACTGATGACGCTCTTGCAAGCTCGCTTGATGACGGTGGTCACGCCAATCGTCGTGATCGAACGTCTGGCGGACACAGTGCTCGGCGCGAGCTTCGCTTGGGCCTTCAGTTTCGTACTCCCGTCGTGGTCTCATCGCGCGCTGCCCACGCAGCTAGAACGCACGTTGAGCACGTTGCGCGAATATGCGAGCAGCACTCTGAGCACGAACACGCTGCTCGCGGAACAACAACGACTGACCCGCGAACAAGCTTACGAAGCGCTCGAAACGCTGAGCTCGACGGTGCGCCTGTCGAGCGCCGAACCGCGTCAAGTGCGGCCCCCGATACAGCTGCTGCTGTCGTTCATCGATCACGCCCAGGGCTTGATGGCTCACCTTTCCACGCTGCGTCTGCTCTTGCTCCGTCGCGCGGAGCAATTGCAAGGCGTCGATACGGAGACGGCGCTAAGCGAGGCGCGTGAACGCTTGTGCAAGCGGCTGATTTTAGCGGACATGCCCGCGCTGAGTCAGCCACCGTTGCAACAGGAGCCGCCGAGTGTGCCCGCAGCGCGTGCAGCGTTTCCGTGGTTGGTTCGACGCATCAACATCAGCGTGCACGAAGCCAGTCAAACGGGCAGCGCGGCCCGCGCCGCTCTGACGGAACTGCAAACCAAGGCCCGCCAGAGCGACGGCCTCGGCGCCGTATGGCGCTGAGCTAGTGTCCCGAACGAGTAGTTCGGGACGAATGAAACAGGCGCGGCCTCGAACGAAAAGAAGGCCTTGCAGCGCGAAATTGCTGCGGCTGCACCAACCCCGGTGCCGCAGCAATTTCGCTACGAACTTTGCGTTCAGGACACTAGGGCCCGTCGAAGCAGCCCTCACAGGCGGTGCCGCGCGAGCAGGGGCCAGGCGACGTTCGCGTCACCGGGTGCTTCCATGCCGCCGTGTTGCGTGCACAAGCCAACCTCGACCCCTGCCGTGCACCCCGAATAGTAAGCGCACCCGTGCTCGTCTTCTGCGGAGGCCGAGCCGCTGCAACCGTCGATCTCCGCCCAGCGAGCGACGCTCTCTTTCGCGCCGAGGAAAGTGATCGGCATGCCCGGCACGACCGACGAAGGCCCGCCTTCGTAGGGAACCCGGGTGTCCTCGGTCCCGCGAAAGGACAGCACACTGATGGGCCGC
>DATAHU010000271.1:0-23334 GCA_036263015.1 Polyangiaceae bacterium | reverse complement strand
CTCCGTGGGTTGGGGGCGCATGCTCGGGTTCCTGAGCGCTTCTTCGTCGATCGCCGGGCTCTTGTTGCCACCCAGCTTGATCATGCTGTCGTCCTCGGCGATGACGATCAGTTGGTCCCCCTTGCCGATCACGGTGTCCATAGGGGGATTGATCAGGGTTCTGCCGTCCGCGCATTGCATGCCCATCACGGCCGATTTGTCGTAGGCGAACAGCGTCTCGGCATACGTCTTACCCACCAGGCTCGGTTCGTCGCGGAAGTAGATCTCGTCACCGCCGAAGTCGAGCAACTCGGTGTAAACCACAGACAGACCGCTTTGGCGACACGTCTGCACGGTGATGCGCGAGATCAGATCGCCGGTGAGCACCAGCTGCACCTCACTGCCGCCCACCATGCGCGCGGCCTCCAAATTGCGCTCTTCACGCAGCTCGGTGACGATGTGGTACGGCTCTGCCCGGCGATTGGGATCATTGGTGATCGCCAAGATGGTCTTGATCACGCTGGAATCGGGATCGTCATCCTCGGGAGCCAACACCACAATCGAACGAGACGACTGAATACCGACCATGCCCAGATCTTCTGGATCGATTGGGCTGCCCGTTCGACAGATCACCAAAGTGTTCTTCGTGTCGCCGACGCGTTCGCGGATCTCGTCGTCCATCTCTCCTTTGTCTTTGTCCCCGAGCACGACGATGCGCGGCTTGTTCCGGCTCTCGTTGGCCATCACCAACTCGGAGATGATGGGAAAGATCTGGTCCGACCAACCCAAGATCACCGTGTGATCGCTTTCGATCACGCGTGAGCGACCCTTGCGCAGCTCCTCGAGTTTGGCCTCGATGCCGTTGTTGATCGCACCGATCAGGGCGCTGACGATGAAGATGCCGCCAAAGGTGACCAGCAACATGACGACGCGAAAGCCGATGCCGGTATCCCCACCCATCGTGCCCGCGTCGAGGGTGCGCATCAGACTCGCCCACACGGCCTCACCGACGCTCAGGTCCTGGTCGTCCTCTTGATGTATGTGCAAGATCGCGACGACGATGCCCGCCGTTCCGACGATGGCTGCGGCAGCGACGCCAAGCCCCGCAATCAAGGCGATGGCGCCTTTGGCCATGAAGTTATCGAAGCGATAGCGGATCTGATCGTTCAAAGTCGGACGATTCATAGGCACACCAAACTCTCTGGGGTTAAGGGATCGAGGCGTCTCGCGGCAGGAGCGCAACGGCTTGGGGAACGACGAACTTAAGAGCCGCCTGGCGCGTTGCGTTAGTGAGTTCGTTCATGGAACACCCGTTGAAACTGCCGGCACCGGGTGAACGCTGGGGGGCGCAGGCGGGATGGGCGGCGGCTCCGCCTTGGCCTTCGCGGTCGGCTTGGCCGGCGCCTTGGGTGCAGGTGCGGGGAGCGGCGCGGTTGGAGGTGCGACTTCAGGCGCGACAGGGGTAGCCGCTTTCTCTGTGTCCGGGGCATTGGGCGGCGCGATCGACGGGGCGACAGAAGCCGAGGACAGCGACGCGCTCGGCGGCGCGACGGCTGGAGCCGGCGTGCCCTGCACTGACCCTGGCGCTGGCTCTGGTGCCGGCACGGCAGCGGCTTCCGGTTCACTGCTGCTGGTTAGCGGCTTGCGGAACAACAGCGTCATGCGGTCGCTCTCGCCGATCTTCAGGAACTTCTCTTTGTCCTTTTCGCCTTGAGCGAGCGAAGGCGGCAGCGACCAAACCCCTTTCGGATAGTCCCGCGTATCCCAAGAGTTCGTGTTGACGTGGGATTCGGCCTCGAATTTGAAGCCAGCCTTCTCGACGCGCTCAATCACATAGGGCTGCGGCAGATAGCCCTTGCTCACTGACTTCGCTGGGTTATCGCCCGCCGCCGCGCGATGTTGCACCAAGCCGAGCACGCCCCCAGGCTTGAGCACACGAAACATCTCACCGTAAACCCGGTCCTCGATCTTGTCTTGCTTCCACAGGTGGCTGTTGCGAAACGTCACCACCATGTCGTAGCTATCGGCGGCTCCGAGGTTGTAGTCCTTCGTCAGCGTGACGACTTGAACTTTGCCGTAGGCCTCGGGAGCTCCGTCGAGCTTCGCTTGGTAAGCCCGCGCATCGGCGGTAAGCGGTGACTTGTCGGGACCATTTACGTCGAAATTCGTGGCCGAATAGCGACCGTGGTCCTTGAGCAGTGGCGCTAACACCTCGGTGAACCAGCCGTCCGCACCCGGCTCGACTTCCAGCACGTTCATATCGGGCTTCAACCCGAAGAACTCGAGCGTCTCTTTGGGGTGTTGATACTTGTCGCGCGCGCGATGTTCCGCCGAGCGGTGTTCCCCGCTCAGCACACTCTCCAAAGCGGGCCCGAGCTCGGGTACAGCGTCGGCTTTGGTGTCGGCCTTACTCGCCAAGTCACCGGAGGCCTTGGTTTCGAGCTTCGTGCTCAAGCCCGTCTTGCTGTCGAGCTTTACCCCCGCCGCTGCGCTCAATCCGCCAGCGCAACCGAGTGCGCTGCACACCGCGCCCCCGATCAGGAGTGCGGTGCCCATGTAAACATTGAGCACACCGTTTCGAACGACGTTACGGCTCACGGCGCGCACGTCAGCCCTTCTCCCAGCGCGAACCGCCGCTGCGGCTCTTGATCTTTTCGTTCTGCTTCTTCAGCTTCTCGAGCTGCCCGTTCAGATCTTCGATCTTGTCTTGGGCTTCCTTGTGATCTTGCTGCAGCTTCTCGAGGTTCTTCTTGGCAGCTTCGGCTTCAGCGCTCGCGGCTTTGGCGTTGTTCAGATCTTGCTTCACGCTCGCGAGCTCTGCGCGAAGCTTCTTCGCTTCTTCGCTGTTCGGTTGCGCCGGAGCCGCCGCTTTGGCCGCTGGAAAGCCTCCGAGCTCCGAGGGCGGAAGGTTGCGCGCCAGAACCGCATTCGCGTCTCCGCCCTCAGCCGAGACGCGATCGGCAACGCGCTTGATCACATCCGGGTTTGAGCGAGACTGCGCAGCCATTTCGTTCGACAGGAAATCCTTGAGCGCAGGGTTCTCCCCACCCTGATCCGAAGCGATCTTGTCCAACGTTTGGAGCATCCGCGCCAGATCTTCTTCGGTCTTGGCGCTCTCTTCAGCGTCGGCGATCGACTGGAAGCAACTGACGATGGTTGCTGCCGCGATCAGGATCGATAAGCCGATCGCCCAACGAGGTGGGCGATTGGGGTCGCGCTCCATCCAAATTCCCAACAGTGACGCGAGCCCGGCCACCGTCAAACCAACCAGCGCGAGGATCAGTCCTCTATCCATGCTTTCCTCCCGTTTACCCAATGAACTCCATATGATTCGGTCTAAATTGACCGAACCGATCGCTGTCGATCTCACACGATCGTATGCATCAGAGCAGGTCCGCTTTGAAAGCTTCTTCAATCGCTGGTGAAGTGAATTTGTATGGCAGCGCGCGCACCATGTGTGCCGCTTCACCCTCAACGCGCACCTCTAAACACTATCTAATCAGAGCTGCGGAGTTGTGAAACGCTGCCGCTTGGATCTCTACACTTAGAAACGATGGCCCCACGGTTGCGGCGCGGCGCGTCACTTCCAGATGTTTCACGAATATGAACTGGTCAGCGCCGATGGAGTCTCGTCGAGCGCGACCCCATCCCGATAGCTGATCCGGTTGCCGCGCTGCGCGGCCACACGTTTGCCGGGCACGATGATACCAACCAGATTCAGCGGATCGCACGCCGACACGCTGACGATCTCTCCGCTCAGCGGCGTACGTCGAACTTGGCGCAACTCCTCGATCGCTTCGGGCAACGCGTACTGTTCACCTACGAAGCCATTCACGAAACGCCCTCCGCGGATCGTGCCCCGCGCCTCGAATCGCCTCAGAGCCCACAGCACGTCGCGCCAAGGCACTGAAAACGATTCGCGCTCGATCAAGTCGCGAAACACGACGCCGTAGCGCAGCAGCAGTTGCTCGGCCACGGCCTCCGCCAATTCGTCGGTAGCGTAGTCCGTCTTGTGCGGCTCGAGCAGCGCCCAGCGCCCTTCACGCGGTCGGTTGCCACGCACGCCGCGACGTAGCGACGAAACCGCGCGATTGATCAAGCGCGGCACGGTCGACGTCGGTCCGCCCAACAGCGCGCGCAGAGCAGAGTAACCGTCAGAAGTGACCAAACCGCGCGCAACGTTCTCCCAGAGCGCGTCCTGCAAATCGGCACTCGAAAGCGCGCAATGCTCGGCGAGCTCGTTGAAGAACGAAGCGCCGCGACGTGAAAGCACGTCGACCACGCAGTTGACTTCTGGGCGCGAGGACGCAACAGGCAGCATTGCTCCGCGCACCGCTGCCAGCAACCAAGCGAAATCTTCCCGCAGGGCGAGGCTGATCGGGGTTACGCGTGAGAAGTTTACCCACGCTTGCTCGCTCTGTTGAGCACGCAACGTCAATCTGCCCCAAACGACGTCACCCGACCAACACAACGCGTCGAGCAGCTCTTGGCTGAAGCCTTGAACGCGCGCAGGTAACAGTTCCGTTTCCCACGCGGATGCGGCCGCCTCGAAGCCTTGCAACTGCTCGATGCTGCGCATCAGCCCGCCGCTGCCGCGCCGCTGCGAGTCACGCGTGAGCCCATGATAGTCCAACAGGAAGCGCAGGTAATCTTGCGCCGACACTGGTTCGATCTCGCGGCGCAGGCGTTGCTGCGTGTAACCGTGAATTCGGCTGAGCAAGCGCCGCGAACAATATTGAAGACCGGTGACCCCTGGGTCGAACTGACCGCTGAGCACGAATCCGCTCTGTTCGAGCAGAGCGAGCGCCGAACGCACAGAGCTCTCTGTAAGCCCGCTCTGAACGCAAAGCTCCGTCACCGAGGTTGGACCCAGCCCATCGAGCACGACACGCAGCAGCGCTTGAGCCAGCGTATCTGGCTCTAGGTTGGGGTTGGGGTCGAGCGCCTGGGCGTCGCGCGCCGGCGCCTCCCAGCGCGCGTCGGCGAACAGCGTGCGCGCTGCCGCCAAGCGTTCGACCGCGACCCAGCGTTCCGTCGCATCGGTCCAAAGTACGAAGGCGCGCCCCGCCGCGCGGAGGGTCGTAAATTGTTCACGCCAAGCGTCGCGCGCCGCGCAGACGACGCTCTCCACCAGGTACTCGTGCAACTCCTCGACGCTGGCGATCGCAACTTGGACCTCTGCCCGCACGCGCAGGATGGCCTCCGGATCGAGAGCACCCAAGTTGCGCGCTTCGAGCGGTAACCCGCGACGCAACTGGACGGCCCGTGTACGGCGTTCCTCGAGCGGCGCGTCATCCAAGAAGGTGTAGGGCCGGCCATTGAGGATCTCGTGTCCGAGCACCGAAGGCTCCGTCGTATCCCGGAAATGGACGCGCACTTCGCCGTCCTTGATACGCTGAAGCAACGCGGAAAGCCCGGCCACGTCGATGGCTTCGCTCAGACAATCCGCGAGCGTTTGCTGCACTAGTGGATGCTCGGGAATTTCTCGCGGGCCCGTTGCGTTGTCTTGGCAGGCGGCGAGCGAAGGAAATACCGCCGCCGTTACGTCGTCGGCCTCCATGCGCTGGATCTGCGGTGGGTTCTGGCGTCCACCTTTACGTCGAAGCACGACCAGCGCGCGGTTCAAGTTCCAACGCCAACGCGTTTGGAACATCGGAGTGACGAGGACTGCGTGCTGCAAAGCCGCGATCACCCCATGCGGCGAGAAGAAATCGTTGATGTCGTCGAGTGGGAAGCTGTGCTGGGGGCCTAGCGACAAGATCAACGCATCGTCATTGGCCGCGGCCTGCAACTCGAAGTCGAACGAGCGACAGAAGCGTTTGCGCATCAACAACCCAAGCCCACGGTTCACACGCCCACCGAACGGTGCGTGGACGACGAGCTGCATGCCCCCCGTTTCGTCGAAGAAGCGCTCGACCACGATGTCGTCTTGCGTGGGCAGCAAGCCGAGCTCCTTTCGGGCCACGTTCAGGTATTCGACCAACGCGTTGGCAGCTGGTCGCTCGAGCCCGCACTCTTTCATCACCCAGCTCGCGACGTCTCGCTCTGCCTCGAACTCGCGCTCGACGGCGCCGCGCAACGCGGCCACCTCTTCCGACAATTCGCTGGTGCGGGCCGGAGCTTCACCGAGCCAAAACGGAATCGTCGGCGTGGCCCCCTCGGCGTTCACGACGCGCACGATGCCGCGCTCGACGCGGCGAATGCGCCACGAGGTGCTGCCCAATAGGAATACGTCACCCGCCATGCTCTCGATGGCGAAGTCTTCGTTGATGGTGCCGACGAAGGTATCCCCCGGCTCTTCGAGCACGCGATAGTCTGCCGTATCGCCAATCGCGCCCCCCGAGGTCAAAGCTGCCAAGCGCGCACCTTTGCGCGCGTGCACGCGACGTCCGAGGGCGTCACGATGCAAGTACCAAGCGCGTTTACCTCGACCAGTGACGATACCCTCACTCATCAAGTCGACAATTCGATCGAAGACCTCGCGCGTCAGCGATTCGTACGGGGCGGCTCGGCGCACGAGCTCGAACAGCTCATCTTCGTCGTGACTCTGGGCCGCGCACTCAGCGACGATTTGTTGTGCCAAGATGTCGAGCGGCGCGCTCGGAAAGACGATGCTATCGAGCCGGCCCGCGCCGACGGCGCGCAAGAGCGCTGCGCACTCGACGAGCTCGTCGCGTGTGAGCGGATACAAGATGCCCTTCGGCGTACCGAAGCGCGTGTGACCCGAACGCCCAACGCGCTGCAAGAAGGTGGCGATCGAACGCGGTGACCCGATCTGACAAACCAGTTCCACCGGACCGATATCGATCCCGAGTTCGAGCGAGGCCGTCGCTACGAGCACTTTGAGTTCACCGCGCTTGAGCCGTTGCTCGATCAGCAAACGACGCTCTTTGGCCAAGCTGCCATGGTGTGCCGCGACCAAGCCCTCGCCGACGCGGCTCGCTAGCAGGTGCGCCAAGCGCTCGGACAGACGTCGGTTGTTGGTGAACACCAAGGTCGTGGTGTGTCGAGCCACGTGCCCGGCAATCAGATCGAGCACTTCGTGCAAGTGTTCCGTGCTGGACACCGCCTCGAGCTCGCGGTTCGGCAGTTCTAGACTCAGCTCCAGTTTCCGCCGGTGGCCGCGATCGACGATCGTGCACGACGGCTCACCCCGTTCGTCGGAGCGCGCGTTGCCCACGAGCAAGCGCGCGATGCGCGACAAGGGGCGCTGCGTCGCCGATAACCCCACGCGAGCGGGGGCTTGCTCGCACAAAGCGCAGAGGCGCTCCAATGTAAGCGACAAGTGAACACCGCGCTTGTCGCGGGCCAAGGCATGGATTTCGTCGACGATGACGCTTTGGACGCCAGCAAAGTGCGGACGTGATTTGGCTGCGGTGAGCAGCAAATACAAGGACTCCGGGGTCGTGACCAAGATGTGCGGGGGCTGCTTGGTGAGCTTCGCGCGCAACGCCATGGGTGTATCCCCACTGCGCATCCCGACGCGCAGCAGCGGCACCTCGAGCCCCATCTCCGTCGCTACTTGCGCGATCTCGGCGAGAGGCCGTTCGAGGTTCTCGTAGATGTCTAAAACCAGTGCTTTCAGCGGCGAAACGTAAACAACGTGCACTCCATCGCGAAGAGTGCCGGCGCTCGCTGCCCGATAGAGCTTGTCGATCTGCACCAGGAACGCGGCGAGTGTTTTGCCCGAACCCGTGGGCGCCGCGATCAGCGTATCCTCGCCGCGCTGAATCGCAGGCCAGCCCGCGGCTTGGGCCTCCGTCGGTCCCGCGGGAAAGCGACGACGAAACCACTCGCCCACCGCCGGGTGGAAGTGCTCGCTCACACGGGTTTGCGCGTCGGAGCTCGACATGGCCGCCAGTATAAGTCAGTGCCCTACGAACGTCGTCTGGCGGGGGAACTCAATCTTGCATCGCGCTCGCGATCGCCTTCGATAGAACGACGCGGACGTCGCGCTCCAACTCCTTGGTCCTCAGTTCGCTGCCGTCCCAGCGCGCTTCGCAGATGTACGACCAGTCCCAAGATCCCGGAGATCGCGAGGAGATACAGATCGCGGTGCCTTGTTTGCCCGCGTCGATTCGGTAATGAGTGGGACCAATCGTCGCCTCGGCAACCGGCTCGCTGTCGTAGTTGACCTCGACTCTCTGGGTAGTCATTCGTTCAGTATATCCTGAACTCGGAGCCTGGCAACCCACACGCTCGGGCGAGCCAGATCGGGCGCGATTGGAGAGACAGTCGTGCTCCGTTTCCACTCCGAGGTTCGCTTTGCTCCCCGAGCAACCCCCTCGCTGGCTCGGCGCCCCGAGCGCGGCAGCACGCGGTCCTTCTGCTGGGACGGGCCTGGCTGGGGGCTCGAGTGGCGATACAGTCGAGGCTTTGCTCGATGCTTCGGTGCCGTCGGACGCAAGGTCGTTGCCCGACTCCAGGACTCGAGCCCAAGCCTTCAACGCCGCACTATCGCCGGATGCTTCGCCGGTTGCAGACGATGCGTTGCAACTCGTGGACGCCGCGACCGATTGGGGGTCTACCAACGTCACCAACTCAACCTTCGACCACAGTCAGCGCGCCGGTGACAGCACCGAGTGCAAGCACGACGGTACAGGCCTGGCAAGTCTTGGTGGCCGTCGACGTTACCTGTAGCGACACCAGTGGCCCGCTCTCGTTCACCTATCGCTACAACAAGGCAGCGTCGTCGCCAACTACGCGATGGCGCGCTGAGGCTCCGCTGTTCTACGGGAGTTCAAAGAACTTACCGGTCACCTGGTACGGCACGACACTCTGGTTGAGCCACACCCCGAAGTAGATCCCAGCAGTGCGTGTTGGGACGACCCGTGTCGGCCAATTGCCGACTTGGTCGAGCACACTCAGATCATCCGGGTAGGTGCCCGTCGCAGGAATCATTCCCGTCGCGGTGAGCGTCTCGTCTTCTGGATCCGGCTCCGCGTAGATCACGCGGGGGTTTTGCCCGTCGAAGTCGAGGAAGATGCTTGGAAAGAAGCTCGAAGCAACCCGACCGAAGAGCTTCGGAGCGCTCCACTGCAGCGCATCGGTCGAGGTTGCGACGTAGGTCTCCGTCGTCGGCGAATACAAGACGGTGTGAAAGTCGGGAGACTCGTCGCCCGCGTAGCGCGTCCACGTGAGCCAAAACTGCCCGTCAGCGGATTGGGCAATGAAGGGATAGGTATCATTGTCGTCCTCTGGGCTCAGACCCTCGAGTGCCACTGGCTGACTCCAACTGCCGTCACTGAGCGTCGTGGTGTACATGGCGGACTGAGACGGCGAACCGCCATTTGAGCCGAGCTGATAGCTCGCGTACACGACGCGCAAACGATTGACGCTTCGATCGAACATCACCGACGGCACGCTGTCTCGAGGTCCACTCGTGATGAGGTCTTCGCTGTCAGACCAATTGATACCGTCAGCGCTGCTGAGGTGCGCCAGCGTGTCCTCGTAGCCCGGGCAATGACTCTGCGCGCAGGCGAGGCTACCCGAGCGCGCCCAGACCAAATGCAAGGTGCCTTGGTCATCTTCGGCCAAGCTCGGCGCGATGTCTTCGTAGCTTCCGCTATCGGTGAGCGGATACGCCGGGCTCCACGAGAATCCATTCGGCGAGCGACTGACGTAGAGCTCCCCGTCCTCGGACCAAGCCACGTAGATGGAGCCGTTGCTCGCCTGCAAGACTGCCGGATCGTATTGATTGGAATCGCCCCTGGGCAGCGCGATGGGGAACGCCTCACCCGGAGTGAAGGGCGGGGTTGTCGGATCGTCGATCGTCGACGCAGTAGCGGCCGAGCTGGCGGCGTCAATGCCCTCTGGGTCATCGACGGTCCCAGCGTCGCTCACTGCCATCGGTTCAGTCGAGGGCGTGCCGCCCGTGCCGTCAGCGGTCGACTCCATGTTCGATGAAGAGCTGGACGAGGACGCGTCAGCGTTCTCTTTTGACGGCTCTTGAACGGTCGGCGATTCGGGCTCTGGCACCGTCGTCCCAGTTGGGACCGTCGCCCCCGCCTTGTCGGGAGTTGCAGAACCGGGAGAATCGCCCGTGTCGGCGTCGACTTGGGGGCTCTGCTCGAGCCCCGCGTCACTCACTCGCGTGCTCACCGCACTTGCGGGGACGCTCGAGGTCGGCGCGAGCATCTGTGCTGCGCTCGCGTCCGAATCGCTCTGACAACCCGTCTGCACGGACGCGGCCAGGACGACGCCCAACAGACCGCTGCCCGCTCCAAACCGCACCTGCCAAACCCTTTTGATCGCTACCATGTCATGCCCAGCATGCCGCCGAACGCAGCGGGATGGACAGTGTCAGAAAGTTCACCGGTACGCACCGGCTGCGGTCACCGGCGGCCCGATCGCCGACCCAGCCCGTTCGGCGAACGGGCTGGGCGCTCATTTCCTGGCTGACAACGGTTACTCAGTGCATCTCGCGCACCCAACTGAACGGTCCAAAGGCGTCCCCAGTGTGGGGGTTGTTGGCCTTCGGATTAACCGTGAAGCGCAGGTACTCGAGCGGGAGAGTGCTGCCGTGCACCACGATGCGATGGAAGTTCGGAACGTCGTAGCCGGGATGCATGTAGGCAAGCGGATCGCTCGACGACAGCGGATTGCTCGATTGATAGACGTGCGAGTCCCCGTTGAACATCAGCACGGGTTTGCCGTAGGCGAGCGTCTTGGCGGCGATGCTCTGCACGTAAGGCTCGTAGGCGGCTTGGTGCGCCGCGCCTTTCTCCGGATCCCACATGTCTGCTTGCAAGATCAGCACGACGCCCTTGGTGCTGTTGCCGTGCGAGGCTCGTTCGAACGCTACGTCCAACCAGCGCAAGTCGGCAGCGGTACGCTCTGCGATCTCCTGCGACTGCTCGGCGCTCAGCGTCGGGCTTCCGTACCAAATGTCAGTGTCGTTGTTCGAGCCGCCAGGCACGTTCAAGGTTACGAACAGCACTCCGGCTTGACGCCACATCACGTTTTCGACGAACTTGGCATCGGCCGGGAAGCTGGTGTCGTAGCATTGCGCCTGCGACAATACGTGCTTTGGGTGACCGCCGAGCGAGAACCCGGGTCGAGAGAAAAAGATCGTCCGAACGAGCTCTAGGTTGGCCTTGGGGTTACCCTGTGCGTAGTCCACGGGATTACCGTTGGCGTCGAGTACGTATTTGATGCTCCCGGTCGCCGCGTTGTAGGCGCCGCCGCCCTCGGCGCTCTTGTGACAGTCCGTCCATTCGTTGTCGCCGGGCGTGTAGACCAAGGGATCGGCAAATGACTGCCAAAGCTGAAACACCCCACGGTCGTAAGCCTCGGTGCAGTATTGCTTGCCCGAATGAATGTCGCCCACGTGCAAGACGAGGGAAACAGCGCTATCCGCGTTGACCGCATTGATGAACGCGGGGGTAGCGTCGAACTGCGCAGTATCCGTCGGGCTGGTGCCATAGGGCGCGTCGCCGTAGACGGCGGCCGTCAACTGGCGACCGCCCTCCGACTCCGGCAATTCGCAACGTTCATCATCAGCCTCATCGTTCTCCAACGCTGATTGAACGGCTGACGTCCCGTCGGTTTCCGGTGCCGCTACGCCGCACGCGCCGAGCGCAGCACCGGTCAACACCGAGTAACCCAAGACCACTAGATCAAGATTCGAGAATCGCATTCTTCTTTTGCACTCCACGCCAGAAAGGGGCGCGGAATCTGCCAGGGTAGAAGCTCGTGCTTTGCGACGTTTCTGCAAACAACTCTTTGTCACTGGACGATTGAAGGTTCTTCGGGCGAGCGGCAGAGAGCAGCCCTTGCCGGGTCTGACGACTGGGTCGCCTCAAAAGCAGAGCTGGCCCTCGTAGCGCCCATCTCCGCTGTTGTTCTGAAACGTTCCCCACGCGCGCCACGCTCCGCTGACACCCGCGAAGGCTCCGCTACCACCGACGATGGTATCCACCTCGGCAAAGTCACCGGCTCCCAGCGTGCGCAACACGACCGCGTCCTTCGTCATCAAGGTTCCGCGTCTGCCAACCGTCACGACGGCGTCCCCGGTAACCAGGACCACGCCAGTGGTCGGCGTATCTGCCGTCAACGTGGTACTCGTCGCAACGAACTCGGAAGTCGCCCGCAGATCGCCCCGCCACTCGACGCGGCCACACAAACCTTGGGTCGAAGAGCACCCCACACCCGAATAAGTCGAAAGGTGAAAGCTGCCTTCGATGTTGCGGCACTGAACGCTCGGAGCAGACGACGTATCTGCAAGCGCCGTGGCGTCCTCACCGGCGTTGCTGGAAGCAGAGATGAATGCGGGCGTGCTGCCCAAGAGCGCGATTGAAATGATGCGTTGAAACATGAGTTCTCCTCCTGTGTGCAGCCGGTACGCAGCACTCGGAGTTCGGTTTCAACGCCTTTGGCGATTCAGCGCCGATCGGCTTGAGACACCTACGTTGGAGCAGGTCTCAGCCTCGATCGCCCGGCTTTCCTGGCTCGCTCTTAACGGGCTCCCGATGTGCGCCGTTGCTCTGCCGAGCAGGGATGTCGAGCGACCGAACTTTCACGCCGAATCTAGCCAGTGTGACCATCGGACTCGTCGACGGGCAGGTCAAGCAGGGCTTCATCGCCCGCTTCTCGCCCTCGGCGCCGGACCTGGTGATGAGCGCCGCGCCGGACGGCGGCGGTAAGTTGAGTGTGGCCTCGGAGCGCGTGGCATACGTTGCCTTTCACCGCGCTGCCAACGCTTCGAACAAGCCGCAAGCGCCGCCGCACAACGCGCTGCGGGTTCACGTGGCTGCCAACCTGAGCTTCCTGGTCGAAGTGCAAGCGCGCTCCGAGGGCCCACTCGGCTTCTATTCGACGCCAGCCGAGGCGAACAGTCCTTACTACGAGATCTTCTTCTATCAACACGGGGTGCGGCGGCGCGAGCTCAACGAGCCGCTCGGCTCGATGCTGGTCAGAGAAGGACAGGTCGGCGCCAGCGCGCTCAAACAGGGCCTCGACGCGCAGCGCGGGCAAGAACGCACGCCGATTGGGCAGATCTTGGTCGAGCACCGCAAACTCGATCGCGATGCTCTGGAACAGGCTGTCGCACTACAACGCCGCAAAGGGACACGGCTTGGTGAAGTGCTCGTCGAAGCGGGGCTCGCCACACCACAGGACATCGATTTCGCCCTCGCGGAGCAACGCAAGCGGGGCGGCAAGCGCATCGGGCAGATCTTGGTCGAGATGAAGCTCGTGTCCGAGGCAGCGCTCTCGATGACGCTGGCCAAGAAGTTTCAATTGCCGTTCGTCGATCTGGACAGCTGCGCGATCAACTTGGCGGCCGTCACTGAATTACCGCGCGCTTTCATCGAGAAGAATCGCGTTCTGCCGGTGGATACCGACGCCGGACGCTTGACGGTCGCGATCAGCGATCCTCTGGCGATCGACGTGATTGACGCCACTCGTCAACAAGCTGGCAAACACGTCTCGGAAGTGGTGGCTACGCCGAGCCAGCTCGACCGCTACATCCCGAGTTACCTCGACCAACTCGAGGCGACCAAGGTCGCGACCGAGATGGACGTGATCATCCGCGGCCTGGCGAGCGACGACGTGCAAACGTTGTCCGAAGCCGAGGCCACGGAGCTCGCGGTCGTCAAAGAGTCCGACAACTCGATCATCAAGCTCGCCAATCAGATCATCATCGACGCCTATCGGCGTGGCGCGTCCGATATCCACATCGAGCCGAACGGCAAAGAGCGAACGCTGAGCGTGCGCTTCCGCGTCGACGGCGACTGCGTTGCGTACCAGGAGATCCCTCCTCCCTATCGCTTACCTCTGGTGGCGCGCTTCAAGATCATGGCGCAGCTAGACATCTCGGAGCGCCGCAAACCGCAAGACGGCAAGATCCGCTTTCGCGTCGGCGACAAGCAAATCGAGTTACGCGTCGCCACAATCCCTACCGTCAACAACAACGAGGACATCGTGCTGCGTATCCTCGCAGCGTCGAAACCTCTCCCGCTCGAGGCGTTGGGACTCAGCCTGCCGAACCTCAAGGGACTCGAGGCAGTCGTGAAGAAGCCTTATGGGCTGATTCTGTGCGTGGGTCCGACAGGTTCCGGCAAGACCACGACCTTGCATTCAGCGCTCGGCCACATCAACACCATCGACACGAAGATCTGGACGGCGGAGGATCCCGTCGAGATCACGCAGGCCGGCTTACGCCAAGTGCAAGTCAATGCCAAGATCGGCTTTACGTTTGCCGCTGCGATGCGTGCTTTCTTGCGCGCCGATCCGGACGTCATCATGGTCGGTGAGATGCGTGATGTCGAGACCGCTAGTACCGCGGTAGAAGCGTCACTCACGGGGCACTTGGTGCTCTCGACGCTGCACACCAACAGTGCACCAGAGACCATTACGCGCCTGGTCGACATGGGACTCGACCCATTCAGCTTCGCCGATGCGCTGCTCGGCGTCTTGGCTCAGCGTTTGGCGCGCACTTTGTGCAAGCAATGTCGCGAGCTGTACACGCCCGACGCGCACGAACTGGCCGAGCTGGCCCTAGCCTACGGACCTCGTTTGGGAGAGCTGATTGAGCGCGATCACCCGTATGGCGTAAAGCTCTGGCGCGCGCGGGGCTGCAACGCTTGTTCCGATACGGGCTACCGCGGGCGTATCGCGCTGCACGAGTTGTTGATCGGCGATGATGCGATCAAGCTCTCGATTCAGAAGAAATCTCCGGTGCATGAAATTCGGACTCTCGCGGTGCAAGCAGGCATGACCACGCTGCTGCAGGACGGCATAGAGAAGGTGCTGGCTGGGCATACCGACTTGAAACAGGTGCTCGCCGTGTGCAGCCGTTAGTCAGGCGGCGCCGGCCTCGCGGGTGAACAATTTTACGTCTCGCGCGCGCCCCTCGAGCAGCTAGGGTTGGGCGATGGACACCAGGCTGTTGATCGACGGCATCGTGCGGCAAACGACGCTCTTGATCGCCCAGTTGTCGACCGAAGCGGGGATTCGAGCGCCGCTCGCGCACGTCGCGGACCAGGTATTCTTGTCGCTGGCCCAGGAGATCGAAGCCCAAGGCGTCGGGCGCAAAGTGGTCGCCGACATGTTCGGCCTCGCCCTGCGAACCTACCAGAAGAAGATCCACCGTTTGATGGCCAGCGCTGGGAACAGCGAACGAACGCTGTGGCAAGCCGTGCTGGATACGCTGATCGCCGAGGGCTCGATTTCGCGTTCACGCTTGCTCAAGTCGTTCGCGCGCGATGGCGAGAAGGAAACGCTCTCCGTGCTCAACGATCTGGTGAGCAGTGGCCTGGCCTACACCTCGGGCAGAGGCCCTTCGATGCTTTACGGCATCACCTCGACGGCAGATCAACAACGCATGAACGAAGCGCAGACCGGCGAAACCCTCGCCAACATGCTTTGGGTCGCGATTTACCGAGAGCCGGGAGTCACGGTCAGTGAGCTCGCCCGGCGCGTAACGCTCGATGAAACCGCGGCAATGATCGCGGTGGAACAACTCGTTCGAGACGGCCGAGTGCGCCGAGACGGGAACGAATCCGGCGGTGCGCTGTTCGCCGAGACGTTCACGGTGCCGGTGGGTTCGGAAATCGGTTGGGAGAGCGCCGTCTACGATCATTTCCAAGCCGTGACCTCGGCGATCGCGAGCAAACTGCGGCAACGCGGCCCGCGCTCATCGCACAAGGACTTGATCGGTGGCGCGACGCTCTCTTTCGATCTGTATCCTGGTCACCCGAAAGAGCAAGCCGTGTACGGTTTGCTCGCAAAGGTACGCAGCGAGATCGACGGCTTGTGGCGGGACGTGCGCGCCTGCAATCAAGCGCGTCCCGTGACCGACGACGAACGCATCAAGGTGACCTTCTACTTTGGACAAAACGTCGACGAGACCTCCTCGGCGGAGGAGCAATCAGCAGCTTTGCGAGAGCGAGTTCAGGAGCCATCATGACGAGAGTCGAGCCAAGTGCAGTTTACGTTCCCACCAACCGCGGGTCTCACTCGATGCCCTCATTCGGATACTTGCTTCGGCTTTCGAGCCTTGCGCTCGCGTTGTTGGGCGGCGGCTGCCAAGGCCGAACTCAGACGAACGATGGCGACAGCAATAGCAATTGGCTCGACAAGTGCGTCGCGGACGAAGATTGCTCGGGCAACGCGAGCTGCGTCGATCAACGCTGCGTCAAGCGTCAAGAACCGGCAGATGCGAGCGAACCGCTGGCACCAACCAAGGCCGACTCGGGCGTAAACTCAAAGCCCTCAAAGACTCCAAACGACGCGGGCAGCGTCGCAGCGCCCGCCCAGAGCGAGGACGCGACGACTGCGCCGCCCGCGATGTCCACGCATCCAGGGCCATCCCCGTCGAACAGCTCCCTGCCCATTCCGTTATCGAGCAGTTCACCTGCGCCCGACACCTCGAGTCCGGTGCCAGCTCCGAGTAGTTCGACCGTTCCAGCTCCAACCAGCCCCGATGAGTGTCCCGTCATCGCGGACCATTGCCCCTCGAGCTGCGTAGCGGTTTCGGGTTCGCCAATTGCCGCTGACCTCGGTTGCTACGGGCCGAGCGTGATCCTCGGCTGCAGCAGCGGCGGTTCAGTGGTCACCAACGCGCTCTGCATTCGCAGCACGATCGACGGGAGCCTCTATTATCCATTGTCGGGAACGTATGCAGGACCGTTAACCCAGACTGGCGAATACGAGGCTTGTAGCGACGCCGAGACGCAGCGCGCCGTAGAGGCTACCAGCATGTGTGAGTCACCCCCAGTAGACCCGATCGACGCGGGGTGCCCCAATGGACTTGCGCCCGACGGCACCTGCAACCCGCCATCGGTTCTTTACTCGGGCAAGCTCACGAACGGGATCGACTGCTGCGATTTCTACACGCTGATCCGCTCTGACGCTGCGCTCGGCAGCTGCGTCGTCGTCGAGGTCACCAGCGAGCCAGGCAACGCGAGGGCGACCAACGCGTACGCGTTCAGTACGGACGGAGACTGTTGGGACGCAATCGGCGCGGGCGACCCCGACGCTGGCGTGCGCAGGACCGCAAACAGCATCCAGGGAGAAGTGAACTTCGACGGCCAGCTCGCCGACTTCGACTTGACCCTGGAATTCAGTCAGCCACCGCAAGGCTTGAGTTCAAGTCTGCAGTTTCAGAGCGCGTCGCTGCCCATCGACGGCAATTGGTACTCCGCGCCGTGACCCTCGGGGTGTGCTACAGCTTCGCGGGATGAAGTCTGGAGCGTCGCCTCTGGGGTGCCCGTCGTGCAAGGCTGCCTTGTCTGGCCAGCAGTTGCTCGAAGGCTGTGAGGGCTATTGGACGGCCCTCGGCGTCTCGCGATTCACGTGCCCGCATTGCCAAAGCGCAACGGAGGTTCAGCTCGAGAACGGCCGCGTCACTTGGGGCTACACCTACGCAGCAGCAGCGCCTCACTTCGCGGGCATGATCGAGTGTCGCATGGATGGGCTCAGTGTCGAAGAGACGGACGGCGGCGTCGAGCTGCAACTCGACGACCACACCCGCCGCCTCGAATCCAGCTGATTCGAGGCAGGGGCGGTCGCAAGCAAGTGCCTGACGCCTTTTGTGGAGGCATTTGTCGGTGGGTGGGGGCGTACAGACTTCGCGGCGCGCCGCTTGCGAGCAACCCCCAAAACAGTCGCACCATGTCACTTTCAGGGCCTTTCCGTCGCTTCTGCTCTTTGATAGGACGCTCCGCATGAGGGTAGGAGCCAATTGTTCTCGTACGGTGTTCACTTGGACCTTGCTGCTTTCCTTGACGGGATGCGCGGCGGGCAACAGCACCTTCCAGCCTGCTCGGGCCAAGAACAACGTCGAATGGTCGCTCGATCTGTGCCACGGTGACGCTGCCGGGGTTCGCGGTCGTTTGCTCAAGCAACCCGATGGTTCCTGGAAGTACCAACCGGGCGCCTGGGGCAAGGTCGCATCGGGGGCCGAAGGGGTCGCGGTCGACGCCGCGAAGCACGCGGTGTGTTTGGACCTCCCCGATCCGCCCCACGGCAATTGCCCCCACGGGTTACTGGGTGCCATCGATCGCTCGGACGACGAGTATGCGAGCGCTGAAGCGGCTTCGGCGTGCAACTCCGAATTGGTGGATTGCGAGCTCGAATGGCTCCCGATGCCGCTGACGGCGATCATGGGCTCTTATGTTTGCGACCCACGCGTGAGCGAGAAGTTCAGCAGCGCAGTAGAGAGTTCGAACGCGGTCTACCTCAGCTACCGACAGCAGTTCGACGGCGCTGCCGCTCCGGAGGAATTCGAAGCCTTCGCCAAGAGTCACACGGATTTCGACCCCGATAATCTGGTCCCGAAAGCCGCGGCGAAGGCGACCGAACTGCGCCAAAACCAGCAACTTGCCGAACAAGAAGAGCGCGCGGCCGCAAAACGACAGTTCGAGGCCGCTTTGAATCTGATGGACGAAAACTCGGATCCGGCGCTGAACGGCGTAGCCACGGCGCACGAAAGCGTCGCGTTCATTCGCGAACGGGTAGCGGATCGATTCGACGCGAAAGATCCCTGCGTTTACACGACCGATACCGATTTCCCGACCGACGCGGAGCGCGTCGCGACCGACTTGCGCGCCATAGAACTCACTGAACAGGTCGAAATTCGCGGCCCGTATGTGCTCGAGCACACGGAGTTGGTCCAGTCGCTCACGGGAAACAAAACCTCAGAGCTCTTCGGAGTGCGACTCGATCACGAGCGCTGGGTCGTGGCTTACAGCCGTGACGACGCGACGCGGGTGGTGCATGCTTTCGTCGCGTTGGCCCAGCGCTGCGGCAACCGACTCGACGCGCGCTTTCGCTGACGGCGCGCGATTGAGTTGAGGTGGGAGGGGGCTCCCCAGGTCGCTCGCGATGCAGTATGGCCTGGCGGTATGAGGCTCGCGCTGGTCAGCGACATTCACGGCAACCTCCCCGCCCTCGAAGCCGTGGTGAAGGATTTTGGCGCGCGTGGCGTGGATGGCGTCGTCAACCTGGGAGACAGTCTTTCAGGTCCCCTGTTCCCCTTGGCCACCGCGCAGTTCTTGATGGCTCAGTCTTGGGTGCACCTGGCTGGTAACCACGAGCGATGGATCCTGAAGACGCCACCGGCCAAGCAGAAACCCTCCGATGCGTTTGCGCGCGCGGAGCTTGGCTCAGAACAGCTCGAATGGCTGAGCTCCCTGCTACCCTGTCAGCCACTTTCCTCCGACGTGTTACTCTGCCACGGCACGCCGACGAGTGACCTCGAATACCTGCTCGAAACGGTCGACGAGCGTGGAATGCGCCTCGCCAGCGCCGAAGAAATCTCGATGCGTTTGGGAGACCACGCACATCCGGTGGTGGTCTGTGGGCATTCGCACATACCGCGCATCGCGCGCTCGAGGCTAGGACAACTGCTAGTTAACCCTGGAAGCGTAGGACTACCCGCATTCGAGGCAGATTGGCCGCACCCGCATCGCGCAGAGACCGGTTCCCCGGATGCCCGCTACGCGATCGTCGAGCAGCGCGCGGGAGCCTGGCAAGCCGAGCTCGTCGCGGTGCCGTACGATCACGCAGCGGTGGCACGCGTCGCGCGCGAGCGCGGCCGGACTGAATGGGAACTGGCGTTGCTGACGGGCTACGCGCGCAGCGAACCGCCAAAGACGCCCGAAGCTCCGAGCGCGCTCACTTGACGGAAACGTTTACCTCACGCATACACGCGACATCGCAGCCGTCGCCGTTTTCGCGATTGCCGTCATCGCATTCCTCGAGCTCGCAAGCTTGGACGACGCCGTCCCCGCAGCGACCCGTGAGCTGACACTGGCGATCGCAGCCGCCGTAGTAACCTTGATTGAATTCGCTCGTGAGATCGCACTGCTCCATCTCGCCATCGACGATGCCATCCCCACAAAACGGCGGGTAACTGCAGCCCGGAGCACAAGAGGAAAGACTTGCGTAATAGGCGTCCAGATTCATCCCGTTGTCGCACTCTTCGTCGTCGTCGATGATGCCATCGCCACAGCGACTCAAAAGGCTGCAGTCCGCCGCGCAAAGAGCACTCACTTCAGGCTCGCACGCCTCCGACCCCGTCACGATACCGTCCCCACAAACGGGGTGACACTTCGAGGTCGTTGGCATGGGATTGACTTGCAACAGCACGTCGTCAACGCGAACGTCGACCACGACGTCACACTGGAAACCTTGCTCGACCATGCAATCGGCGCAGCCGTCACCCATGCTCGTATTGCCGTCGTCGCACTGTTCGTCACCGTTGATCAACGCGTCGCCGCAGAGCTCTTCGCATTGCAGGGGCTCGGCGCTGCAGACCGGCTGGAGCTGACAGCCGTCGGTGCAGCCGAGCCCGCCGATACCGGCGGTGTCACAAGCTTCGTCCCCCTCCACGCTGCCATCCCCGCAGATCGTCTGAAGGCACGCGTCGTCAGCGCAAACCCACCCGGCTTCGACTTGGCAGCCTGAGGAGCAACCATCGTGCGCGACGAGATTGCCGTCGTCGCATTGCTCCCTGTCCACTACCAAGCCATCACCGCAGGTTGGCCAGCAATCGTGACCCGTCGGGCAATGCCAGCCCGGCGTGACCTTGCAGTCGTCGCCGCAGCCGATCAGATCCGGACGCGGTTCACACTGTTCACCTACAGACAACACGCCATCGCCGCAGCGGACCGAGCGCTGGCAGCCCATCGGGCCGCAAACCCAGTCGCGCTCGACGACACAGGCGGGGCTACAGCCATCGCCCGAGACCTGGTTGCCGTCGTCGCAGCCTTCGTTTGCCTCAATCGTTGCGTTACCGCAAACCGCGTAGAAGACACACGCGCCCGCCTTCGCACACGAGTACTGCGGGTCGACGGACTCGCAGTTGGCAGCGCAACCATCGCCGTCGACTAGGTTCCCGTCGTCGCAAAGCTCCGGGCCCTCCACGACGCCATTGCCGCAGACGGGTGGCACGCTCGGGTCGTCCGGAGCGAGCGGCCCAATGCGAATTCGCACATGCTTTGCGCCAGCGGCGCAAGGGTCCGTCATCCCTCCATCCATGGGCGTACTTGGAGCACTGGTGGCAGGCACGTCAGCTGTCGGAGATGGCTCGCTGACGGCGGGGCCTTCACTGACCGCTGGCAATTCGGTCGTCGGCGCCATGGGCTCGCTCGGCGCCATAGGCTCGCTTGGCGGGATTGCGTCGGAGGGCGTCCCTGAAGTGAACACTGATGGCGGCGTGTCCGAGACGACCGGCATCGGGGAGGGAATGTCGTAGATCGTACCGACGACAAGAGGCCCTGCCTGAGGGAACCCTTGTTCGGGCGTACTCTGGCTCGCGGCGACGGAGGCGCTGGGAGGCAGATCCGTTTGATCGGTGGGTAAGCCCGAGCGAGCCCCACAGGCAAAGGCCACGACGGAGGCGACCAGCAGCCAAGCATTGTGCGATAGAACTACCTTAGAGCTCCCGCCGGGCGTTTGGGGTTGGGGTTGGGGTTCACGCCCAGACGTCATCAGTTGTCGCATCACGGGTTGCGGTCGCCCTCGAAGGCGAATGTTAACACTTGAACGCGCTCGAAGTCGGCAAGGAACGACATCGAATCGACCCCGTTGACGAATGAGCGCTGGCCAGCGCGGTGCAACTCCGGCACAGCAAACAGCGGCGGGACAAATTGGGCGTCCCCGCGCAGGGCTCAGCCTCGTGCGCGAGTCGCCACAGGGGATTGTGTCACCGCTGATCAGCCGATACCGGTGTTCATTTGTTGCAAACGACCTTGCTCGCCGAGCAAACAGAGCTCAGGGTCCACGCGTTGGGTGACTTTCGAGCGCTTCAAGTCCACCTGGTAACCCACGACGAGTACGCGTTCTACGACTCCGAAACGGGTGAGTTCAGCGGGTGGTACGATTCGTTCAAGGTGGCTTCGGGGGACGCATCCCCGACGACATCGCAGGCTTCACGCTTGCTGGCGGTGCAGACGACTATCTTTCGCGCGTTCGCTCTGTTCAGCGAATCCGCCCACGCAGTGAAAGAGCTCGCTGCCGCCACTCGGCCCAGCTCGCCTTTGGCGCCGAACTGCGCTGAGCAGTGACGGTATTGTTTTGCAGCCAGCAAGACGAGGGCGTTTCGCTTGGGATCGCTACACGCACAAAGGCGACCCCGAACTGCTTTGTTGAGAGCCGTCGTGCAAGCTCGCATTAGACTACCCCTCGCTTATAGCCAAACGCGCGACCCCACAGCTGTGCCCGGCGGCACGGCTCTCGCATGATTCCTCCCTGCCCATGCTTCTGCGTTCCAGCTCTGCTTTCAGCCGCGCCTCTCGCTCCTCGTTCGCTTCGTACCAGGGGCAGATCGCGCTCGGAATCGTGCTTCAGTTTGGCGCACTCTCGAGCGCTGGGTGCTCCGGAAGTGAACGCGAGCACTACCCAGAATACGAATCGGCTGGCGCAGCCGTCGATTCAGCCGCCAACAAGAACGAGAAGGCCCAAGCGCAAAACCCAGTGAGCTTGGCTCGCGGTGCTTGCGAAGACGGCGCGGTGGTCGAGTGCAAAGTACTGCTGCCCAAGAGCGGAGACGTAACCAACTGCATGGTTGGGCTCCAAGTGTGTGAAGCGAGCCAATGGAGCGAGTGCCTGTCGGAAGCCGAAGCCGAACAACGGCTGCCTGCGAGCCGTTGAGTTGATGCGCACGGGGTTTACACGCTAACCCGGCGGAGCGCAGATCTGACCGGGTCTAAGCGTCTTGGTCGGCGTCGAACCGCTCGCTGTAGCAGGACGGGCAGATGCCGTGGGAAAAGGCAACCTTGGAGCGTCGCGTGACGTAGGCCTCCACGCTCGACCAGGCGCCGCCATCGTCGCGGATCGACTTGCAGTACATGCATATCGGAAGCAGTCCCTCGAGGGTGCGCACATTCTTCAGCGCCGTCTGCAGAGCCCGAACCAACCGCTCATTTTCGGCTAGCGCCGAGCGCAGGTTCTCTTCGGTCCGTTTTCGCTCGTGGACATCGACGAGCACTCCTGCAACACGACGAGCCTTGCCGTCGTGGGTCCACTCGGCCACCTTGCCGCGCGACTGAACCCAGTGCGCGCGTCGGTTGAGATCGCCCCGTTCGGACTGGCAGAACCGCCCCGCGCTCGTGCTGCGGTCACGGAGTTCCGTCTTCGTCCGCCAACGGCCACGGGTAGTCGAGGTTCTGCCCCTCGACCTCGGCTGGAGAGGCGCCGAGGATGCGCCCGGCAGCCTCGTTGCGGATCAGAACCGTTCCTCCAGGAACGCTCCAAACCAGGACCCCCTCGCTGATCTCTCGCATCGCGGCGAGCAGAACCTGTTCGTGAGACTCGATCGTCATAGCCCGCCGACCAGCTCAGTCCGAATCGACGATCGCAGCGTCACTCGGTGTCGAGGCTTCGAGCGTCGCTGCGTCGAATGGCTCA
>DATAHU010000270.1:0-22888 GCA_036263015.1 Polyangiaceae bacterium | reverse complement strand
CTAGGTTTTGATCATGTCTCAGCACACTCCGTGGGACGCGTGGCTCGCGGCGTTCGTTTCCCGATACTCCGGCATCGCTGGCACCGTTCATTGCGTGCAAGACGGCGAACTACAGCTGCGCGCGGCTTTGAACATTCCGCCTCCCGTGATCGCCGTCACTCGCACGATCTCCAAAGGCAAAGGCATGGCGGGACTGGCCTGGGAGCGCGCCGCTGCAGTGCAAACCTGCAATCTCAAGACCGACGAGACCGGAGATGTCAGGCCCGGAGCCAAAGCCGTCAATGCTCAAGCGGCCGTTGCCATACCCGTCTTGGACGGCAATGGAGAATGTCGAGCAGTCGTCGGCATAGCGTTCATGGGTGAACGCGAGATAGGCCCGGATGAGTTGGGCCGTCTGACGAGCGCCGCGCACGAACTGCCAAGCTGAGCATTGCGCGCTCCGGGCGCGCGTCGCCTCAACGCGCCTTGCCGGCTTGCCAACGGTCTAGCTTTTCGCGCGCGTTGTTGCGCGTGCGGTCCGTGGCTTGATCGTGGTTCTGGAGTTTTGCGGTCAGTTCGATCACGTAACCATTCGGATCGCGGAAATAGATCGAATGGATGAAGTCGTGGTCCGAAACGCCGCGCACGTCGATGCCCTGTGTTCGCGCACGCGCCATCATCGACTCGAGGGCATCGTGCTCGACCTCGAGCGCGATGTGCAGATCGTAATCGTGTTGGTCTTTGAATTCGAACGGCATGTCCGGGGCCTCGAAGAACGCCAAGAACGAGCCGTCGTCCAAACGATAGAAGGTGTGTAGGGCGCGCGTCTCACGACCCGTCTTGGTGATGCCAATCTGGAGCGTCGCGGCCAAGGGCAGACCCAGGAAATCTTCGTAGAAGTGGCGAGTCTCTTCCGAGTCGCGGCAACGGTAGGCGTTGTGGTGTAGCCCTTTGATCATCGTGTCGTTCTTGGCACCGAGGACCCGCACTGGCAACCGGGACCTGCTTCGAAAAGTGGCAATTGATCGCGGTTTTCAGCGAACGAGTCCGTCAATTTTCTGGCGCTTGTCGCCTCCGCTGGACATCAGTGCGAGACCTGGACCGGGTTCGTGGAAACGGGACACCCTGGAAGCTGGCATCCCACGCGCCCGACCTAGAGAGGCAGGCTGCTGCTGTTTCGGCAGCCTGCCCAGTTGGTGTCAAAGCGTAACGAAGGCTTGATCCTTGAGCATGTTGGCGAAGCCATACATCTCTTTGTTGATACCTTCCCAACTCTTGAGCTTCTTCATGTTGGAGACCCAGCGGCTCACGTTGGGGTAGGGCTTGAAGTCGATGCGCAATACTTCTCCCAAAGTCACCAGACATACGCCGAAGTAATCGGCGATCGTGATCTTGTCCCCGCACACGTACTGCTGCTTCGGCCCGATCCAGTGCTCATCCAGCACTTTGAGCCAATTGGCTGCACGCTCTTTGCCCCAGGTCAGCGTGACCGATTGCGACTCCTCGGAGGGACGCTTGTGATGCGGGAAAATTTGCGGGTAACAGAGGCCGTAACCGAAGTCGCGATAGAAGTTCGTGTTGAACCAATCCATCAGCTCGTTCACCTTCGCCCGCTCCTTCAGATCCTTGGGGTAGGCAGGTGAATTGGTCTTGTCGGCCAGATACTTGAGGATTGCAGAGCTCTCGGTCAGGCGCAGATCACCGTCCTCGAAGACCGGCACCAAGCGATTGGGATTGATCGCCGAAAAGGGCTCCTTGTAGTGCTCTCCGGTCATCAAATCGACGACCTGCTCTTCGACGGGGATGTTGTTCTCAGCGATGAAAAGTCGAACCGGGCGGCTCGTCATCGACACCGGATGCATGTAAAGTTTCATGGTACGTTCGTTCGCCTCCGACTGTGTTTGGCTCGCTTCCAGGCACCCGCCAGAGCGGGCACGAGTGCGAGGCCGCTGCTTATAGCACTCGGATTCCCGGCATCGCACGTGGATCGCGAAAGCAGTGGGCACATGTAGGGCGAGCAGCACTGATGAGCGAGCTATTGGGTGTGAGACCACAACGGTGTAGACGAACGCGATGAGGTCTCATTCGGCTCGCGTCCCGCAAAGCTCCCCGACACGGGTCCTCCTGGGAGCGCTATCTTGCTGCCTTCCGTTGGCTTGGGCGGCGTGTGCCGCCAATCCGCCGTCCCCGGCACGCGGCCCCATCTCGCATACGGATGCGCCCCTCCCACTGCCATCGGCAGCGCCGAGCGTTCCGAAACTGCCAACCCTGACGGCGCACGAAGCGACGATCGCGAAGGAGCTCGAAGTTTATGTCGCCGATCTCACCAAGCTCGGTCCGCGCAACGTCGATGCCGCTTTGAGTTACGCCGACGCGACGGATTGGTTGGTATCGACTCTCGAGGCGATGGGCTTTGCCGCTGAGCGTCAAGGCTTCGCTTTCGGCAACGAGGTCGTCCAGAACATCGTCGTCCACTCGCCGGGCTTGCGATTGGGTTGGGAGCGAGTCGTGGTCGGCGCGCGCATGGACAGCGCGAACGGCTCGGTCGGCGCCGATGACAACGCCAGCGGCGTTGCCGCGCTACTGTGCCTCGCCAAGCAGTTCTATGGCAAACGCACTCAGCGTTCCATCGACTGGGTGTGGTTCGCCGACGCGGCCGGTCGCAAAGATCCGGCAGGGCAGGGCTCCAAGCGTTTCTTGGAAGTGGCGCAAAAAGAATCGCTGAGTCTCAGCGCCATGGTCGAGTTATATGGGCTTGGGGTTTACAGCGACACCGCTGGTACCCAACGTTACGCCGATGAGTTGCCGGGGGTCGGCACCAGCGGCGACTTCGTCGGACTGGTTTCGTATCCCCAGCACAGCACGACGACCGACACCTTTCGCAGCGCTTTCGAACCCGTGCTGAGCATGCCCTTGCAGCGCTTCACTGCGCTTTCCGGCGCGTCGCCCGTCCCGCTCACGCTGCACGGGGATTTCTTGGCGAAGGGCATTCCCGCTTTGTTAATCTATGACACGAATGGCTTGCGTGATCCGGTCTTCGGCACGTCCGGCGACGTCGCAACGCACCTCGACTACGAGCGCATGGCGCGCGTGGTCAATGCCGTGGAGAGCGGCGTCGTGGCTCTGGCGGGTGGCTTCGGCAGCGCTCCCATGGGAAGCTCCGCACCCCTCGACAGCGCGGCCCCCGAGCAGGGACAAGTCAACTGAGCTCGGGCACGCGGCAGGGCAGCGTCGGATGCCAGCTCAAGGTCGCTGCGAGTCGATCCACGGAATGCGTCGCGCGAACCAATCTCGCAAGATGTCGACCTCGCCCGCGGGCCCCGCGTCGGTTCTGTAGCTCTGCCAACGGTCGAAATGGCGTTCCCTCGCTTCCGCGAGTTGGTCTTCGTAATCGTCGATCATCTTCGTCACGGCCGAGACGCTGAACGGCCCTTTGACGAGTTCGTCCCAGCGTGACCAGTAGGCATCCGCGAAATCCTGATCGCGAAACAGGTCTCCCCAGAACAGTTCGCTCAAGGGCTTGGTGCCATCACCACTCGCCCACTCTTCGGGGTTGCGTGCGCGATCGTCCTGGGGCGCGCCCATCGAACGATCGAAATCCCAAACCGGCCCTGCCGCGACCAGGCCCTTGGCATCCTTGTGGAAATAGGCGCTCAGCCGCAGTCCATCGACGTTCTTGGTCAGCGCATTCAATAGGTTGTGATCGATGAACTGGGGCACGTCGATGTACTCCGAATAGCGCTTGCCGCTGTCGGGTGAACGGAAGTCCTGGGCACGCGCTGCGCTCAAGAAGTCAGCGAGGTAGTCGCGCAGGAAGTCGACTTGCTCCTTCCGGTCACCTTGGCCCATCACGTCCTTGTCGGGATACACCCACTGGAAGTCTTGTCCGGCCGCGTTGAAGTCGGCGCCGCCATGATCGATGCGGAAGATGTATCCACCGCTGACGTCGCCGCCCATGCTCGGCGGATCGGCTTTGACGACGTTGACGCGGTTCTGGTTGCGTTTGATCTTCTCGGTCACGCAATACACACCGACGTAGTCATCCATCTCGAGTTGGTCGGAGCGTTCACGATCGACGACGAAGACTTCGGCGAAGCGCGTGCGCGGCGCGTAAGATCCGATCTTTCGACTCAAATCCATCGGCAACATGGTGCGCATCAGGCTGCGGTCGATGTCGCTCGGTGCCACCAGCACCCAGTCCGACTCGGATGGCATCCCGAGCAGCACTTCCTCGCGGTCCTCATCGTCACCCGCGTGCCGAAGCTCGAGCGCATAGCTCTTCTGCTGAAAGCCGCGCGAGGTCTCGCCGTGCAGGTGCACAGCGCCGCGACTGGTGAGCACCGCCGTGCCGAGTAAGGCCGTCCTAGCATTGGCAGCAGGTTCGAAGCTCAACAGCGACGTGTCTTGGAATTCGTCTCCGCCGTCGAGCGGTCGCTGGCCATGCCGCTCGAGGATCAACAGGGGCAGGTTAGAGGTGAATTTGGCGGCTTCATCCGAGAGCGCAACGTAAACGGCGGCCGACGCTTCACTCGCGCTGCCATCGTCCGGAAACGCAAGCGCGCGGATCAGCGTGGTTTTGTCCAGCTCGAGCGCAGACTCGTACTCGGGGGAATTCTCGTCCGGGGTCGAGCCATCGAGCGTGTAGTGGATGCTGCTTTTGCCAGCGCTGGTATCGAGCTCGACGCTCTGGTGGCCTTTGAACGTGCCGCCGCTCGGCGTGAACGTCGGCTCGTTCGGTTTGGGCGGCTTCGGGCTCGAGACCGGAACTTGAAAATCGTCCGCTTGGCCCGACGGGCCAGTGCTCGATTGCTGCTTGCCGCCCTCGTCCGAACCGCAACCCGTGAAGAAGATCAGCGCGCTCAGAGCCAAGGGCCAATGCGGGCGCGCCGCATTTCGGGAGTGGTCTTGCTCGAGATCCTTCATGGTCGATGCGAACCAAGACTAGAGCACAGCGCCCCCACGAGCGCACGGCCCCAAGCGCAAATCGCGGGCTACCAGCGTCCTCGAGTAAGGCATCAGAGTGCTAACCTCACACCTATAACTACCAGCGCCGCCAGGCCGCCTGCGAGCACGTCATCGAACATGATGCCCACGCCGGGCGGCGAAACGTTCTCGGCCTTGCGAATCGGACCCGGTTTGGTGATGTCGAACAAACGGAACAGGACGAGCGCCAAGGCTTGAAGCCAAAGCGGACCGGTGCGCACCGCACCCATGGCGATCAGGGTGCCAACCACTTCGTCGATCACGACGATCTGTGGGTCCTTCGTGCCGCGATGGTTTGCGACTTCCTGCCCCGCCCAGACGCCGAGCACGGTCACCAGCAGCGTGCTCGCGACGTGAACGGTCGGCGAGAAGCCACACAGGATCCAATGCAGAGGCACTGCGGCGACGGAGCCCCAAGTTCCCGGCGCGGGCTTCATCAATCCGGCGCCCGCCCACGTCGCCAGCGCGTACGCGAGTCGGGTTCGAGCGCGCATCAGCTCTCCAAAACCTCGCACCACTCGGCGCGCGCCACTGGAGCCTTGGCCTCGGTGTACCACTGTTGGTTGTAGTCCCAGCGCAGCTCGACGCTGTCCAAGCTACCCACGAAGCGTAACTTGCAGCGCGCAATGAAACGCCGCAGATCCTTTTCCGGCACGCCTCGTGCCGGTTCCAAGTGACGGCGCATGGCCAGCGCAGGCGTAGCCCATAAACCCGCGACCAACACCAGGTAGTTGCCCACTGCCGTTCTGTAGGGCTGGATCACGTTGATCCGATTGTCGTCCGCCGGAGCACCTGGCTCTGTCTTTTGACGTTGCTTGTCTTCGCGAAAGTCACAACGCGCGCCATCGAGCTCGCGGTCGTCGGCGCACGACAAGCGATCGGCGTCTTTGGTGATCAAGGTCAAGTCCAACTCGACCACCTTACCGTCGGCCCATTCGGTGGGCCGCGGCGTGGTATCGGCCTCACCGCGCAGACGCCCCGCGAACTCTTCGGCCTTGGCGTTGACGACGTCGCAAGATACGAACCCGATCACCCCGAGCAACCCCAAACACCCGAGCAAGCGCCAATCGAACAGCGTCCAAAAGCGGGGTAACGCCTTGGCCGGTTGCAACTGGGGCTCTCGTTCGCGGGAAACCGCGGGGCTTGGTTCCACTGCAGTTGCCTGTACTGACTCGTCGGATTCGCTCACGCTTGGGTCCTATCTGGGGTCGCACGGCCGAGTCAACAGCTCGCCCAAGCGGCGAGCCATTCTGGGCTCGAAGCAGCGCTGACCCGCTCTCAGCGGCAGTCCGCGAAGACCTGTTGAAACAGGGCTTCGCCAAGCCGGCGGTGGCCTTCGCTGCCGAAGTGCAGACCGTCGTGGAAGCCGCCCTCCAAGTCTTTGCAGAGCTTGTCTGGATTGCCGCAAGACAACAGCGGTCCCGTCTCGACGACCTCATCCACCAGCGACCCGTGCTGCGACACGATCCAAGCGTTGAGCTCTTTGGTGTGCTGGCCCCGCGTCTTGGTGAAATATTTCTTGAAGCCGCCCCATGGCGCAACCGTCAAGGCGACGACGCTAGCGCCGAGTTGATGGGCGAGCGAATACATCTCGCCGAGGTCGGACTCAATCTTGGTATTGGTGCGATTCGCCGACAGATCGCTGTACAGATCGTTGACCCCCCCGAAGATCACGACATGCGTGTACTGGGGTTTGCCCTTGCCGGTCAGATCGGCGTTGAAGCGGCGACGCATCTGGTTGGTCATCTCACCGCCCTTGCCGTAGTTGTCGAAATGACTCTGCGGGCAATGGCGCTGCAAGACCGAGATGAACTTGCCTCCACCGGAGCGATAGTCCGTCAGTGAATCGCCCATGAAAGCAACAACGTACGGTTGACCGAACTTTGGCTTTCTCTGCTTGGGGCTGCGAGCGGACGAGGCAGGTTCTGGCACCTCGGGCAAAGGCAAGAACGCGTCTGGACCCGTCAGTAGCGTTGCGGGTGGCGGGTCCACAGGTGCTGTGACGCTAGGTGGCTGTGCCGGAAGAGGTTCTGGGTTAACGGCGGCCGAGGTGGCTGAGCTGCCGCTGCTAGCGGCTGGCGAGCTGGTATCGAGCGAAGCGCTCGTTCGCGCTTGGGCCGTCGCCAATGCCCCCGACGGGCGCCCACTGAGCGTCGAACTTGGCGTAGCGTTGGCTTCGGGCCGAACTGGCTCGCGACAAGCGAGCAGCAGCCAGGAAAAGCCAAGCACCAGCTTGCACTTCATGCCCAGTTCGAGCGCTCTCGATCGCGTTCGCCCCAACCCTCGTTCTTCTCGCTCGTTCCGCACGGAGAGCGCGTAGTCTGCTACGAGAAGCGCCGCAGTGGAAGGGGAGTCGTCGGGGCGAACTCCGGCTCGCTGGCAAATGCTTTGCGCGGGGGCCGATAGGAAACACCGCTGCTGCGCGGTGAGCCGGCGTTGCCGAGCAGGCCTGCGTCGCCAATGCGCGATAGCGCCAGGCTCGTGGCCGCTTCGAGATTCACGAAGAAGCGCTGTGCCGTGTGCATGGCCTGCTGTTCGCCTGAGACAATGAACGTTTCCTGCTGCGCACGCGAGCTGACCACGACGCCTTCGAGTAGAAGCCGCTCACCGGCGCGCGAATACAACCAGTGACGATGCGCCGCCAAACGTGAGCGGGCCGAAGGCGCAGGTAATGCGCTTCCCGTTAGATCGAAGACCAACGCAAATGGGCTACCACGCTCGACGAGCAAGGTCGTTTCCTCGATGTATCGGACCACGCTGTCGGCCCCCCACTGCACCGGTGCTGTCAGGATGACCAAAGGCCACCTGACGTCGTCGCATTGAAGTTTGCTGGCCATCAGTGCCCGAATTATCCACACCATGGCCCCAACGAAAATGATCGATTGGGTGACGCCTTCGGATTTAAGGGCGTCTATCTTGCGTTGCCCCCAGTTCCCCCACCTCGTCGGGTGCTCAGTCATTCGCTGTGCACAGGCTGTTGATAACCTGGACGTTGGATCCTCCAGTGGCGTCTTGCGGTCCTGGGGATGGCCGGATATGTGTGCAGCATGCTTCAGGGACCCATGGTGGCCGAGCTCGAGAAGCTCCGCGAGCGGCTCAGGGCTTTGGGCCAGCGCCCGTCGCTTTCGTTCCCCAACGCGTCGCCAGCGGCCGTCGAGGCCATCGCGTTGCTCGAGCGTTACGGGCCGATGTGCGAAGCCATGTACTTGATGATGGCCGCCGACGGGCGCGTGCTCAATTCGGAACGTGCGGTCCTTCGCGGCGCACTCGAGATCTTGAGTGACGGCGAAGTGCGCACGGCACATATGGAAGCGATGCTCGATGCGGCGGCGCGGGCCTCGGCCTCACAAGGTCCCACTCGCCGACTCGAAGCCGTGATCGTTGCCCTTCAGGGCGAACCGGTCAAAGCCGAGCTTGTGCTGGTACTGTCCGCGGCAGTCGCTCTGGCAGATGATCTCGTCACTCCCGCCGAGCGCCACTTGTTCGAACGCTTGAGCGAAGGCCTAGGCGTGGGTGAGGAGCGCGTGGCCCAACTGCTGACTCAGCTGACCGTCAATTCGTAACGGCGGCACTTCGTGACCGCCGTCGATCCATCGCTCAGCGCGCTTCGAGCAGCGAGGGCAGGTAGTCCTCGGGGGCAGAGAAGCCCAACAACCCGAGGGTCGTCGCTGCGAGATTGCCGAGGCCCGGATTGGCAACGCTCTCGCTCAGCGCGAGCTCGCCACAGTCCGGCGCGTACAAGAACAGGGGCACCGAGTTCAAGGTGTGGCTGGTCTTGATCTTCAGCCTGCCCGCGCCGTCTTTGGCCAGCTTACCGTGCTTGTCGTGCTCGATCATTTCGTCGGCATTGCCGTGATCTGCGGTCACCAGCAGCGCGCCGCGCGCTTGCTTGATGAACTTCATCAGCCGTCCGACTTGTAAATCCACTGCCTCTACCGCTTGCACGGCCGAGTCGCGCACCCCGGTGTGGCCAACCATGTCGCCATTGGCGTAGTTCAAACGCGCGTGACGGTACTTGCCCGTCGCCAGCTCGGCGAGCAAGCGATCGCTGATCTCGGCGGCTTTCATCCAAGGCCGCTCCTCGAATGGCAAGCTGTCGCTCGGAACCTCGATGTACGTTTCCGAGGCTTCGTCGAATTTGCCGCTGCGGTTGCCGTTCCAGAAGTAAGTGACGTGCCCGAACTTTTGGGTCTCGCTGATCGCCAGTTGGGTCACGCCGTTCTTGCTCAAGTACTCGCCCATCGTGCGCTTGATCGCCGGCGGAGTGACCAAGAAGCGGTGCGGTAGCTTGAGATCGCCGTCGTATTGCATCATGCCCGCGAACGCGACGTCAGGCCGAGTCCCCCGATCGAACTTGGCGAAGTTTTCGAGTTCGAAGGCCTGCGTGATCTCGATCGCGCGATCGCCGCGGAAGTTCGTCAGGATCACTGCCGCGCCATCGCGGATCGGCCCGACGGGCTGGCCCCCGGCGTCGACAATCACGAATGCTGGGAGATTTTGATCGTCGAGGCCCGGGTGCTCCCCGCGGAACGTTTCGATGGCTTCGCGTGCGCTCTTGAACCCGCGGCCTCGGCCTTGCACGTGGGTACGCCAGCCGAGTTCGACCATCTCCCACTGGGCTTCGTAGCGGTCCATGGTGACCTTCATGCGACCACCGCCCGAGGCGATGCGGTAGTCACGGCCCTTGTCCCGCAGTTGGTTCAAGAGCTGCTCGAGGTCATCGACGTAGATTAACGAAGAGGTCTCGTGCACGTCGCGGCCGTCGAGCAAGACGTGGATGCGCACTTTGCTCACGCCGTCTCGGTCGGCTTGAACGAGCATGGCCTTCAAATGACCGATGTGGCTGTGCACGTTGCCGTCGGACAACAGCCCGATGAAGTGCAATGGCTCTCCGCTTTGGCTCACGCGGTTGATGCAGACGTGCCAAGCCTCGCTCTTGAACATCTCGCCCGAGTCGACCGCGGCTTGCACCAGCTTGGCGCCCTGGTCGAAAATCCGACCCGCGCCGATCGCGTTGTGGCCCACTTCACTGTTGCCCATGTCGGCGTTGCTCGGCATGCCGACGGCGACCCCGTGAGCTGCCAAGTTGAGATTGGGGCAGTTGGCGCGCAACCAGTCGAGGTTGGGAGTGCGAGCCAGCCAAACGGCGTTGCCTTCATCCTCGGGGCCGTTGCCAACGCCGTCCATCACGCAGAGGACGACGGGTCCTGGGATCTTTGGGATTCTGGAAGAAGGGGCGAGTTGCCATTCGGACATGGGAGCGATCTAGCGACAACCGGCGAACGGAGCCAAGTCCGCGAGCTCCACGCCGGACCGCGTGGCGCATAGAACCACACAGCCGGCCGAGGTCCACGGCTGGCAGGCGTGCCGCAGCGGTGCTGTCGACCCCATTGTTGCGGGAATGCGTCGAAGCCTACCCGCCGCGACGAGCTTCAGCTAAAGCCGCGGCATGACCTTGGCACCGTTACTCGCCAGCGAGCACCTCAAAGATGTCCGTTACGAGATTCGCGGCAATTTGGCGCGCCGCGCTGACGAACTCGAACGCTCGGGCTACGAGATCGTGAAGCTGAACATCGGCAATCCCGGCGCATTCGGCTTTCGCATGCCCGAGACCATGCGCCGAGCGATGGTCGAAAACCTGCAGCAAGCAGAGCCCTACTGCCATCAAAAAGGGATCTTTCCGGCGCGCGAAGCCGTGGTCATGAAGCAGCAGGAGCGCGGCATATTGGACGTATCCGCGGATGAGGTTTTCATCGGCAACGGGGTCAGCGAGCTGATCATGATCTGCATGCGCGCGCTGCTCAATCCGGGTGATGAGGTCCTGGTTCCGAGCCCCGACTACCCGCTGTGGACGGCTTCGGTCGTGATCCACGGCGGTAAAGCCGTTCACTATCAATGCCCACCCCGGCTCGGCTTCCAGCCCGATTTGGACGCGCTCGAAGCTCAGATCACGGCCAAGACACGCGCGATCGTCGTGATCAATCCGAACAATCCGACGGGCGCCGTCTACTCCAAAGCCACCTTGCAGAGGATCGCCGAGCTGGCAGAGCGCCATCACTTGGTCTTGTTCGCCGACGAGATCTACGACGAGATGCTGTACGACAACTCGGTCTACGTGCCGATGGCGTCGCTGGCGAAGGGCACGTTGTGCGCGACGTTCTCCGGCCTCAGCAAGATCTACCGCGCTTGTGGTTTGCGCGTGGGCTGGGTCAGCTTCAGCGGCACGCGCTCGCATGCCCAAGAGTACTTGAAGGGCATCGAGCTCTTGGCGAGCTTGCGCTTGTGCAGCAACGTGCCGGGACAATGGGCGGTGCAGACGGCACTCGGTGGCTACCAGAGCATCTTCGATCTGACGCGCCCGGGCGGACGTTTGTACGAGTCGCGCAAAGCGCTGCTGACTGCCACTGCCAACAGCGATTGGTTGTACACCACGCCGCCAGGGGGAGCGATGTACGGCTTCGTCGGTGTTCGCACGGAGCTGCTACCGAACTTCGACGATCAAACGTTCGCGATGCAATTGTTGGAAAAGAAGCACGTGCTGTTAGCCCCGGGCACGAGCTTCAACGTGCCTTATCGCGACCATTTTCGCACCACCTTCTTGCCCGAGAGCAAACAGCTGAGAGACGTCTTCGGCCGTATCGAGGAGCTGTTGACCGATCTGGCCAAGGACGGCTGAATCGTGAGTTCACCGAACGTGCCTTCCACTTCGGGCAACGAGCAACGCCCGGCGATCCCTTCGGATTGGGTATTTGCCTCGTCGAACCCGCACAAGCTGCGCGAAGTGCTTCAGATCTTGGCCCCGCTCGGCGTCTCGATTCGACACTTGGGCGAGTTTGGCTCGAAGCTCGTCGAACCCGTCGAGGACGGCGTGACCTTCGAAGCGAATGCGGAGCTCAAAGCCCGCTCCTACGCAGCACAGACCGGCTGCTGTTGTCTGGCCGAAGACTCGGGGCTCGAAGTCGACGCCCTGGGCGGCGCGCCAGGTGTTTACTCGGCGCGCTACTCGGGTGAAGAGGGGCCGCGCGAAGTGCGCGACCAGCTGAACAACGAGAAGCTGTTGCGAGAGCTGGAGCACGTCCCGGATGCGAAACGCGCTGCGCGCTTCGTCTGTACCTTGTGCCTGGTGGCAGCAGATGGTTCGCTGCTGGCGACCGCCCGCGGCACTTACGAAGGCGTGATCGCGCGTGAGCCGCGTGGACAGAACGGCTTCGGCTACGATCCGCTGTTGTGGCTGCCCGATCGCGGTTGCACGAGCGCTGAACTCTCGCCGGCCGAGAAGAACGCCCGCTCGCATCGCGGCAATGCTCTGCGTGAGCTGCTCGGCGTGCTGGCAGCGCGCCCCGTCGTTTGAACCGTCAGCGCCAAGTGTACGGCGGTGGCAGGCTGACGTCGTCGCCGACATCGGCGTGTTCACTGTCACTGACGATGCCCGAGTAGGCACCGCTCTGCAGCGCGAAACCCTGGCCGCGCAGTTCGACGTCGCCGAGCAGCGTCGCGCTACCGAGGATGCTCTGATCGGGCTCGAAGAACCCGAGCGGGTAGAACGTGGTCTTGACGATGGCGTCACCCGAGACGTCGAAGCCATTGCCGTTGAAACCGCTCATGCCGATTACGCTGAGCGCGCCGATCGTGCCGCCCGTCAGGTTACCGTTCACCACGGTCGCGTGATCGAGGATCTGTACGTCACCCGAGAGTTTGCCGCCGAGCACGCGCGCGTAGGGACCCACGTAAACCGAGTCGGGCAAGTCGGCTGGACCGCAGCCTCCGCCGTTCTTCACGCGAGTGGTGTCGGCGGGGCAGTCTGCGAGCGCTCCGCCTTGGAAGCCTGCGGGCCAGGCGTGCTCGAATTGAACCATGTAAGGGTAGCGTGGGATCGTGGTGTACGCTTGATCCCAAGTGATCTGCAGTTGTTCGGAAGGGCTTCCGAGGACGACCAGAAAGACGCGCTCTTGGTCAGCGACGCACAGCCCAGCTTCGCCGTCGGAACCTTTCTGCAGCGCGCCGTAGCGCGCACTCGTCAACTCGGAGTTGGCCGCGAGCAAGCCCCAGCGCCAGTCCGAGTGTCGTTCTGCGTCGACTACCCCGCGGAAGCTGACTCGGACCTCGGTCGCTCCAGCGTCCGGAAACAACTCGATGACGTTGTATCCGTAACGCTGCGGCGCCCAGTAGAAAGGAGAGAAGAAGCGGCGGTTCTCTGGGTATTGATCGTCCAAAGGCTCGAGCTCGGTCAGCCGCAAGCGCCGCTCGGTGCGTGACTGATCGCTGATCTGACCGTAACTCATGCGGAAGGCCGCCGCGGGATCGACGTCCGAGTCCACCTTGGGCTCTGGGTCCTGATAGTCCCAAGTGACGTTGTGCATGGCCCACTCGCCGTAGAAGTCGTTTGCTCGTTCGATGTCCCAGTTCCGATACTTCATGATGCTGGTGAACGGATCGTTGCTGGGGTCGGAGGTCCAGATCGCGTTCACGGCATCGAAGCAGAAGCGATCCTTCAGATACTCCATGAATTGCCAGTTGCAGTAACGGTCGCGCGTCGAGCCGAGATACAGATGGGGAGCGTTCACGCTCAGCTCGCTGCAATGCTCGTCGGCGCGATACTCCGCTTGCTGGTGCGCCATGAAATTGGCGTGACTTTCGTAGATCCAGCCGCAAGTGTTGGAGTCATTGCACACGAGTCCCCCTGCGACGGATTGCACGCCGTGGGCGAACTCGTGGGCCAAGCCCCAGTGATCTTCGAGACCACCAGTGCCGATCCACATGCCCATGTGCTTCGAGTCCCATGCGCCGCCGGTCAAGCCCCAGTCCGAATGCACGTGAATGCTCACCTTGTACTTGGTCGCCTCGTCGCACAACGGTTCGCGCATGAAGATCGGGGAGCCGAAGTAGATCTTCCAAACGCTCTCCAAATGATCGACAGCTTCTTGGGCTCCCTCTGGAGATTCGTCGGAGTAGACTGCGAAGTGTTCCGACTCCGACAACAGCTCGAAGTTCGAGTGATCTGGATCGGGTCCGGCGGCGATCCAGTCGCCCGCGGTACATTGCTTCGGAGGTGCGGTTGGGCATTCGCTCGCCCACTCGGTGGTGGTCGTGCCAGGATCACACGCGCCCGGATCGTTGGGCAAAGACGGTGACGAAGCGTCGGGCTCGCTAGTGCTGCTGGAGGGTGAACTGTAGGGTTGTGGGTTGGTCGCGGCTGGGCTGCTGGGCGAAGCTGGCTCGTCGCTGGGTGTGCTTGGCGGTGTCGGGATAACGTCGGGTCCCGGCGAGCTGGGAGCCGTAACGCTCGGCGACTCGTTCACTGGCGTGGGGCTCGGGCCTGGGCCGATTGGGGTGGGGGGCGCACTGGGCGCGGTGTCCGATGCGGTGGGGGCGTTGGACGGGGACGCGCTGGGCGTCGTGCCTGAGGCCGTGGCGTCGGTGGTAGGTCCCGCTGTCGAGGTTTCCGACGTGCTCGAGCAAGCGACGAGCCCAATCCAAGCCGTGAGTGCATGTGGCGCGACGCGCGACAGCCGAAAGCGCATGACGACTTAATGCACTGTCAGCGCCGAAGGATCACGCAGAGCCGCGCAATTCGTTGGACAATGCAATGTTACAGAGAACGACTGGTCGGGTCTCGAGCTCTCGAACCAAACGGGGGCGCGCCGCGCAGCTCCAAGAAACGGCATCGAGCTCGAAAAAAATCCTGCTGAGGCCTAATGCGATTCAGGGCCCCTTGGTTGGCGCGCTCTCGAGTGCATCCTCGACGTTGTCCGGCAGGGCCGACAAGAAATCATAGCCCGTGTCCGCTTCGACTTCGTCCACGCTTTTGACGAAGTCCGTCCACTTGTGGCCCGAGATGGACGGGTCATTCGGCATCTCGACGGCGATCACCTTGGTTCCGTCTGTAACCTTTGACACGCCAGTGCCCGCATCGACCACGACCGTTACGCGGAAGTTGGCTTTGGGCACCGCGACGTTGTGGCCGATGGTTTTCGGGTGATTCCCGAATAAACCACCCGCGACGACGTAGATGTCCTTGTTCTGTTCGTCGGCCAGTTTGCGCTCGAGCGTTTCCAGCGACTTCCAGGGCCCAGCGTTCAGCGAGTGAAGCTGCGGTTGCATGTTGGTCATCAGGAACGTGAGCGAGTTCTTCTCGGCGTCGCTCGTGCGATGCGCGGACGGACACATGTGTCCGCGGTCGAAGCCAGTCGACGCATAGTCGTCTGTAGTTACCTTGAGGAAACCGACGGGCAAAGCGTCATCGGGACGAAAATCGTTCTGCCGATCTTCATCACCCAAATCCGCGGCGCTGAGCTTCCAAGCGACCCAATTCGAGTCCCCGCGCGCCTTGTTGTAGGAGAGCACGTAGATGCCATGGTCGATCAGGAAATCATCGCTGGGATCCGAGTCCGTCGGTAAACCCAGCGCCAAGTTCGGGCTGCGCTCAAAGTCCGCTTCGTCACCCGTCAACGGCCTCGGTTGCCCGTGATCGGCGCCAGTGCCATGCCCAGCACTGCTGTGGTCATCACCTTCGACGTCTGATGTGTCGTTGCTAGCACCGTCGTCGTCTGCGCACGGCTCGAGGTATTGCTCGGTAACCCAACCCAGTGCCGCCGAGCCGTCATCGGCGTAGGCGACATGACGCCAATTCTTGCGCCGGGACAACACCTGAACGAGGCTGCCTTCACTCAAACGAGCGACGGTGCCGGTCGATTGATAGCGCGAGTGAACGGGCGCCCCCGCTTCTACGACGCAGGCGACCTCGGCGTCGTCGGCCGGTGTGAGGTCGGCGTCCCGCGGGGCGCCGGCAAACTTCATCAGCGCCGGCGCCAGGGCAATGCCGAGCGCCGATAGACTCGTGACGACTTGGTTCGTGTTGGTCATGCTTCAGCCCTCGGCTGCGCCTTCGGGTCAGCGCCTTCGAGGTTGTCCCTCTTCGGCGTAACGACGGGACCGCCCGGCTCTGGTGGCTCTGGTGGCTTTGCCGCCTTTGCCGTCGATATGCCCTTGCTCGCCAGATAGACCGCGCCGCTGATGCCCATCACCATCAACAGTTCGGGCGGCAGTGACGGCAGTGTGCTTTGCTGATTGCTCACTGCTTGGTGAAAGTAAACGATCATCACGATCAGCGTCCACATGAACGCCTGTAGACGAGCGAGACTAACACTGGGTTGGCGCTTCTGAGCCAGGGGATTGGGCGATCCGGGCGCCTTGCTCGCAGCCTCGGGTAGTGAGGCGGGGTTGGGCGCGGCATCCGGACTCGTTTCGTCCTTGTCGTAGAAGGCTTGCGACAAGTCGATCTTACCGAGTACCGCCAGCAGAACGAACAAGGCGAACAGCTCGACCACGCCGACGGTGAAGACCGCGAAGCCCCAGGCGAAGATTCGATCAGCGAACTGTGCTCTGTTGCCTGGATCGACTTGCTTCACAGCCCAGATCATCGAGCACAGCATGAGCCCGACGATCGCCGTCTTGGCGACGCCTTCGGCGAGCCACTGCAGCTCTCTGAAAGTTCTATGTAGCGAACCGAGCGGCGCTTGGCGCATTCGCGCGTCGGGCACACCGTTGGTATCTTTGGTTGCGGCCATCCAGGGTAACTCCAGATTGATACTCGTGCTTGGGGCTCGCGCTCAGCAATTGAGACGCGGGACTTTGCTTGCGAACTCAGAAAACAATCGTCCAGCCCGGGCTGCCCGCTTGTGTCTTGGTGTACGAAACTCCGTCGACCTTCAGGCCCTGTGCATTCAAGAGCGTGATCAGGCCTCCCTTGTTCGACAGCACCATGGGCGCTTTGACGACGAACGTGCGCGCCTCGCCGGCCTTCAGCTCACCGCTCAACGCCATTTTACTTTCGGCCTTGTCGAGCAGGGACCAGCCTTGCAGATTGATCGTCGCGGGCGACGCGTTGAGCAACGTGACGGTTTCGACTTCGGGAGATTTCTTCGAATTCACGAGAGCCGCCACGATCCGGACGATGCCATCGGGTTGATTCGTCGTGGGTAGATCGGTCGTCCCGGTGTTGCCGCCGGGTAACCCGCCGCCGCCAGTCGTGCTTCCACCGTTCCCGGTATTGCCAGTCCCCGTGTTGCCAGTTCCGGTGTCGCCAGTGCCCGTATTACCTGTTCCCGTATCACCGGTGCCAGGCACGGTGTCGTCGCCGCCGGCCAAAGCGTGACCGGTGCGCTCATCGGTGTGCCAGGCCTGCGACTGAAACTTGAGCAGGATCGCGACCCACTCGCCAGTTTGCGGAAATTGAAACAACAACCCGCCGTCCTGCCACACGCCGTCGTCACCCGCATGCCCCGGATCGTTGCCCTGGTTCATGTGAATGTCGTGCACGCCGTTACCTGGCAAGAAGCCGAAGATTTTGTCCTTGATTTGGGCCTCTGGGCCCCAACGTTCACCGAACGCATACAGCACGGCGCTCTCGTCACCCATTGCGCGTTGCACGTAATGATCGAGCTTCTCGTTCAAGTCGTTGTCGGGACCCGGCGCCGAGAGCGGCAATGGTACGAAGCTCGATTTGTCGACCAGGTTGGCGCGAATGAAGTCGAGCGCGAGTCCGTTGGGGCCGGCCGCGACGCGCCGAAAACCCAGCGGCAACTCTTGCAGGCCGTCCAGGATTGGATGCCGGAAATGCGGTGCCACGACGTACTGCACTTGCGACTTGTCTTGCGACTGCACGTTGACGGCGATTCGATAGTCGGTCGTATGATCGACGATGTGCAATTGGTAGTGCGGGTTCGAGCCCGACGCTAGCCGGCGATCCACGACGCTGCCCTTGAGCACGCCATACTCTTTCAATGCCATGTTGCCCCTCCAAAATCGTTGTTGCGGTCACAAGTAAATCGCACCAACCGAGCGACGTCAATCGACGACCTGGTTTTGACGAACATCTGACTATCGCTTGGGGCCAAGCCTCAGAGTTTCTCCCAAACCAAGCAGGGATGTGGTGTATGCATTCAAACCCATGCGCCTAGTGTTGGTCGCCCAAGATTTCCCACCGACTCGTGGCGGCATTCAGTCCTACTGCTTCGAGCTGGCGCGCAATTGGGCCCTTGCTTGTGAGCGTTTCGTCGTGCTCGCGCCGGAAGTGTCGGGAGCTCGAAACTTCGACGCCGACGCGCCCTTTGACGTTCACCGTCTACGCGCAACGCAGAACTCCTTCTTCATCGCGGCGGCCCTAGCGCTTGGCCGGTTGGGCCGTAGCTGGGTCAGCTTTCACAGCCATTGGTACAGCGCAGGCCCCGCGCTCGCGCTGCGTCGTGGGAGAGCCACCGGGCCCGTCTTCGTTGCGGCGCACGGTCGCGAGCTGCTGCACGAGCCTTGGCATCGCGTTCGCTCTGCCCAAGCAGTCTACGATCGCGCGCGACGCTTCGCGCTGTCGCGCGCGACATGTGTCTTCGCCGTGAGCCAGTTCACCAGCGAGTTGGTGTCCCGGAGCTCTCGGGGTCGCGCCTTGGTGGAGGTTCACCCGAATGGCACGGATCCGACGCGTTTTCGACCCGGAGCGCGCGTTGAACTGCGTCGCGCTCGAGGTCTCGAGCTCGGGGCTTCGATCTTCCTGTGCGTGGCGCGTTTGGTCGCGCGCAAAGGCATCGATACCACGTTGCGCGCTTTTCAAGCCGTACTCGCCGTGAATCCAGAGGCGCAACTGTTGATTGTCGGTGAGGGGCCAGAGCGCGCCCCTTGCGAGACTTTGGCTTCGACGCTGGGTCTCGGTTCGCGGGTGCGCTTTCTCGGCGCGCTGAACCAAGACGAACTCGTGTGTTGCTATCAACTGGCAGACGTGTTCGTGCTGCCTGCGCGCAGCGAAGGCTCCGACGTCGAAGGCTTCGGAATCGCTTACCTCGAGGCTAGTGCCTGTGGATTACCGTGTATCGGTCCCAACGTCGGCGGCCCGTGCGACGCGATCGTCCACGAACAGACGGGCATTTGCGTCGATCCCACATCGGTCGCTGCGGTCAGCGATGCAATGAAGCGACTGGCGGCAGATCCCGAGGCACGCAGTCGAATGGGTGACAGGGGTCGACAGCGAGTGTTGTCGGAGCTCAACTGGCCTGGCGTCGCCGCTCGGATTTTTCGAAGCATCCAGCTTCACAGCGTGCGCTCGCAGCCCGCCACTCGACCCGACCCTGCGTGACTCACTCGCAGGCGAACGCCGGCTCGACGGTTTCACCCGACAGATCGATCAAGGCGTCGCGCACTGCGCGCGACAAAGGGGGCAGGGCCGATTCGAGATCCACCTTGGCAAAATCGTCGGCCTTCACCCGCGCCACGAAACGGTAGACCAGGTCGAGGTTGAGCTCGTCGAAGGCGCAGGCCATTCCGATGCCCGAGCGTTCGACCAACTCGGCGTTCAGATACTGCTCGCTATCGCCGCGTCGATACATCGCGAACACGGGCTTGCTCAGCAGCACGCATTCCGCCAGCAGGTTGCTGCCGGCTGAACCAATCACCGCGCGACAGCGCTCGAGAGCGCGAGCGAACAGAGGCTTGTCGATGCCGTGTGCGTGGACGCGCGTCGAAGGCGTGGCCTCCTGACCGAACCAGCACAGCGGTACCCCCACTGCAGCGAACATCGTGACGACGTCAGCGCCGCAGCGATCGCGGAAATAGCACGTCATGTGCTCGTCGGGTTCGAGGTTTCGGCGCAGACCGAGCGGCTCGGGACGGGCGACCCTCAGGTTGCGGTCCTGGCTGACTGTCGGCAAAAAGTGAACGCCGATCATGCGTGTGGCAGCGTTCACGGGCGCGAGGTTGAGGCGCTGATAGCGGAGCGGACCTGCGGGCAGATCAGGGATTTGCACTTTGCCGCTGAAGACGACGTCGTGTCCGATCGCCAACGAAGCGATGCCCGACACGCGGCTAGCCAAGAGGGCGGATTGGTCGCCATCGCTTACGACCAAATCCGGCGCGCTTGCGCCATACCGCCAAGCGTCGGCCACGGTGCGTCGAATCAAGCGCAAGGGGGAAAGCGGCCCGGGCAGCAGGGGTGTCCGAAGATGCAGTGGCCCGTCGTGCCTCGAGCTGCTCACGAGATCCAGCGCGTCTCCACCGGCGTGCAAATGGATCTGGTACCCAGCCTCCTCCAATGCGCGGCGCGCTGAAGGAAAACGGCTGGCATGGCCACGTCCTCGACCGTGAATGAAGTAGTGGGCAGTTCTCGTGCGCATGCTGAGTATCCGTGTTGGATGACCAGCATGCAGGGATCAGTTTTGCGAAGCCGCGACACTTGCTCGTTGTTTGTGAAAGCAATAGCGCCCGATTGTGTGACTCCGCAGCTCGTGTGACTTCGCAAAGGGATGGGCGTGGCTGCCCGGGCTGCAGACAGCCCTTCGTTCGATGCGGGCTCGCGTCCCACAGGTCCCGAGATGTCGGCCACCGGACAGCCAATAATGCGAAGTTTCGCGCGACCGCCCCGCGAATTAACCGCTATCCGCACGACAGTCGCGGCCCTCGATGGCACAACTGTTCCAGCAAAGCACTTCCATAGGCCGCTTCGAATGCAGCGAGAATTGCTGGGACGTGCCAGACTAGCGTCGTGCCTTTGGGTCCGCTGGGTCACTCGCTAACGGTTCGAAAAACCTTGTGGGGTAGCGTGCCCTGCATCATCGCCGGAGTTGTTTGCTCGGGTTGCTTCTTGGTCGACGACTTCTACGTCGTGCCAGACGGGCGCGGGTCCGACAATCCGAACCCCGGGGAGACCCCTTCCAACTCCGAGGTGGCTGTTCCAAATGAACACGAGCCGGATCCCAATTCGGTCGCCACGGAACCGGATCAACCCGTCGTCGTTCCGTCTGCCCGGCCACTCCCCGCTCAGCCGACGGCCTCTTCGAGCGTGAGTCCAGCGGAAATCGGTGACGTGCCCGGCTCGACGCCGACTGAACCGAGTAAACCCGAGACCCCCGCCGAGGGCGACGCGGGAACTTCGCCAAGCGCAGGCGGACCGACGTCGGTCATCGAAACCGACGGTGTCCCCGACGCTTCAATCGGCCCTTCCGGTCCCTCCGAGCCGGGCCCGGCGGGGATGACGACGGACGTACCCGATGCGAGCACGGCGACCGAGGCAGCAGAGGCTGGGCTGGTTGCCACTTGCGACATGGGGTGGAGCTACAATTCGCAGAACGGTTGGTGCGCCAGCGATTGTAAGAAGGACGAGTTTCAAGGGCCCAACGGGCGCTGTTATTGGTTCGGCCCCCAAGGCGTGACACAAGCTGCGGCTCAGTCGACCTGCGTGGCGCGAGGCGCGGGGTGGAACTTGCCCTCGGTGCGTAACGCCGACGACGACGCGTTCATCGGGGAGCACATCACGGCCGACACCTGGATCGGCGCGAGCGACGCCCAAGTGCCGAACACCTGGCGTTGGATCGATGATTCCACCGAGTTTTGGCAGGGCGTCGAAACTGGCTATGCCCTCAACGATTCATATACGCATTGGGGTAACGGCGAGCCTTCTGGAGCGAACGACGAAAGCTGCGCCCGGTATCACGGCAGCACGGGCTCGTGGCGCTGGTCGGACTGTGACTGCACGGAGCTCTATCGCGCTGCTTGCGAAGGGCCCGCGCCCGCCGACCCAACTTGGTCGCGCGGCGGATCGGGTGGCGGGCGCGGCCGCCCCTGACCGCACTTGCGCTTTGTCATCTGACTATTGGCGTGCGCCCAGCATCGTGGCAATAGGCCAGCCATGAAAGCCACTACCGATGATCTGCGCATCAAGGCGCTACGCCCGCTCTTGCCGCCGGCGATCTTGATGGAGGAGCTGCCGCTGTCGGAGCGAGATGCAAGCTTCGTGAGCGAGAGTCGACGCACGATCGGGGAGGTGGTGGTTGGGCGCGATCCTCGGCTGCTCGTCGTAGTCGGACCTTGTTCGATTCACGATCCCAGCGCGGCGGTCGATTACGCCGGGCGCTTGCGCGAAGTGAGCGATCGCTTGAACGAACAACTGTTGATCGTGATGCGCACGTACTTCGAGAAGCCTCGCACGACGGTCGGCTGGAAGGGACTGATCAACGATCCCGATCTGGACGGCAGTTTCGCGATCAATCGCGGTCTGCGCGTCGCGCGTCAGCTGTTGCTCGATGTGGTGCGAGTCGGGTTACCGACCGGGACCGAGTTCTTGGATCCGATCAGCCCCCAGTTCGTCGCAGATCTGGTGTGCTGGGGGGCAATCGGAGCGCGCACTTCCGAGAGTCAGGTGCATCGTGAGTTGGCCAGCGGCCTGTCGATGCCGGTTGGCTTCAAGAACGGCACGGGTGGCGCTGTTGGGATTGCGGTCGACGCGATCGCTGCAAGCTCGCATCCGCACGAGTTTCTGAGCGTGACCAAGCAAGGGGTGGCCGCCATCGTGTCGACTTCGGGTAACGACCAGACGCATCTGATCTTGCGCGGAGGCGGTGGCAAGACGAACTACGATTCTGTCAGCGTAGCCGACGCCGTGAGCGCTCTGGGCAAGGCGAGAGTCAATCCGCGCGTGATGATCGACTGCAGTCATGCCAACAGTGAGAAGAACCCCGCGCGCCAGGCTGTCGTCGCCGGCGTGATCGCCCAACAAGTCGCGGCGGGTGATCGCAACATCATGGGGGTGATGCTCGAGAGCTTCATCCTGGGCGGCAACCAGCCACTGCGACCCCGGGCCGAGCTGAGCTACGGACAAAGCATCACCGATGGCTGCTTGTCCTGGCTCGACACCGTGCCGGTGTTGGAACGTTTGGCCCAAGCCAACGCAGACCGTCGACTCAGTGCCCCTTGAAGCATCCGCCGTTCACCGGGCGCGTGGATCTATCGGCACTTGCTCCAAGTAGTCGTCGATTGCGCTTCGTAACGGCTGATCGTCGAGCTGCCCGATCAAGTTCTGCGCGCGTCGTCCGTTGCGTTCGCGCTCCAGATCGAGCAGCTCTGCTGACAAGGTCACGAGGTTGATGCCAAGACGCTGACGTCCGTCGGT
>DATAHU010000269.1:0-84658 GCA_036263015.1 Polyangiaceae bacterium | reverse complement strand
TGGTGCTCGAGCGGCGCTTGGAGCCAGACCAGACCCTCAAGGCTGCCTCCGTCGGGGCCGTAGCGGCAGAAGCGCTGCAACGGCGGGGGCTCGGCAACGCGCTCGAAGCCGAGCACCGCGCCAGCATGGCGGCGATGGCCCCCGCACTCGGCGCGCGCTTCGCTGCGGGACCCGTGAAGAAGCCGGGCGGACATTTCTCGGCGATCTTCTTGATCGATCAAGAACAGCAACGGGATCCAGAGCGCCACATGCGCGCGGTTCCCCAAGAAGCGCTCGAACGGATCTTGAGCCAGCGCGTCCACGAACTCGGCATCGAGATCCGTCGCGGTGTCGAGCTCGAGAGCTTCGAACAAAACGAGACGGAAGTGGTCGTGCAGTCGAACGTTGGCGACCTGCGCACTCAGTACCTCGTTGGCTGTGACGGCGGGCACAGCCGCGTCCGCAAGCTGATGGGCGTGGGGTTCGTTGGCACCGATCCCAGCATCACGGGCTATCAAGTCGTAGCCGAGTTCGACGCTCCCGAGAAGCTCACCAAAGGCTGGCAACGAACAGCACGAGGACTGATCGCGTCCGCTCCGGGCCGCACTTTCACGGCAGAGTTCGACGGGCCGCCCGCCAATCGTGAGGCCCCGGTCATGCGAGCAGAGGTAGAGGCTGCGATTCAACGCGTCAGTGGCAGTGACGTGAAGATCGTCTCGCTGACCAGCGCGACACGCTGGTCGGACAACGCGCGGCAAGCAACGACATACCGACAGGGTCGCGTCTTGCTCGCGGGTGACGCGGCACACGTCCACTCGCCCTTGGGCGGCCAGGGCTTGAACCTCGGCCTGGTCGACGCAGCGAACCTCGGTTGGAAGCTCGCGCTCGCGGTTAACGGACGCGATCATCTGCTCGATTCGTATACCAACGAACGCCATCCCGTCGCCGCACGCGTACTCGAAAACACACGCGCACAAGTCGCGCTCTTGCGTCCCGATCCGCTGACGAGCGCGCTGCGCACCATCGTCAGCGACTTGATGAAGCTGCCCGAAGCCAACCGTTATTTCGGCGAGATGCTCACCGGTGTCGGCATTCGCTACGAGCTCGGCGACGACGACCCGCTGGTAGGAACACTCGCCAAAGATCGACGCTTGAGCTTGCGGGACGGCCGCGACGAAGCCCTCTACTCGCTGATGACGAACGGCGGAGGTCTCTTGATTTCAGCGAGTGAGCGGTCCCTACCGCGCGGAGTCCGGCATGCGCAGATCAAGGACGGTCCGTCCGTACTCGTGCGTCCCGACGGCTGCATCGCGTGGACGGATGCCTCGGCGAACTCGCTCGATGACGCGCTCGCGCGTTGGTTCTGAAGGACGCACTTTCGCTCACGCCACGCCCGCGGCCAATGCGTCGGCCAGCCGTGGATACTTTGGCTCGAAGCCAAGGTCCTCGCGAATGCGTGTGCCGTCGAGCAGCGCGTTGAAGGCGTGCGCACGCTCGGCGTTGGAACCGTCGGGAGGAGGCGCGCCGACGGAAGCGAACAGCGTCGCAAAATCTGGGGCTTCGTCATCGACTACGTTGTAGACGCGATGTCCTGGTGACGGCGCGTCGAGCAAGCGCATGACGGCTTGTGCCACGTCCACATGGTGCCCAAGCGACATGCGCTGCGCTGGCGGGAAACCGCTCAACATTGGGACCGCCTCGGCGATGTGCGCATCGCCGTCGCCGTAAACGAAGGGCAAGCGCAGTACACGCACGTCGAAGCCCTCGAGCCCCAAGAGGTAACGCTCCGCGGCTAGCTTACTCAGCGGATACGCGTCGAGCGGCGCGCAAGCGTCGTCTTCGCCCGCCAACTTACCTCCGGTGGGACCGTAAACCAGCCCGGTGCTGGTAAAGACGAAGCGCGCGACGTTCGCTGCGCGGGCCGCGCTCGCAAGCGCTCGAGTGCCGAGATCGTTGACGGCGTGAGCTTGCTCGCGCGTAGCGCCTCGAAAAAATGCTGCGCAATGCACCACCGCATCGACACCTTGAACTACGCGGTCAAGTGAATTCGGATCGCGCAGATCCCCCACGACGAGCTCGATTGCAGCATGGCCCAAGTCCGAGGCACGCGTCGGATCGCGCACCAATGCGCGCACTTGGTTGCCGCGCTGAGCCAGTCGTTTGGCGAGTCTACTGCCGACCTTGCCGGTTGCTCCGGTGACGAGGATTCTCATGCGACGGACCTAGCGCTCAAAAAAGGCTCGGGCTTGGAAGAATCGGACAAGCGAGAGAGCTTGCGCAATCCAGTCACGCCGTCAGACTCGATGGGATGCACTCCACGGTCGTTCACGAGGCGCGTTTGGCCGACAGCGCGACAGCCGCCTCGGGACTCGCAGGGTTATTCCTGGACGAACGAGAACGCGATACGCCGGGCGTCGCGCTGCCGCGACCAGAGATCCACGTCGTGGCGCGCTTCGGTCCATCGACCAACAATGGCGTCGACGTCCACGCGTTTGGCGCGCGCCAGCACGTCCACCGCAAGCTGCTGCGCCGCGGCCAGCGCTCGGTATCCGCTCGCCTCGAGCTCGGCACGGCAGAGTCGGTACTCGGCGTGGCCGCCTCCGAACTCGCCGGTCAGGTCGTCCAACTCGACGTTCTGTGGGGCCCGACGGCTGCTGAACGGCTCTACCAACAACTTGCCGAGGCAAGCGACACCGCCAGCGCGGCTGGCGTTTTGCAGCGCGCTATCCTCGAACGTCTTGTGGCGACGGGTCAACAAAGCCGGCACCGTCAGCTCGCTCTGCAAGCATGCCAAAGGCTAACGAAGGGCAAAGTGAATGCGGTTGCGACCGAGCTGGGCGTGAGTGAGCGACAGTTGCGTCGAGTATTTCGGGATGCGATCGGGATGAGCCCCAAGGAATTCGCGAAACTCACTCGATTCCAGCGTGCACTCGGCGCGGCGCGGGTGGCTCGGCAAATGAGTTGGGCGAGCATCGCCGCGGCTGCAGGCTATTACGACCAAGCCCATCTGATTGGCGAGTTCCGCTCGATTGCGGGAGTCACACCGCGCGCGCTCGTCGAAGAGCTTTGCACGGCCACCTCGATCGGCTGATGCTACCCAGCCGTAACCCGCTGAACCGCCGCGCGCACGGCTGCTGCAAGCTCACCAGAACCGTTCATGCCCGGCGCAAGTTGGGAATACCAATCAAGCTAGATGCTTCGCGACCATCCACGACGACCCGTGCGCCCGGCTGAGCGAACCAGTAGTCGCGCCCAGTTATCGGGCCACGTACCCTGAGGGTCTGCGCGCCGGTGTACTCGAATTCGACTCCTGCGCGACCGAGCCCGTGCCTCGCATCGGGTGTGTGCATGTCCGCGTTGCTCGTGCCGAGCGCAATCGCGACCGCCGTTCGTTTATCTCCGCAACATCCCATCGTTCTGCTCCATTGGACCTTCGACGAAAGCCGCGGGCGGCGGCTTCAGCCAAGCGTCGAACTTGTGTAACACCACCACCGCCCCGGAAATCCCGAGCCACAAGACCAAGTGCTCTTGCCAGGCACTTCCCAGCCAACAAGCAAAGGGCCCCGCAACCCACAAGCTCAAACACTTCGGGCAATCGATGAGCCGCCCCAGCATACGATTGCCCAAGCGTTGTCTGAGCTTCACCAAGACGTCCCAAGGACCATCCTCGGCGGCCAATAGGTGGGTAACCCTAAAGGCGCCGAGGACGGAGATCAGGAACCAAGTCAGAAGCGACGTAGCGCTCAGCCTTCCGTTGGCTCTACTAGACAGAAGCCCGCACTGTCGGAAGCGTAGTGACCGACGCTCTGACTGTTCACGATTGCCCGGTCACGCACCACCACTCGAATGATGTAACCGCAGGGCTGCATCTGATTGGTGTCCAGCGTCCAGCTGTCACCCGGCGCTGGCGCCGAGCCGACTAGACCGGAGTCCGGGCTCGGCACGCCGATGGGAGGCGTGTTGACACTCGGTTCGATGCCGATGCTGAAGTCACCGAAGTAGAGATCCTGCGCAATGAATTTGCCTTGCAGCTGGGTGCCCACCGGAAACTTCCCGCAATCACCTGGGCCCGTGAGAATGTCGATAGAGGCCACGGGTGAAGTGTTGTCGAGCTGCAGAACGTGCGTGTCGGGCGTGCCTTGTAGTACGCCGCCAGCATCGAAGATCGAAAGCCGAACGTACCACAATGCGTCCCCTGCCGTATCCCACTCGGCAAGCAAACCATCGATGTTGTCCGCTTGCGGCAAGTAGTCGAAACGTTTCGTAATCGGATTTGCCTTGTGAGTGCTCGGAAAACCGTTCGAGTCGGTGACGATCAGATCGGTCAGCACCGGCGTCCAAATCACTGCGTCGGTGCTGACCTCGACGATGTACGTGAAGCCCGCAACCGCGACGCCCTGCACGCTCACGCGCCCTGCGAAGGGACAGGGTCTGCCCAAAGCGTCGGGCGGGGTATTGTTCAAGGCAAACACGGCGTTTGGCTTGGTCAAACCCGTGGTGCCATCGATCAGGCCCGTCGGGATGCCTCCGAGGATGGCGATCTTGCCCGGCGGGGCCATCTCGTGAGGCGGAACCTGAATCAATGTCTCTTCGCGATTACCCCAGACCGGCACGTAGTTGGGATTCGAGCAGGGCGGCGCAACGCTCCAGGAGAGGATTGCTCTCACCGGGATCAAGCGCGGACCTTTCTGACAGGGCTGCCGATACTTCTCGAGCGCGATCGGTAGGCGCACCGCATAGTAAACGCCCCCGCCGGGGACGTGACTCAAGTCGTGCACCGTGACCTGCGCGGTTCCGAAGCACGTCTCGAATGTGCCATTGCCGTCGACGTCACCCCAGAACGTGACGTATTCCTGACTGCCTTGGGTGCACAGCCCGCCCGAGTACCCCAGCGTCTTCTTGACCTTGATCACCCCCACCAGCGTATCGGGGAAGTTCGGATCGAGACCAATGCAAGTGAGTTCTTCGTAACTCACATCCCCGTTGCCATCTGGGTTCGCTTCCGGACTCAAGGCGCCCACGGCGCCCGGATCGATTGCTACACCGGGGAGCAGCCCTCCGATCGACTCCGCGCTGAGCGACAGCTGTCCCGAAACGAACGAGTGAAGCTCTTTGAAAGCAAACCGGTGAACAGGGACTCCTTGGTCTTTGTAGGACACCGAAAGCTCCTTGGCGCCTAGCGCTTTGGGCGCAGCGGCGATCTTCGTTTCGGGGTCGAATGTCTTGAGGATCGCCTGGGGAAGTTGAAGCTTCGTTTGTGCAAACAACTCATGCAGGAAGATCCAATGTCGCGGCTCGACTTGGATCGCCGAGCTTACGACGTTGCCCCAAACCGGATGCCAATTCGGTTGATTCGCAGGTGGAGGATTGTTCCAAGACAGGATCGCCCGCACCAAGATCAAACGCTCGAACCAGCAGAAGCTGCGCTGCGGCGCGCACGATAGAGTGACCGCGTACTCGAGGCGCTTCTCGCCTTCGGTGCCTTCTGGGACGTTGTACGCTTGAAAGCCGGTCAACCCTTGATTCGCGAGCCCAGCGTCGGTCCAAGTAGCGCCGTTATCATACGATAGGTAAAAGCGAACATACTCGGTCGTCCCGGGTCCGCAGATGTTGGTGCCGTAGCCTGACGGTTGATACACGTGCACGACCGCCTCTAGCTTTTGCTGTTGCGGGTGAAAGCCCACGCATACGAGCTCTTCATAATAGGTGCTGAGCGAAAAAGGCAGCACAGCCGTGTACTGACTCTTCTCCAAGTTCCCGAAGTAGTTGGGGTTCGCCAGAAGAAGTGATTTGAAAGCAGCACGCTCCTTCGGGTGTGCTGGTTGTTGTGAAATGATGGCTTTATCGACCGCCTTCTTGAGATGACGCATACACACTGCCTTTCGAAACAGATGGCGCACGCGACGTCGAGACGGAGCCGCTCTGCGTCGCGTGCCGACCCGATCCCCATCGGGTACACAGGCAATATGGAACAGGCTTGCCCCTGGTCAAACGCGATCCGGCGCCCTTGCAGTTAACCCTATGGGGTCCCTCCCAAGCGCCGAACGAGCTACCAAGCTCACAGGAGCTTCAAGCGCAAACCTTCACTCGCTGAAGGAATTATCCTGCACTAGCTGCGGCAGCTCCCAGCCCTGAGCAATCAGCTGCTGGCCCAAGTCGCACGCAGTCCAACTCCGGGGCGCACCTGCATGAAGCCACCAGCCCGAGGCATCCAACGGAAGCGACAGCCGTTGTGCCGCTGGACGGCAACGCAAAGCTCCAACGAAAATCCTGCCGCTGCGGGTTTGGACGCAGCCGCGACGAAGGTGTAGCCACCCATCGAGCAGGCGAAGCAAACTCTCAGCGCGGCGGACCTAGCCCCTAATGGCCTGTCGCACCCGAGCTTGCCCCCCGATTTTTGGGTGATCTCGCCCTCGAATGCGAAATCGAATTTACTCCTATGACAAACAACGACTACGGTTCTTTGCCTATGAGCGACGTAATCACCCAACTCAAGAACGCCGAAGCCGCCAAACAAAAGGCTCTTTCTCAGCTGCCCGCTGAGCTCGGATATGCTAGCGCCCAAGCCCTCGCAGAGGCGATCTTGCGCGCTGCCGCCAGCAAAGCAGCCCCCGCCCCTAGCGTGGTCAAGGCAAGCGCTGTTGCAACCAAGGCCGGTAAGGTCGTGGCTGGCGGCAAGGGCCGGAGGGTTCCGGATTCGGTTCGTGCCGAGATCGCCGCTGCCCTCAAAGCTGGGGAGACCGCTGCGAAGCTGCCCAAGAAGTTTGGGGTCAGCTACAACGTGATCCACGAGGTGAAGAAGAAGATCGGAATGGTTACGGCACGAGGATAACAGGCTCGTTCTTGGAACTGCCAGATCCGCACTCGAGTTAGCCGCGCCCGCACAGGGGAAGGTCGCGCGGCTCACGCCAAATGACACAGGTCTCTTTCGGGCCCCACATGGGGTGAGCGCGTGTTTGCGTTCAACGCTCGCGAGGCGTAGGTTCACCCCAAATCAAAACGGCGATCATGGCGGCGACGCAAGCGCCGCCCATCCAGACGCCAGCGCGAAATATTGCCTGAAGCACTACGCCCGTGCAGCAAAGCAACAGAGCACCGGCCACGCCCGTCCACGCGAGCACGCGCAGTGGCCAAACTGAGTGAACCTGCGGCTTCATATCCAACACACGTTGCAGCATGCGTGCCAACGGGCTGAGCTTGCCCGGCGCTGGCAACGCCGGGTGAACGGGGGCGAATCTGCATGTGCGCCGCGAAGCCGCGGACTCAACTGTCGCAGTGGTGCACTTCGCAGCGGACGAATGAGCGAAGTTGCGAATTGACCAGCAGTAAATGTTGCCACAGCGCGGCCTTGTTTGGCTGCTCGAGGCAGCGACTCCGTGCGGCTGCTCTCGAGGCAAGGGCTTTGCACCAGAACCCTTACGGCCGCAGATCGCGGCTGCCAAACATCAACCCGAGAGACGAAACGATGGCACCGAACGACAACCACAGCTTTGCAGCAATGGACGCTGATCAGCGGCGAGCGATCGCGAGCGGGGCTAGCAACGCTGCCCACGCCGATGCAGCGGCACACGAGTGGGATCCAGAAGAAGCGGCCGCAGCTGACCACCTCGGCGGTCTCGCCGCGCATCATCACACGCGCGCGGCCTACCACCACGAAAGTGCCGCCCTTCATCACGCGCGCGCTGCCGCCCACTGCGCGGCCGGCGCAAATCGCCAGGCTGACATGCACACCGACAACGCGACCAAGCACGAGCGCAGCGCAAGATTCCACGCGGAACAAGCACAGCTGCACGCTCAACGAGGCATGCCCGAGCATTCTGCCCACGCCATGCAGCAGCGGCAAGCCACTCACTGGGACACAGATGACACGTTCGAGCAGCAAGACTGGGACAAGACTTCCTGGCGCTGAACGCATTGCACTTCCAAAGATTGTCCGTACGGTTTGCTGACGCGTTTGTGGCTGAGGCAAAGTGCCTCGCAATGTTGTTGGATCGACAATTCGACTGAATCCATCCCCAGCTCGCGAAACTTGGTTTAGGCTGGCACAGAGCCCAGGGCTCCGCGCAACCGTGCCTATGGAAACCCAAATCGAGCGCCCTTCACAGGATCAAGCCTTCTGGCGCCAACTCGAGAGCTCACGCGCCAGCGAGGCACGCCTCAGCCTGATTCTAGAGGGCGTGCAAGATCACGCCGTGTCGATGCTCGACGCTAGCGGTGCGATTGTCACATGGAATGCCGCTGCTGAACGGATCAAAGGCTATCGCCTCGAGGACGTGCGTGGACAACACATCCGTTTCGTCTTCACCGAGCAGGATCGCGCACGGGGCGTTCCCGAGGCGGAGCTGGACGTGGCGCGCAGAACCGGCAAATACCAGGGCGACGGCTGGCGTCAGCGCAAGGACGGGTCGCTCTTCTACGCCAACGTGTCGTTGTCCGCGCTACGCGACGAAGACGGCAACGTCACCGGCTTCGTCAAAGTCACGCACGACATCACCGAGCGACTTTTGGCTCAACGCGGCTTGGAGCTCTTGAGTGACGTGAGCGCGTGTATGGCGGCGACGTTCGAGGAGCCAGATCGACTCGTTGCACAGTTCGCCCAAGTATTGTTGCGCAACTTCTCCGAGTTCATCGCGGTCGAGATGGTCGACGAATTCGGCGCAGTCGACTCTGTCTACTTGAGACACATCGATCCCGAGCGCGAGCAGGTGCTGTTGGCTCTACCTAGATCCAGTCCCACGGGTAAACGATCCCTGATCGCCAGCGCCCCCAGCGAAGCGGCAATCCGGCGCAGCGGGGCTGAGCTGTTCGAGAACGAGGGCCTGAGCGCGAATCGCGCAGCGTTGGTCGCCAAGAGTGCGCCGCGTCACGCGCTGCTCTTACCGCTGCTCGCGCGCGGCCGCACGCTGGGCGTCTTGGCCCTGGGCCGCGATGCGCGGCCGTTCGACGCGGCGGATATTCGCCTGGGTGAGGAAGTTGCCCGGCGCTTGTCGTTGGCCGTGGATAGTGGACGCTTGCTCGACTTGGCGCAAGCGGGTGAACGGCGCCTGCACCTTGCCCTCGAAGCAGGCCGCATGGGGGCCTGGGAATGGGACATCTCGCGCAACCGGGTGACCTGGTCTCCGACGCTCGAGGATATTCACGGCATTGCGCGCGGGAGCTTCGCTGGCACGTTCGAAGCATACACGGCCGACATGCATCCGGAGGATCGCGAGCGGGTGTTGACGGCCCTGCAGGCCGCGCTGCGCCAAGGCACGACGCATCATGTGACCTACCGCATCGTGCGCCCAGATGGACAAACGCGTTGGCTCGATGCGCATGCCACCGTCAGCCGCGACGTCACAGGCGGCGCTCTGCGTTTGGTCGGTGTGTGCGCCGACGTAACAGAGCGACTATTGGCACAAGAGACGTTGATCGCGAGTGAGCGTCGCTTTCGCGCAGTATTCGACAACGCGCTCGACGGCATGCTGTTGACGTCGGAGGCCGGCTTGGTGCTCGACGCCAATCCCGCAGCGTGTTCCCTGCTCGGCTTGGCCCCCGAGCACCTGATCGGTCGAGCGCTGCTCGACTTCATCGTACCCGGACCAAACACTGCAGCTCCGCGCGCGTCTGGCACTGCCCTGGAGCGCGGCGAGATGCGCGTGCTGCGCAACGATGGGACGATTCTCGACGTCGAACACTCGACCACTGCGCACATCGTTCCGGGGCAACACTTCTCCGTCTGGCGGGACGTGACTGCGCGGCGCCGCAGCGAGGAGTCGCTATCGTTTCTGGCGGATGCGAGCAAGACGTTGGCGAGCACTCTGGATTACCGCGTCGCGATCGCCAATGCAGTGAAACTGGCGGTGCCGCGCATCGCGGATTTGGCAAACGTGGACATGCTCGAGCCCGACGGAACTCTGAATCGCGTGGCCGTTGCTCACGCCGATCCGGAACGAGTCGAGCTGGTTCGAGAATTGTGGCGACGCTGGCCTGACAACGAAAAGAACGAGCACGGCGCGGGTAAGGTCGTTCGCACTGGGGTCTCGGAGCTTCATGCCGACGTCTCGGATACTCTCCTGGCGCAACGGGTCTCCGATCCCGACCTGCTCGAGCGAGTTCGTGCGATAGGCCTGCGTTCTTCGATCTGCGTGCCGCTTTTGGTTCGCGGGCGCGCGATCGGTGCAATGACCTTGTTATCCGCGGAATCGGGTCGTCGCTTCGGCAACCACGACCTGGCGATTGCTGAAGACTTGGGACGGCGTTTGGCGATCGCCGTGGAGAATGCACGCCTGTACGATTCCGAGCAGCAAGCGCGCCGCAACGCGGACACCGCCAATCGAGCGAAAGACGAATTTCTCGCGACGATTTCTCACGAACTCCGAACGCCTCTCAACGCCATGCTCGGTTGGACGCGCATCTTGCGCAGTGGCGCTCTCGAAGCAACCAAGCACAACAAAGCGCTCGAGACCATAGAACGCAACGCCGTCAACCAAGCTCAACTGATCGAGGATCTGCTCGACGTGTCGCGCATCATCAGCGGCAAATTGCGGCTGAACGTCGAATCGACGGATCTGGTCCATGTGATCGAGCAAACCGTGGACAGCTTGCGCCCCGCTTCCGAGGCCAAGGCGATCACGATGCTGTGCGACTTGGTACCCAGGCCTGCAACGATTCTTGGGGATGAGCACCGCCTGCAGCAAGTGGTGTGGAACCTGCTCAGCAATGCCATCAAGTTCACCCCCTCTGGTGGGCACGTGGTCATCACTCTGAAGCGCAGCAGTGCTGGCTATGAGTTTACGGTGTCGGACACGGGCTGTGGCATCAAACCCGATTTCTTGCCAGTGGTGTTCGAGCGCTTCAAGCAGGCTGACGGCGCGACCACTCGAGCACACGGGGGTCTCGGCCTCGGGCTGGCGATTTCGCGCCACATCGTTGAGCTGCACGGTGGCACCATCGAGGTCAGCAGCCAAGGAGAAGGCAAAGGTTCCACCTTCACCGTGGTCTTTCCCACGAGCGTCACGGCCACGGAACCTGCGGTGGAATCGTCGCGTGGTTCGACGCAACGGATCGAGAAACGGCCGGAGTTCGCTGGACTGACGGTGCTGGTGATCGATGATGACGTCGACGGCCGTGAACTCGTCGGCTCGGTCCTCAGCGATTGCGGGCTTCAGGTGATCAGCGCCGGAAACGCGATCGAAGGCTTGGCCGCGCTACAACGCAGCAAACCCGACTTGTTGCTATCGGACATCGGCCTGCCCGGCGAGGATGGTTATTCGTTGATCCGCAAAGTGCGTGCACTGCCGCACGAGCAGGGGGGCGGGATCCCGGCCGCCGCTTTGACGGCCTACGCGCGCATCGAAGACCGACGCAAGGCACTCGACGCAGGTTACATGATGCACCTGTCCAAGCCGATCGAGCCGGCGGAACTGGTCGCGGTAGTGACGAACCTGCTTCGGTTTGCTGCTCGCTAGAGCTCGGCTGAGCTCTTCCAACGGGCAGCGAGGCGAGTCTGCTCGATTGTAGCGAAACTCCACAACGCGGCCGTCGAACCCAGCGTCTATCCACACGGCATCGATGGACTGAATCTTGCTGAAACAGGTGAGATGTCCCATGCGCACGTCACGGCCGCCGGGATTCAAAGCCGTACACCTCTTACAGCAAATCGTTCCCGGTACGAGCTTCGAGCACCTGCACAGATCGTTGGAGGAACTGATCGACCAGTTCGTTTGCGCCGAGTCCTCACGTCGACGCTGCTGTGCATCGTGCTCGGGGGCTCAGAACGAAGCCAGGCCGAGATCGATACCGATCCCAGTCGGTTGAGGCAGGAAGTCCAAGGTCCTTTGGCGCTGGATCAGAGCCCTGTGCAGATCTTCTCGGGCGCGCTCGCTCCACCGCTCGACGACCTCAATCCAGGGCGCAGCGCTGACCGCACACAGGACGCGAAGCTCGAGGTAATAAGCAGTCGCGCCGTTCGAGTCGCTGCGGCGGCCCCCACCTCGGATGATGACTCCCAGACCGCACCTGCCCGACCAACGGAGCCCTGGAGCGCCAGGCAGCGTCAGAACCCGAACGAGCTGCTTCCGCCCTCGTTCACCCAGAACGACGCATGGACGTGGGCTCTCGCACAGGCTCGTGTTGGCCATCCGAGACCCGCAGCGTGGGTCAGCCACAAGGCAAAGGTTTCAATGCCTGGCCTTAGAGCGCTCGTGCCAGGCCCCCGTGCCGAGCTGGGGCTCGTGCCGGACGAGACTTCGGACTTCGCTTGGGATTCACCCTTGCTGCGGGTGCTAGGACAGCGGCTTGGGGTCAGGGCGCTCGACCCCGGGACTCGAGGTCCACTGGTATCTGCGACCAATGCCAAGTTCGATTTACTCCAGGCGCGATCGGGCGACGCTGCGGTCAGAGGCTACGTCGGGCGCGGACCGCGCGGCACTGCAGGAACCATGTCGTTCGCTACGCCATACGCCAAACTGCACGTGGACGTTTTGCCAGGCGATCTACAAGTTCAAGTCTTCTTGGGCGATTTGGTGTGGCCCTGGCAAGATTCGAACAAGTGACCGCTTGGGCTGTGACGCGATGATTCGAGGGCTGCTCGATCCGCGGGCAGTTTCATCGGATTGGGGCACAGGCGATCGGAGTACCGGAATTGCCGGACTCACCGTTGCCCTGATCCTTGTTCTCGTGCAGGACCACGGATCGCGAGATGAACGACATCGTGTCATCGGGTCCGAGATTGGCGCCCGGCACGACGATATCGAGACTGCCTCTGCCGTCTGGTCCGATCGTGATGTTCCCGAGATCACCCAGGTGATGCTCGGGCGCTTCCGGTAGACCGTGTTCGTGCCCGCCCGGCGCGAAGTGCGAGCCCATGCTCTTGTTTGGGATGTCACTGCAGTCGGCGGTTTGATGAATGTGAATGCCCTTGGTTCCGGGCGGTGCACCCGTTACGTCCACGTGAACGCGCACCCCCTCGGGAGCTTCGACGAACTGCACGTTGCCGGCCACCTGGTAACCTGGCGCGGATCTGAAATCCGCGCTGGCGCGTCGTTCTGCGCGCGTCGTGCGATTGACGGCTTCTTCCGCTTGGTCGTGAGTGGAGAAAACGGGTTCGACGTCGCTCGAGATCTCTGGGCCGCGTTGCGACGGCCCGCTACCGTCTGCGTTCATGGGATGCGGACTAGCAGCTTCACGCGTGCTCGTGCAGCCCAAACAGTCAATGCGATGGTCACAAAATGCGTCAGCGATTTCATCTCTAATTCCTTTCTCACGTAGGCATCAGGCCTGTGTTGTTGTGGTGGTGATTGAACGGTGCGTGCTCGGACGTTGGGTCCGTGGAGCTGCCAAAAGCATGCCGGTATCCCAGCCGAAGAAGGACTCGTGCGGCAACTCGAGCGTGGCGTGGAACTCGCAACTCCGAGGAGCGACGCCCCACTGAGGCGCAGCTGATACGGACGACCACGCAACAGCGCCTACGAGCAGCGAGCTCGGCTATGCGCAGAGATTGTGCGAGCAGCACGGGCACAGCGCGGGCGCAGCGCGGCACGACTCGTGCACAGGTTCATCAGCATGCGTAAACTAACCGTATACAGTTGGCCGCTATGCGTTCTGATCGCTAGCGGCTGTGGCGACGACTCCAGCTCGTCGGACAACGACAATACCAGCAATGACTCGGGCTACCCCGGGTACGATTCATCTACCCCAGTAACGCCAACCACGATCCCGACGCCAACGATCACCCCCGTACCAACGGGATCGAATACGTCGCCCGTTCCGATCGTCGACGCAGGCGGGCCCGGGCCTTCAACTGGCAGCGAGGATGCTAGCGTTGGCGATGCGGGTGAACGCGATGCCAGCGCGGCACTCGATGCCGGTTCGGCGCTCGACGGATCGATCGAAGATGCGTCCGTCGACGCAGGTGATGCCGACGCAGCAGACGCGGCACCATTCCCGCCTGCCGCGCAACTCGAGTATGCGTCACTGCCCGAAGGCTTCACCGCATGGCATTGGGCTAGAGGCATCGACGACCCGCGTGGCATTGCCGTCGATTCGGCAGGCACGGTGCTGGTGGTATCACGCCAGAACTCCTCGGTCGTGGCACTTTGGGATGACAACGGCGACGGCGTGAGCGGCACCAACGAGCGAGCAACGATCGGTTCGGCGCCCGGCATCCAGCACGGTATCGCCTTGAATGGCGGCTACCTCTACGTCTCGAGTTCCTCGACGGTCTACCGTTTCGTGTATGACCCGGACCACAACGACCTCGGCAGCGGCATCGCGGTCGTGACCGGTATCCCAGAGGGCGGACAGCACTCCTCCCGTACGCTGCTGTTCGATGACACCTTCTTCTATGTCAGCGTCGGTTCGGCGACGAACGTCGACGAGGGACCGGGACGCTCCGCCATTCGACGCTTCCCGATCAATGAGCTGGACAGCTCGACGCCGCTCGACTTCGAGAGCGGTGAGTTGTTCGCCGACGGCCTGCGCAACGAGGTCGGACTAGCACTCGACGGAAACAACCAAGTCTGGGGTGTAGAAAACGGTCGCGATGATTTGCAGCGCACTGATCTGGGTGGCGACATCCACCTTCGCAACCCCGGGGAGGAGCTCAACCTCTTCAGCGAACCTGGCCTCTTCTACGGTTATCCGTACTGCTGGTCCGAGGGCGATCTCGGGGATGCCGGCCTCGGCGCGGGGACCCAGTGGGCTGACCCGGACAACACGACTCACAACGACGATTGGTGCCGCGACCCTGAAAACGTAGTGCCACCGCAGTTGGTGCTGAAGGCTCACACTGCTCCGCTGGACATCTTGTTCTACAAGAGCGGCAACTTCCCCTCGGGCTATGTTGGGGACGCGATCATCACTCTGCACGGCTCTTGGAACCGCCCGGTCGATGACGCGGTTGGGTACAAAGTCGTTCGAGTACCGTTCGGAGCCAATGGTTTGCCGAGCGGGAGCGCGGAAACCTTGCTCGAGTACAACGGTGAAGGCGATCGGCCAGTTGGCGACGCCGCAATCGCCTCGCAATGGCCGATCCGCCCCGTAGCGCTCGCTGAACTGGCCGACGGTACGCTGCTGGTCACCAGCGATGAATCGAATGAAATCATCGCAATCGCATATCGCCCGTGATTCGGGCTGGATTTCCGAACTGGAGAATTCGCTATGTGGACCGGCACAGCTATCGCCCTCTCGATTCTTTCATTCATGGCCCCAACCCTGGAAGGAGCCTCCGTGGTCTCCCGTCCCCCGCTCACCGCGCATTTGCAGCCGGACGTATCGATGTCGTACGAAGTGACCACGCCACAGGCGCGAGCCCCGCGTGGCGGTTCAGCATCCGAGCAAAAGAGATACGCCGAACGCGATGCGCGCGCCCAGCAAGCGAAGGAATTTCGAGGCGGTGACACGCTGATCATCGGCGCAACCACGGTCACGGTAGTGCTCGCCGTCATTCTGCTCATCATCCTCTTGTGAGGGGTTACCTCCATGCTCGGCGCTCGTTTGGTGATTCTATTCTTTGCTGTCTGCGTATCCAGCTGTGGCTATCAGGGCAGTGACAAAGGAGTCAGCATGGCGCAATTGAGCAAGGACGGCGGCTACACACGCGTCGAGCTGGTAGGAATGTATCAGCAAGATCCCAAGGGCTGTGGCTCGGCAGCCCTTGGGACGGTGCTCGCATATTGGGGAAAAGGACTCACGCCTCAGCAAATCGATCAGGATACGAGGCGCGGCGAGCGCAGCCTGAGCGCACTCGAACTGCGAGACTACGCCCGGCGTGTCGGGCTGCGTTCGTTCGTGTTCGAGGGTTCGTTCGCAGACTTGGACCACGAGCTCAGTGCCGGGCGTCCGTTGATCGTTGGGCTGGCCAAGGCGCGGGCGCTGGCAAAACCGCTGGCGCACTACAACGTGGTCGTCGGCTACGACCGCACCCAGCAGCGGATCCTGACTTGGGATCCTGCCAGTGGTTGGCGCGAGGATAGCTTCGAAGGGTTCGCCAAGGAATGGCTCCCTACAGGTAGTGTTACCGTCGTAATTTTTCCGGACGCAGAGGGTCCCGATGCGAGCTCAAAGTCCCTACTTTGAGGATCGCCTCCAAAGGAACGAACGATGCCCAAATTGAGCATCATCCATGCAAGCACTCGCGAAGGGCGCCTCGGATTCGCGGTGGCCCAGTGGTTCAAGGGGTTCGCAGAACGAATGCGCCTTTTCGACGTCGACTTGATCGATCTCAGGACGCAGAATCTCCCCCTGTTCGATGAACCCAAGCATCCGCGGCTCAGGCAATACAAAGCTGAGCACACACGACGCTGGAGCGCACTCATCGACAGCGCCGATGCCTTCGTCTTCGTGACGCCCGAGTACAACCACTCCAGCCCACCGGCGCTAGTGAACGCGTTGGACTATCTGTTCCACGAGTGGGCATACAAGCCCGCAGGCTTCGTCAGCTACGGCGGAGTATCCGGCGGGACGCGATCCGTTCAGAACACCAAACTGACGTTGTGCGCCCTGCGTATCGTCCCAATTCCGGAGGCAGTGGTCATCCCGTTCTTCGAAAAATCACTTTCGCCCGACGGGACGTACGCTCCGTCGTTGGAAATCGAAACTGCCGGGCAAGCGATGCTCGCCGAGCTGCTGCGCTGGACGAACGCCTTGCTCACCCTACGCGAACCCGAATGAGAACCCTTGGAGCCAGAGCATGAATCCGACCAATCACAAAGTACGGTATGCGGTCATCGGTGCGGGCAACATCGCCCAATCGGCGGTGCTTCCGGCGTTCAAGCACGCCAGTGAAAACTCCGAGTTGGTCGCGCTGATTTCATCCGATAGCAGCAAGCGAGCGGAGCTCAGAAAACGTTACGCCATTGGTCTCGAGGGTGACTATCCGGACCTCGAACGCATCTTGGCCGAGGGCGACATCGATGCAGTTTACATAGCCACGCCCAACTCGACTCATCAGGAGTTTGCCGAGCGCGCCGCGGATGCAGGCGTTCACGTGCTGTGTGAAAAGCCGTTGGCGCCCACTGTTGCTCGAGCGGAAGCGATGGCGCGCGCCTGCGAGCGCGCCGAGGTGAAACTGATGGTCGCCTATCGCCTGCATTTCGAGCGCGCCACGCTGAGCGCTCTGGACGTGCTCAGGCAAGGCAAGATTGGAGATCCGCTATTGTTCTGTTCCAGCTTCTCCCACACGGTTCGTCCTGGGGACATTCGCCGCGACTCGAGCGCTGGCGGCGGAGTAACACTGGACTTGGGGGTCTATTGCATCAACGCTGCGCGCCACGTCTTTGCCGCGGAACCGTTGTCAGTTTTCGCATGGGCGATCGAGAAAGATGGGGTGGACGACACGTTGGTCGCGAGCTTGAAGTTCTCCCGTGGCCGCTCGGCGCAGTTCAGCATCAGCAACAGCACCAGTAGCGTCTCGAGTTATCGCATCATGGGCACGGACGGCGATCTGCGGGTCGAACCCGCTTACGAGTACGCCGAGGGACTCCAACACTTCCTGACCGTTGAAGAGCAAACCCACCATCGGTCGTTCCCCAAGAGCGATCAGTTCGCGCCAGAAATCATGCACTTTTCGGACTGCATCCTCCACGATCACGAACCCAAGCCCTCCGCGGCGGAGGCCATCGCCGACTTGCGAGTGATCGAGGCCCTGCTGGAGTCGGTCCAAACGGGGCGTCCGGTTACGCTCGAACCTCGACAAATCGGCTATCAGCCCCAACTCTCTCAGGCGGCGCACAAGCCCCCCGTCAAAAAGCCGGAGCCAATCCACGCGCCGTCGCCGAGCATCAAGTGACGTTCGACTCAGCCCCAATCATGTCCTCGACGCGAACCCACGCATCGAATTGCTCGGTAGTGACGTAGCCGAGGCCGACTGCCGCTTGCCGTAGCGTCTCGTTCTGGGCGTGGGCGCGCTTCGCAATCGCCGCCGCTTTGTCGTAGCCAATGTGGGGTGTCAGGGCCGTTACGAGCATGAGCGAGCGCTCCACATTTTGCTCAATGCGGGAGCGGTCGACGTCGAGACCATGCATGGCGTGTAAATCGAAGCTCCGCACTGCATCTGCCAACAAGCGAGCACTCTGCAGAAAAGCGTGAGCCAATAACGGCTTGTTGACGTTCAGCTGAAGGTTGCCCCCGCTGCCCGCGAAGTTGATGGCAACGTCGTTGCCGAAGACTTGGGCCGAGCACATGATCAATGCCTCGCATTGAGTCGGGTTGACTTTGCCGGGCATGATCGAGCTGCCTGGCTCGTTCGCCGGCAAGACCAGCTCACCGAGGCCGGAGCGGGGTCCAGAAGCCAGCCATCGGACGTCGTTGGCGATCTTGTAAAGCGCCGCAGCAGCCGTCTTCAGCGCCCCGTGTGCGAAGACGATCGCGTCGTGCGCGCTGAGCGCCTCGAATTTGTTGGGACTCGGAATGACTTCGAAGCCCAGCTCCTTGGAGAGTTTCGCGCAAACTCGCGCAGCAAACTCCGGATGCGCATTGAGCCCCGTGCCGACCGCCGTTCCGCCAAGTGCGAGTTCGCTCAAGTGCGCAAACGTCTGTTCGACGTGTTTGCAACAATGCTCAATCTGAGCGGCCCAACCCGAAAACTCTTGGCCCACCGTCAGCGGCGTCGCATCCTGCAGATGGGTGCGACCGATCTTGACGACCCCACTAAACGCCTCGCTCTTCTTGCGGATCGTCTGGAGCAGCTCCTTCAGTGCAGGGAGCGTCTCCTCACGCAACGCACACTGAGCCGCGAGGTTGATGGCGGAGGAAAACACGTCGTTGGAAGATTGTCCCAGATTGACGTGGTCGTTCGGATGAACTTTCCGACCTGCACCCCGCGGCCCGCCGAGGAGCTCACTCGCGCAATTGGCGAGCACTTCGTTCACGTTCATGTGCGTCTGCGTTCCGCTGCCCGTTTGCCAGACGAGCAGCGGAAACTCCGCATCGAGCGTACCAGAGACGACGAACGTCGCTGCGCGCTCGATGGCGGCCGCCATCTCTGGATCCAACAATCCAAGCTCGGCATTGACGGCGGCCGCTGCGCGTTTGATGCGCGCGAGGCTACCGATCACTCTTTGCGGCATGCGCTCGAACGAGATCCTGAAGTTCTCGACGCTCCTTTGCGTCTGAGCACCCCAAAGTCTGTCACTTGGAACCCTGATGGATCCCAACGAGTCATTCTCCACTCTGTGCGTCATGCGCAAAGTGTGAGCCTAACGCGCAACCGAAAACAGCTTTTTCAGTAGCCCCGGGCTTCGAAAATTCGCAAACCGTGCTGTCGCTCAAAGGCCGTACGACGACCACTCGCGCATCGCTTGGTCCCCAGGACGATCGACGTGCACGGCCTCGTCTACGCTGGTGACCCAACTGAGCGGAATGAAATGATGCTGACCCGACTGGTCCTTCTTGAGTTTGATACTGGATCCCTCGACGTGGTCGACGACGCCGAACTGGCCATTGTTCGAACAGACGACTGGGGTGTTGGGCTTGATTTGGTTGGTTGAGATCATGATCGACCTGGAGTGCAGAAGTCGTGCCGTAGGTCCGAGGGCAGCGCGTGTGCGGTAAGCCGCACGGCGCATGCGAGGGCAAAACAGACGCAGTGTCGCGTTTTGCCAAGTCACGAGCGGTCACACTGCGCCTTGTGATCGAGGTTCGACGCTCCCGAATGCGACAGAACTTCGCAAAACATGCTGAGGTTCGCGAGCTTACGCACCGAATCGCTGAGCCTGCCCTGCTTACACGATGCACGATGTCGCAGGGTGTGCCGATTGAGCACGGCCCTTGCACAGAGGCTCCCATACAGCGTGCAGAGCGCGCTGCTTGGTCACAGCAACCCGTCCTTTGCGCCCAGGTGCTTTATGTCTCAAGCCTCGTTTCACGAGTTTCACTCTGATCGTTCTACTCCCCCCACTCGAGGTGTCCCGCCTCGGCATTTACCCTCGACGCGCCCCCAATTGAGCATCTGCGCGAGCTACACGGCAGAGCCGATCGGTGATTATCTACGCTACTGGCTCAATGTTGCCGACCTGGACTGGGCAGTCGAGTTCGCCCCCTTTCGGCAGGTGTTCCAGCAACTGTTGGATCCGGGTAGTCTGCTTTCTCGCACGCGTGACGGCAATCCCGTTCTGCTCTTGCGGCTACAAGACTTGCTCCCGCAGCGATCCGATTCGGAGCCCGAACTGGCAGAGCGCGAGTCGCAAGACGCTGACTCGGTTTGGCGACTCGACTTGGAGCGCTTGGTTCAAGACCTAGTCGCCGCCGTTTCGCAATTCGTGGCCGACCGCCAGCGCCCCTTGCTGGTCGTATTGCATCGCCCATCGAAGCAAAGCCACGGCTACGAGTTACTCGAGGCCGAGACGGCCCGCCTGAGCGCCGAATTGCGTGCTTTGCCCGGCGTAGTCTGCATCGATGATGCCGAACTGGAGCACTACGCGGTCGAGCAAATTCACGACCCCGAGCGCTTCATGTACGCCGCGGTGCCGTTTACGACGGAGGCGTTTGCTGCTTTGAGCGCGCTGCTCGTGCGCCGCCTGCACATGTTGGAGGTGCCTGCCCGCAAGGTGCTCGTGCTCGATTGCGACAACACGCTTTGGGGCGGCGTCGTCGGCGAAGACGGCGTTGATGGGCTACGTCTCGAGGCCCGTCATGCGCTCTTGCAGCGCTATGCACTCGAACAGGCCGAGCGCGGGGTCTTGCTGGTGTTGTGCAGCAAGAACTGCGAGGCCGATGTGCACCGAACCTTGGAGAGCCGCAGTGATTTCTTGCTTCGCAAGGACCACATCGTCGCCGAGCGCATCAATTGGCAACCCAAATCAGAGAACATCGCCGCGCTCGCTAAAGAGCTCAATCTGGGACTCGACAGCTTCGTCTTCCTCGACGACAACGCGCGCGAGTGCGCCGAGGTTCGCGCTGCACTGCCCGCGGTACTCACGCTGCAGGTGCCAGAGAACGAAGCTGCGCTGCGCAGCATGCTTCGCCATTTGTGGGTCTTCGACAAGCCGCACGTCACGACCGAAGACCGCACTCGTTCGCAGTCGTACCGCCAAGAGATCCAGCGCAAGCGCGCACAGAGCGAAGCTCCAAGTCTTGGGGCGTTCCTCGCGGGCCTACAACTCCAAGTCGATATGAGCGAGCTGCAGCCAGACGACATCGAGCGGGTGGCGCAATTGACCCAACGCACCAATCAATTCAACACAACGACACGACGGCGCACGGAGGCAGAAATAGAAAGAATGATCGCCGGCCCGATGCGCTGCATGTGCGTGCGTGTGACGGATCGCTTTGGCGACTACGGCCTGGTGGGTGTCGTGATCTACGAGATCCGGATGGGGCGGCTGCGGGTCGAAAGCTTGATGCTCAGCTGCCGCATTCTGGGTCGCGGCGTCGAACATGCGATATTGCGCAACTTAGGGGCGATTGCGCGTCGCGAAGGCGTCAAGGACATCGTTTTCAGCGCGATTGCGAGCGAACGAAACCAGCCTGCACTGGAGTTTCTGGAGAGCGTGGGTCAACGCAGCGTGAGCGCCAAAGGTGACTCTACTTATCGCGTCTCGATCGCGAATGCCTGTGCTGCGAACGTGAGCGAAACCAGTTCCAGGCGCGAGTCGAGCGGGGTCTCGAGTTCAATCAGTGGCACCCGTCCACAAATCCAAAACGACACTGGCCCCGAATCTCGAGAGCAAAACTCGGGCAGCTTCTCGACCCTGGCGGGGCGCCTCGCGCTGCAACTGACCTCTGCCAAATCAATCGTCGATGCAGTGAAGGAATTGAGCGCGCGCAACGCGCCGAGCGACAACCCTGTTCCGCCTGCCAGCGCCTTGGAACATCGCCTCTTGGGACTGTGGGAAAGCGCTCTGAACCTCAAGAACCTCGGAGTCGAGGACGACTTCTTCGCGGTCGGAGGCACGTCGCTGTTGGCCACTCGAATCCTGGCGGAGGTCCAACGTGAGTTTGGGGTCACGTTGCCGCTCTCCACGTTGCTCGAAACGCCGAGCGTGCGCGCTTTTGCACGGGCTCTGAGTGCCGGTGGACCGAAGCGCTGCGCGGTACAACTGCGCGAAGGCGCTCACCATCGACCCGCATTCTTCTTTGCCCATGATGGGCTCGGGGAAACGCTGCTCTATGCGAACCTCGCGCGGCGGCTGCCTTTCGAGTTTCGCGCGTTCGGTTTGGAACCGCGGCGAGAGCGCGGTGTTCCGTTGGCGGACTTGCGGATCGAGGACATGGCCAAGCGCTATGCGCTGTCGATGCGTGAGGTTCAGCCCCATGGGCCTTACTATGTCGGCGGATTGTGCGCTGGTGGGTTGCTCGCGCTCGAAATCGCGCGCCAACTTCGCTCGCAGGGCGAAGAAGTAGCGCTGCTGCTCCTGCTGGACAGCGCGGCTCCCCGCGCCAAGCAGCGCCAAGGCGTGATCGCAAAACAGCGTCTGTCACGCTTGAAAGAGACCTTCGACGCGATGTTGCGCCCGTCGACTGGTATCCCCGAGGTCATACGCACGCTGCAGACCGTGGTTGGCAAGTTCGTGCGCGCTGCAGTCTTCGAGACGACCAGCCGTGGTCAAAGGCGATTGGAAGGCCTTCTCTACCCCCTTTTGCAGCTGCTCACTCTCCACGGCTACGAGTGGCCGAGCTGGCTGCCCGAGTGGACAGCCGCCAAACTCTTCGAAAGGGCGCAAGAACGCTATGCGCTAACCCCTGGCCAGTATGCGCGTCACGTCGTGCTGGTGCGCGCAACGCAGGGTGCTGGCAACGACACTCCTCTTCGCGTTCGCTACGAACAGGAAGACTTCGGCTGGACCGAAGTGCTCGGTGATTGCCTGTATACGGTCGACGTCAACGCGGGGCACTCGAGCATGTTACAAGAGCCGAACGTTGCAGAACTCGCCGGCTTGCTGCTTCCGTTTCTCAGGGCGTCGCTGGCAACCGAACCGTCACTCCAATAGCGTTCACTCGCAGACGCCATGAATCGAAAAGGACCGTTCCTGGGAAGGAACGGTCCTTTTGATTTGCCGTGCTCGGAGCGAGTCTTTACAGCACGCGGACCAGCGCATAACCCGCGCCCCAGACTTGTCCGCTGGGACTGACCCACAACTCCGAGAGCATGCGTGTCGTGTCGTTACTGGTGCGCACGGAGCACCACTGCTCGCCGTCCCAATGATCGACCGTCTGCACGTAGTCAATCGCAATGCCCTGCTGATGAATGCTATCGCTGAGCATCCAAACGCCAGCGCCCGCGCGAGCGACCATGCCTTCCGAGACCATGTAATCGACCGCGGGGTTGCTCGGCTTCCAATCGCTGCCGTCGAAGCGCAGCATCGTGGCTGAAGACCCGGCTACCCAGACGTTGTCTGCCGCCACACCGGTAATGACGTTGAGGTCACGATCGGTGATCTTCGGCGCACGTTGCCATTGTTCACCTTGCAGCGTGTGCATCACGCCGCTCGCGCCAACGGCCCAAGCGTGTTGGGCGTCGGCCGCCCATACGCTGAGCAAAGGTTCGTCACCTTGGACGGCCTGGCGCGTCCAAGCTGCGCCATCGTAATGCAGAATGAGCGGACTCTGGTCGCCGTCGAGGTACGCGAAGCCAACGATCCACGCGCTCTGTTTACTTTGCACCCAGACCGAGCTGAAGACCACCTCCGAGCACGGATCGGTGGGCGCGTCGCCGCCGATCGCATCGCTCAGATCATGACTGGTCCACTCGTGACCGTCGAAGTGCCACGCTTGTGCGTGGGCGCCCACCGCCCATATGTCATCGGAACCCGAGCCACGCACCTCGTTGACGCGGGTATTGCTGGGGAAGTCGACGAGCGTCCACTCATCACCGTCGAAGTGACGCGCAAGGACGCTCGCGTCGAAGCGCGTCGCATCGCAGTCCAGCGCGGCTCTCGCCGCTGTGGCATGCGAGGGCGCATTGCGCTCTCCGATCGCCCAAATGTCGTCATCGGCGTGCCCCCAGATCTGAACATACCGCTCGTCGTCGAAGACTTCCTCGCGCTGCAATTGCAGGGCGTTGGTATCGCTCGCCGCGCCGCTATGCTCCGTACTGGGCGCGTTCAGCAAACTGTCGCACTGCGAAGCGTCTGCAGCAGCCGGCCCGACCACGCCCGCATTGGAGGATTCCTTGGTAGCTCGCTCAGTCGAAGACGAGCGGCTCGAACCCGTGACGTCTGGAGCCGTGTCACCGAGCAGTTCTGCGCCAGCCTTGTTGCTGTTTTCTCCGGCGAGCGCAGAGCAACCTGCAGCCAATAAGGGCAGCAGGGCTACAAACGGGCGCGCTAGGCGAAACTTTTGGATTTGCATGAGTGACTGCTCCACGTTCTTGCTTGCTTTCACTGGTGATTGGCCCGTGAAGGGCCGAACACACAAAGCAAACGCAAGTCCCGTGCCGCCGCGCAGCACAACGCTTTCGAGGAAACGTCTGCGTTATCCCGCAACCGCGCCTGGCAACCGACGCAGAAATTCTGCCGCAGCCGAGCCCAAACGGGCGCGGGCGACGCACAGCGGCAAGAGGTCTCACCCCGTTTCGCCGGCGCCCGGGTCGCGCCACATATGCGCATCGGGTTAACTGCGCGGAGGACTCGAGCTCCAGATCCCCCGAACGCTGTGGCAGTCTGCAACAGGCGGGCAATGTTGACCGCTGCGGGGTTCGTCCGACTGCAGAGCCAAGCCATTTCTCCGCGGATTTCGAGCTGGGCCCGCCCATTGCAATGCCCAGGAGCATGACTCTCACGCTCACCGGTCTATTGGTTTTACTCATCATCGCAGGCGTCTGCGGCGCTCTAGGTCGAGCTATCGGCGGAGGCACAGGCGGCGGCTTCGTCGTCTCGATCGCCGTCGGTTTCGTGGGTGCGCTGCTCGGGTCCTTTGCTGCAAGACATCTTCAGCTACCCGAACCGCTGTTGTTCAACGTGGATGGTCACGGGTTTCCAGTACTCTGGTCCATCATCGGAGCAGCGCTGTTCGTGGCCGTGATGCATCTGATTGCTGGCGATGGCTCACGTCGTTGGCGCTACCGCTAAGGGCACTCCCAAAGCCCGCATAGCGGCAGATTTGGTTCCACGCGCGAACACCTCAGTTCTGCTCGCGCACACATTGGAGGTAGCTCATGCTCGGAGCAAAGCGCTTGCGCATCCTGGTCGTCGATGACGACCAAGACTCTCGCGAGATGCTCGTCGAAATGCTTTCGACTCTAGGACATCAAGCCGCCCAGGTTGGCAGCGGAGAGCTGGCACTGGCTGCACTGGAGGTCGGCCCATACGATGCGGTGTTGATCGACTTGGGCATGCCCAACGTCGATGGTTTGCAGCTGGCGCGTTCGATCCGTCTGACGGCGGGCCCAGACATCTATCTCATCGCTTGGACTGGTTATGACGACGAGCGCTCGCGCGAGGCTGCGCGGGCGGCTGGCTTCAACTCGTACTTGCCGAAGCCAGTCGAAGTGGCGTTGTTGGTGGCAGAGCTTGCACGCATCGAGGGTTGAGCTGAAACAGTACGAGGCGAAACGCCACATCAGCTGATCGAGCGTGTCACATTGCCCCACTGATTCGTTACGCCGCGGGCTAGCCGCCGCTATTCGCTTGCGCTGCGGCTGCCGGCATGGCGAAGATCCGGTCCGATAGCGGCGCGTTTCACGCCCGCGTCGTACTCTGGGATCAGCGCCCGTCAGGCACGCCCGCGGGCAGTAACGGATGTCATGCCCCCCAAAAATCTGCCCTCGCCGCGCGGCGCCGTTCGAGTCGAAACCTCTCCCGCCACTCGCTCGCGAACTTCGACGAAGAACGGCGCGAAGTCTTCCCCGCGTCCCACGTTCGCAGCACAGGTTCAGCCGCCCGCGATAGCGCCAACGGCCACGCCCGCGCCGACGATGATGAACGCGCTCGGTGCCGAAGTGCCAGTGCGCGAGTGGGATCATTTGTCGGCGACCACCCGCAGTGAGATCGAACACCTCGTCGAAGTATTGAAGGCGATCAAACAGGGGGACTTCTCGGTTCGCTTCGACTTCGGAAAACATGGGGTGCTGGGTAGCGCAGGCGAGCTCTTGAACGACATCATCGGGTTGAATGAACACACCAACTCCGAGCTCGTTCGAGTCGGCAAAGTCGTCGGTCAAGATGGCAAGATGCACGAACGCGCCTCCGGCGGCCCGGCCCGCGGCCAGTGGGCCTTGGGTTTACAGGCCGTCAATCAGCTGATTGCCGACTTGGTCGCGCCGACCAACGAGGTTGCGCGCGTGATCACGGCCGTGGCACGCGGGGATCTCTCCCAGAAGATGGTGCTCGAGATCGATGGTCGCCCAGTGCGCGGTGAGTTTCTGCGCATCGGCACGACAGTGAACTCGATGGTGGATCAGCTCAACTCGTTCGCCGCCGAGGTGACGCGCGTCGCCAAAGAAGTCGGTAACGAAGGCAAACTCGGCGGCCAGGCCGAAGTGCAAGGGGTGTCCGGCACTTGGCGTGATTTGACGGACAACGTGAACGGTCTCGCCGCGAATCTGACGGCACAGGTGCGCAACATCGCGAAGGTGACGACCGCGGTGGCCAAAGGCGACTTGTCGCAGAAGATCACCGTCGACGCCAAAGGCGAAATCCTCGAACTCAAGAACACCATCAACACCATGGTCGACACGTTGTCGTCCTTCGCGGCCGAGGTGACCCGCGTCGCCAAGGAAGTGGGCAACGAGGGCAAGCTCGGCGGCCAAGCCGACGTCAAAGGTGTGCATGGCACGTGGAAGGACCTGACCGACAACGTGAACGGTCTAGCCGCTAACCTGACGGCACAAGTCCGAAGTATCGCAAAGGTCACGACCGCCGTGGCCACGGGCGACTTGTCGCAGAAGATCACGGTCGATGCGCGCGGCGAAATCTTCGAGCTCAAGAACACCATCAACACCATGGTCGACACGCTGCGTTCTTTCAGCGCGGAAGTGACGCGCGTCGCCAAGGAAGTGGGTACCGAGGGCAAGCTCGGCGGCCAGGCAGACGTCAAAGGCGTGCACGGGACGTGGAAGGACTTGACGGACAACGTGAACGCCATGGCGTCGAACCTCACGGTTCAGCTGCGCGACGTTTCCAAAGTCGCGACCGCCATCGCCAACGGCGACTTGACCCAAAAGATTACCGTGGAGGCGCGCGGCGAGATCTTGCGGATCAAGGACGTGACCAACAAGATGGTCGATCAGCTCAACTCCTTCGCTGCAGAGGTGACGCGCGTCGCCAAAGAAGTCGGCACCGAAGGCAAGCTGGGTGGTCAAGCGGACGTCCAAGGCGTTTATGGCACTTGGAAGCACTTGACGGACAACGTGAACGGTCTGGCATCGAACCTCACGGTACAGCTGCGCGACGTTTCCAAAGTCGCGACCGCCATCGCCAACGGCGACTTGACCCAGAAGATCACCGTCGACGTCAAAGGCGAGATCTTGCAGATCAAGAACGTGATCAACCAGATGGTCGATCAGCTCAATTCTTTCGCGGCAGAGGTGACGCGCGTCGCCAAAGAAGTGGGTACCGAAGGCAGACTCGGTGGTCAGGCAAACGTCAGGGGTGTGTCAGGCACTTGGAAGGATCTGACCGACAACGTGAACGGTCTGGCCGCAAACCTCACTGTCCAGCTGCGCGACGTTTCCAAGGTTGCGACCGCGATCGCCAATGGCGACTTGACCCAGAAGATCACCGTAGATGTCAAAGGTGAACTTTTGCAGATCAAGGACGTGATCAACAAGATGGTCGACCAGCTCAATTCCTTCGGCGCTGAGGTGACGCGCGTCGCAAAGGAAGTGGGTACCGAGGGCAAGCTCGGTGGTCAAGCCGAGGTGCGCGGCGTCTCCGGCACTTGGAAAGACTTGACGGACAACGTGAACGTGCTCGCGGCCAATCTGACGACACAAGTGCGCAACATCGCGAACGTCACGACGGCGGTGGCGCGCGGCGATCTATCGCAAAAGATCACCGTCGATGCCAAGGGCGAGATCCTCGAGCTCAAGAACACCATCAACGTCATGGTCGACCAGCTCAACTCCTTCGCCGCAGAAGTGACGCGCGTCGCAAAGGAAGTGGGCACCGAAGGCAAGCTCGGTGGGCAAGCCGAGGTGCGGGGCGTCTCCGGCACTTGGAAAGACTTGACGGACAACGTGAACGTGCTCGCGGCGAACTTGACAACGCAAGTGCGCAACATCGCCAAGGTGACGACCGCGGTGGCTCGTGGCGATCTCTCGCAAAAGATCACGGTCGACGCGCGCGGCGAAATCTTGGAACTGACCAATACCATCAACACGATGGTCGATACGCTCAACTCCTTCTCCGCTGAGGTGACGCGCGTCGCGAAAGAAGTAGGTACCGAAGGTAAGTTGGGCGGTCAAGCAGACGTCAAGGGCGTGTACGGCACCTGGAAGGACTTGACGGACAACGTGAACGGCTTGGCCGCCAACCTCACGATTCAGTTGCGCGACGTGTCCAAGGTCGCCACCGCGATCGCCAACGGCGACTTGACTCAAAAGATCACCGTGGACGTCAAGGGTGAACTCCTCCAAATCAAGGACGTCTTCAATCAGATGGTGGACCAGCTCAACTCCTTCGCAGCGGAGGTGACGCGTGTCGCCAAGGAAGTGGGCACCGAGGGTCGCTTGGGTGGGCAAGCCAACGTCAAGGGCGTATCCGGCACCTGGAAGGACTTGACGGACAACGTGAACGTAATGGCGGCCAACTTGACCAAACAGGTGCGCGGTATCGTCAAGGTCGTGACCGCCGTGGCCACGGGTGACTTGAGTCAGAAGTTCGTGATTGAGGCCAAAGGTGAAGTCGCGGCGCTCGCCGAGACCATCAACAACATGACCGACACCCTGCGCACGTTCGCCGATCAGGTGACGACGCTGGCGCGCGAAGTGGGCATCGAAGGCAAATTGGGCGCAGAGGCCAAGGTGCCGAACGTGTCGGGTGTGTGGAAGGACCTCACGGGCAACGTGAACATCATGGCCTCCAACCTGACGAAGCAAGTGCGCGGCATCGTCAAGGTCGTGACCGCGGTGGCCAACGGCGATTTGAACCAGAAGTTCGTGCTCGAAGCCAAGGGCGAAGTGGCGGCGCTCGCCGAGACCATCAACAACATGACCGATACGCTGCGCATCTTCGCCGACCAAGTGACGACCGTGGCGCGTGAAGTGGGTATCGAAGGCAAACTTGGCGGGCAAGCCAAGGTGCCTGGCGCGGCGGGTACTTGGCGCGACCTAACGGACAACGTGAATCAGCTCGCGGGTAACCTGACCTCACAGGTGCGCGCGATTGGAGAAGTTTCGACGGCGGTTGCCAAAGGTGATCTGACGCGTTCGATCACCGTCGAGGCGCAGGGCGAAGTCGCGGTCCTCAAGGACAACATCAACCAGATGATTGGTAACCTCAAGGACACCACGCACAAGAACAAAGAGCAGGACTGGCTCAAGTCGAACTTGGCGCGCTTCTCGAGCTTGATGCAGGGCCAACGCAACATCGTCGCCGTCGCGCAGCTGGTGATGAGCGAATTGACGCCACTGGTCGACGCGCAGCACGGTGCCTTCTACATCCTGGATCCGGAACCGGGTGAGCCAGCGTTGCAGCTGGTGGCGAGCTACGGCTTCAATAGTCGCAAGACCATGACCAATCGCTATCGCTTCGGCGAGAGCTTGATCGGTCAATGCGCCTTCGAGAAGAAACGCATCGTATTGAGTGACGTTCCGAGCGACTTCATCCAAATTTCGACAGGACTCGGCTCGGCGCCTCCACGCTCCGTCGTGGTGCTGCCGGTGATCTTCGAAGGTGACATCAAGGCCGTGATCGAGCTGGCCTCGTTCCGAGAGTTCACTCCCAACTATCTGACGTTCCTGGATCAGATGGTGGGCAGCGTCGGCGTGATTCTGAACATGATCTCTTCGAGCATGCGCACCGAGGAGCTGTTGCAACAGTTGAAGACCTCGAACGCGGAACTCGAAGCCCAAGCGGCCGAGCTGAACGACAAGGCGCGCTTGCTCGAGATCAAGAACAACGAAGTGGAGCTCGCGAGTCGAAGCTTGGAGGAGAAGGCCGAACAGCTCCAGCTGATCTCGCGTTACAAGTCGGAGTTCCTCGCCAACATGTCGCACGAGCTCCGGACGCCGCTGAACAGCCTGCTGATCCTATCGCAAGTGCTCGCGCAGAACCGTGAGGGCAATTTGACGTCCGAGCAAGTGCAGTTCGCGGAGACGGTTTACACTTCAGGTCATGAATTACTCTCGTTGATCAACGAGATCCTGGATCTGTCGAAGGTCGAAGCCGGCAAGATGCCGATCGTTCCCAAGACTTGCGATGTGGCTGAGATCAAGCACTACATCGAACACACCTTCAAGCACGTCGCCGAGCAGAATCGACTGTCCTTCGAGGTCCATTTGGACCGCGACGCGCCCGCTTCGATGTTCACGGACGTGACGCGTGTCCAACAGATCTTGAAGAATCTCTTGTCGAACGCGTTCAAGTTCACCGCCAAGGGTAGCGTCGTGATGCGGATCCGTGGGGGGCGCTCCGATAGAGGCGAGCCGCGCGTGAGCTTCTCGGTTCAGGATACCGGCATCGGCATCCCACCAGACAAGCAGAAGATGATCTTCGAGGCCTTCCAACAAGCCGACGGCACCACCAGCCGGCGCTACGGCGGAACCGGATTGGGCCTCACCATCAGCCGCGAGATCGCGCGCCTGCTCGGGGGCGCGATCGAAGTGCAGAGCATCCCTGGCGTCGGCAGCACGTTCACCCTCCACATGCCTGAGAACTACGCGGGTCCAGAGGGCTCGGTGCGGGAGGAGAGCAGCGCCGATCGCATGAGCTCGGCCACCGAAGCCGCGGGACCCAAGTTGGCCCACGACGCCTCGTTCGAGGGCACGAAGGTGTTGCTGGTGGATGATGACCCACGCAACATCTTGGCCGTGCGCACGGTGCTCGAGGGCCGAGGCATACACGTACTTTCCGCGTCGGACGGCAAGGTCGCCCTCGAGATGCTAGAGCATCACCCGGACGTCAACGTCGTGTTGATGGACACGATGATGCCCGAACTCGATGGCCTGTCGGCGACGAGGCGGATCCGTCAAGTGCTCGGACGGGCCACCTTGCCGATCATCTCGCTGACGGCGAAAGCCATGAAAGGAGATCAGGAGAAAGCCATCGAAGCTGGCGCTTCAGACTACGTCACGAAGCCGGTCGACCCCGACCGCCTCTTGGCCGTCGTTCACATGTGGCGCCAACGCGAGAAATCCGCGTTCCAATCGGTGGGGATCTGAACCGTGACCATCAACGAAGAAAACACATCCGCGTCGGTGCTGCTGGTCGATGATGTGCCGGCAAACCTGGTAGCGCTCGAGGCTGCGCTGAGCCCTCTGCACATCGAAACCGTGCTCGCACGGTCCGGGCTAGAGGCGCTCGACTTGATCAAGCAACGCTCGTTCGCGGTTGCACTGGTCGATGTACAAATGCCCGGCATGGATGGCTTCGAGCTAACAGAGCGCATGCGCGAGACGAAATTCGGGCGTGAGTTGCCCGTGATCTACGTCACCGCGCACGGCGATCCGCAGCACGTGCAGCGCGGCTACGCCACCGGCGCGGCAGACTACCTGACAAAACCGCTGGATCCGCAGATCGTGCGAGCTCGAGTCAAGGCTTTCGCCGATCTGTACGAGCAGCGCGAAGGGGTACGTCGCGGACAATTGGCGCTACGCACCACGGAGCGCGATGCCGCGGTGCGACGCTTGGTGGCCTTCGAACGCATTGCCAGCGCGGCGCTCGAGACGACGGACCTCAAGGCCTTGCTCGCCGAACTCCTGGACGCCTTCATCGATGCAGCCGATGCCGCCGACTCGGCGATTCTCTATCTCAAGGACGGGGACTTCTTGCGCGTCGCTGCATCAACGGGCCTGAAGGAATCGGATCCCGAGGAATTTCGAGTCCGCATTGGCAGGGGGTTCGCAGGTCTCGTGGCGTCCGAACGTCGCCCGCTAGAGGTCTCCGATGACGCGATCGAACGTTTGGTGCAGAGCCCCGCGCTACGCAATAGTCATCCACGGGCTTTGTATGGAGTGCCGCTGCTTCACGAGGGGCAGCTCGTGGGGGTGGCGCACATCGGTTCCACGACGGACGGACGCTTCTCGGCTGAGGAACGCAAATTGTTCTCGGCTGCCGCTGAGCGCGCAGCAGTTGCCATTGCACGCCAACTCGAGCTGTCCCAACAGCAAGAGATCTTCAACGAGGTGCCCGCCTACATCGCCATTCTGAGCGCGGACTCGCTCGAATACCTGTTCGTCAACCCCTCCCTGCGGGACCTCTTCGGTCGTCGCTTGGTCGGTAGCAGCGTTGGTCAGCACGGCTTTGGTGATGAGGTTCGCAGCGCGATCGAGCGCTGTCGTGTGTCGGGGGGGCCCGAGTGGATCGAGGAGCTATCGCTCAGCGGCAGAGAGAAGCCACGTTACCTGCGGCTGAGTGTGCAGCAGCTGCACGATGCGCGTGGCAACCTCGATCGTTTTCTGCTGTTCGGAACCGACGTCACAGAGCAAGTTCAAGCGCGACTTCAGGTCGAAGCTGTGATGGTCGAGCGGGCCGAGCTGTGGTGGCGAGAACGACGCGCACGCGAGGTGGCGGAGCTTGCGAGCACCACCAAAGACGAATTCTTGGCCACCGTGTCCCATGAATTGCGCACGCCACTGACGTCCATCTTGGGCTGGTCATCGCTCTTGCGAGTCCGCCCCGGCACGGATATCGACCGCGCCGTCAACGTGATTGAGCGCAACGCGCGCGCCTTGGCTCGGATCGTCGAGGACGTGCTCGACTTCTCGCGCATCGCCAAGGGCAAGATGCGCCTTGCAATTCGCGCCATCGACTTGAGTGACGTGATCCGCATGGCGCTCGACGCCGTGCGCCCCGCCGCCGATGCCAAAGGCATCGAAATCAACATCGACCTGTGTGAACCCTGTCCACTGAATGCGGATCCGGGCAGGCTTCAGCAGGTGATTTGGAACCTGTTGTCCAATGCCGTCAAGTATACTGGGCCCACCGGGCGAGTAACGGTGCGCACGAGCCATGGTGCCGATGGGGTTTCGTTGACGGTCCAGGATACCGGACAAGGTATCGACGCACATTTCCTACCCCACGTGTTCGAGCCCTTTCGACAAGCCAACGGCGCGACCACACGCCGTCACGGCGGCCTCGGATTGGGCCTGGCGATCGTGCGTCAAATCGTCGATGCACATGGCGGCAAGATAACCGCGCACAGCGACGGCACGGGTTTCGGCTCGACTTTCGTCGTGCTGCTGCCTGCCGATAACTCGGAACGCGCCAGCTCCGACTTGCACTCTCGGCCGGCCACCGATTCACTGCCTCCGGCACCGGAAGAGCGTCGGCTCGACGGCATCAAAGTACTCGTCGTAGACGACGATGACGACGGCAGGGAGCTGATGGCTCGGGTACTGACGACCCATGGCGCCGATGTTTCTCTGTTGCCCTCTGCGACCAATGCGGTCGAGGAATTACAGCGCTTTCGGCCAGACGTGCTGGTGAGCGACATCGCCATGGCGGAGACGGATGGCTACACGTTAATCCGCAATGTGCGCGCCTTGCAGCCCGACCTTGGGGGCAGAACGCCGGCTCTTGCCGTAACCGCTCACGCGGGCAAGGAGGTCGCAGAACGGGTCTTCGAATCGGGCTTTCAGCGTTATGCCTTGAAGCCCTTGGATGTGATGGAGCTCGTGGGCAGCGTGGCAGAACTTGCCAATCGGCCCAACGTGCGCTTCTCCACGGAGATCTGAAGCATTCGCGCAGATCAGCGCACGGGTTGGCTCGCTGGACCCACCAAATCGACCTTGCCGTGATAGTCGGGGTCCACCGCCATTCCGCTGTCGTCGCTCAGTTTCTCGCCCATGGCGTAAGCCCGCGCGGCCCTGAATAGATAAGCGATACCCTTTGCCCCCGAGCTGTCCCAATACTCGGCGTCGTACGGCGTGAAGCGCAACAAGACGATGTCCGGATCGCTCTTGCCGTCGTACCAAACGCGATAAGCTTCGCGCCACAGCTCCCAGATCTTGTCGCGATCGTAGACCAATTCGGCGCGACCGTTCAGTGCGGCAAACTGACTCGAGCGTTGAAAGCTCAATAGGACTCTCCCATCTTCTGAGATCTCACTGACCTTGGGGGAGCTCGCGCTGGTGACTAGCCAGACCGTCAGGTCATCGTCGACCGCAGCGACGCTCATCGGCCTGCCGTGGAGGCCACCGCTGCGTCGCCGGGTGATCAGGGTCGTGGTGTCGAACTGCCTGACGACGTCCCGCAAGTGCTCGAGCTGCTTGCTGGAGGCGTCGCTGCCGTCGTCTACCGTTCTCGATTCCGCTCGAAGAGAGTTGGTCATGTCGAAGCAGTGTGCAATCCACATGCCGCGCCGGGAGGCCCTGACCCTCCGCAGCGACGCGCGAGACAATGCGCCACCGAGGGCGGATCTGACTCGCAGTGGGAACAGCGCCCTGGGCTCGATAGCGTCCTGGTCGGCCGCAACCTTCGGCTCGCTTGCAAGCTCAGCTTTCGGGCTGCGGGCTGTGCAAAGCCTGGGTGTTGCCGCGCTGGATGCACTTGGAACAGTGGATGCAAGAGCAGAGCCCAAGAGCAGACATGAAACTCTCTCGCATGACGGGAGATCTCTAAGGAGTACACAACGTGAAGAACAATCGATTGTTTGTTTGGGGCGGATTCACCCTCGCGATCGCAGCCCTTGGCGCTTGTAGCCACGACGACCGTCCTGCGCAAAACGCCAACACCAACGATGACCGCCAGGCCGCCACGGGCGCTCAGGGCGCCAATGCAACGGAGGCGATCGCGCAAGCGCGCTGTGCGCGCGAGGCACGCTGCGACAACATCGGCAGTGATCGCAAATACACGAGCACGGACGATTGCAAAGCTCGCATCCGTGACCAGTGGCGGGACGATCTGAGCGCGCGCGAATGCCCCACGGGCGTAAACCAGGGGCAGCTGACCGAGTGCTTGAGCGAAGTACGAAGCGAAGAGTGCTCGAGCCCATTCGACACGCTGTCCCGCATGGCCGCATGCACTTCGAACCAGATTTGCGCGGGCTGATGCGCGCGTCGTCAGATAGTCAATCCAATCCAACAAGGAGTAACCAGAAATATGAACACTCGAAAGATCCTGATCTCGCTCGGAGCCGCATTGGCAACGAGCAAAATTGCCAAGACCATTTCGCGTCTGGACGCTGATGACGTGCTCGGCACGGTCGGTCTGGCACGCCGACGCAACTACTTGCTCCAAGACATCGCCCTGATGGGCGCTGGCGCCGCCATCGGCGCTGGAGTAGCGCTGTTGATCGCTCCGACCAGCGGTGCCGAGACACGGGCGAAGATCGGTAAGAAGTTCGACGAACTCGGCGACGCAGCGGGTGACGCGCTCCGTCAGGTGCAGAATGAGCTACCGAATCTGCAGATGGGTCGCACCACTCAGAACAACGCTGAACGTAATCGCGAACGCCACGAGCATCACAGCTAAACGGCCAGCGGACGGCCGAGAGCAGGTCTCAAAACCCGAGACCCTACGCCACAGCAATCAAGAGCAGGTTCGAGTGGCTCGAACCTGCCCCCCAAGGGCTCTCTGCGCAGGCAGGGAGCCTCCTTCATTTTACTCCCGCTTCTTGTTCCAACTTCGGGATCCTACGCGCTGACTCATTCACCTGTGCCGCTACGTGCGAGGGCGCGCCGCGCGGCCTCGGGCGAGCCCATTATCACGCGCAGTTCGTGCTCTTGTCCGTCATCGGTGAGCGGTACCCCAGTGCCGTCCAGGGCGCTACCGTCGAGGTCAATACTCTGAACCCCGCTGCAGATCCGATGCGGATTGGACACGCGCAGATGATAGAGCGCTGCGCCGAAACGGTAGTCCACCTCGAATCCGGGCCAGTCTCTCGGAATGCACGGTTGGATGTTCAATACCGGACCGCGACGCGTCAGACCCAGCATGTTCTCGAGCACGATGCGATACATCCAGCCTGCCGAGCCGGTGTACCACGTCCACCCTCCACGGCCCTCGTGACCGCTGCCCGCATAAACGTCTGCGGCCACGACGTAGGGCTCGACGACGTACCGCGCCACAGCTTCGGGAGTATCGCCGTGACGAATTGGATTCAACAAGTCGAGCAACGCGTGCGCCCGGTCGCCTTCTTTCAGACGCGTCAAGGCAAGCACCGTCCACAATACGCCGTGCGTGTATTGCCCACCGTTTTCGCGAATGCCTGCAGGATAGGCTTGGATGTAGCCAGGATCCGGTTGGGTCTGTTCGAACGGCGGCGCCAGCAACTTCATCAGACGCCATTCCGGTGAAATCAAGCGTGCTTCCGAAGACGCTACCGCCTGCGCCGCGCGTTCTGGATCACCGACGCCAGCAATCGCTGCCCACGATTGCGCGATCGCATCGATCGTGCATTCCTTGTTTTGGCGCGAGCCCAACGGCGAACCGTTGTCGAAAAAGGCACGTCGGTACCATTGTCCGTCCCAGGCAGACTCTTCGATCGCCTCGGCCAAGCCACGCAGCCGCTCCTCGTAGTAGAGCTGGCGCGAGAACTCGCCGCGTTGACGCACGAGCTCTGAAAAGTCCAGCAACGTGCGAGCAAGAAACCAAGCAAGCCAGACACTCTCGCCCTCACCCTCGTGCCCCACGCGATTCATACCGTCGTTCCAATCACCGCCGCGCATGGTTGGCAAATGATGGGGGCCGCTGGTCATGCCTACTTCCAAAGCGCGCACGCAATGCTCGTACAGGCTGGCTCGCTGCTCTGACTGTGGGGGCGCGCTGAACAGATCCTCCTCCATCCTGGAGAGCTCGCGTTCGACGAGAAATGGAACACATTCGTCGAGTACCGCCACGTCCCCAGTGCTGCGTACGTAGGCCGCCGTGGCATACGGCAACCACAGCATATCGTCCGAACAACGTGTGCGCAGCCCCTGACCGGTCTCTTCGTGCCACCAGTGCTGAACGTCACCCTCGACGAACTGATGCGCGGCGCAGCGCAGCAGGTGCTCTCGCGCAAGCTCCGGTTCGGTATGCAGGAGCGCGAGCACATCTTGCAGTTGATCGCGGAACCCGTAGGCGCCGCTCGACTGATAGAACCCCGTACGACCCCAGATCCGACTGCTCAGAGATTGATACAACAACCAGTGGTTGTGCAGCACATCGAGTGCCGCGTCCGGGGTCCTGATTTGGACCTGACCGAGCCGCCTGCGCCACTGCCATTGCGCTTCGCCGAGCGCCGCGTCCACCACCGCAGGATCGCGATATTTGCTGCAAAGCGCGAGTGCGGCTTCGGTGTTGTCCGCTTCGCCCACCACGAAGGTCTGCACACACCGTTCACCTGGAGCAAGCTCGATCTGGACGTGCAGCGCGCCCGCTGGATCGTAGCCCGCACCCACGGCCCCGGAGAGCTGAGGCCCCCTCAGCCCTTGGGGTGCGCTGCGCGTGCCTGCGCTACCAAACACTTCCAGGCGGTCTGCCGTCATGCTCTTGACCGGCAAGCTACTGGCAAGAAATGCACGCCGCGTCGGAAAGGCTCCGAGCGGATTGAACGCGCACAGGACTTCGCTCGAAGCATCGAAATTGGTAGAGATGTAGGCGCGTGTTTGCTCCCGACTTTGCCCAAGCACCCATTCGACGACACAGAACAGCGAGACCTTCTTTGGCGTCGAGCCCCGGTTCTCGAGCTGCAGTCTGAAGAACTTGATCGGCTCATTGCGACTGATGAACTGTGTCAGTTGTTGCCACAGCCCATCCCGCTCGTGTTCGAAGCGACTGTAGCCCCGGCCATGACTGACGAGGTAGTGGGCATTGCCGCCGGCTGGCGCCGGCGTGGGCGACCACAGCTCGGAGGTCTGATCATCACGCACATAGACCAGTTCACCCGACGGGTCACTGAGTGCGTCGTTGCGCCAGGGGCTGAGCCTGTGGCGTTGGCTGTTTCCGGACCAAGTGAACGAACCTCCAGTTTCCGAGACCAACGTTCCAAAATTGGGATTTGCGATCACGTTGCACCAGGGCGCGGGCGTTCGCCTGGTTGACGACAGGGAAATCACGTACTCGCGCCCATTGTCGCCAAATCCGCCCAAGCCGTTGTCGAAAAGCAGCGATGGGCGGGGACCGAGCTCGGAAGACGACCCTGTAGTCGACGGCGTTGAAGTGCCTTCGCGCCGTGCCGGCGCTCTGGCGGTTGTTCCCTGAGCCAGCGCACGAGCATGCAGCGCGGTCCCTACCTCGTGCACGCGCCGCAATTGGCGCGCCAATGAACCCTCTTTGACGTGCAGAACGACTCGCGCTGCGAGCAACAACAGCTCCCGCTCTTCTTCGCTCATTTGCTCGGCGCGCCGCACGAACACTCCGCCCCTTTGATCGAGGCTTGCGTTCCGACTCAGATCGCGCACGTTGTCGAGCGTGGTCTGCAGATAGCCCCCGGGTTCTTCGTTGATGAAAACCAGATCGCTGGCAAAGCCGTTCAGACGCCAGTATTCGTGGGCCAGCAACAACTCGCGGCACAGCTCCGAAGACTCACCGCGGTCGATGCGGCACACGACGATCGGCAGATCACCGGAAAGCCCCTGCGCCCAGAGCGCGGCCAAGCCGCGCGACGTCGCGGTCGGCGCCGTATTGCCGAGACGCAGCGCTGGACTCGGGAACAGGGTCGCGGAGAGCAAGCGTTGGAAGCGCTGGACCTCCGTGGCGCTGATCCCCAAGTGCCGTAGCTCCACGCGCGAGCCCGCCCAGCCGAGCTCAATCGCGCGCGTGATCGCGTGCCGCGCCGAATAGGTTTCGATGAGCGCCAACGCCTCTTCGCGCGAGTTGGCGAGGCCCGTCGTCAAAGTTACGCGCGCCGTTGCGCCCGCGTTCAATCGGACACCGCGCCGCAATGCGAAGATTGGATCCAGGGCGCGGCCCGTTTGCCGCGACAGTGCTCCGCCGTTCACAGCCGCTTCGGCGTTCTCGGGCGTGCGGCCCCGGCCCACGAAACGGGACCTGGAACACTCGAAGTCTAGTGGCCCAAAATTACCGCTCTCTGCCACCAGCACCTGGACCATCCAGACCTCGCTGTCGGTGGCCGTGCGCGGCTTGCGGCGCGCGAGCAGCGCGAACCGCCCAGGCAAGGCTTCGATCTCGATGAACATGTTGCCGAACGCGCGATGAGCAACATCGGCCGTGCGCGGCGCGAGCACCACCTCGCAATACGTCGTCACTTCGAGATCGACGAGACTCTTGCCTTGGTTGCTCAAGGTAATGCGTCGCACTTCGACCGCGTGCTCTGGCGACAGCGAGATCTCCATCACGGTTTGGATATCGCCGTCCTTGCGATGAAACTCCACGCGGTCGATTGCAAAGGCAACGTTGTAGAACGCAGGCTCTTGGCGCGTCGGCATGTAAGCGGCGGACCACAAGCGATTGCGCGTACGATTGCGTACGTAGACGTAGGTGCCCCCCGCGTCCAGCGCCTGATCCTCACGGAAGCGCCCCACGTCGAGGCCCTTGAAGCAAGTGACACCCGTGCCGGTTGCACTGACCAGTGCCGACAACTCACCGTGACCAAGCAGTTGGGTGCGCAGAGGCCCAGTCGCATTGAGGCCCGCGTGCTCCACGCTGTCGACTTGTTTGATTACCCCGCGCCGGGTAGCGATCGTCGCCACCACGGGGCGCGCCGGGGGCGCAGTCTGTGGTATGCGCTCTTCGAGCAATAGTTCAGTGGCCTTGATGCGTGCCACTCGATGAAACCGACGTTGCATCGAGCCATCCAACAGGATGTTCTGAATCGCGACCAAACTCATGCCTTGATGGTGAGCCATGAAGGCCTTGACGACGACCCCCGAGCGCCCTGGAGGCACGTGTTCGCGAGTGTAATCTATGGCTTCGTACAGGCCGTATGGACCGTCCAGCCCTTCGCGCTGTAGCGCTCGGATGTTCTTTCCGATCGTCTCGGGTTGCACGAGACCCGCGAGCAATGTGGCGTAGGGAGTGATCACGAGATCATCACCCAGGCCCGACTTCAAACCGAGACCGGGCACGCCGAAGGCGCGGTACTGATACGTCATTCGCAAGTCCATGACGTTGTACGCGCTCTCCGACACTCCCCACGGCACGCCACGCGAGGCGGCATATTCACGCTGTCGCTCGAGCGCTGCGTCGTAGGCCTCGGACAGCAACGTTCCTTGACTGTTGCGGGTACACAGCAACGGCATCAAGTACTCGAACATGGATCCGGACCACGAGAGCAAGGCCGCGGCCGAGCGTCCCGGCGCCCGCGGACGCCCGAGGCGAAACCAGTGGGACTGCGGTATGTCGCCCTTGGCGATCGCGAATAGACTCGCCAAGCGCGCCTCTGACGCGAGCAAGTCGTAGTGCGACGGGTCGATGCGCGCGCTGCTCACGTTGTAGCCAATCGTGAACAGTTCTCGCCGTTCGTCGAACAAGAAGCGAAAGTTCATGGCATCTGCCAGAGCAACTGCCCTAGCGCCGAGGCCCTGCAAATTCGCGCTCAGCGTTCGGCAGGCTGCAGCGCCCGCTCGGACTGCCCGGTCGACCGCCGATAGCTCGTGCTCGATCGCAACGTGTTCGGCGAGTGAGTTGGCGCTGTCCGAAATGGACTTGATGCGCTCGAGTAGCAGCTGCTCACGCGACACGAGCTGTGCCACGCTGCGAGTCTTGCTGAGCAGCGCGACCAGCGAGCGCACGGGGTCTCGCAAAGCGGGAACCGCAGCCAAGCGCCGAAGCTCCTCGGAGGTTTCGCACCAGGGTTGCAAGGAGCACAGTTCGGCTTGTACTCCCCGGGCCAACAGGCACGCGCGAACCAGCCAGTAATCGACCTCCGGCTCGGCGTTGCCGAGCATCGGGCGCAATTGATCGATGCTGCGCGCAACCTCCAACAGGGCCTCGGAAGCCTTGCCGCGCTCGGCCGTCGAGACCAACTCTTCGATCGCCTTTATTTCGTGGCGAACGAGCGCGCGGTTGACCTCGAGCGCCATGCCTTCGGCTCGGCTCGATTGTTTTCGCTTTCCCGTCCCGCGTCGTTTGTTACCCAAGCACGACAATGCCAGCCGTAACGCGTCGCGCACCGCGGTCAGGGTCCGCTTGATGTCGAGCGGCTGCTCGATCGCATCGAGGCAGGCTTCATTGAGTGTCCAGAGATACGCCGCCAAGTTTCCGCTATCCACTGTGGACACGTATTGGGGTTCCAGCGGTCTGAGGGACTCGGTATCGTACCAGTTGAGGATGTGTCCTTCGTGCTTCGGTAGTTTCTCGAGCGTATCGAGTGTTCCTGCGAGCCGCTCGTGCATTTCCTGCAAGGTGATGAACCCGAGATCGCGGGCACTTGCGACGCTCAGCAAGTACAACCCAATGTTCGTGGGAGAGGTGCGATGCGCCACTACGCCACGAGGATCCTCCTGGTAGTTGTCGGGCGGCAGATTGTGATCTTTGGCGCTCACGAATTCCGAAAAGAAGCGCCAGGTCTTCTGAGCCAGCACCCCGAGCAATTCGGCATCCTTGGGCAATAGCCGTTCACTGCTTGCCAAGGATTTACGGGGTCTCGACAACCAGCGAGCAAGCATGGGAGCGGCTCCCCAACTTGCGAGCAGTGGCAACGTGAGGAACGCCTGCAACGGCGCAAACACCACGACCGATGCAAATGCCAGCAGGCATCCCACGCTGCCCACCCACATCCGAAACGGCACGTCGGCCAGGCTCTGATTGCGCGTAGACTGCCGCATCGTCGTCCACTCGAGCAAGTGCCGGTGACTGAACAGCATGCGGTACAACGCGCGCGCGATGGCGTCGATCGATATCCACGCCTGATCCAGGGTGAAGCTCAGGGCGATCGCGAGCTGTACGCTGTTGCTCTCGAGATCACCGCCCACTGGCCCGACTCTGGGCCGCGACGAAGAGCTCGACTCCCTGAGCAGGGATAACAGCAGTCGCGATACCAGCGGCACGACGTAGACGGCGGCCACCAACGCCAACACTACCGTCGCAAACTCGTAGCCGAGAAACCAACTCAACGCGCTCTCAACGACAATTGCCGGCGCTAGAAGACTACGGCGCAAGTTGTCGAAGATCTTCCAATGATCGATGGCCCGCAAGTCGCCCGCGCTGCGACCCTTGGCGCGCGGAATCGTCGGGAACAACCAAGGCAGCAGCTGCCAGTCGCCGCGAATCCAGCGGTGTTGGCGCGCGGCTTGGACGGCGTAAGTCGTCGGTTGTTCATCCAGGACCTCAATGTCCGTAACCAGCGCAGAGCGCGCGTACAAGCCCTCGAACAGGTCGTGGCTGAGCACGCGGTTTTCGGGGATGCGCCCTTCGAGCGCCGCGTTGAATGCATCCACGTGGTGAATGCCTTTGCCCACGAACGAACCTTCGCCAAATAGGTCCTGATAGGTGTCAGAGACGGCCGTCGTGTAGGGATCGATACCGGACGGGCCAGTCAGTAGCGCCGAGTAACGCGTGCGTCGCGAGCTCTTGGGCAAAGTGCCGACTCGCGGCTGGAGAATCGCGTGGCCACTGGTTACGCGCTTCTGTTCCGGGTCGAAGTTCGGCGCGTTCAACGGATGCGCCAGGCATCCTACCAACTTGGCAGCAACGTCGCGCGGTAGGTCGGTGTCAGCGTCGAGGGTAATCACATAGCGAATGCTCGAAAACAGCGAGCGGTCGGCGTCAACGACACAAAAACTGGTATCGCTGGCGCCGCGCAGCAGTCGGTCTAGCTCCTCGAGCTTGCCGCGCTTGCGCTCCCAGCCCATGAAGCAGCCCTCGGAAGGGTTATAGATGCGCCTGCGGTGCAACAACCAATAGCGCTGTTCACCCGCAACACCTTGCTTCTTGTTGAGTGCGACGATACCTTGCCGCAAACGCTCGAGCAGAGGTTGATCGCGTTCGACCTCCTCGCTGGGAGCATCCGGAAAGTCGCTCAGTACGGCGAAGTTCAGGTTTGGATCGGGATTGGCCAAAGACCGCACTTCGAGGTCTTCGAGCACTTGGTCAATCGCGGCGATGCTGTCCACGAGCACCGGCACGACGACGAGCGTCCGGTGTTCATCGGGAATGCCTGTCGAAAACTCGAGTTTGGCCAGGCGCCGTGGCGGCAACAAGCTAACGGTCAGTGCGTTCACGATCCCGACTGCGACTTCGCTGGCCGGCAACAACCCGAGCGCGCACGCTAGTAACCACGCGACGGAGCCTGCTCGACCCAACCGAATCTGGGGGTCTTCGGGAACGTTGAAGAGCGCCGCGACGAACAGCAAGCTCAAGCAAACGAGCAAGCCAAAATAGAATAGATTGGGGTGCCTGAGGACCGCCTGCACGATGCGCGTGCGCAACTTGGGTTTGTACGAAAGGCTGCGCTCGAGTGAAGGTCGACCATCGTCGATCAGGTGGTAGCCCACGTGCGCGGCGGCCGTGCGGTCCGCGGTACCCTTGGCGCTCTCGGCGCACGCCAATACCGCCTCTGCGACCGAAGTTTCCGAGACCTTGCTCTGTCGCGCCAACTCTTCGACGGCGTGCCGATAGCGATCGCGCGTGGCCTTGTCGCACTGTTCGTAAGCGCGGACGGGATCGCGCGTCAGGATCGCCTCGACGTCGCTAGTGCGTTCGAAGAACTCCTCCCAGTCCATCGCCGACACGGAGCGCATGCTCGTGATCGCATTGCCAACGGACACTTGATCTGCAGCTTGTCGAAAGTGCTCTCGACGCTTCAAGTCGTCGGGCGTAGTGCCCAGTGCTTGGCTACGTTGGATCAGCCAATCACGTATCACGTCGAGCGGCGTATCGGCTTCCCGAAGGCGACGCTGCAGTTGCACTAGGAAGGCCGCCGACAAACGCTTGCGCGTGCGCTCCAACTCGTGCAAGCAGGTTGCGGCGCGTGTCGGATCCGTTTGAGAGCGCAGTAGCTTTGCCGCCCAGTGATCGGCCGCAATCGCATCGTCCGCCGTCGCCTCCGAAGCCGCCAACGCGCCGACGATCAGGATTAACCCGATCCGCAACATGATCGGCACGGCCCACAGCTCGCCGATCGTGAGGGGTTGAACCGACTGATAACTGCGCACGAACGTGACGAGCGCATCGACGTCGACGCGTCCATCGGTGTGCCTGAGGTAATCCAAGCACAACCCATAGACGCGCGGGTACCCCGCCATCGCGCCGGTGCGAAGCCTGGGTAGCTTCAACAGATATCCGTGCGGCAGATCTTCGGCGATCTCGCGCAGCTGGTCTTGCACCACGTTGGCGTTGTCGAGCAACCATTCTTCGGCTGGTGACGGCTCGCGTTGGTGCTTCGCTGCTTGGCCCAGAATCTGGTACGCCTCTTGGATGCGTTCCTTCGCGCGAGCCAATCGTTTGCGCAGAGGCCCTGCAGTTCTAGCGAGGACTGGTTCAGCGTGAGCCCTTGCCAGCTCCTTCGCGTGTGCATCGAGATGCTCGCGTGTGTACAGCTCGCCGCGCAGCTGTACACCTTCGTCCCAAACACAGTCCGTGTCGAGGCCGGGACAAACCGCAGGACTGTTCTTCCCCGCTGAACTTTCCTCTGCCATCACGAAGCCGCACCAGGGAACCGGGCGCTGCGCAAAACAGCACTCGGCTTGAGTCGGATCTCGCTGGTTCGCGTACGAGACTCTAGCTTGTGCAGCCAGGCCCCGTTTTCGAGACGCCAATCCGACGGCGATGCAAAGCACGAGACGAAGGTCCCTTCGGTGTGCATTCGACAATCACTGTGGGCTCCACAAATCGGGCACGGGTCAGTCCCCGAAACTCGCGCCCACTCGCCGTCCAATCCTTCAATGTTCGCTCTCATTGGCTTGTGTCCTCGTGATTGATGTTGGTGATTCGATGGCTTTTGCAGCTCCCATGCCAGGACGTGTCAGCGCGATCTTCCGGTTGCTACACACCGCGCAGTCCAGCCCTGCGCGGCACTTTGCACCACTAAAGCAGGATCGCCACATCCCAGGCCCGGCATCGCCCATTGAGACAAACTTGCAGGCGATTAGGGACGAAAGAAGAAGAACAGCAACAGCACGACCAAGACGAGACCAAAACCACTCGCCGGGGCGTAACCCCACGAACGACTGTAGGGCCATGCTGGAGCAGAGAGCAGCGCTGCCAATGCCAGAACAATGAGAAGAAGCGTCAACATGTGATCACCTCGGACAACTCGTGGCAGCAACACGCTGCGCAACTTGGTCCATTCGATGCCTCTAACGCAAACCGGATGCCAACCCATCGCGCGGGCGCTTCGTCATTGGTCTCTAACTTCGGGCTGACCTTGTACGCGGCCAAACCGCGCGCTGTGACGCATGCGTCCCAGCGTACGGCCTCGCTCTAGAGCTCAACGGTCCGCCGTTGGCCCTCTACGTATGCGAACGCAATTGCACGCCGTTGGCATGACCACTGCATACTGATACTCGTGCTGCGTTGGTCTGGCGCTCGAGCGTTTCCTCGAGCGCGTTACTGTTAACTCGGTGCGCCGCCAAGCCTGCGCAGCTCAACCCAACTCCCAAGGCACACGAGGAAACATGCAAACCAATTCCACGAGAACTCAAACCGTCGATCAACTCAACTCGTTCCTCCGCGGCGAGTTGTCTGCAGCGGAAAGCTATCGACAAACACTCGCGAAGCTGCCCGACACCCGCTATCGCACGACGCTAGAGCAGTGCGCACGCTCTCATCAGGAGCGCGCTGATCTGCTGACGCGTGAGGTGCGACGTTTGGGTGGGGATCCTGCCCAGACCTCCGGGGTGTGGGGAACCTTCGCGCAGTTGGTCACGACCAGCGCGCGGGCCTTTGGCGAGAACGCTGCAATCAAGGCATTGGAAGAGGGCGAGGATCACGGTCGCGACGACTATCAGCGTGACCTGAAAGACCTCGAACTCGACACCCAAACGTTAATCCGCCAGAAGGTTCTGCCGGAACAACTACGCACCCACAGCGCGATCAGTGCGCTGAAGAAGTCGCTCGACTGAGGTGCCCTCGGTTTGGGGGCGCCATGTCGGCACTCAATCATGAGCCCAGAACATTGGTGCCCCCGGCACACGGAATCGTCGTGGGCGTGGACTATTCCGAAGTAGGCGATCACGCGTTCGACGCTGCATTGCAGATAGCGTGCGAACGCGGGCACTGTAAGCTTCACGCCATTCACGTTCTGCCCGTCGTCTCCAGCGTGAGTCCCACGGAGCTGGGGGAAGTCTTCAGCGAACCCGAGCCCCACGTCCTGGATGCCGCAGGCCAAGCCCTGCAAAGCTACGTGCAGATGAGAATACGGCGCTTCGAGTCGCTCTCGGCGAACTACGATCCAAGTAAACAGGACGTAGCTCGCTACATTCAATGCGCTTCGCCCGCGCACCGGATCGCCGCGCTCGCCTCAGACGTGGGCGCTGATCTGGTGGTGGTCGGAACGCACGGACGCACTGGGGCAAAACGCTGGTTCCTCGGTTCCGTCGCAGAACAGGTCGTGCGCATCGCCCCGTGTACGGTGCTCGTAGTGCGCGCACCACAAACGTCAGACGAGTTCACATAAGAATACAGGAGTTGAAAACACATGAAAGCTACCGAGCTACTGGCCAAGCAACACAAGATAGTCAAGGGCCTTCTAGAGACCCTTCCCGACGCAACGACAGACGAGCGACGCGCTCAATTCGAGGAAGTCGCAGGAGCACTCGCCGCTCACGACGCGATCGAGCGTCAAATCTTCTATCCTGCGATCGAAAAGGAGCTGGGCATGGACCCGATCCTCGGCGAGTCGATCGTCGAACACGGTGTGATCGAGTTCATGCTGTATCGCACGGACCGAGCGCTCAACGGCCCCGAATTCAGCTACGAAGCAACCGTGCTCAAGGAAGCGGTGCTGCACCATGCCGAAGAGGAAGAGCGTGATCTGTTTCCCAAAGTCAAAGAGGCCTTCGACGACGAACAGTTGGAGGCCTTGGGAAAACAGATGGAGCTCTTGTTCGACAAGCAGCTCAAGGGTGACTTTCGCGAGACAGTCACTGCACAGCTGCAAGGTGTGCTCGACGGCGGAATGAAGGCCAAGCCGCGTCGCCCCTCATCTCGTGCCGGTGCACACGCCAACAGCAAGGCGCGCAGCCGCGCCCACTCGTAGTCGAGAGGATCTCGAGGATCTGGCGCGCCGGTGGCTGCTGCTCTGACCACGGGGTGTGTTAACCCGCGGCAAGCTTCAGTACCGTCGCCGCCAGATGAGATCGAAAGCCGAGGCGCCGTGGTCCCCGAGCAGAGCAGATAGCGCCCAGGAACGTTGCAAACGCAGCTCGAGCGTCACGAACGTTCGATCGGGAGCCTCGCCCGCCGTGGGTTCACCCAGTGCACGACTCAGCTTGGCGGTAACCCGCGGTGAGACCTGAACGACGATCTCGGGCCGCGAACTCCCGTTACTGCTGTCCACCCGTGTGCTGACGTCGAGTTTGCTGAAGCGTGACAGCGCGTGGTTGAGTCCTTTGGCGACCGTGCCCCCCGCAACCCCGACAGCCATCGATGCCTCGTCCGTCGGCGTCGAGCCGAAGCTTCCGTCAGGTGAACCGAACAAGAGCAGGCTTGCAATCTGGTCTTGAGTGAGCGGAGGCTCCGAGTGCAGCTTGATCTGACCGTTCTTCACGTCGCCAATGTATTCGGCATAGACGCTGTGTCCGGTAGGTGAATCCCAACGCGCGGTCGCCGCAATCGACGGATTGCTCGCGTCAGTGCCATTGAAGCTGATTACACCGTGGTCGACCTCGAAGCGCTTGCCCTCGACGTCGATGCTACCTCCGGTGAGCTCGATGCGGCCGGTGACTTGTCCATCGACCGCAAGCAGCGCTCCAGACAAGCGTGCGGTAGCGACGTCGCCCTTGTGCACCGTGATATCTCCGAGCTCGATCTCGATGCGCATAGGGGGACGACTGGGCCGCGCTTGCGCGGCCGTGCTGTCAGTGTCCGCGTCGGCCTCGAGCGGCTGAACCGCGACTTCCGCGAACTCGCCGTCGGCTCGGCGCGCGCCAACGCGCACGTCCTGGTGCGGTTCCAGCGTTTGTAAGGATCCGGAATCCACATCGGGAGTCAACAGCTCGAAAGTGGGCACGGATACCTTCAAGTGCGGAGCTCCGCTCGTTGGATTGTCGTAATCCAGACGCACCCGCCCCCAAGCGTCTCCCAGCACCACGCCTTCGATGGTCAACGGTAACTTGCTGCGCTTCGGAATGCTCGCCGCAAGCTGGGCGCGCCGGACGTCGAAGCCAACCAGGTCGGCCTCGCCGCTTGCCTCGATTCGCCCGGTCACGCCTCGCGCATTGAAGTGCTCGATCGTCAAGCGATCACGCGTCACAGCAAGCTTGGTATCGATCTGACTGAAGCGTTGGCCCACGAATGGCACTTGCACGACTCCGTCCCTAACCTCGAGCCCGCCCGTCACTTCGGTTTGTCGAACTCCGAGTGCCGCATGCAGCTGACCATCCAGTGTTCCGCTCAGTTCGTTGACTTGGCGCCCGAGCAGCGGCCGCAAGGCCCCGAGTTCGAAGCGTTTGGCGGAGAGATCTGCGCGCAACGTGCCCATGAGCTGGGGCAACCAGCGCTGCTCCCAGCGCACGGCTGACGCTACTGCAAGCTCGGCTCTGCCCTGCCCGCTTTGAATCTTCACTTGGGCGGTCAGCTGTTCACCCTTTGCATCACCCTCGATGGCCAACGCAGGAATGGCGACGGTACCCACCTGGAGTCCTCGACTCCACAACCGCGCGTGGGCCACGGCGTTCTTGCCCCAATCATCCAGTTGAAAACTACCGCTCAGGCCGCCTCGCAGTCCCTGATCGGCGAGACTGGGGATCCATTGCAACGGCAGTTGCTGGCAGCCGAGCTGAAGCTTGGCGACAACACCCGGCTGAACCTCGCCAAGTCGACGCAGATCCCCGGTCCAACTCGTCGCAAGCTGCAAGACGGGCGGGCCCGTGCGACTGACGACGTCGACATGCACTTGGCCACCGGGGCTTGCGAACTCCCCCGCCACGCGGATCGAGGCCTGTTCCTTTCGGGCTGCGGTTGCCGGCACGCCTTTGGGAACTGCGCTGGCAGGGGCCACGTCCTCGGCCAGCGCGATACCATCGACGCTGGCGTTCGCGCGGACTTTGGGATCCAGCAGCGTGCCTTCGAGCATCACTTCTGCCTGGAAGCCCAAGGCGTTCTGTTTGGCAGGACCCAAATACTCCGCGACGATCGCGCGTAGTCCAGCTGGTAAACTGCTGGTCCGACGCTGTGCGAGCTGCAACTGAGCTTGAATCGGCCAGGCTCGGACGCGTTTCCAATTGGTGAGCTCGGTCAGCGCCGCGCTCGAGGGAAGCGTGAGAGTGGCGTTGGCGGCAGCCAAAGGAGCGCGCGCATCATGCAGTTCTACAGAGCCGCGAACGTCGTGCTTCTCGGGATCCCACTCGACGTTCGCCTTAACGTCGACGCCCTCGATGGCCAAAGGCGCCGAGGTCGGCGCTTGCGTCTTGCCGTCGACGACGACGAGAGCTTTGCGCTTCTTCACGACGATCAGCGAACGGCTCGCAAGTGCAAACTCGAGCTCCGGCTCGCGGCGGCTGTCGGTGTGAGCCCCTCGAGCTCGAAAGTCGATCTTTCCGCCGAGGCGCTCCAGCGGTACCCGGTTCACGAATTGCGGCTGTCGCGACAGCACGTCGAGATCGAGTTGGCCACTGAGCGTTACCTCGCCGCGGGGCAGCGCTCTGCCCAATCCTGAGTCTGCGACGCGCACGCCCTTCAGTTCGAGCAGGACGCGACTCGCATGGCCCAGCTCCAGGCTGAGCTTTCCATTCACCTGCTGTCCTACGCGCTCTAGGTTAGCGTCCAGATTGGTCAAAAGGGCATCCCGGTTGGCACTGGCCGAGGCGGGGTCAGCGAGTTCGACGCGGCGCTGTCCGCCTTGTGCCATGTCCACCAGCGCCGGCACATCCAAGCCGCGCGCTTCGACCGTCAAGCGCTGCGACTCTGGACGCCATTGACCCCTCGCGCGGAGCAGCCCACGCGCGATGCGCAGAGCCACTTGGGCCCGCAGTTGGGACTTGCCGGATGCCTGTTGCCAAGTGGCTTCGACGCTCGCGTCTTTTGCTCGCCAGCTTCCATACCGCAAATCGGCTACGTGACCTTTCAGCTCCGCCTTGCTCGTCCCGGCTTGGGACCAGGCCCCCGAGACCGTGATTTCACCGCGACCATCCATGCGTTGAGGCTCGAGCCGCTCTGGGTGAACAAACCGCACTTTCAGGCGGCCGTCGACCGATGCAGTTTGTTCACTCGGCGCAACGCCGACCAGACTGCCCGCCAGCACGAGGCCAGGCTCGCTCGCCCGAAGCCGAGAGGCCACGGACGAGGCGGCGTCATCGGTACTCCATTCCCCGCTCAGCTCCAACCCCGGAACGGGAGTCCCTTGAACGCGGGTGGGCGCTAGACGAAGCCAATGAGTGCCAACGAAACCGTCCTCGATGCCGAACACGTACGACTCGACGTCGAGGACGAGCTTGGTCGCTGGAAGCCCGGCTTGCAGCTCGGCTAGATCGATGTTTTGGGCATGCGCTTGCAGGTGAACTTGGATCTCTTCCGACAGCTCTGCGCTGCCGACGGCGGTCAGCTCGGCACCTGGCGACTGCAGTGCAAGTTGAAACGCCAGCTCTGGCAATCTGCCTCGCGCGGTGAACACACACGAACTGTCCGAGGTAAACGCTACCGGAGCACCGAGAGCCCGCAGCAACTGTGCAGGCACGGCGCTCAGTCGCACGCCAGCAACCAAATCGTCGCCTGACAGCGCGGCGCTGATCGAAACGGGTGCTGGTCCGAGTTGACCTTCGAGCAGGACAGAGCTGCGCAAGGGGGCGTCGGCGCCGCTGGGGATCTCGAGGTTACCTTGCAAGCGCAGACTACCTTGCAGTTCGGGCGGCAACGCTGTGCTGCGAAGAGTTGCCTCTGCGACGGCAAGCTCGAACCCGCTCGGTCGTTGGCGCAAGTAAGCGTGCAGGTCGGCGATTTGCGCGTTCAGAGTTCGGGCTGCGTCTTGGGCTCCGGCAGCGGGCTCGTACGACACCCGAAGCTCTCTCACTTCGATACCACCCACTAGGTGCACTCCGCCAACCTCACCGGTCCCAGGCGAGAGACCTTGCGTGGAGCTACTCGGGGCCGATGGAGATCCCGGCTCGAACGCCGTTGCTAGTGATAGGTTACCGAGTTCATCCGGCAGCAGGCGCACATCCAGCTCGTCGCACTGGACGCTCAGCAACACGATCTCGAGTGGCCGGGCCGAACCGAAGACAAACCCAGGCAATGACGCGAGCAACGTCGGGAGCGAGATCCGGGCCCGCATGCCACGCAGGCGAACCACCTGGTTGCCCTGGGGATCGAGGACGCGCGCCTCTGCTCGGACCGTTCCGCTGAGGTCTATCTGGTCGATGCGATCGAGCACGAGCACGCCTCTAAACAGCTCCGCAAACATCGCATTGAGACGGCTACGCGTGCTCTGGCGCACGTAGCCGGTATCGAGCAAGAGCGCTAGACCCACGCAGACTGCGAGCAAGCTGCCAAAGGCCCACAGCGCGGCGCGACCAAACCGCACTCGGCGACTTCGCTTGCGCTGCGTTTTTCCTTTCGGTGGCTGGTTTTGAGAGCTACGCGTGGTCAAAACGGTTCTCCGATGCCGAAAGAGGCCGCCATTGGAAGCCCGAACAGTCGTGTCGGGGTGCCTTCGTCGGGTGCGCCGGCGGGCGCCTGTAAACCCGGTACGCGATAGCCCGCATCCAAACGAATTGGACCGACAGGCGTGTCGTAGCGTAAACCTAATCCCACACTCAGATGCGGACGCCAACGCAGCAAGAGCTCGGAGGCCGCGACGTCTGCCATGTCTACGAACAAGGCCGCGCTCAACGGCCCCAGCAGCGCTTGTCTGAGCTCGACGCTAGCCTCCCACAAGGTAAACCCGCCGAGCGGCAAGTCACAGGCAACGCCCGCCTGCGTTCCACTTGCTGGGCACCCCATCGCAAGCGTATCCGCGGCTCGCCCCGGAATGTAGTAGGGAACGACACCGTGCGGACCAATTTCGCGCAGTCCGTAGCCGCGATTGGAGCCTGAGCCTCCTGCGAACAAGCCACGGAAAAACATCAACTGCAGATCTCGAACCCACGCGCTTTGCACGTCCTGTGCGCTGCCCGACAATCCCGATTGCCCGGTCATGGCATTCGGTCTCACGGTGGCACCGTAGTTCCTGGGGAATAACAGGCCCAGGCCGAGCCGCGAAGCCAGTACGGTGTGCCGAGCCAGCGGCACATAGCCGCGCACTTCAGGCATCAACTTGAGGTCCTGCGCGTCACCAATCAAGCCCGCCGCCTCGACCTGCAACGCTGTGTACAGGCCGCGCCTTGGTTCGATGCGATCGTTGCGCAGATCCAAGGCGACGAACAACGCCGGATAAGTGATCAACACCGATCCGAGCCCTGCCCCTAGCTCTCCGCGATAGGCAAACGGCACGTTCGTCTGCACGTTCTCAGTCAACATTGCGTACCAACGCCCCAAGGAGCGGTCCAAGCCTGCCGCCGCTCTGTAGTCGCGATAGCCGAGGATTGGCTCACCTGACCCATGCTGACTCGACAAGAGAGATGGTTGAATGCTGAGTTGGGCCTTCAACAGACCGTTGAGCCGCTTGGCGATTAGATTTGGTTGTCGAAACTCTGCGTGAATTCGTCCCTCTGGCAACAAGCGCTCGGGGCTTTCGAAGTTTGGGACTCGCGTGGGGTAAAGAATGACGCCCGGCACCGCCTCGATCTGCAGTTGACGAAGCCCACCCAAGAAGTTCGAGTCTTGCCAACCGGCGCTCACGTGAAGTTCGCTCTTGAGCGTATCCAGTTGGAAACCACCGCCCACATGCACGCTGCGCAGCTTGGCTCGCTCGACCGTAACCTGGAGCGGGATCTGTGTTCGCCCTTGGGGTGTCTGGACGCTGCGCTCGAATTCGGGAGTGATGGTCACCGAACTGAAGACCCCGAGCTCGAGCAGCGCACGGCGGGCCTCCTGCAACTCGGCGTCCGAGTACGGGTCGCCACGCTCGACAGCGAGCGTGCGCAAAATCACCGCCGTCGGAAGGTCCCCCACGCCGCGCAAACTCAGCTCGCCGAACTCGCACTTTGGGCCCGGCTCGATCCAAAAGCCGACGCTCGCAGAGTGCGCCGGCAGATCGACTTCCGCAACTCTGGTGACCTTCGCCCGCGCGTAGGTCTCGTCCTTCAAGAGTGTTTCGAGCTCGGAGCGCGCAGTATCGAAACGGTCCTCGTCGAAGGGTTCGGCGAGCTTCAACGCGTCGTGGACTTTCGACAGGGACCGCTCACGCAACGGCTCGGGCAAGGGCTCCACACCATGCACGTCGATTCGGCGAACCAACACCGGACGTCCCTCCTCCACGACGATCTCGACGCGCACGACGTTGCCGTCGCGAACGACGCGCGCGGCTCGCGCGTGCGCCTCGTAGTAGCCGCGCGCCCGGTACAGGCGCTCTACACGCTGTAGGTCGCGCTCGAGAACGTAACGGTTGAAGCGCTGATGCTCATAAATCACCCCTGGAAACAAACCCAAGAAGCGTGGCGTTTCGCGCGACGCGAGTTTGTCCTCGATCTCGTCATCGGAGAGCGCCTGATTGCCCGTTACCGTGACGCTGTTGAGGCTGAAGAGCTGCTCGGGTGCGTGAGTACATGCGAACAATGACATTACTCCGACCATCGACGCGCAATTTCGAATTGTAAACCCGAACCAGCTACTCACTGCAAGCATCGGGCCAGAATCTTGCAAGCATCAGACCACGATGCGGCATCGTGTTTGGCTAATCGCTCTGTTGAATCTGAACTGCGGCGCGGGCTTGCCGTCGCCGCCGCGCACGGCTCACCCCGTTAGCGCCTTCGTTTCGGTGCCCTATCCCCCACCAGCCGCGCTCGCCGAGACGGTTCCGCCACGCCCTGATCGCCAAGGGGTGGTCTGGCTCGACGGCGAATGGATCTTTCGCGCCGACTCTTACGTGTGGCGACGCGGCGGCTGGGTCGTAGCACCGCCTGAGGGACGTTTCGCTGCGTGGCAAACGCGCTATCGCAAGGATGGCCGGCTCGAGCTTGCCAGCAGCAGTTGGTACGACGCAAACGCTCGTCCCTTGCCGTTCATCGAGCCAATCGCCCCAGCGGTAACTCCACCCAACGAACTCACTTCGGAAGTGCAAACGGGACGCTGAATGCAGATCTCCTCCAGAAGTGACATCAGTTGAAGTAGTCGGCCTCGCGCAGGCCTTTGAAGCGACAGTATGCCCTCAGATCCTTTTCGGTCAGGCGCAGAGCCAACGTCAAAATCGTGATTTCGTCGAGATCGCGCATCGGTGCGAGATCGGGTAGCAGATCCCGAGGATTCGAAATGTAGAGCAAGGCCGTACTGAGAATCGTGATCGAAGACCACGAGACTTCGCGATAGCTTCCATCTTTGAAATCGTCGATCAAGCCGAGCGCGAATCGCGTCTGCTCGGCGCGCCGGTGCGCGGCGTCTGCAAGTTGAGCCAGCGATTCGGAGACCCGGCCACGCTGGTGTGCCAACCTTCGCAAGCACGCATAGCCGAGCTTGCGCGTCGCTTGCTCGAACTTGCTGGCGATCCAGCCGCCTTCCCGCTCGGATGTGGACATCTCTGGCGGCGGCGCCGCCGAAAAGGGAGCACCTCGTGGTGGGTCTGCGGTAAACGTGCTGACGCCGCCCCCCTCAGAGATCATCGCCTCCACTTGCAGGCGCTCCGACGCCGGCTTGGCCCCAGTCGAGGCATTCGAGTGCGTGTCGGTGCTCATGGCCTTAGCGCAAGCATCGTTCATGCCAACGGTCCCGAAGAATCGCCTTCGAAAAGACTGCGGCGAGTCGAAGCAGGCTTGACCCTACCGTTTTGTCCCGCAGGGACACCGACCATTAGGAGCGCTTGTATCCGGGCGGCAGGCTCAAGTTCTCCACGTCGATGGGTCCGGGCACGTAGGCTTCCAACACCGCGGAGTACAGCTCACGCCCGCTCGCGTCCTTCGCGCGTAGGGAAACGGGCAAGTCGTCCTCGGCCAGCAGCCGCTGCAGCCAGGTTGGTACGTTCAAACCCGTAACTGCCTCGAACTTGCCAACGTCGAAGCTGCCCGGCAATGCAGCAACGCAGGCCTCGACCGTGATCGCGCCTTCGGTGACCGTCCAGTCCTCGCAGGCAACGCCCTGAATCATCTTGTGAGTCAACGGCGTCAGCGGCGTCGGGTGCACTATCTTGACTGCCGAGATAGCATCGCTCGGCTTGCCGGAGATCTTGGCCAGCTCGAACAATCGATACGTCTTGTTCGAATGATCGAGCGCATACACGTGGTCATCCAGGAACAACACATCTACCGGATCGGTTTTGCGGTCCACTTGGAGCCGAGAAGCATTTCCACGGCTCAGGTAGCGCAGCGCACGATCGGGTTGCCCAGCGACCTTGACGAGAAACTCCATGCGACCTTGGAAGTTACGCCCCATGTTTTCGTCGATGCTGGGACGCGCATCGACCGCACGCATGACTTGTCCCGACATGCTCGCTGGCGGTGCCTCGTGCGCCCAGGCCGCGATCGTGTTGGCACCGAGATTCTCTGAGGTCTCCTCGGGTGAACGCGTGCAGGCTGCGGCTGAGCCAGCGAGCAATGCCACGCCGAACAAACGACGTGACCAGCTACTGACGCTGTTGTGGGCCACTGCAGGATTGTACATTCGAGTGGGCATCATCAGACGGATCATGAGCCATACACCTACGCAAGCCCCGAGCCAGCTGCAGCTCGATCCGGCCGGGCGCGCCAATGCCCTCACACCGCTGGCCGCTGTGTACTCTGGGCGAAGGTGCAGCGGCGCATCGTGACTCGCGGGCAAATCTGCCTCAGCGATCGATGCAAGCAGCCTGAGCAGCGCGCTTGGTCAACAAAGCGGCGGCGCCCGCCCGCTAGTGTCGCCGAGCAGCACGCCGTTTACTCTGCGGCCGCGCTCACGGTCTCTCCGGTCTTTGGCTCATCGCACTTGGCGGTATTGTTGCGAGGGCGTTCGCGCGCCCGCTCGGCAGCTATCACGTCGTGCACGAAACGGAGCTTCTCTATGATCCCCTCGTCCAACGTGAACGGGTAAGGATCCGGTAACCCCATCGAGCGATTGAGGCTGTTCAGAGCCAACGTCACTGGCACCCAACCCTGAATCAGCTGCTCGAAATCGGTGAGCCTTAGCGCGCCCACTTCGATCGGTTCTCCAGGATTGGATTCGAGCGCGAGCCCGTAGCTGCGCGCGGTCTCTAGCGTATCGACCATGTGCAGGTAGTGCGCCCACGTTTCAGCCCAATCCTCGAAGGGGTGCATCTGCGCGTAGGCGCTCACGAAGCCAACGTTGCGATTTGCCCCAGGTGGCGACGCATAGTGCGCCCGGAGTGCCTCACCATAGTCGACCGTTTCGTCCCCGAACAGGCGGCGAAACTCGGGAAGCAAGGGGTTATCTTTGAGCAGCCGATCCCAATAGTAGTGACCGCTCTCGTGCCGGAAGTGCCCCAGCAAGGTGCGATACGATTCGCCGAGCCGCTGCCGTGTCTGTTCACGCCAAGCAGGATCTGCTTCCGCCAAGTTGATGGTGATCACGCCATCGGCGTGTCCCGTCACCACCTTCTGCTCGGCGTCCTGCAGGAACGCGAACGCCAACCCTCGTGGGTCCTTGCGTTTCGGACAATAGCCAAGTCGCTGACGACTGAGCGAATACAAGAGTCGACGCTTTGCGTTCTCCAGCTGGCGCCAAGCCTCGATGTTCTCTGGTTTGGAGAGATCCGGGATGGTACTGTTGAGTTCACAAGCGACGCAGAGCACCGCTTCTTCGTCGGGTTCGTCGGGTTTGTCGAGATTCGGGGCTTCGTTCTCTGCGGGCACCGCCCAATTGCACACTCCATGTTGGAGTTGGTTGTTGCACTTTCTGTATAGCCTCGACTCGCCGGCGGCCCCCGTCGAAGCCCAAAACACCGATCCCTCGAGCTGACGCATGGCGCTCATGCGCATCAGGTCTGGGAGAAAGCACAGGGCGTGTCCACAGTTAACGCATTGGGTACCCTCGAAATAGACGACGGATTGGCACTGAGTGCAGCGAAAGGTCTGCATGCACTTCAATGTACAGCAACATCCGTGCCTGTCACCTCGAGCCAGTGGTGCCCCGCAGGCGTCCCGCTCAGGCCGCTGCGCAAGTACAGTCGAAAGACACGCGCAACTCTCCGCGGTCCGTGGCCGTCACCTCCAGGTGCCCGCCCAAACGGCGCGCCAAAGCCGAGCCCACCGCCAACGTTTGCAGATGTTCTGCCTCGGTGGGGTCGGCATCGTCCGGCGGCTCGAGACTATCGATGCGGCCACGCGGCTTCGACACCCCGGGAATCAAGACTTCGAATCGCGATTGCGCATCCGCCGTCCGTACCGCGATACGCACCTCCGAACCATTGGGTGCACCTCTAACGGCCATCGACAACATCGAACTGAGCAGGACCAGCGCGGTAGCACCGTCTTCGACCACCATGTCCGTGACACCATGTTCCTCGAACAGCAGCGGCACGCCGCGCTGTTGCGCGATCGGGCCGTACAGCGCCAAGGCATCCTTGATGATGCGCGCAACGGCCATCGGCTCCGTTACCGCCGCAGTCGGGTTCAGATAGTCGATCAAGCGTCGGATCCTGCGCGTGAGCTTGCCCACTTGCTCTTCGATCTTGCGCGCGTTCTGCTCCACACGTTGTGGATCCGGATCGCTCAATATTAACCCCGCACGCCCAACGATGACGTTCAACGGGGTTCCAATCAGGTGCCCCACGACGGACGCGACGCGCAGACCCGTAGCACGGATTTCCGACTGGCGAAGTTGATCCAGAAGCGCAAGACGTTCTTGCACGTTTTTTTCCTCCGCCTTGTCGGCGCACATAGAATGGCACTCTAGCATTCCAGCCCATTGCTTCAAGGCTTGGAACTCTTTCAGCTTCGGGCATTACGTGATCGGGATCGAGTCGAGCGCGCCGCTCGACCCCAGACGGAGCACGCCGAGATGCACCCCGGGCGGTGCACCCGGTCGCAGCGCGGCCAACACCCCAAGCACACTGCGCTTTTGTTCCGCCGGCGCAACGAGTGTTAGCTTTCCACCAGAACCCAGTGCGCGCAGATAGCTTGCGACCAGGCACAAACGCTCTTTTTGGAGCGCATCATCGTGACCCATGAAGTAGGTCACCTTGCCCACGCGTGGACCGGCGGGCGCCAGAGCGTGCCGAAGCGCTCGGTCGGCGAAGTCAGAGAACCCTTCATGATGTCCGCGAGAATACAGACGATTAGCAGAAGTTCCTCGATCGAGGGCCAACAAACGTCCCAAACATGAACTGGCGAGTTCGGGCTCTTCGACCACGACCAAACTGACGAGCTCTGTCTCGGGTCCTGCCTTGCGAACCTTGTTGCGTTTGATCGCGACAGGAGCGGCAGCCATCGACTCGTTCATGGTTCGCCGATAGGCACCAAGCGTGCCACACGTCGCGATCGTTCGCGGGGCGCGAAGCGCGGGCGCTGGTCCCCGTTGACGCTCGTTGCTGCGTCCAACGCACGCACGGCCTCGCGGGACCGCGCGCCCCGGTGAGACCTTCTGCCTCGGCGCTACTGCCAATCTCTCACAACGGAACTCATCGCGGCAGCTTTCCCAAGACTGGCTCGGCGAGCGCCTCGTAAACTTGGCGCAAGTATTGCTTGAACGGCTCCGGCGAAAGGAAACGCAATGCAATACACATCACGGTGTCTCACGGGTCTGTCCCTGCTCATGGCTGCAGCTTGTGGCTCCGCAACGCTGCCACAGTCCAAATTGATCGCCGCCGAGTCGGAAATCAAAGCGGCCGAGACGGTGGGCGCCGCCAACAATCCCCAAGCAGCTCTACATCTCAAGCTCGCCCGCGAAGGTCTCGACTCAGCCAACGCACTCGCAAAAGACAACGAGGAACAAAAGGCGACCCTGGCCCTGCTGCGCTCCCAGAAAGATGCGGAGCTGGCGGTAGCGCTGACAGAAGAGACTGCAGCGCGAGACCGCGCAATGCGCGCACAGCAACGAATCACTGAATTGCGAACTCAATGATACTCAGGAGGATCTCATCATGCGACACGCATCATTCGCCAGCCTGTTAATCATCGCGCTCTGCGCGGGCTGCGGCAGCAACGCCCCAACCGTGCAATTGAAGGACGCACGCGATGCTTTCCAAACAGCACGCACGTCCGAAGCAGCAAGCTTGACCCCCGACAAGTTGTACGAAGCCAAGCTTGCCTTGGACAAAGCGGAAGAAGCTCATCAGGACGATCCGGGATCGTATCGTGAGCAGAGCCTCGCCTACATCGCGCAGCGTCAAGCAGAGCTTGCCGTCGTTCACGGACGCATTGCCAAAGCCAAGTTGGAAGAGCACAACGCCTCCGAGCACTACACCGAGCTACAAGGCAAGATGCTCGATCAGAGTAAGCAACAGGTAGCCACTACCGAGAAGGAGCTCGCCGAGCGCGAGAACGCGCTGCAAAAGAGCGCGCAAGAACTCGAAGCTGAACGCAGCGCGCGCGAGACGGCAGAAGCCCGGACCAAGGACGCGCTCAAGAGCCTGCAAGACGTCGCCAAGGTCAAAGAAGACTCGCGCGGCACGGTGATCACCCTCGACGGCTCGGTGCTGTTCGCCTCTGGCCAGACGCGATTGCTTGCGATCGCTGAACGCACGCTGAGCGACGTTGCCAAGGCGTTGAAGGACCTCGATCCCGGCAGTAGCGTGAGCATCATCGGCTACACGGATTCGGTCGGAAGCGCGGAGAACAATCAGAAGCTTTCTGAGGATCGTGCCCAAGCGGTGCGCAGTTACCTGATCTCACAGGGCGTCCCGGAAACGAAGCTGGTCGCCATTGGTCGTGGCGAAGAGCAACCCATCGCCTCGAACGATACGGCGGAGGGGCGCGCCAACAACCGTCGCGTGGAGCTGGTCATCGGCAGCGGCAATGCCGCCGCTGCGAACGACCGCAGCAACGCGCTCGGAACAATTCGGTGAGCCAGTAAACCCGATACCGCTACAGAGGACCGCTGGAGGCATAGGCCTTCAGCGGTCCTTTTGCTTTGTCTCGACTGGTTTGTCGCGGCCAGCCCGAGATGAACGTACCGCAGCGGCAACGCTTCAAAGCGGCGACCGCTCGAGGTTCAGAGTCGGTGCGCAAGGGGATCGACCTCGAGCTCCTCCGCCGCCGACGAGGTGGGGGACTCGACCTCCGAGTTGGGCAGTCCAGAGCTCGGAAGCGCGCGGGGGTTGCGTGTCGCAGCAACGGTCTCGTCGACTACGTCGTCACGGTTCGAGCGAACCACCACCAACAAGCCGCTCGATGAAACGATGCCTCTGGAAGCGAGAATGTCGTCCTGGGAAGCTGACGGTCTCGGGTAAACGACTCGAGACGGCTTGCCGAGATGACGCACCGGCACCGGCGGGTTGGAAGGAGTGGGCGCGGGCGTAGGCACGGGAGCCGGGCTGGGAGCTGGCGGCACCGTCGGCGACGGCGGGGCTGGGTGTGGCTGCGCTGCGCGCGACGAATCCCCAGCCGACAAGACCACGGGCGACATGTTGAGTGTGGGCGCGGCGGGGCTTGCAACCTCGGCCGAAGACAGCGACGCCTCATTGCTGGCGGCGGGTAAACTCACCAGACTTACGACCAGGCCTGTCACTGCCGGCAGCAGTAGCGCGACTGCACAGGCACCACTAGCGGCTCGCAGACGCGAGCGTGGCCGGACGGGGACACTCGCGGGCGGCCCGTTGTGTTGCTGAGCCAATGCTGGGTTACCGAGGTGCAGCTGTCCGCGCATCTGCTCCAAGGCACGCAACATCGACTGGGCGCAGGCGAACCGTCGCTCCGGACGGAAGGCTAGCGCCCGATTGAGCCAAGAGCTCAAGACGGGTGACAAGCCCAAATTGCGAGCCGACGACACCGGCTTTTCGCGGGCCTCTTTCATCACTTCTTCGAGCGTCGTTCCCGTCCTCAAACATTTGCCGGTGAGCGCGTAGCGCACCACAGCGCCCACTCCCCACAAATCGCTGCGTTCATCGACCGTCGTCCAATCGGCGTTGGCTTGCTCGGGCGACATGAACATCGGCGTCCCTACGCTCAATCCGTCGCGATTGAAGTTGGGACCCTCGGCAACACGGGCCACACCGAAGTCGAGCAGAAACACTTGGCCAGTCTTCGAGATCAGTACATTCGATGGCTTTACATCGAGGTGAACGACTCCCGCTGCGTGGACCGCCACGAGGATATCCAACAGCTCAGCCGCCAACGCGAGCGCTGCCGCACTGTGAAGCGGTCCCTCGCGCTCGACGATTTGCTCGAGCGTCTCCCCCTCCACCAGGTCCATGATGAAGAACGGTAGACCTTCGGTCGTAACGCCGTCGTCATGGACGCTGACGACTCCGCGGTGACGCACACGATTGGTGGCGATCGGCTCGAATAGAAACCGCTTCCTGACTTCACCGTCCTGAGCGAACTCGCGATTGAGGAGTTTGAGCGCCACACGTTTTCCGTTGTGGTGTTCAGCCACATAGACGCTCCCTGCCCCGCCATTGCCCAGGCTGGAGATCAAACGCCACTTACCGGCAATCAGATCGCCTGACCGATCCATCCGTTGAATGGCCCGCGGCCCGCTCGACGTAGTCTGCGTGACCGACAATGTTCGCGCCAACTGTAACTTTGAGCTCATTCGCTGGCTCCCGTTCACAAGTAACAACCTGTCACCGACAAGCGGAGCAAGTTCCGTGCTCGGTGCGGCGTTGTCTTTGCTCGGGTTTCAACCCGTTCGGTGCGATAGGCGACGCCGCCAAACGCGAGTGGGACGGGTCGGTGGGGGCGTGAGCGCTCGAGGGTAACGTTTTGCCGCAGCCGCGAACCTGAACAGTGACGAATTCGCTCTCCCGATGGCCAATCGCATTGGGCATACGGCTTGCTAGTACGCTGTCAGTGCCTTGTTAGTAGCGGTCTTTCGTTACGCAGGACAGTACTTCAGGAGGACAATATGACCAGACAGTACAGCTCGTGTGCCTTGATCTTCTTGTTATTCGCAGTTGGTTGCGAGAACGCTGCCGACAAGCAGAAGGACGCCAATGGCGCCCAAGCCGAGGCCAATCGCGAGATCGACAAGGCCAATCGCGACGCGCGCGACAAGGTCGTGGCTGCTCAAGCCGAGGCGGACAAGAAAGTTGCTCAGGCTAACGCGGACTTCCAGAAGATGCGAGAAGACTACCGACACACGACCACCGACCGGCTCGTGACGTTGGATCGCAAGATCGCAGATCTCGAAGCTGAAACGAAGACCGCCAAGCCCAAGGAGAAGGCCGATTTGGAAGCCAAATTGCCGCGAATTCGGCAAATGCGCGCAGACTTCTCCACGAACTATCAAGCCATCGAGAGCGCCTCCGCAACGACATGGGATGGTGTCAAGAACGGCCTCGAGAAGCAGTGGGACGATCTGAACAAAGCAGTCGACGACGCGGACTGAATTTCCTGCTCGAGGTTCCGCCGCCCAAGCAGCGGAACCTCGACGCTTCTGCGGGTAGCCCAATTGATGTAGCAGCCCGATTGACGTAACGGGCTGCTTCGGCTGCCGTGGTCAGGACGCGCGTCGCTCGCGCATCGTGCGTTCGATGATCGCAGCAACGTCATCGAGGTTAACGGGTTTGAGCAAGAAGCGATCAGCGCCGAGCGAAGCAAGCTTCTTCCATTCGCTAGCCCCTCCACCGCCACTGAGGACGATGATCGGCATCGCACTCGCATGAGGGCGTTCCCGCAGAGCCCGAGTCAGGGCAATGCCGTCCATGGTCGGCATTTGCAAGTCTATCAGAGCGACCGCAGCCGGGTGTTCATCTACCCACGCTAACGCGGCCACCCCGTTGTCTACGCAGTGGACCTCGGCGGCTGGGAATTTGGCCGCCAGGGTTTCGCGCAAGAGTTCGCTGAAGTCCGGGTCGTCCTCGACGATCAAGACTCGATCGGGTCTCACCGAGCGCAGTTCTCGTAAGGCGCACGCGAAGGCCGTCACGGTTGGAGTGCGCTCCTCGGGATCCGCGTTGAGCGCAGACAGGATCACTTGGTCCATACCGGGGGGCAAATCGGGACGCAGCGCGCTGGGCGGCAGCACTTCCGAGGCGCGCCGAATTCCAGAGTTCAACCCGCGTTCGCGGCTTGGATGCTGACCGGTGAGCAATTCGTACGCGATACAACCCAGCGAATAGACGTCGGAGATGGCGTGAATCTGACGCCGCTCCCCCATCAGCAACATCAACTCGGGCGCGAGATACGCAATCGTGCCCGCAACCTCGGGCGGCACATCATCGCCAAACACCGACAAGCCAAAATCCGCAACTCGACACTGCAAATGCTGATCGAGCAAGACGTTGCCCGGTTTCAGATCGCGGTGCACCGCGCCAGCCGCGTGAATCGCTTCGACACCGCTGCACAGCTCGCTCAACAGCCTCAAGCGCGTCTCGAGGTCGACCGCGAGCGAGGGGGCTCCGCCTGGTGCGTCTGAGTCGACGCGCGAAGGGACTGGATTCTGACTCAGCCAAGCTTCGAGCGTGCTGCCGTCAATCCGCTCCATCACGAAGTACGGGGCACCTCGAAACTCTCCCAACGCGTAGATCGCCACGACGTGAGGATGACTCACGCGCGCCATCGCGCGCGCCTCGTGCAAGAATTGACGCACGAAGCCAGCATGAAACAACTCTGCGCGTATGACCTTGATTGCCACGTTGCGACGTAAACGCTCGTCGAAGGCTGAGAGCACCACGCCCATCGCGCCGCGACTCAATTCGCCCGTGACGCGGTAATTGCCGTCGATCACGTCTCCCGGCTCGGGCAGTGTGTACTGCTCGGGAAGCGGCGGTTCTTGAGCGTCGATGACCTCGATCACGACGGCCTCGCCGTTGGCCTTGGGCGGCGAAGCGCCGGGCCAGTCGTTGCCGAAAGAAGGAGCAGTAAGTTCTGATGAAGTCATGACGGGGGTCGAGGACGCAGAGCGCTCAGCCGTTGGAAGGTTATGCAAGAAGGGAGCCGCTCCCGACTGGCGGGAGGATCTTGGGCCCCCACTGCGCTCGACAGCGCGAACGGCGGAGGTGTAAAAACGTTGCGCCCGGGCATGCCTCAGCCCTCAAGAATGCCACGGACTTTGTCGCGCTTGCGCCGCCAATCGTGCTGACCGCTACACGTGATCAGAGCCGAGAAGAGCTCGATCGTGCCGTCCGTGACTCGACCCCATCCCAGTCGAGCAAGCTGGCATAGGCGCTGCACAAGCGGCTCTAAGCTCGGATCGTCCGGGCGTGAACCGCATGCTTCGACATGCATTTGAAGGAGAACGTCATGTTGTACTGGAGCGCCGTGTTCCTGGTCATTGCTCTGCTGGCAGCACTCTTCGGCTTCGGTGGCCTGGCTGCTGGCGCCGCGGGTATCGCAAAAGTCCTGTTTTTCCTGTTCCTGGTGTTGGCGTTGATATCGCTGATCGTCGGCCGCCGGCCTGCAACCTAGCGTTTACTTGCCACCACGACTAAACGCCAAGGACCAAACGCCATGAGACCTGTAGTGATGCTGGCGTTCGTAGCATTGGCCTGCGGTCCGCCCGACCCTGAGCCTCAACCGCCACGACAGCCCCTCATCAGCACGCAGCAGACACCTCTAGTCCGAGCTCCGGGTGAGCCCGAAGCGCGTTTGTGCAAGCAGGAATGCCTCACTTCGCCGTGCGAATGAGGCAGTTTGCCCCACAATAGTAGCTCGGACGACAGCAAATCCCGCCGCGCACATGAGGCATGAGACGTGCAACAGCGTGGCAGTATGGATTACCCCAACACCATCCCAACTAGCCCCAGTCCCATTCCTCAGCGGCAGAGCAGACCAGAAGCGCAACAAGTCCCCGCGCTCACGGGCTACATCTTGGTGGTCGACGACGATCCAGAGATGTGTGAACTCGCTTTTGCTGCCCTGAGCAAACAAGGTCACAACGTGCGCTGCGTGCAGTCTGCGCTCGAAGCACTCGAACTACTACGTCAGGAAGACTTCGACGTCTTGCTGGCCGACGTCCACATGGAAGGCATCGACGGCCTCGAGCTCTGCCAGCGCGCCCTCGAACAGCGTCCGGACTTGGTCGTGGTCGTAATGACTGGCTTCGGCACGCTCGACCACGCAGTCCGAGCCATGCGAGCAGGGGCTCATGACTTCTTGACGAAGCCGATGTCGCTCGATTCGCTCAAAAACACTTTGGACCGCGCGCTGCATCATCATGCGTTGAACGGCGAGCTCAAGCGGCTGCGCCCGAGCTCTGACGTCAGGGAACTCGGAGGAATGGTTGGCGAGAGCGAAGCGCTCAAACGCATGCAGGACTTGATTCTGCGCGTCGCGGCTACGGATACCAGCGTGCTGATTTGCGGTGAAAGCGGAACGGGCAAGGAGCTCGTCGCCCACGCCTTGCACGAGCGAAGCGGCCGCACGGGACCGTTTCTTGCGGTCAACTGCGCTGCCCTCCCGGAGAATCTGCTCGAGGCCGAGTTGTTCGGTCACACCAAGGGTGCGTTCACGGACGCTCGCAATGCTCGCGGGGGCTTGTTCGTCGAGGCCGACGGCGGGACGGTCTTCCTGGACGAGGTCGGGGAGATGTCGCTTGGAATGCAGGCCAAGCTCTTGCGCGCGCTGCAAGAGCGCAAAGTCCGCCCCATCGGCTCGAGTCAGGAAGTGCCGTTCGACGCCCGACTGATCGCGGCCACCAATCGCGATTTGGAGCGTTTGGTGCAGGAAAAGACCTTCCGCGAGGACCTGTACTATCGACTCAACGTCGTGAAGATCGACGTGCCGGCGCTGCGCGAGCGCGCCAACGACGTCCTGCTCTTGGCGCAGTTTTTCCTGCAGCGCGCTGCAGCGCGTTCGGGCAAAGCCGTCAACCGCGTGGGGCACCTCGTCGCCGAGAGACTCGTCAGCTATTCATGGCCCGGCAACGTTCGCCAGCTCGAGAACTGCATGGAACGTGCAGTTGCGTTGGCGCGTTTCGACGAGATCACGTTGGATGATCTGCCGGCGAAGCTGCGCACGCAGCGGCTGACCGAAACCTTCGTCGCTGCGACGAGCCCTGCGGACTTTCCGCCGATGCACGTCGTGGAAGAGCGTTACGCCAACAAGGTGCTCAATGCGGTCAACGGCAACAAGACGCAAGCCGCAAAGATCTTGGGATTCGATCGACGTACGCTCTACCGCAAGCTCAAGAGCTATGCTCAAGAGAATCGCGCGGAAAATTCGCAGAGCGTTTAATTGGCACGGAGCCGCTACTCGAGCAGCAACGCTTCGAGCGTGTTGCCGATCAGCGGCTTGACGACGAATCGATCAAACCCCGAGTCGAATGCCCTCTGGCGCGTCACCGGGTCAGAGTAACCCGTGAGCGCAACCAAGCGAATGTCCCGCCCCAGGCGCTCGCGAACCTGACGCGCAACCTCGCAGCCGTCGGCGTCGGGTAGCGACAAATCGATCAGAGCCAAATCGGGTTTTTCGCTCGTGATTTTGTCTAGCGCCTCCGCCGCACTTGCGGCGGTCACCGCGCAGTGACCCGAAAGGTTCAACAATTCCTCTAGTAACTCACGCGAATCGTCGTCATCATCGACGACGAGAACGCGGCGCTGTCGTGACGGGGCGGTGGTCATGGCCAGCGGAGTGTAAGCTGATTTTCCGGGCGAAGACGAGTACAAGGCGTCCAAATGAATTTCAACCCGAATTACTTCGGCTAAAAGAAGTCACTTGCCCAAACGCACGAGCGCTCGGAGCCTAGTGCCCGAGTTCGCGGAGACCGGCGTGGCCCCCTGTGGGGTGGGGAGCTACCCTTGGATCGATTCGCGACGTGCAATCTCAAAGGATGGATCGGATGAGCAAACGTCTGCTGGTCGTCGATGACGATGGAGACATGGGGGAATTGTTACAGGAAGCGCTGCGAGCTCGCGGCTGGGACGTAACCTGGATGGCACGCGCGGAGGAGGCCTTCGACGCGCTGCAGAGCGACGAATACGACGCGGTCGTCACCGACTTGAACTTGGAGGGGATGTCCGGGATCGAGCTGTGTCGTCGGGTGATTGAAAAGCGTCCCGACATCCCGATCATCATCATCACGGGCTTCGGCTGCATGGACGCCGCGATCTCGGCCCTGCGCGCCCGTGCATGCGATTTCATGAACAAGCCCATCGACATGGGCGTCTTGGCTCACTCCTTGGAACGCGCGATGCACCATCGCGAGCTCAAGGAAGAACTCAAGCGCCTGCGCCGCGAGACGGCTCGCCCGCGCATCGCCGGAGAGTTGATCGGGCAGAGCTCGGTCATGGTCAAACTCCACGAACTGATCCGGCGCGTGAGCGATACCGACACGTCGGTGCTGTTGACCGGGGAGAGCGGAACCGGAAAAGAGTTGGTCGCCAAAGCGTTACACCTCGAGGGCCAGCGCGCCGACAAACCCTTCGTCGCGATCAACTGCGCCGCGGTGCCCGAGAACTTACTGGAAAGTGAACTCTTTGGGCATACTCGCGGGGCGTTCACCGACGCCAAAACGGCGCGCAAGGGGCTTTTCGAGGAGGCCAACGGCGGCACTCTGTTGTTGGACGAGGTCGGTGAGATGCCCCTGGCGATGCAAGCCAAGCTACTGCGAGTCTTACAGGAGCGCCGGGTTCGCCCCGTCGGCAGCAGCACCGAGACGCCGTTCGACGTGCGGATCATCGCCGCGACGAACCGTGACCTCGACCAGGAAGTCGAAGAAGGTCGCTTTCGTCAAGACCTCTATTACCGGTTGAACGTGGTCCACATCCACGTTCCGCCCCTGCGCTCCCGTGGCAACGACGTTCTATTGTTGGCTCAACACTTCGTCCGGCGCTTCGGGGAGCGCATGGGTAAACCCGTGACCGGCGTTTCGCCCGAGGCCGCCAAGAAGTTGCTCACTTACGATTGGGTCGGCAACGTGCGGCAGTTGGAGAATTGGATGGAGCGCGCCGTGGCCTTGGCGCGTTTCGAACAAATCACGGTCGATGATTTGCCAGAAAAGCTGACGACCGCCGAGACCCAGCCCAAAGCCGCCCTGGCGGAATTCGATTCGGATCACGTCTTGAACCTCGAGGAGGTGGAGCGTCGCTACATCGAACGGGTGCTGCGCTTCGCAGGCGGTAACAAGTTACAAGCAGCGAAGCTGTTGGGACTCGATCGGCGTACGCTGTATCGAAAACTCGAACGTTACGAGTCGCAGAGCTCCCCGTAGTTCATGAGCAGGTCCAGAGCACCGGAGGGGTGAACCCTGAGACCTGCTCTTGGCTCAGTGCTTGGCGCGTGGCGCCGATCCGGGAGCGCTCGCGTCCGCTGGAGCGAAATGATCCAAACGCGCCGCTAACACCTCGGAGACTTTGTGAGCTAGCGCGTCTGCCAAGGGAGGCCACAGAGCGTGGACTCCCGCGGCCAACGCCGAACGTGCCAGCGTTGGTTGCACAGGGCCCATGGCCTCGGGATCGGGCGGGAGCGTGAGCTCGAGCAACACGATCTTGCGCCGCAGTAGCCCCCTGAGAGTAATGCTAGCGATCACCGCACCAAACACAGCCGCACAACAAGCGAGCGGCACGATCACCCGGGGAGACGCCAAGCGCCCTACTCCCGAAGCCTGCCTCGCGCTGGCGTCGGAATCTACTCGGGCCCCGGCCACTTCGGATTCTTCGCGGGCGTGCTGTTCGTCGGCGTGCCTCGCACTTACCGCGGATGTAGGTCTGATCACGGAAGCCATCAGCGCGCCTCGCCCCCGCTGGCCCGATCGTGCAGACCGACTTCGCCTTCTTTGCGCGCGCAGTGCGCGCAACAGTAAAAGCGATTGTTGGCCTCGACGCCATGCCCGATCACTCGACATTCGCAGCTGGCACAACAGGGCGCTAGCTTGCTGATCGCGCATTCGAAGCAGTCGAAGGCGAGCTTCTGACCGTTACGGAGTAATACGGTGAATCCCTTGTCGTAAATGTTCCCGCATGTGTCGCAACGCATCGACACGACGAGCGGATCTGCTCCATCGATTGGGACTGCTGTGGCTTTCGACATCGACTTGGCTCCCATCTGTTGAGCTGCACCTGACGAGCAGCGCCGGACCATGGTTGGCTGCACCTGAACAGCTCGTACACTCGTACGCGTGTGCAAGAGGGGTGCCGTGAGCTCGCCAGGGGACCGCTCGAGTGGGAACGGGCTATGCATGCAGTTCGATGTGACCCGATTGAGCGAAACCTGGGCGACACTGCGCGAGGCGCTCAGTGCCTGGTCGAATGACAATGTACCGCGTTTGGCTGCAGCGCTCGCGTATTACAGCTTGCTCGCTTTGGCGCCACTGCTCGTGCTCGGGGTCAGTGTCACGAGTTGGGTGGTCGGTGCTGACGCGGCTCGTGAACAGTTGGCGGTCGAGCTCTCTCGCTTCATCGGCAAGCAAGCCTCGAGCGGCATCGACTTCGTGCTAGCGCAGGCACAAACCTCGAGCGCGAGCAGCATGGGCAACCTGATCGGGATCGCCGTGTTGCTGATCGGAGCGTCCGGCGTGTTCGTCGAATTGCGAGCGGCGCTCAACACCGTTTGGGACATCCCTCCGCGCCAAGGCAGCCTGCTCGTGACGGAGCTGCGCGATCGCCTTTGGTCGTTGCTGATGGTGCTGGGTGCCGCGCTCGTCTTGCTCATCGTGTTGCTGGCTTCGGTCCTGACGAGCGGCCTGAGCGACGTGCTGGCGCCCGCGCTTCCTGGCGGCGAGTGGCTGCTCCAGGTTCTGAACTTCATTGCGTCATCGATCGTCGTGACGCTGCTCTTCGCTTTGCTCTTCAAGTACGTCGCAGACGCGGTGGTTCAATGGCGCGACGTCATCACCGGTGCCTGGGTCACGGCGCTGCTGTTCACCATCGGCAAGACATTACTCGGCCTGTATTTGGGCAAGGTCGCAGTGGGCTCTGCGTACGGCGCCGCCGGCGCCCTGATCGTATTGGTGGTTTGGGTTTACTACTCCGCGTTCGTTTTGTTTCTCGGAGCCGAATACGTGCAAGCCCACGCACGACGCCAAGGACGAGAGCTAGTGCCCCGTGGCAATCGTGAGCGGCGAGCAGATCAGTCTAGTCGCGCAACGCACGAGGCAAACATGCCCCAGCGAGATCAACTCGGCTGACAGATGCCGTCACGCAAAGCAGCGCGGCCGCTGAGAGCGATGATCCTGCGCGCCGGCACGCGCTTTGCTTCGTCTTGGAGCATGTCCTGCCTCACAGTCATTCGTTCGTTCCTGCGCCGCCTCATGCCGCAAGGCGTTCCCTTCTCACTCGCACGGAGGTCACGGGCCGCGTATCTGGCCCTCGTACTTGGGAGCGTGCTCGCCTCGTTCACCTTTGCCAGCCCCGCGGCAGCCGATGAGAATTCGCGCGCGGACCATGACGGCGTGGGACGCACTCACATTGGCGTCGACTTCGACTACGCGGCTTCGTTTGGTCATGCGGATCTGTCGGGCGGAACCGGAGGCGCGGTGCGCATAGGCCGCGAGTTCGATCTGGTATTGCTCACGCTGATCCCCGAGATCGGTGGCAATTACGAGACGTTCAGTGGCGCTCCCGACTCACGCATCTACAGCGGCTTCGCTGGCGGACGCCTAGCTGTCGGCAAGATCATCGAGCCTTCGATCTTCGCGCATGTCGGCGTAGGTCACATCGATGGGTGGCAAGATCGCACCGCCCCTACCCTCGACGCTGGCCTGGCGCTCGATTTCACGATGATCCCCCTGATCGACATCGGCGTGCACGCGGGCATTGCCACCATGCTCGCCACCCAAAACGATAATGGGGTGAGCTGGGGCACGGCTGGGCTCCAAGCGGCACTCGTCTTTTGACGGAGCGATAACCCCGAGCAGTCCCCGCAGAGCTCGAGCTCGGCCGATGACCGCGTTACAGCAATACCGGCGCAAGCGCGACTTCTCGAAGACGCGAGAGCCGATGGGGGCGGTCGCGAGTGCGGGTGGCGGCGTGTTCGTCGTTCAGAAGCACGACGCGCGCGCATTGCACTACGACTTCAGGCTGGAACACGAGGGCGTCCTGTTGAGCTGGGCGGTGCCCAAGGGCCCAAGTCTGGATCCCAGGGTCAAACGCTTGGCAATGCAAGTGGAGGACCACCCGCTCGACTACGGGACCTTCGAGGGCACCATCCCCGAAGGTCAATACGGTGCCGGAACGGTTCTGGTCTGGGATCGCGGCACCTGGCATCCGGATGGTGATGTTTCCAAGATGCTCAGAGATGGCCATCTTCGGTTCAGCCTCGACGGACACAAACTGCGCGGTGGGTTCACTTTGCTCAAGGCGGGCAAACCGGACAAAGCAGGCCGTCAGCGCTGGCTGCTGATCAAGCGCAAAGATGACGAAGCCCGAGCCGGCACTGGCGATAGCTTACTGAGGGCCGCGCCGAACAGCGTGATCACCGGGCGCGGCTTGAGCGAAACGGCGCAGGCAGCCCCCGACAACGGCGGCGCAGCCAGCCCAGGTTCTGCAACGCGCGACGAAGCGCGCAGAGTGTTTCAGACCGAACTCGAGACAAGCGGCGCAACGCGCGGTAAGTTACCTGCTTTCGTCGGGCCGCAGCTGGCCCTGCTCACCGATGAAGCGCCCACGGGTGCCCAGTGGTTCCACGAGATCAAGCTGGACGGCTACCGCATGCTCGCGCGGGTCGACGGCGGCAAGACAGCGTTGCTGTCTCGACGCGGCAACGACTGGAGTGGGAAGTTGCCGCTCGTGACTGGTGCGGTGAGCTCCCTCGGTCTGATCAGCGGGATCATCGACGGCGAGGTCGTCGTCTTCGATGAACAGGGCGTCAGCGATTTCCAACAACTCCAAAATTCGCTCGAAGAAGGCAAAGACGAGGCCTGCGTCTACGTTGCTTTCGATCTTCTGTTCGCCAACGGTTACGACTTGCGCTCACTGCCTTTGAGCAAGCGCAAAGCATTGCTGCAGCGCCTCTGCAATGACGCCAGCAACAAGCGACGTCTACGCTTCTGTGAACACGTCGTCGGTCATGGCCCGCAATTCTTCCAGCGCGCCTGCGAGCTGGGCCTCGAGGGCACGATCGCCAAACGCGCGGACAGCGCGTATCGCTCGGATCGCAACGGCGATTGGCGCAAATGCAAATGCGGCCAGCGCCAGGAATTCGTGATCGGCGGCTATACCGCCCCCGCGGGTTCGCGCCATCACTTCGGCGCCCTGCTTTTGGGACTTTGGACCGATCAGGGACTCACGTATGTCGGGAAGGTGGGTACGGGGTTCAGCGAGCGCTCTCTGTTGGAACTCGCGCAGCGCATGAAGCCACTCGCCCAGGCGCAATGTCCGTTTGCATCCCGACCGCGGCTGGCATCGAAACACGTAAAGTGGATTGAGCCGAAGCTCGTGGCTGAAGTGCGCTTCGCCGAACGCACCCGCGACGGCCTTCTGCGGCAGGCTGCGTTTTTGGGGCTCCGCCAAGACAAACCAGCGAGCGACGTCCACGAGGAGCCGGTGCGCAATTCCGTCACGGCCGCTGCCGTCCAAGGTCAGCCGTCGCAGCCTCGAAAAACGACTCGCTCCCGTCCCGAGAACCCCGACCCAGCCCGTCTATCCGATCCAGCAACGTTCACCTCCGCCAAGCCGCGCTTGAGTCACCCCGAGCGCGTCTTATTTCAACAGAGCGGCGTCACCAAACTCGATCTCGCGACCCACTACGCGCGCGTGGCGAGCTGGATGCTCCCGCACGTGTCCGAGCGCCCACTCATGATCCGGCGCTGTCCCGCCGGTGCAGGCTCCGGATGCTTTTTCCAAAAGCATCCGTCTCGTGGCATGCCCGAGGCGATTCACACCGCTGCGATCCCGGAAAAATCCGGGGCCAAGCACCATCTGTTCATCAGCGACCTGGAAGGCCTGTTGGCACTCGTACAACTCGATGCGCTCGAGATCCATGCCTGGGGAGCAAAGATCGATCGCGTAGAGTACCCAGATCGCCTGGTGTTCGATCTCGATCCGGATCCCACCGTCGGCTGGCGCGCCGTCGTCGAAGCAGCGTTCACCGTGCGCGACGCTCTCACGCGCGCCGGTTTGACGAGTTTCGTCAAGACTACGGGAGGCAAAGGTCTGCACGTCGTGACGCCCGTAGTCCCGAAAGCGGATTGGGACGAGGCCAAGGCTTTCTGCAAGGCCCTCGTCAGTGCGCTCGCGGCAGCTGAACCCGCGAAGTATCTGACGACGATGACGAAGCAAAAGCGTCAGGGCAAGATCTTCCTCGACTATTTGCGCAATGGGCGCGGCGCAACGGCGGTCTGTCCGTTCTCTACACGCGACAATCCCAGCGCCAGCGTATCCACTCCACTAACCTGGAGAGAACTCGAGTCTGCCGATCGCCCCTTGAGCTTCGACGTACGCAGTGTCGCCACTCGCTTGGCGAGGCTCGAAGCCGATCCTTGGGCAGACTTCGAGGCTGCCGCTCGGCAGATCCGGCACACATCAACGGCATGACGCGGGAGCAGTAACGATGGCAGCACGCTCGATTTGGAACGGCAGACTAGAAGTGGCAGATGCCGTCATGCCGGTGAAAGTATATGCCGCGGTCGAGGATGCCGCCGTCCATTTCAATTTGCTGCACGATGCAGACGGCACGCGTCTCAAGCAGCGCTGGGTACAGGTCGAAGGTGACCAAGAACAACCCGCCGGCTCGGTTCAAAAGGGCTATCCACTGGACGACGGGGGATTCGTAGTCATCAGCGATGAAGAGCTGGAAGCGCTAGTCCCTGAGGCCTCCCGCAGCATCCAAATCAGCGCTTTCGTGCCCTTGGCGGCGATCGATCCGGTGTGGTACGTGCGTCCTTACTATCTCGGCAACGATGGCGATGGAGCGGACTATTCTGCGCTTGCCCAAGTATTGCAAGAAGAACAGTGCGCAGGTCTCGCTCGCTGGGTGATGCGCAAGCGCATCTACCACGGCGCGCTGTTCTCTAACTCCGGCTACTTGATGCTGACCACCCTGCGCAACCGCGACGAGGTGTTGCTCACGCCGCGCGTGGCGGCCCCGGCGCGCGCTTTCGACGAGCGCGAGCTCAAGATGGCCAATCAGTTGATCGAAGCCTTGTTTGGGGAGTTCGAACCGTCGACGTTCGAAGACGAGCATCGACAACGCGTCCTCGAGCTGATCGAAGCCAAAGCCAAAGGAAGCACAACGGAGCTTGCCGCCCCCCCTTCGAGCAAGCGACCCACCTCTTCACTGACTGATGCGCTCGCGCGCAGCCTCGAGGCGCTGGCGACCAGTAAGCCGCACAAGCAGCCCGATGCGCGATCGAAGTCACGGAGGAAGGAGCGCAAGAGTGCCTGAACCCGACGCCATCGAACAACCAGCCGACGAGGATACTGCCCAGCCACGCGCATTCTGGTCGGGCACGCTCACGTTCGGCCTCGTCAGCATCCCCGTTGACCTACTACCCGCAACGCGCCCGGTCGTCAGGGGGCTGCGACTGCTGGGCAACGCGGGTCGCACGGTACAGCGCCACTACTACTGCCCCAAAGACGACCAGGAAGTCCCCCAAGAGCACATCGTGCGAGGCTACGAAACGAGCGCTGGGCAGTACGTCGTAGTCAGCGACGAAGAGCTCGAAGCGCTCGATCCCGCCAAGAGCCGGGAAATCGACTTGCGACTCTTCGTCCCCGAAGCAAGCGTTCATCCCGTGTATTTCGAACGCGCGTACTTCCTCGTGCCCAGTGCTGACTCGGGGAAAGCCTACGCGCTCTTGGCCCGCGCGCTGCAGACCCACGCGCGCGCCGGAATCGCGACGTTCGTGATGCGAGAGCGCGCGCATTGGGTCGCCATCTTCGCGATGAATGGATTGCTGCGGGCCGAGACTCTGCGCTTTGCAGAGTACGTGCGGTCTGCCGCCAGCATTGGTCTCCCCAAAGTTGCTCAGCCCCCAGTGGAGCGCGTGCGCGACTTTCGAAAGCGAGTCGCGGCGTTGCAACTCGAGAAATTGCCGACAGCCGAGCTGACCGATGAACACACCGAACGGATTGCCGAGTTGGCCGCTCGCAAAGCCAAGCTCGGCAAAGACGTCGTACATCCCCCAGCGCACGCTGCCCCAGAGCGCAGCCAGGGCAACGTGATCGATCTGATGGACGTACTCAAACAACGATTGAGCGAGTCGGGTTTCGATCTCCAACGCACAGACGAAACCGAGTCCGCGCCACACGTACCGAGTGAGAATGCCGATGCGCGTGCCCACGCCACGCGCAGCCGGCCCAAACCGGGCCTACGCCGGACGTCTGCCAAGCCTTCGAAGCAGGGCACCAAGACCGAAAAGCGAGCGCGCTCCAAGTAAACAGCTCCGAGCCCTCCCATTCGTGACGCGGCAGCCTGCGGGCGCACCCCCAAAGGTCGGCACAGATGGTGCACTTACACCATGTATGAAGACTAAATCCGCATTCGTTCCATTCGCACTTTTCAATCTGACGCTGCTGGCAAGCGCAAAAGCGGAAGCCGAAGAGAATCGCCCCTATGTGCGCGACAATTCGCCTGCGGGGACTTTTGGCAACCAGGGGCAACTCGTCATATCCAGCGATGCCGGGCTTTCGATCTCCAACACGACCATCAGCGGCGCAGACGATTCGACGACCACCATCATCTTGCGGCCCGCAGTCGACTATTTCGTCGCCGATTACTTCTCGATCGGCGGCTTCGTCGGGCTCGATCACACCTCGACGGGAAACTACAAGTCGACCGCATTCAGCATTGGCCCCCGGGTGGGCTACGACATACCGCTGTCGGATCGCTTCTCGCTCTGGCCCAAGGTGGGTCTTTCGTTTGCGAACACCAGCATCACCAACGACAATGTGGGAATCGCTGGCGGCGATGCCGAAACCAGCAACACCAGCGTGCAACTGAACTTGTTCGTCCCGTTTCTCTTCCAGCCGGTCAACCACTTCTTTCTCGGTTTCGGCCCCGCTCTCGATCAAGATCTCAGCGGCGACTCCAAGGCCACGATCATAGCTGCCCGCTTGACGCTGGGTGGATGGATGTGACGAACGGCCCAAGCCCTCGGCACTGCAAGCGCTAGGTTTACCCTGCTTCGACGCAACGAGCATCGAAGCAGGGGCAAAAGTTCAGGCGGCTTTGAGGACGACCTTCTCGCAGCCGTCTTCCTTGTTCAGGAACATCTCATAGCCGCGCGCTGCTTGCTCGAGAGGCAGCACATGCGTGACGACGAAACTCGGATCGATCTGACCGCTTTCGATGCGAGCAAGCAGTGGGCGCAAGTAGCGTTGAACGTGGCACTGTCCACTCTTGAGCGTCAGCGAGCGATTCACGATTGCCCCAATCGGGAAGGTATCGATGAATCCCCCGTAGACCCCGACGATGGAGATGATGCCGCCGTTGCGACAGCTGCGGATGGCTTGGCGCAAGACCGTTGGACGATCGGTCTCAATCATCAAGGCCTGTTTGACTCGGTCGGCAGCAAACAGCGGACCGTGCCCGTGGGCCTCCATGCCCACGGCGTCGATGCACGCGTCAGGCCCGCGTCCGGCAGTGAGCTCCATCAGAGCTTCGTGCACATCCGCCTTTTCGTAGTTGATGACGTCCGTAGCCCCTGCCTTCTCTTTTGCCATCTTGAGCCGGTAGGCATGGCAGTCGATGGCGATCACTCTCTCGGCGCCGAGCAGACGCGCGCTGGCGATCGCCAATTGCCCCACCGGCCCCGCTCCCCAGACAGCGATCACATCGCCCGGCTTGATCTCACACATCTCGGCCGCCATGTACCCAGTAGGGAAGATGTCGGAGAGAAACAAGACTTGCTCGTCGGGCAAGTGACTCGGAATCTGTAAAGGTCCTACGTCGGCGAATGGCACACGGACGTACTCTGCTTGCCCCCCCGCGTAGCCACCCAACAAGTGGGAATATCCGAACAACCCTGCAGGTGAATGGCCCCAGAGTTCCTCGGCCAGCGCGGCGTTTGGATTCGAGTTTTCGCACAGCGAGAACAGGTTTCGCTCACACGCGTTGCAAGCGCCACACGCAATCGGGAACGGAACCACGACTCGATCGCCGATCGACAGATTCTTCACCTGAGAGCCCAGCTCTACGATTTCACCCATGAACTCGTGGCCGATGATGTCGCCGCGCTTCATGCTGGGAATGCAGCCGTCGTACAAATGCAGGTCCGAACCGCAGATCGCGGTACTCGTGACTTTGACGATCGCGTCACGCGGCGAAATGATGCGTGGGTCCGGGACGTCCTGCACGCTGACCTTGTGTTTACCCATCCAACAATTGGCCTTCATGATGCCCTGCCTTCCTGCATGGACGCGCCGTGCCCCGCATTGCCGTGGCTACGGCCAAATTGAATTTCCGCGGGCTGATTGCCGGCGTCGGTTACCTCACCCGTCTCCATCAACTGCTTGAAACGCCGCAGGTCCGCCTGGATGTGAGCGTTCGAGTAGTTGCGAAATAGCGTCGCGAACGCCCTCCCCAATCTGCCCGCGGGGGGCTCGAACGTGAGCGAGAGATGTATCTCGGTCCCGCGATTTCCAGGTGCGGGTCGGAAAGAAACACCTCCATGGCTGACCAGCTGGGAGCCCTCGAGTGTCCGCCACATGATACGTTCGGCTGGCATGTCCGCGGTTAGCTCAGCACGCCACTCCAGCTGCATGTTCGCGGGCAGCCGCGCGCGCCAGGTCGATTGCTCCCCCTCTACCGTCACCGTTTGCAGGTGCGCCATGAACCGAGGCAGGTTCGAGAAATCTCGCCAGTACGAGTAGACCTCCATCGGGCTCTTGGCGACGGTGATGCTGCTCGTCAAATGCACGTTCCCGGACCAAGGCGCCCGTGTTCGCCCGAACCCGCCCGACAATGCTCGAGAGCTGACCAGCGCCAACACGAGTCCCGACGCACGGAGCGCCCAACTTCGAGCTCGTGATTGCTTGATGCCCATGGCCCGTGCCAGCAACATCGGGTCGACCACCTGTGATAGCCCGACACCAACACCCAAGAGCGCCAGGGTATTGACTGGAGTGTGCTTGAACTCGACGGTCTGGGCGAACAGTTCGCTCTGCCTCCGGGGTTTGCGCGAATGGATGGGTGAAACGTCTGAAAGGGATTCTGGACTCATGCTCGAGATCGCAGCAAGGGATGTGCCACGAGAGCGACTCCAACGCGTCCCCTGTTGCAAAATCTCGCGATAGCCGAGCTACAGTGGTTCGCGAAGGCGCTCGTCCCGTTTGGGCCCATCAGATCCCGCTGAGACAGTTATGCGTGTGCCCGCTCGTGCGGCGGGATGCAGAGCCACTCAACTTCGCGCAATGGCGCGCACGTGCCTGCCGTCAATCAGCGATGCGGCAAAGATGATGCAAGAGACGATGATGTTGTTCCATAGCGTCAGCGGCGTGGTCTGCCACGTCAGGATGTCTATCACCACTAGCCAAGTCGCGAGCGCTGCGCTGATCCAGCGAGCGAACGGATCGCGAAAGGCCCAAACACCCAAGAGAAATGATCCAAGCCCGACCACCCAGGTGTTCGTGTACAAAGGGTACGGGTGCGGCCACAAGAAGGCGGATAGCAAGAGCCACCCGCCTGCGACGATGGTTGTCACGCGAGCCCAGTAGTGGCGCCGCGGTATGTGGCGCCGTTGAACGATGGCTTGCTCGGTCATGGTGTACTCCTGGGGCGGTGTTCGAGGCTCTGTGTTGCGCGCGACGCGCAGACCGCACCCCAATCCTTCTAGTCCGTGGCGGAGCAACATTCATGCCGCATGGCGTGGCACGCGAGCTGCAAAGCAGCGCGAAACATGAATCGCGTTCATTGCTCTGCACCACCGCGACGGCCGTCTCGCGCCGTTGACTCTACACGGCACGCCAGCTCGCACGCTTCTGTCGCACCGGCGGATGAATGTGCGGAAGCTACGGGCCCCTCGTTCTCTAGTCGCGGCAAGTGGGATTCCGCGTGGCCACGAGAGTGCTGCGCTTGGTTGCATCGAGTGGAGCGCGCGGCGGCACGGGTTAGCTTCGTACCCTCCGCGGATCCTGAGCGAATGCCGCGCCGGCGCCCAGCCAGGCGCTCGAGCAGGAGCAGCGCACAATGAGCGAAGAGCCGACGTTTGCAATCCCCACTTGCCGGCTGCGGGACGTCGGCGAGGCCATCAAAGAGTACGACAAGAGTTTTGCCCAACATGGGCACTCTTTGCCGATGTTCGTCTTCGACGACTGCGGCCCCGCCATGCGCGAGCAGTACATCTCGCGGCTGACCGAGCTAGAAACCAAGAATGAGCTCTACTACGTAGGCCACTCGGAGAAGGCCGCCGTCGAAGCCTTCATCTGCAAGCGCCTGCGCGACTCCCGATTGGCGCCGCTCGTACATCAACTGTTTCGGCCGAGCTATGGTGGCAATCGCAACTTCACGTTGTTGTATTCCATTGGGCACTACCTGATCAGCGCTGACGACGACATGCGGCCGTTTGGACTGGTTGACGAGGACGCCAGGGAACTCGAAGCCGACGAGATCTGCCGAGGTCGGGTCGTGCCGATGCACGATGCGCCGAAACAGGTGCGCACGTTCGACTTGGCCTCCGCCTTCATGGAAGTCCTCGGAAAGACGGCTAGCGACGTTCCTGCTACTTACGCGCGCGGGGATCTGTTGGTGGATACCGCGATGGATCTCGAGACCAACGCCAGTAAAGGGCTCGCTAGAGAGAACGCACTGTTACTGCGCCCGGGTTACGTCGCCCAAGACGCTGTCGTGCGCATGGCCCAAAGCTTTCGCTCCGGTACCAATGACATCGATGCCCTGGACTACGTCGAACTATTTCTAGAAAACAAAGACAGCACGAACATGGACGTGCTCACGGACGTCTACGTACTTGGGCGCTTCAAACCGGCGTTGACGAACAAGAACTGGCGCATGGATTGTGGGGTCGCCGGCTACGACAATCGCTTCGGACTGCCGCCGTTCTTTCCGACCCGCTTGCGCTTCGAGGATTACATCTATCGTCTGTGGATCCAGCAGCCAGGTCTGGTTGCGGCACACGTCCCGGCGGCACAGAACCACTCGAAGTCGGCTTACATGCGCAATTCCTCGGCTTCAGAGGTCCTGAACGAGGAAGCCGCCAACCTGCTCAAGCGCAAGATCCACTCTAGCGTAACCGGGCTCAATCCTCTGGGAGTCAGCTTCGACTACGACGGCGACGTCGACACCGAGGAGGCAGAGCGCATTCTAGACAAGATGCGTGGGCTCCAGGCTCGCGTGCTGCAAGCGTCCAAGGTCGATCGCAATGTGCCGCGAACGCTCGAGCTCGTCCGCTTCGCCGTAGGTCTCGAGACGCTGTTTCATGGTTTCGAGCGCGACTTGTTCTTGTTCAGCTTGCGCCGCATGCTGAAGGACACGGTGAGCGCGATTCGCAACTCGCTCGCATTGTGGCCGGATATTCTCGACATCTGTGCACATGGCGCAGCCACGCGTGCTCTACCCCAAACTCGCATTGGCAGTGGCCGCAACTAGCTCCAGCAAAATCTCACCTTTGAACGGAACGGTCGTATGAGAATCGCACAAATCGCCCCCCTGTTCGAGAGCTGCCCGCCCAAGACCTACGGTGGCACCGAACGCGTCGTATCTTGGTTGACGGAAGAGTTGGTGCGCCAAGGTCACGAGGTCACGCTGTTCGCCAGTGGCGACTCGAAAACCGCCGCCCGCTTGGTGCCCGCGTCGAAAAAGGCACTGTGGCAAGACTCGACTAGTCTAGAAAGCACGCCGCTGCACGTGCGAGAGATGGAGCTCGTGCTGCAGCGGTCTGATGACTTCGACATCTTGCACTTCCATACCGATTTCATTCACTTTCCACTACTCCGTCGGCTCTCGGTACCCGCCGTCACCACGTTACACGGCGCGCTCAACGATACGGATCATGCGCCGCTGTTCGCCGAGTATGGCGACGTCGAGTTAGTCGCGATTTCTGCGGCGCAGCGCAGATCCATGCCACGTGCGCGCTTCGCCGCTACGATTCACCACGGGATGCCGCCCGAGCTACATCGGTTCGCTAGCGCCGGCGGCGACTATCTGGCCTTCATCGGCAGAGTATCGCCTCAAAAGGGGCTCGACCGCGCCATTCGGATCGCATTACGCGCCGAGAGACCGCTCAAGATCGCGGCCCGCATCTACTCAGAAGAGCGCGCATACTACAGCGAAGTGATTCAACCGCTTTTGCGGCAGGCGGGATCCTTGGTCGAGTTCATCGGTGAGGTCGGTGGAGAAGCGAAGGAAGCATTCTTGCAACAGGCTCGAGCTGTGTTGTTCCCGATCGATTGGTGTGAGCCTTTCGGGCTCGTGATGATCGAAGCTCTCGCAAGCGGCACTCCGGTCATCGCGTGGAACAACGGATCGGTACCCGAAGTCATCGATCACGGTAAGACCGGTTTCATCGTCTCCAGCATCGAAGAAGGGGCACAGGCGGTCGATCGCGTCGATCACATCGAACGCGCCGCGTGTCGAGCTGCATTCGACGAGCGCTTCGACGTGACGCGGATGGCGCGGCGCTACGTCGAATTGTACCGTCGGCTCGCCGAGAGGAGTTCCGCACCACGTATCATCTCGCTACCGCGCAAGCGCGCCGCCGTGCGCTGAGCGCAATGCAAAATCGAATCGGGAGGAAAGCTCATGGCCGAACCGCTATCTTCACGTCGCCCTTCGGCAGAGAGCCCGCCCGTCGTTGCACGCTCGAGCATCACCGATGATCGCAACCGCGTGCTCAAACACGGCGACACGTTCGCCGTGTGTGATCATTGTGGTGACATCAAGACGGGTGGACTCGATGACGAGGGGGTTTATCACCTCGGCACCCGCCACCTTTCGCGACTGCTCTTGAACGTCGATGGCGATACGCCCTTCTTCCTGAGCTCCACCTTGCGCAGCGAGGACGGACACCTGTCTGTCGCGCTCACCAATCACGACCAGCTGCGCGGAGAGCGGGTGATCTTACCGCTTGGAACACTGCAGCTGACCCAGACGAAATTTCTATGGCAAGCGACGTTGTACCAACGTCTCAAACTGAGGAACTATGGGCGCGACCGGCTGACGACCGAGATAAGTCTGCTTTTTGCTGCGGACTTCGCGGACATCTTCGAGGTGCGCGGTATGAAGCGTGTTGCGCGCGGCCTCGATCTCGAACCCCGCGTGGATCACGACAAGGTCGTGCTTGCGTATCGAGGACTGGATGATCTGGAACGGCGCACGATCTTCGTCTTCGACACGCCCCCCACCCAGTTGAGCGAGAGCGCTGCCACGACCGCACTGACGCTAGCGCCTGGAGGTGAAGCGGAACTACTCTTGACCGTGGCCTGCGAGACGGCGCGTGCCGCTGCACGCATCTACAGTTTCGAAGTGGCTCATCAAGGCTCCGTGGCACGGGCCAAGAGCCCGATTTTGCCGTCCGACATGATCGCGACGAGCAACAGCCAGGTGGACGCATGGTTGCGCCGTGCGACGGCAGATCTACAGATGATGACCACCGAGCTTCCGACGGGGCCCTACCCTTATGCGGGTGTGCCGTGGTTCAATACGCCGTTCGGGCGTGACGGCCTGATCACGGCGTTCGAGTGCTTGTGGTGGGCGCCCGAGTTGAGTCGAGGGGTGTTGCGTTTTCTCGCGAGCACCCAGGCCAAAGAGATCATCCCTGAAGAAGACGCAGAGCCCGGCAAGATCCTGCACGAGATGCGCAATGGCGAGATGGCGGCCCTCAAGGAGATGCCGTTCGGACGCTACTTCGGCAGCGCCGATGCGACACCGCTCTTCGTCATACTGCTGCACGAGTATTACGTGCGCACGGGCGATTTCGATTTGGTCCATGAGCTCTGGCCCAACGCGGAGGCCGCTCTTCGCTGGATCGTCGAGTTTGGCGACGCCGACAACGACGGCTTCGTCGAGTATGAACGCAAGCTCGCCACTGGCCTCTTGCATCAGGCCTGGAAGGATTCGGATGACGCGATTTGCCATGCGGATGGAAGTCTAGCGCGGGGTCCTGTAGCGGTCTGCGAGGTGCAGGCCTATGTGTACGGCGCGCTGCGCGCCGGCGGGAAACTGGCAAAGCTACTCGGTCTAGAAGAACGCCATCGCGATTTGTGGGCAAGAGCCGCATTCTTGCAGACTCGCTTCGAGGAAGTGTTCTGGAGCGACGAGCTATCCACCTACGTCCTGGCACTCGACGGTCAGAAGCGTCGATGTGAAGTCAGGGCGTCGAACGCTGGACAGTGTCTGTTCACCGGGATCGCGAGTCCAGATCGCGCGCGACAAGTTGGTACAACGCTCCTCAGTGCAACGTTGAATTCTGGTTGGGGCATACGCACGCTCGCCGAAAACGAGTCGCGCTACAACCCGATGGGTTATCACACGGGTTCAGTTTGGCCTCACGACAACGCGCTGATCGCCCTCGGGTTATCACGCTATGGCCTCAACGAAATGACGTTGCCCATCTTCTCCGGATTGGTCGAGGCGGGCGTGCACTTCGATCTGAATCGCATGCCAGAACTGTTCTGTGGTTTCCCGCGGCAAGCCAGCGAAGGCCCGGTCTTGTACCCCGTTGCTTGTGCGCCCCAGGCTTGGGCCTCAGGCTCGGTGTTCTTGCTCTTTCAAGCTTGCTTGGGTCTCGGCATCGATGCGCCCCATCGTACGGTGCGCTTCAGTAATCCGCAGCTACCAGCGGGGCTCGATTGGATCGAGCTACGCAACCTGCAAGTCGGTGATGCCGCCTTGGACGTTTGCTTGCAACGCCACGCTAACGACGTCGGCGTGACGGTACTGCGCCGCAGCGGCTCGTTGCGAACCGTCGTAGAGAAATAGTGCCGCCTCAGATGAACAGCCCAGATTTTGGCGCATTGGCATGTCAATTGCTCTCTTCGAGCACTGACACGGCCTAGGGCCTTGTGACGACAACGTCATCGATCTCAAGCTAATCCATTCGAGGCAAATTCTGATGAACCACTTCAAATTGGCGCTGATCTCTTTGTTCCTGTTGCAGCCCCTACTAAGCTGCAGTGTCGCGGACGAGGTCGAGAACAAGATCACTTGTTCTCGGGTCTGCAATCGCTATAAAGACTGTCTCGACTCCGACTACGATGTCGACGGTTGCACCTCCAGTTGCGAGAAAGAAACGAACAACGACGAGGACAAAGATCGTCGGTTGGAGACGTGCAACGACTGCATCACCAATCGCTCTTGCTCGGAAGCCACCTTCAAGTGTGCCGACGAGTGTGTGGGCGTGATCAAGTGAACCAAGGTCGCGGCGTCCCTCAGCCCTGAGCCATACGGACGCCGCGAAGCAAAGTGGCAACGCCAGCCCCGAGCAGCGGCGCGACATCGGCACACCGTGGACTCGGGGCAAGCGCGTTGCTACTTGCGCTTGGTCTTCTTGTTCTTTGGCGCGGGCACCTTGCCCCCCGCCTGGCGCGCTTCCGAGAGGCCAATCGCGACGGCCTGCTTGCGACTCGTCACCCGCTTGCCCGATTTGCCGGAGACCAATTCTCCGCGCTTCATCTCGTGCATCGCGCGCTCTACCTTCTTGCCAGCAAGGTCCCCATAGTCCGAGGAACC
>DATAHU010000268.1:0-3315 GCA_036263015.1 Polyangiaceae bacterium | reverse complement strand
GGTTCGCTCCTCGCATCTAGGCACGCCGCGCTCCCGCTGGACTCGGTCCGACTTTCGCCACAGGCTACCAGTGTCCCGAACGAGTAGTGCGGGACGAATGAAACAGGCGCGGCCTCGAACGAAAAGAAGGCCTTGCAGCGCAAAATTGCTGCGGCTGCACCAACCCTGGTGCCGCAGCAATTTCGCTACGAACTTTGCGTTCAGGACACTGGCAGCCCGTGGTGAAAGCATGCGGGGCAGCACCCTCCCGCTGACCGAGCCCGAGCATCGGTCGCAATTGCGCTGACGGCAGATCGGCCACGAATTTTCGACAACTGACCGGAACTGGGACCGATGGAGGAGCAAAACATCGACGGGCATTCGGCGCGGCAAGCGAACGACGGCCCAAAGGAAACCCACCATGGACTTTGCTCAACTCATTCAAATGTCGTTCTTAACGCTGGTCGTTCTGCTCGTGCTCATGCTCTCCGCTCGGATCATCAACGAGTACGAGCGCGGCGTCGTGTTTCGCCTGGGACGCGTGGATCCCGCCAACCTGAAGCAACCGGGATTGCGCTTCATCATCCCCTTCGTCGACCGGCTCGCCAAGGTCGATACGCGGACGGTCACTCAAGACGTGCCGCCCCAGGAAGTCATCACCAAGGACAACGTCACCATCAAGGTGAACGCCGTCATCTACTTCCGCGTGCTGAATCCGATCGACGCCGTGATCAAAGTGGCCAATCACTATGCGGCAACGTCGCTGTATGCCCAAACGACACTGCGAAACGTGTTGGGTCAACACGAACTCGACGAAATCCTGGCGGAGCGTGACAAGATTGGCGCGTCGCTCCAGAGCATCATCGACCATGCGACGGACGCATGGGGCATCAAGGTCTCGGCGGTCGAGATCAAAGACATCGAACTGCCGGAAGTGATGCGGCGCGCGATGGCTCGTCAAGCCGAAGCCGAGCGTGAGCGGCGTGCGAAGGTGATCGCGGCCGATGGTGAATTTCAATCGTCGCAAAAGCTTGGCGAGGCGGCAAACGTCCTGCAGCAGAGCCCTGGGGCGATGCAATTGCGTTACCTTCAGACACTGGTCGAGATCGGCGTCGAAAACTCGACGACGGTGGTATTCCCTTTGCCTCTCGAACTGATGCAGGGCTTGAGTTCTGCGTCGAAGAAAGTCTGAAGAGCCGATAGCGAGATGAGCTTCGGCTTGTGGTTCGACACGAATCGCAAGTCGAAAGCTCATTCTTCACGGCGCGCCGGCAATAGATCCGGCATGAGGGCACAATACTCCCACGAGCAACCACACCTTTCCAGCGGGCGCGCCCGAGGTGAACTTCGAGCAGAAAGGGATGACTCGGGCGTCTGCTCGCTGAGCACGGAAACGCAAACCGCGAGCCTGATTGCGGCGACGCTGACACAACTGCAGATTCAGTGCGTGCCCTACGTGCCGGGCGGACCTCTGATGCCACTGTTGGGCGCCCTGGCCAAGCGCAGTTGCCGCCTACTACTGTTTCGGCACGAGGCGGGCGCAGGGTTCGCCGCGGAGGGACTGGCCAGAGCGTCCCGACGACCCGCGGTCGTCGCGGTCACGGCGGGGCCAGGCGTCACAAACTTGGTCAGCGCCGTCTACGTCGCTCAGCGTGAACTTACGCCCATCATCGTGATTTCGGCCCAAGTTCCGCTGACGGCGATCGGCCGACATGCAGCGCAAGAGCTCGACACCGTCAGACTGCTCGAACCGATCACGAAAGCCAGCGTCGCCTTGCGCTCGGATTGCAGTCCGAGCGAGCAGTTGCTCGGCTTGTGGCGCGAGGCACTCCAGGGCCGCCCTGGCCCGGTACATCTGAGCGTCGCGGCCGATCAATGGAAGGAGCAATGCTCATGAGTGCTTTGGCTACCGCACGTTCTCGCAGCTCGATCGAACTGGATCTGCGTCACCCCGAAGCGCACCCTGAGCTCGTCGAATCGCTGGCGAGTTTGCTGCGTGGAGCTTCGGCACCGCTACTGATCGCGGGCTATGGTGCGGTCTTGGCCGGCGCTGGCGGCGCGTTGTTGCGCTTGGCCAACGCATTGCCGCGCTTGCGATTCTGCGCAACGGCGCGCGCCAAAGGCGCTTTTCCAGAGCGGCATCCGGCGTACCTCGGCGTGTTGGGCTTTGCTGGGCACGACAGCGTTCGCCGCGCTCTGTTCGACGAGGCGGACTGGGTCATCGTGATCGGTTCTCGTCTGGGGGAGATGACCTCCGACAACTGGGATCCCCGCTGGCACACTCTGAATCTGATCCGCATCGATATCGATGTTCATGCGCCACGAACGCAGCACGGCTCGTATTTGTACGTACAGGGTGATGCTCGACGAATCTTGGAACAGCTCGCCGATTCACTGGGTTCGCACGAGCGAGGCAGCATCGAATTGCCTACTGCCGCTTCTGCCCCGCTCGACGCGGTGGGTATCCTCAATCCCAAGTCGACGATGTTGACCCTGAACGAGACGCTGTCCGACCAGTGCCACGTATTTTGCGGCATCGGAAACACGATGGCTTGGGCAATCCACTACTTCACGCGCAATCTGCCCAATCGTTGGCACTTGAACTTGAGCAGTGGCGCGATGGGGCACGCTCTACCCGCCGCAATTGGCGCTTCGCTACTGGGAAGCCCGACGCTCGTCATGCTCGGTGACGCCGAATTTCTAATGACTGGCTTCGAACTTCACACCGCCGTCGAAGGTGAATTGCAGGTCATAGTCGTGGTGTTGAACGATCAGGGTCACGGCATGGTCAGGATTGGCTCGAGCGTCCACTGCCCCGACGGAGGACTCGACTCTGAATTTCATCGACCCGTGCGCTTGGTGGACGCAGCCGTCGCGATGGGCGCAAGTGCCGTCTCGGTCCGCGCCGTGAGTGAACTGAAACAGGAGCTGCACAAGGCGCTACAAAGGAAGGGCCCAACCCTAATCGAGATACCGATCACGAAGACCTGCATTCCTCCTCTCGGGGCACGCCTCAGCGCTTTGAGCCAAGCCTTTGGAATGTCAATTACAGGGGGTGTGGACCACGCTCGGAGCCAACGCGTTAGCGCGTCGCGTGATCCTGATCTTGGATGAACCGCCAAACCGCCAAATGACTGTCAGCAAGTTCGGACCACCCCGCGAATGCCCTGCGGAGCAACGGGACGTTGAAGGTAATGAGGAGCCCCAAACCGAGATCAGTCGCTTTCATGCGGACTCCAAGAACCCTGGGCCGAGGACCCTGTGCACCTCGAGTGCAGCCCCGATCACCCGGTGCGCCAGACTATCTACTTCCGTCCCTGGTTCTTTGGCGGTTTT
>DATAHU010000267.1:0-8686 GCA_036263015.1 Polyangiaceae bacterium | reverse complement strand
CAGATTACCTACGTGTTACTCACCCGTGCGCCGCTTTACCGGGGCCGAAGCCCTTTCTCGCTCGACTTGCATGTATTAGGCGCGCCGCTAACGTTCGTTCTGAGCCAGGATCAAACTCTCCAGTTAAATCCTGTCGGTGCTTGTCTGCTGCTTCCCCAATCACTTGGTTCGGCGCGGCTGTTTAGGCCGTTTGGGCAGAGCACCAAAATTTTCGCTCTTTATGGTTCATAGCCCGGAAGGGTTGACCCGTGAGGGTCGTGTTCCGGGACTTGACCGGGACCCGCGATGATTTTCGCGGGAATAAGGTTCAGTTTTCAAGGACCGAGGGATCCGGGTCCAACGAACACTTGCCGTGTTCGCCGGGGGGGTCTACTCTTAACCACTCTTACCCTTTCGGGGCAAGGCCTCTGGAGCTTTTTCTCTTTCGAGTGTGCTCTGAGGCGGGTTGAGGGGTGGACCGTTCCCGGGGATTACAGAAGCTTGCCGCCGAGGGCGTTTGCTTTCTGTCCCGAAGGGGAGGCGGAAGCTATCCCCGCCCCCCCTGGTTGTCAAAGAGAATTTTTTGGGGGTTCGTTTTTTTCTCAAGTAGGCCCAAGTACTGGATATCTTGTGGATTTCTGGGGCCGAAATCTGAACGAAATCGCAGCGAAATGGGTCGAATGGCCCTCAAATACTGCTCAACCGACGAGTGGTTTGTCCGAAAACCAGCGTCCGAGGGGCTCTCTGACGAGTGTTGCCTCCTGTCCGCTCACCAATTGGACGCGGTAGGCGACCTCGTTTTTAGCCAAATCCGCGCCCCGAACCCGTCCGAAGACGTGAAGCGGGGTCCACTCGTCGAAAATCCAGACGGCCGCGGGACGCCGCGAGCGCGATCGATCATCGCGAACGCGAACTTGCACCCATTCGTCACGCGCAAAGGTGTTGGGCACAGGTAACTCCCCCTCTGCACACAACGCACGCACTGCCTGACTCAACGCACGTTGCGACGTCTGAAAGCGTCCGCGCGGTAAGTGAACAATCAACGTGTAGTCTGGTCCTAGCGGTACTGCGACCAGCGTTGCGTTCCCAGCGCGCACCGTGAGCTTTTGCAGAGGGCCCACGCAGATACGCGGTGCAGCCGCGCATCGCATCACGACCAGCTGTAATTCTGCCGCCGCTACCTTCGTGGCAAAGGGATCGCCCTCGCCAGCGAAGTCCACAGTCTCGCCATCACGGTCAACTACTGCAGCTGACTCGGCGGGAAGGACGCGGCACAGTCGTCCTAGCGGGGCGTAGAATCCGGACGGCGCTTGCTCGCGTGGGAACAACGACGGCTTCGGCTTCATAGCGACGGAAGAATCAGCTCCGTATCCTGATCCACCGAACGCGAAACGTCGATGCTCCAGCGCTGACGGGCCTGCGCGAGCAGCCCATCTTGGAGCGCCTTGGCCCGGGCGCTCTGGATCTCGGGCGTCAACAGCTCGCTGCGCTCCTGTTTGCTCTTGCGGCGCTCGGGCAAGCGCTCGGTGAGCAAAAGCACGTGAAAGCCGGAAGGCGTCTCGACCACCGCACTTTGGTCGCCCGGGTTGACGAGGGCATTGGCCGCCTCCGCGAACGGCAAATGGAGGCGCTGGGGAGGTGCACCCGGGGCGGGCGGTGTCGCAGGGTCGACGACGCGACCATCCGGGGCCACGGGCGGCAAGTCCTCGACCTTGAGCTCGAGTTTGCTCTGTCCTTTGTCCACCGCTTCGGCAGCCCGGCGAAATCCCGCGGCGTCGGACAGACCTCGCGTCGCGACGGCAACGCGCTCCGCCAGCGCGCGCGCCTCGCCGCGCTGTGGGCAACCCTCGCAAATCACGACCGCGTGCGTCACGCGACTGCTCGCGGGTCGGTCGAGGTCGAACCAGTGCCGCTCGGTAAAAGTTTGGACCTCTTCTTCCGTGGCGGGGCCCAAGGATTGCGCTTTGAGGCCCAGGAGCACTTGGCGCGCCAGCACCGCGCTGCGTGCGAAGTCGGTCCGCGGCGCTTCAGCCGGGGGAGCCGCAGAAGCCAAGAGCGTATCCCGGATCAGGTCGTCGAGGGCGACGCGGGCTGCATTCATCCTGACCGAGATCACTTGCTCGAGTTCGCGCCTCGTTATCGACAGCGCGCCGACGCGGGCCGCTTCATCAGAAGCAAGCGCGACGTTCACGGGCTGGGGGCGTTGTGACGCTCGCTCGGAACAGCCGGCGGCGCAGATCGCGAACACCCAGGCGGATCCGAACGACCACTTCATCGCCCGGGTCTCAACAAATCGACTGAGGCCTTCAAGACCAACCCCCCAACAACCAGCCAATACAACCCGTGCAGATCGCGCTCCTCGCCCAAAGCTTGAAGGCTCTGGGTGAACGCCACACCAGCGGCGATCATCAGAGCAAGGCTCAGGACGTCGATCAGTCGCGTCGCGGTTTGTTTGGTGCTGTCGTTCACGTCCTGATCCTCAATCTCGCCTCAGCCTCTAACCAGCCAAACCACGAAACCTGTCACGGCAGCCAAAGCAAGCAATGCCACGGTCGTCGAAATGCCGTTTAGTCTACGCGCCGGACTGCGCGCCGGTGTTGGCTGCTGCAGATTAACGCTGGCTTGTGCGCCGAGCGACACCATGGCTATGGCGATCGCGAGTCCCAGCGCGTGCGCCAACAAGGCGTGCTGGCCGCGTTCGACACGCCACGCCAGCAGCCACGGCACCAAACCGCCGACCAAAGACACTGCGAACATGACGTAGGCCAAACGCGGCAGGGCGGTGCGCGGCGCGAGCGGCTTGCCCACAATCACGTGCGGATCGTTCTCGGGCACCGTTCGGGCATTGCGAACAGCACCCCAGCCAAAGGCAAACAACACCCAGCCTGCTGCGCCGGAGGCCGCTTGAATCGGGTGTAGTTGACCTGGCCCGAGCGCCGAACCCAGTGTGATCCAAGTAAAGGCACACAGCACCACGAAGGCGAGCATGCCAAGCGCCCGGCCCCATGCCGCCGAGCGCGAATATAGAGCGACCCCAACCCCAAGGCAGGTAATGGCGCCCAAGGCGCTGACGATACACACAGCGCTGCCGTGTAAGATCGCGGGCACGGCCGTGGTGGCAAGCCAGGCGTAGGTACCCGTGATCAGCAAATTTAGCCGCAGCACTCCATTGGGCTGCGCCGCTCCGTTGGGCAGCTGGCGAGCCCACATGCGTCGTGACTCGGCCTCGGCCGGCATGACCTACTTGTCCAGGCTCTCCACGAAATTGACAAACGTGAGAACCGGGTGACCCGTACCGCCCTTGGGCACCATCCCGCGCGCGCCGTCGGCCAAGACTGGGGCTGCAACGTCGCAATGAATCCAAGGGACGTTGCCCACGAACTCACGCAAGAACAACGCTGCCGTGATCGAGCCACCCCAGCGCTCTCCGGTGTGCTTCAGATCCGCCACGTCGCTGTTGAGCTGTTCACGCAGCTCCTGCAGAAAGGGCATGCGCCAGAAAGACTCACCAGCGCTCGCGGCCGCAGCGGCGAACTGCTTCGCGAGCTTGTCGTCCGAGGTGTAGAAAGCAGAGCAAGTCTTGCCGAGCGCCACGACGCAAGCGCCAGTCAGCGTGGCCACGTCGACGATCAGGTCGGGCTCGAGATTGCGCGCGTAAGCGAGCGCGTCCGCGAGCACGAGCCGACCCTCGGCATCCGTATTGATGATCTCGACGGTCTTGCCGTCGAGAGTGCCGAAGATGTCCCCCGGGCGATACGCCGCTCCATCGGGCATGTTCTCTGCCGCGCCAATGATCGCGTGCACCTCGACGTTCGGCTTCAGATCGATCAAAGCTGCGAGCAGGCCGAGCACCGCCGCCGCGCCGCCCATGTCACTCTTCATTTCGCCCATGCCGGGCGCGGGCTTGATGCACAGCCCGCCCGAGTCGAACGTGAGCCCTTTGCCCACGAAGACGACCTTCTTCTTGGCGCGAGCCGGCTTGTATTCGACGTGAACGAAACGCGGTTCGTTTTGGCTGCCCTGCCCCACAGCGTAGTGGAGCTTCATACCAGCCTTTTTGATCCCGGCCTTGTCCAAAACGATCGTCTTGAGCTTGCCGCGCTTGGCGATGTTCGACGCCAAGTCTGCGAGAGCTGCAGGCGTCAGCTCGTTCGGGGGTTCGTTGACGGCATCCCGAGCAACAATCACGGCCTCTGCGATCTGAAGCCCGAGCTGCAAAGCCTTTTGATCAGCTGCAGCGGCACGTCCGGCGCGATGGATCTTGACGGCCGTCAGCGTCTTCTTCGGCAAGCGCTCAGCCGTCAAATAGCGCGTGAAGCGGTAGGCACCGAGGCCAATGCCTTCACCGACGGCGCGATGCAGTTCACCCTTCACCAGGTCCGGAAGAACGAGCGTAGCGCTCCCTTCGGCGATCACGGCGCGGCAGGCCGCAGCAACCGCGTGGCGCAGAGCCGGGGCTTCGAAACCGCGCTTGGGTCCGAGTCCGACAATCAGGATTCGAGCAGCGGGCAGACGGCCCAGGGTCGTCAAATCGAGCGTCTGGCAGGGCGTGCCTTTGAACTCGGCGCGGGCGAGCTCCTTGGCGATCGCACCTCCGACCGCGCTGTCCAACGGCGCCAACTGCGCTTGCCGTGCCACCTTCTCCGGCGCGTCCTCGAAGACGAAAACGACCAAAGCCGATGCTGAATCTTCGACGAGCGAAACCGCGCTGAACTCGACCTGAACCATGCGACGCGACTCTCCTTGAGAACCAAGAGTTCTCGATCCGCGCTCACGCTACTGGACTTCGCTACACATGGCAAACCAACGTGGCTCGTTCGAGGCCCGCGCGAACAGCAAATTTGTGGGGTCAATCGAGGGCGAGCCGCTATGCTTCGCGCATGCGCGCCCTGCGACTGCTCTGCATCTTGGGAGTCTTGACCTGCAGCACACGAGCTGTTGCACAGATGCAACCACCTGGACCTTCACCGACTCCTCCTGGCGCGCAGACGCCGCCGCCCAATGGGCAGCCTGCAGACCCGCCGTACGTGCAGCCACAGCCGCAACCGGGGTACGCTCAACCGCAACCGCAACCGCAGCCTCAGCCCGGATACGCTCAGCCCCAGCCCCAGCCGGGGTACGCCCAGCCCCAGCCGGGCTATGCGCAACCCCAGCCGCAACCGGGGTACGCTCAACCGCAACCGCAGCCCGGGTACGCCTCCGCGCCACCCCCCTCTCCATCTTATGCGGCAACTCCGCCGCCCGGCGAAGCCGAGAGCACCAGCAGTTCCAAGTTGTCGATGCCCGACTTTTCCGTGCGCATCGATCCGTTGAATTGGGTCTTGTATGGGCAGTTGGGCTTCGAGCTCGAACTCGAACTGGCCGAGTGGATCACGTTGGAGACGGTTCCGATGTTTGTCGTGAGTGAACGCCCGGTGGTGTTCAACAAGGCCGACGACATCTATCAGCGAGGCAACGGGCTCGGCGCCCTCGCCGGTGCCAGCTTGGGCGCGGGCTTTTGGCTCGACGGTGATTCGTTCAACGGCACGGTGCTGCGCGCAGGCCTCAACGCCTATTCGATCGAGTATCGCAGCGAAGCCCAACAGGACTTCGCCGCGACGGGTGAGCGCGAGGCCGTCACGACGGGTTCGGTGATCGATCGCGCGACGGTCAAACAGCGGCGTTTGAGCTTCCTGATCGGCTCCCACCGCACCTGGAGCTACTTCACCTTGGCCGTCGCGTTCGGACTCGAGTACGAGCTGAACAAGGACCGTCGTTGTATCGTGCCGCAGGGTAGCATCTACGACGTCTCCACTTCGAGCGACGATTGCCGGCACCCCGACGACTTCGAGCTCGCGCGTTCGCCGTTGGGAGACCGCTCGGCCCCCGACACCGTCGGACTTTTCGGAGACTTGCACCCGTTCTACATCGTGGGTCGAATCTCGCTCGGTGTCGTATTCGACAAGTGACCCCACCCCGGCGCCGATTGCCTGGGAAGAGCTCCCCTCACCAATAATTCTCGCTCGTGACGTGGCCGGGCATTCGCGTGCGGTGCTTTCTTAGGCCGCGCGCAGCGAGGATTTGGCTCGTGTCGCGAATCATTTCGGGGTTGCCGCAGAGCATCACGTGGCTGCGCTCTGGGGCGAGCTCCAGCCCCACCGCGCGTTCGAGCGCGCCTTCGCTCAGCGCCGAGGTGATGCGGCCGCTGAGGGCGCCAGCGCCGGGCTGACCGCGGCTGACGCAAGCCCGATAGCGCAAGCGCTGTTCACCTGTGACCAGCTCTTCGAGCTCGCGCTTGTAACCAAGCTGTGCTGTTTCCCTGACGCCATGGACGACAACGACTTGCTCGAAGCGTGGAAACAGCGCCCCACTTCGCCACAGCGAGACGAACGGTCCTAGCCCGGTCCCGGTCGCGATCAGCCAAAGCTCGCGGACGCTTTCGGGCAGCCAACGCAACGTGAAGAATCCTTGTGGCGGGGTTTCGAGCCAGATTTCGTCACCGGGCGCGCTCCGGGTCAACAACCCCGAAACAGTGCCTCCGGTTACTTCGCTAACGTAGAATTCTGGCGCTTCGCCGGGAGCGGACGCCAAAGAATAAGCGCGCCTGGTCCGTTCGCCCCCGACGTCCAGTCCAAGATTGACGAACTGTCCCGGTTCGAACCCGAACCGAGGTGATTCGAGCTTCAGCGTTACCAAGCCAGGCGCCCATTCGATACGCTCCGCGACGCGAGATCTGCTCCAACCGGACATTCTTGCGACATAGCACGGGGATAGGCCCTCGCTTGAAAAGCAAACGGCGCTGACCTACTGTCCGCCCGTGATTGGAGCGAGGTGGTCGATGTCTTGGACTGTTCGCCATGGGTCTTGGTTTGCGTTGCTCGCTCTGGTGTGCGGCGCGTGCGGGGGGCAATCCCTGTGTGGAGATGGTGCCTGCGACGGGCCCATGACGGACGACGGAGGCGACAAGAGCTCGCAAGTCGAAGCCAGCGTTTCGCCCACCACCACGCCTACCCAAACCGAAACCGCGCCAACCCTGGAACACGACAGCGGCGGTCCAGTGGTTAACACCGAGACGAACGGCATGTCGTCAATGCTCGACGCCAGCAGTCCGCTCGGAGACGGCGGTCCCGGTGTGATCGATGCCAGCGCCGGAGGCCGGCCTAGCATCGACGCGGCAGTCGGCGGGCCCGATGCCAGTGCCACATCGAGCCAAGACGCAGCAGCAACCGAAGGTGGCCTCGCGATCGATGCGGGCCATGAACCGCCGCCCGAGTGCGTCGACAGTTTCGACTGCGCGCGGCCCAAACCGTTGTGCAGTCAAAGTGTGTGCATCGCGTGCGATGAAATGACGAATTTGGGCTGCCTGAACGACACGCCCTGGTGCCTGGCAGGACTCACGCAGCAGGAGAACAAGTGCGTCGCTTGCCGCGAGCACAAGGATTGCACCTCGGGCGACAGCCCCGCTTGCCAAGCGAACGAGTGCGTTCCATGTTCGGTGGCTGACAATTCGGGCTGTTCTGCTGAGACGCCCATTTGCCTGCCGGGGGATGAGCCTGCACAGAACTATTGTGTGGAGTGCGCGACCTCGCTGGACTGCGTTGGTGACAATTCGGTGTGCGAGAACAACATTTGCATCCCGTGTTCGACGGAGCCGCCGGAGTCAGGCAATGACACGGGTTGCGGCGAGCAGAGCGCACCGCGGTGTCTTGCTGGGGGTACGCCCGACGAGAACCAGTGCGTCGAGTGTCTCGGCAATCCGGACTGCACCGACGCCGTCCGCACACTGTGTCGCGACGACAACCAGTGCGTGCAGTGCGAGAGCGCTGATCAGTGCTCGGACGTGAGCGCGCCGCACTGCGACGATTCTGGGACTTGCGCGGGCTGCTCCTCGAGCGACGACTGCACACGCTTCAGTGGAACGGCAGAGTGCGCCGTCGAAAGCGGTAAATGCGTCGAGTGCACAGCCGACGAAAACTGCCCGACAGCGAGCGCAGCGGCTTGCGGCGATGACAACACCTGCCAAGCGTGCAGCACGGACGACGACTGCGCGCACATTGACGGTAAGCACGTTTGCAACGCTGGCATGTGCGTCGAGTGCACAGCGACGAACACGGCCGCCTGCGGCGGCCATGTTTGCGACACGCGGCCCAGCGGAACGCAGTTCACGTGCTCGGGGGCCAATCCAGCTTCGTCAGGGTCGTGCGACCAGTGCGTCAGTGACGCGCAGTGTATGGCCGGCAGTCGCTGTGTTCAAACCTCGTTCGGCAACACGGACACTGGCTTCTTCTGTTTCTGGAAGGAGGGTGATCCGAACGGCAAAGCCAACTGCTTGGACAACGGGGCCCCGTTCAGCAAGGGAGTCGCCACAACGTCGGTCGACGGCGAATCAGCAACCTATTGCGAGCTTAGGTTCACCACGTGCGATGCCCAGGACGATTTCTTGAACACGACGTGTAGCAGCGACGCAGAGTGCGGAATTGCCGGACTGGACGACGGTCTCTGTCGCAGTTTGGAGGGCAGCATGCGATGCACGTACCAGTGCCTGGCCAATCCAGACTGCAGCGGCGGCACCTGCAACAATAACGCGGGAACGCCGAACTACTGCTCTCCGTGACGCCAATAGTGCAGGTCACTCGCGCGGGGCGCCGGTGACCATGCGGATTGGCGCGAAGCCAATTCACCTTTTGCACACACTCGGGCAGTTCATCCTGCTCACAGCACGAAGCAT
>DATAHU010000266.1:0-5722 GCA_036263015.1 Polyangiaceae bacterium | reverse complement strand
CAGGCCGAGCGCAGGGCTGACCACCACGATGGCCCCGCTAGGATCGATGCGCAAGGTCGCGGGTTGAGCCAACACCGGCGCATCGGCAACGACGTAGACGGTCTGCGCCGGGATCATGCTTTGCGGCAGGGTCCCAATGGTCGCGCTCGCGCCGTTCTGCACTGCGCCCTCCAAGCGAACGACCCCGTTTGCGAGCCGGGCGCGCACCAGGCGTGACGACGCCGGGCTCCAGTTCAGAGTCGCGAGCGGTGAGCCATCGGCTTGGGACACCGAATAGGCCGTACCGTCCAGCGATATTCCGGCTGCTGCTGCGTCCAAAGCTCCCTCCACCATGACGTCTCCGTTTGGCTGGATCACGATCTGCCCGGGGGAAGGGTTGAGCGGGCTCAGCGCCACGGGCAAATAGACCGTGCTGCTCGGACGCAGATCGCTTCGCAGGTTGAAGAGCAGCGCAGGCGCCGGCTGCGGACCGCGATACTTTACGGCCCCCTCGAAGCGAACGAACCCGTTAACCGGTTTCGCATACACGCCTTGCCCGTCCGGAAGGATGAAACCGTCGGTGCCGCGCCACGGGTAGTCCACATCCCAAGTATCCCCGACCGCGCTGACGCGCACCGCATTGCCCCCTTGGGCCCCGTAGGCGCTCTTGGTGTACGTGACCCCATCGAGCGAAGTGAACGCCATGGCGTTGGGACCCATCGCGGCCCCTACGCCGTCCTCGGCGACGCGTACGCAGTAAGAGTTACTGACCTCCGTCTCGGGCAGGTCTGGGTCGGTCTGCCTGCTCAACGGGTGCACTTGCAACGTGCCCGTTGCTCCATTGGCAAGCGCCGCGCGCGTGTGCAGGTCGAAACCCACGTCGGTCGCGCGGTACTGCGTGTAGTCGGGCCCAGGAGCCCCGTGGCCGTCCGTCAGGCAAAACGGCACGTCACTGGTTGCGCTCGTCCCGTCCAGCCCGCCGCGGAAAGTCACGATGCCGTCGATCAGACCCACGGCAGGGACACCGCTCCCTCGAGCGGGCTTCCAGCCATCTCGCAGACTGAGGTTGGTCCAGCCCCCACCACAACCGACGATCACCTTGTCGATGTAGAGATTTCTATCTTGCCCGTTCTGGTTGTAGTCATTGGTGAACGACACACGAATCTGCCGCGTGCCGCTCGGCACCTCGACGTTCATCGTATAGGTCGACCACGCGCTGGGGACGACCGAATAGCTGTAGCTGGACGCCCAACCATCGACGTTCACTTCCATGTGCGCAGCAACGCCCGCCGCGGCTTGCCCGCGCGCGACGACCGTGATCACCTTGCTGCCGCCGTCGAACGAGTGATTCGTGCTGATGTTGCCGTTGGCCCAGATGTTCCAGCCCCCTGGCGTCGATCCACCGGTCGAGTGGGCCATGTTCTCCGCTTCGTACGTCACGGGCGCGCAAGCGGATTGTGCGCGCGCTAGCTGCACCTGCAGCAGCGCGGGCGAGACGAGCAACCCTGCTGTCAGTAGTAACTTCAATTTCATGTCCATTCCCTCTCTTCGTTTCAAACCCTACAGTTGACAAAGGGAGACAGCAACCTTCGTGCCGCGCGAGCCCGCCACTTAACCCGCCGCGTCAATGCGGTGCACGGTTCGATTCAGTGTTTCACCTCGCACCCGAGGCGCCCTATGTATCGCGCCCGCGAGGCGCTGCCGCAGAACGTTCGCAAACGTTCGCGGGCGCGACAGGGCAAGCTGACTTCGAGAGCGGTGACGCCCCTCGAAGCGCTCTAGACCTTCATGGGTTCGCTTGCTCTACTGATCTCGGCTCGGAGGGCGCTCAGGGTTGCGTCTCGGTCGAGCCCGACCTTCGACGTCCAGATCGTCAACGTACCCGCATGCGCGGGCACTCGTTCGCCCGAGCGCAACGCGCGTCTTCCCAGCCATGATAGTTGGGGGGCGAGTGCTTCGGCAGAGTTGGGGACCAACACGAGGCCCTGTTCGCCGACCCGGTTCCGACGAGCATAGGCAGCTTTGAACTCTCGATAAGCAAAGCGCTGCTTCCCCCAGGCTCGGCACCAAATACCTTCTGAGGAGAACTCTAGGTAAGGCGTCGATCGAAGCGCGCAATCAGCGCCCAGAGCAGGGCCGGGATTGTGATGAGCAAGAGCCACTGAACCCTGGGGTTGAACTGGCACATAAGCGCGATGAGCGCATTGCTGGCTGCTACGCGGAGCAGCTCTCGATTCCAGTAGCGGCCGGTGCGCGTGTAGCTTCCAAAGTCGAGTTGGGTGGTGCCGTGCGCCTGATCGCGAGGCAAGAACTGCTGCTCGCGTTCCGCGGCGTCGCGGTTGCGGCGCAGGAGCATGTCACGCACGCCGAAGCGCGCGTTGCGATCGATGATGGCGGCTACCGCCAGCCACGACACAGAGAAAACGATAGCGACGCTCCCGAGGCGCTCGAGATGCGCCGCCAAAGGGATATCGCGCTCCGACCAGTCTGCGGCCACGGCGATGGCAAAGGGCACGAAGAAGAGCAGTGGAATGAAGACTTGGGCGCGAAAGCGATAAGCATGGCCGAACTGGCGATCGTCGAGTTCACCTCCGCGCCAAGCTTCCACGACGTCCCCATAGATACGGTCATGGATCCGCTGCCTCAGGGCCTGAATCGTCATCCCTCGGCGTATCTACTCAAAAGCCCCGTGAATGCCAAGCTCGCGCGCCAGGTGCAGCCAGGCCCTTCGCGGTCGATGCGGAGGGCAATCACGCAGGTGAAACTTCGCCAGTCAACGCGAGCTCGAGCTGTCGAACCAGCGATCCCAGAGCGTCGTGTAGAAGCCGAAATTCGAATTCGGATCTTGGTGATGGCGCGCGTGGAACGAACTCGTCCCGATGCAGCGTCCGATTGGCGAATTGGCCCAGCTCTTCGGCAGTGGCTCGAATCCCAGGTGCCCGACGACGCCGAAGCTCGTGTTGAGCGTGAGGTAGAGCAGCATGCCCGACAGCGAGAACGAGCCACAGTAGAGCACAGCGAGCCACAAGCCGCCGAAGCCGAAAACCTCGAGCGGATGCAACACGAAGAGCGTGAGGGGTTTCACTTGGACGTGCTCATGGTGAACACAGTGAACATGGCGGTACAACAGGGGTGCGTGCGCGAGGCGGTGTGTGACGAACATGGCGAGATCCATGACGAAGAACAGCACGAGTGCGTCACGGGCCGTGCGCCAAGCACCGAAGTCAGCGCTGACGCGCAAAATGCCGGCCTGAAAGAGTCGCCAGCCGACCAACGTCACGAGCGAGTTGCACACCAGACACAGGGTCGCGAGACTGAGCTCGCGCCGCGTCGTCGGCTGGGGTGCCCGCGCATCTCGCCGAAGCAGCCCAGTGACGATGGCGCCAAGGCAAAGTGCAAGCCCAAGCACGGCACCATTGATGAGCAAAGACCAAACCGCCACTTCGGTCGGGTTCTGCTGGCTGGCCCATTGCAAGAGGGTTCCCATCGGGGCGCTGAACTTACCACGCGGCGTAGCGTTTCCACGTTGGCAGCAAAACGCAGCGCGGTCCTGCTCCAATCAGCCCTCCTAAGTTACCGAGCTTCGGGGTCGATCAAACCATTGTCGGGCCAAGATTGGACGCTGATCGGCGTTAGGGACCGGATTCTGCCGAAAGCCTCAGCGGTCACGGAGAAGTGCCCTCTGCTCCGCTTCTGCTTTCGAATTCAGTGCGCTCCGCAATTCGCGGCGGTCGACCCTTCGGCTGGAATGGGCATCTGCATTTTTGTCGACGGAAACGCGCGGGTTACCGGACCACTTTGGGAGATGCCCGCTGATTCCCAGACTAGACCGTCCTGCGTGGCGGGGATGCGGTAGCGATGGCCGAGTGGCAAGGACGCGCGTACAGTAGGCCTTTCAACGGCGGCCGCGAGTCAGCGCCCAGGGCGCCATGATGCCGCGCACGCCCAACGTTCCCTGATCGACCTTCGCCAAACCAAAACCATGTCCCGACGTTACCGTTCACTCATCGCCACTATCGTGGTCGGAATTTCATTCGTTTCGGAGCGGGCCTCGGCGGCAACGCTGCAAAAGCTCGATCAAAGCACGTGGTGGCAAAGCGTAACGAATCTGCCGAGCTACGTGAACATGTACCTGTATGCGCCGGACCAGCTCGCAGCGCAGCCGCCAATCGTGGTGGCCCCCCACCATTGCCAGGGGGACGGACCAGGGACGTACAGCGAGATGTCGAGCTTGGTGAGCCTGGCGGATCAGAACGGCTTCATCATGATCTTCCCCGAGGCGACGGGACAAAACTGTTGGGACGCGGGCTCCGATCGATCGCTCATGCATGACGGTGGGGGGGATACACAAGCCATCGTCCAGATGGTCCGCTATGTCCTGTCCACCTATGACGGCAATGCCGAGCGTGTGTATTCCGTTGGCGGCTCGTCTGGCGGGATCATGACCGAGGCTCTGCTCGGGGTTTACCCCGACGTCTTCAGGGCGGGAGTTTCGTTGATGGGCGTTCCGTGTGGCTGCTGGGCAGAGGATTACAACGATGTCGTGGGCAAGCCCAGCGATGGGACCGGTCAATGGAGCGGTCCGTGCTCGGGCGGCAGTGTCGACAAGACTCCCGAGCAGTGGGGTGCGCTCGTGCGCTCCTATTTCCCCGAGTACGCCGGACATCGTCCTCGGCTCCAACACTGGCACGGCACTGCCGATACCACCTTGAGTTACAACAACCTCGCCGAAGACATCGACGAGTGGACGAACTTGCTCGGGCTCAAGGCAATGCCCGACGGTTCGGATATGCCCGCGAGCGGCACGACGCGCCAGTTCTGGACCAATCAGTGCGGGTATGTGGTTTACGAGACGTTTTCGCTGTCCGGGGTCGCACATGCCGTGCCCTTCGACGGTAACGCGGTGGCCGCTTACTTCGGATTGGATGACGTCGACAGTCCCGATCCCGAAGCCGTGGCCTGTCCCGAAGCCACGCCTGCAAGCACAGAGCCGAGCGCGAGTGGCGGCGCGCCGCCGACAACGCCTGCAGCTTCAAGCACTGCGGCGCCGCAGACCCCTGCGTCGAGCGCTGGAGCGGGTGGAGGCCCTGGAGGCGTCGGAGCCGGCGGCGCTGGTAGCAACGACGCCAACCCTACCGCCGGCCTTGGTGGCGCCAACGGGGGGGGAGCTGGCGGGTTTACGATGGCGCCTGCCCAAACGGCTGGGGGGAGCGTAAACCTACCGACGGCACAGCCAGCGTCCAGCGCTGCTGGGCCACAGACCCCGAGCGCTGCGCCCGCGAGCTCGCCGTCCGGCCCTGCGCAGTCGACGCCACAGGTGCAATCCGGTGACGCGCCAAGCGCCGCGGCGCCCGCTGCGCTCGGTGCGGAGCCGCAAGCGTCAGTGACGTCGACGCCGAACACCGGCTCCGAGCAGGCGAGCGGGTGCGCCTACGCCAGGGGCGAGCGCCCCGCGCCCGGGCTGCCACTGGCGTCGCTGGCGGCTTTGCTAGGCCTGATCGGCGGACGAAGGGCGGGGCTCAGTCGTTCGAAATCTCGGCGAAGTCGGTGTCCGTGAGCTCGATGAGTTGCCTGCAGGCACGCCGTTCTTGTCGCTTCACGACTGCGCGCCGGACGCTTTCTGCGGCTTTGATGGTGTCGAGAGTTGGTGTTCACCTGCCACCACTTGGGGCTCCGAGGACGAGCAAGCGACCCTGCTGAGTCCTTTCGACGAGTCGGCGACGAACGACTTCCAAGCCGTTTG
>DATAHU010000265.1:0-8192 GCA_036263015.1 Polyangiaceae bacterium | reverse complement strand
ACATACATCTTCCCCCAACACGTGAAACGCGTTCTCGAAAGCCTCGCGTTCGCCGCTTCATACGACCGATCGGACGGCTGCGGAATTTCGTAAGCCTTTCCTCAGTTCATATTCTTACCCTCGGCCAATCGCTTGCGGAATGCAGTCGCACGCGCACTTCGACTGCGCCAGCCAAGCGGTGACGGATCAGCCGGTGATAGCCATCCACGATCACCCAGCGACCGCTCTTCTGAAACAACTCGAGCGGGTACGAGCGATCTGCCGCAAGGATTCTGTCCCAGTGCCGCGGATAGCGCTCGGGGTGTGCCACCACGTCGAGCGGCCGCAGGTCGAAACGCGCCTCGTGACGCACTGTCGACCAAATCGGTAGCGCCGCGTGCCACCACAAACCATCGAGCGACGACGACGTAACCGCCGTCGGTAACGCCCAGATGCAAGGGGTATCCCATAGCTCATCGAAGAAGAAGTCTTTGAGCGTTGACGGCAAGATCAAACGAGGCATGCAGCGAAGTCCTCTCGTGGTCGATTGCGGCGTGATTGCTGCTTCTCGTGTGCCATGCTTTCGAGCCGAGTAGCCATGCGCATGGACATAGGTAGCTATCAACTCAGTACACGGCGATTGATGATCCTGCAATTGCTGGGCCTTTGCGCCGAGGGCTGCGGTGGACAGACGAGCGATTCCAACCCGAGGACGAATCGAGGCGTCGCCGCGCCAGTAAACGAGCCCGCGGGAGCCACGTCCGCTGCGTCGCCGACCTCGCCGGTTGCGAGTCCGTTTGCGGTAACCCCGAACGCCACCGCACTCCTTTGTGGAAACTCCACACCACTGCCGGACCGTCCTGGCTACGAGCAGTGCGAGAACGGAGTGGTTCACCGTGTGGCGTCTGCGTCGTGTGAGAACTCAACCGCAGAGCTCGCTGAGCCCGATGTTTCGGCATTTGCCGGTCTCAGCGTAAAGCTGGAATGCACACAGCACTCTGACTGCGTCGACCAAAACTACGGGTATTGCGAACGGGTTCCAGCGCCGATCCCAGCGGGCCTGCGATGTGAATACGGCTGCGTCGAGGATGCCGATTGCGCTTTGGGAATGAACTGCTACTGCCAAGCGCCGGTGGGCAAGTGCACCGAAGCCAACTGCAACACGGACGCTGATTGCGGCGACGGCTTTCTGTGCGTCGAGGCCAGGGAGCCTAGCGGATGTGGGAACCCTCCACGCTACGCTTGTCAAACGAGCACAGACGAGTGCGTACTCGACAGCGATTGCGGTTCAGGTCGAGCTTGCCTTCCCACCAACGGACGCTGGGTGTGCACCCCAGTCGCGGCTTGCGGGCGGCCCTTTCTCGTCGCGGGCAAGGCGCGGCTTGCAACTTTGGTGAGTCGCGATGGGTGGCTCGGTGAGCCGCGGCCGGAGCCCGTGAACCTATCGCGCGCCGAACGCGAGCTGTTGGGCGCGTACTGGGCGCAAGTGGGTCTGATGGAACATGCGTCAATCGCTGCGTTTGCAAGGTTTACGCTTCAGCTGCTCCAGCTGGGCGCGCCTTCGGAGCTCGTGATCGCATCCGTCGCAGCGCAAGCGGACGAGACGCGGCATGCACAGCAGGCGTTCGCGCTCGCGAGCAGGCATCTGGGTCGCTTGGTGGGTCCTGGCCCTCTGGCTCTGAACGACGCGGAGTTGGGGTTGAACGCGCGAGACGTATTGGCGCTCGTGTTGCTCGAGGGATGTATCGGCGAAACGGTAGCCGCGATGGAAGCCAGCATCGCTGCGCGACGCTGCAAAGATCCCCACACTCGGAACGTGCTCGAACGCATCGCGCGCGACGAAGAAGTTCATTCGGACCTCGCATGGCGTTTCGTGCGCTGGGCGCTGATCAAAGATCCGACGTTGCGCGAGGAAGTCCAGGCCACGTTCGCGTCTCTGTCTCGATGCGCCACGGACGTGCCAGCGTCAGCGGCACAACCGGCGCGTGCGGAGCCGGCCCACGACTCGAGCGCGTACGGATTCGTTTCCCCGTCGGAGCGGGAGCAGCTGCGCGAGCGAGCGATCGGCGAAATCATCTTGCCTTGTCTCGAAGCGCTGCTCACCCAACGCGCTGCAGCTTGACGCACGACCTCGGTGTTGGCGGTATTGGATTAATGACGATCCATCTTCACCCGGCGGGTCTCGCCTTGCTCATGATCACGCTCAAGTAGCTGGCGTGGTCCCACTGCACGGTCTCGACCTCGCGATATCCCCTCGAACGATAGAAGTGCACGAGCCGCGTGGCTGCTACAGCCGTGTCGATCGAAACTTCTCGCGCGCCGAGCTCGAACACGCGCTCTTCGCCGAAGCTCAGCAGACGACTACCGATCCCCTGACCGTGTAGCCCCGGCTCGACTCCAAATTGCCCGAGCATCGCGACGCCGGGTTGGTCGTACCACTTCGACCAAGGTGCTGGACGTTCGGGCCCAACGACGAGGAGGGTGCCGACCACGCGTCCTTCCACTCGAGCGATATAGCATTCAGCACCGGCACTTCGTCGACGCGTGTCCTCGGCGCTCTGAGAGGCCGCCTTGTAGTTGAGACCTTGCGCGGCAAGTCCGGCGTACGCGCGATGCAAGAGGGCCGTGATCTCGTCGTACGAGTCTGCGCTCTCTGCCCGGCTGATCAGCATCTTCGCGGTTGTAGGGGCGTTGGGGCAGCGGTGACAAGACCTTGGACATCCTCGCAGCGCGGGACTCGGGCGCACGAACGCGGTAGGGTCCGCCGATGCTCAAGGTCTACGGGTTTGGTCGAGTGAACAAGGGCGCGTACGGCAAGACACGCGACTTGCGCGTCTTGTGGGCGCTCGAAGAGATGGAGCTGCCCTACGAGATCGTGGGAATGGATCACCCGAGGCACGATCTCGATTCGCCCGCGTACCGTGCGCTGAATCCTTTCGGGCAGCTCCCCGCGATTGACGACGATGGGGTCGTGGTGACGGAATCCGGCGCCATTTTGCTCTACCTCGCGCGCAAGAGCGGCAAGTTGATGCCCAATGATTTGGCGGGCGAGGCTCAAGTGCTGCGCTGGTCCGTAACCGCGCTGACCACTATAGAGGTGCCGGTGCTTTCACTGTGGTTCGTGAACCTCACTGGCGGTAAAGGCACCAAGCCAAGTGACGCACTGCGAAGTTGGACGGATCAACGCCTGAACGAACTCGACGGGTGGCTAATGGGTCGCCAATTCATCGCGACTGACGCGTTCAGCGTTGCCGACATTCTCATGAGCCACGTACTTGGAGCTGGGGCTGATCAGGCAATGTTGACTCCGTATGCGCACATCCTCGAGTACTTGGCGCGTTGCAATTCGCGCCCAGCCTGGAAGAAGACTCTCGACGCGTACTACAAACGCGTCGAAGCCACGTAAGACGTCTCGCTGATTGAAGAATCATCATCGCCCGAAGACCAACGGCACGTCGAAGGCGCGCTCGCGTCCGGTGCGCAACGCTTCTGCCCACCAGCCGAGCTCCAGGAGCATGGCATTGCCGGCTTGTTCGAGCTGCGCATAGTCAGCGAAGGTTTTGCCCTCGAGCAACATGCCGACGAACTGCTCCCGGCTGAGGTGTACGGCGCCGCGCAACGGTGCGACCTGCAGTTCGACGAGCATCAAGCGCAATTGCTCGATCGCGCGCGCGCCGCCAGCGTTACCGTAACCGACGAAGGTTGCCGGTTTGCGGTTGAACTCCGCGTAGACGTGATCGAGGGCGTTCTTCAGCACGGCGGGGATGCCGTGGTTGTACTCACCGGTCACGAACACGAAGCCGTCTAGCTCGGCAAGTTTTTTTGCCCAGCGTTGCGCGACTTCGTCTTTCGACGGCTCGCGCAGCGGCGATTTGGGTTGGTCGAAGAACGGCAGCGGATAGTCGCGCAGATCGAGGAGCTCGAAGGTCATGCCTTGGCATTTCTGGGCGAGGCCCATGACCCATTGTGCCGGTTTGTCGGCAAAGCGTCCGATGCGAGTGCTGCCGAGCACAATGCCGATTTGCAGTGGTTTCGTCATGGGCATAAGTTCTCGTTCTGCGCGATGTCATGCAAGGAGGCACAAACGTGAGTGTCACGAACAAATTGGTGCGTGGCGAACCGAGCCAGTGCGCGGCGGTCGACGAGTTGGTCCTACTGCTCGGCGAGAAATGGACGCTGCTGATCCTGGGCGCGCTCACCAAGGCGCCCGTGCTGCGCTACAACGACCTTCAGCGCGCGGTTGTCGGGATCTCGCAGCGGATGCTCACTCTGCGGCTAAAGAAGCTCGAAGAGAACGGTCTAGTGAAGCGCACCATCTTCGCCACCGTGCCGCCGCGCGTGGACTACGAGCTGACGCCGCTCGGTCTCACGCTGATCGAGCCGATGCAAGCGCTGCTCGACTGGACGATCGACAACCGTGCCGCGATGGAACAAGCGCGGCGGGCTTACGCGATGGCTATGCCGAAGACGGGCGGCGCAGACGCCCACTAGCCGTTTGCCTTGAATCGACGCTCCGCTGAAGCGAGGCAAGCCGCCGTCGAGACTGATTGAGATATGCGCGGCTGTTCATTGGACACGGCAGGCCTGGCACTCGAGCACGAAGCGTTTGAAGTCTGGCCACACCAGGCGTCCGGGCGTCGAGCGCAAGAGGCCGAAGTGTCCGACCCTGGGCGTCGCGAGGTCGGCGCGTTGGAGCGCGACACGAGTTGGTCGTGTGCCGGTGAAGCAGTCGAGCAGCGCGTTGACCGCGCTCGGCGGCGCGACCTTGTCGTCCCACGCGCCGTAACTGAGGATCGGTGCAGAAAAGGCGGCGTAGCGTTCGCGTGCTCCGGGAACGCAGGAGAGTAACCAATCACCGCTACGTCCCCAGTGCGACCACTCGCGTGCCACGCCTGCGGGCAGAGGCTCCCCGATCATCCACCGTGGAATGGGGTTCGACAGCCGATGCGCTAGCGGTAGCAGCACTCGCCAAAGCAGTTCGACGCGTAGCCGGTCCAGCCCGTGCCAATGGTGAGGGTGGGCGAGTTGAGCGCCCACCAGGATCGCTCCCCGCACGCGATGCAAATCGCTCGTGAGCCCAAGCGCTTGGCCACCAAAGCTGTGCGCGATCAGCACCGGATCGTCGTCGAAACGGGTTCGCACGTAGTCGAGGGCCGCGGGGGCGTCTTGGGTCGCCCAGACGGAAAGACTGGCGCTGGCAAACGCCCGCGCGGCAGTGGAGCGACCCAGGCCTCGATAATCGAAGCTCAACGCGCGAATCCCCTCACTTGCGAGCCAGCACCCGAGCGCGCGAAACACCCGCTGCGGCACGCCGATGCCAGGCAAGAATACTACGTTCGCAAGCACTGGTTGCGCGTGGGGCTCGAAGCAGGTCGCCGCCAGCGCTTGTCCATCCTGTGCCCATAGAGTAACGGGGTGGGCTACAGAAAGGTCCGTCTCCGGGTGCTCGGTGTTTTCGAGGTTTGCCATGCTGCGAGGTTGGAGCGGGTGCGAGAACAGCGCATGATGGCGGCGTGAGAAAGCCATGAAGGTTGCGTCTCCCGTGATTCGTTTCATCGAGTGCCGCTCTGGCGAACGTGTGGCGATCGCGACACACGGCAGCGGGCCATTGCTCGTGTGCCCGGCGTGGTGGGTTGGCCACCTCGAACTCGATTGGGACGAACCCCGCTTTCGTCGCTTCTTCACGCGCCTTGGCGAGGTTGCAACGGTAGTCCGCTACGACAGACCCGGTGTCGGCTTGAGCGGCCCCGTTGCCCGCCCTCGTTCTTTGGCGCAGGAACTTGCAGCTCTCGAAGACGTGATCAGCGCGCAGCAACAGCACTTGGGCCAGTCCGCACAACGCGTTAACCTGCTCGGCGTATCGTGTGGGGGTCCGCCGGCCATCGCGTACGCCAGCCGCCATCCCGATCGGACAGACCAACTGATCTTGGCTGGCACCTTCGCTCGGGGTGAAGACATCGGACCGCCCCAACTACGGGATGCACTGTTGGAGCTCGTGCGTGTGCACTGGGGCGCGGGCTCGCGGGCCCTGGCCGATGCGTTTCTGCCTGACGCGGACGCGCCACAACGAGACGCCGTCAGCCGCTTGCAGCGCACGGCGGCCGACGCCGCGACGGCTGCCGACGTCTTGGCTCTCACGTACGCCATGGACGTCAGTGATCTGCTCTCGAGCGTCCGAGCAAGAACCACGGTGCTGCACCGCCGAGGTGACCGCGCGATCCCATACGCCGCGGGCCACCAGCTCGCGCTCGGCGTACCGAACGCAAATCTCGTCACGCTCGACGGGCGCGATCATCCCCCCTGGCTGCACGAAGGCGCTGGCGATCTCGTTGCTGAAGTGCTCACGGCAACAGAACGGGAGCCGGAGCGCGGCTGTCGTTTGGAGCGCGAGGGGCGTTGTATTTGGTTGGACGGGCAACGCGTCGAACTCACGCCGCTCGAGTACGGCACGCTCGCTCGTGTGGTCGAGCAAGCGGGGCGCGTGGTGTCCCGCGAAGAGTTACTCGAGACGGTCTGGAAGCAACCGTACTCGGGCAGCAACGTCGTGGACGCCGTGGTGCGTACACTGCGCAAGAAGCTCGGGCGCTTCGCGCCGTCGATTGAGACCGTAGTGGGTCACGGTTATCGCTTCGAGACGTTCCGCGAAAGCTGAAACGGTCGGCTTGGGTTACGCCAAAGCCGACCGTACAGAGTAACGAACCGTCAACCGCGAAAGGTCAACGGTAGGTCACGGGGCGTTCAGGGGCGCGCCTCGTAAACGAGGTTGAAGGGCGTCTCTGCAGCGCGGCGAAAGCGGCGGAAGCCTGCACTATCGAGCACCGAACGGATCCGCGCTTCGCCGGCTTGAGCACCGAGGCAAAGCCCCACTTCTTGTGAACGCGAGCAGGGCGTGCAGAGCAGCGTCGAGCCTGCGTAAAAGACTCTGCCCACTGGGTTCAAGTTGTCAGCGACGTCGTCGTGCGCGAAGGGCTCCACGATCATGAAGTGTCCATTGGCGCTCAGCGAATCGAGAATGTGCCGGGAGGCTCCGATCGGATCGCCTAGATCGTGGAGGCAATCGAAGACAGTCACGAGATCGTAGTCCTTGCCGGGATAATCCTTGGCTCGCGCGACTTCGAAGTGAACGCGCTCGGCGACGCCAGCTCTCGCAGCGGCTTCACGCGCGGCACGAATCGAGTCCTCGTGGTAGTCGAAGCCAAAGAAGTGCGACTTCGGATACGCTTGGGCCATCAAGATGGTCGATGTGCCGTAGCCGCAACCGACGTCTGCGATACGGGCACCGGCGTGCAGCTTCGCTTCGGCACCTTGGAGCGCAGGGAGCCACGTGCTCACCAAGTTTGCGGCGTAGCCGGGACGGAAGAACTTCGCACAGCCCTCGAACACGCCGTGCTGATGCTCGTGCCAACCGATGCCTTCCCCAGTCTTGAAAGCGCTCGTGAGCCGTTCGACCGCAGCCAATGCGCCTGTCGCAAGCACGAAGGCGCCAGGTATGAACGCGGGGCTATCTTCGACGGCCAACGCGAAGGCTTGTTCGGGGGTCAGGCTGTATTTGTGCGACTTCCGATCGTATTCGACGTAGCCGCCTGCGGCTTGCGAGTTGAGCCACTCGCGCACGTAACGTTCGTCGGTATCCGTCTTTTGGGAAAGCTCTTTGGACGTCAGGGGGCCGGGCGCGAGTGCCTTGTACAGACCCAGCTTGTCGCCCACTACGACCATTCCCGCGTGCAGCGCGGCCCCCAGGTCAACGACGAACTTGCTCATGAAATTGTTCAGCTTCTCAGCGTCGGGCATCATCATCTGCGTTCTCCTCGATGTTTCTGGGAGCCACGTTCGGCGTCCCCCGCTGAGACTAGGGAGTGGGGCAGTCACGCGCATGAGTTGGGGATGAGGATGCGATGAGGAGATGTTGCGATGAAGAGATGTTTTGAGAGGTCCCAATTGACGCGAGGGTTCGTTCGAGCGTCAACGCTCTGACCCTGGCTCCGCCGCTCGCACGCGACGGCGCCACAATCGCTTGCTTCGCTGCTTACGTAGTGTTGGCGCGGTGCTTGCTTGAAAGGGGGTCCTGGAGCTCCTTCATGGCTGGTCGACGTTCGCCCCAACGCTACGCGATGCCCGCCCTGCTCGCGCTATCGCTGCTCTGCGTCGCTGCCGAAGCCTCTGACCAAGGCGTCGAAGTGGCGATGGCGACTGCTCCTGCTGGCACCGACGCG
>DATAHU010000264.1:0-2662 GCA_036263015.1 Polyangiaceae bacterium | reverse complement strand
CGAGCGCTATTTTCGACGTTTGCTCGTGTTGCGAGCGGGCACCCGCGTAGCGGGCGCTGAGTAGCCGGCACTGAGTAGCCGGCAACAGCGAACGCGTCCTAAGAGTGTTCAATGTATTCCCACTTATCTAGCGCGTGATTTGCCAAATGCCGCCGTTCACCGTCTGCGAATGGCAGCACGACATAACTTTGACCCCGGCAGACAGAGCGGCGCATTGGGCGAACGTGCGTGTGATCGAAACGGGGGCTCATGGGGATTTGGCCGTGCGCTCCGTACCACGAGTCTGGGGGATCCAAAAGCGCGAATAGGGGGCTCAAACGGGGCCTTGTGACGGGGGCTGGCGGGATCGGGCAAGGACGGGCGACGACTGACACCATCTCTCGTGAGTGTTTCCAGGATCCGCGAATTCCCGACGGAAATGATACTGCCCTGCGATTGGGCGGATCGAAGTCAGTCGAACCCAGCGAACGTTCCCCAGCGGTTCAGCTGCGGCCCTCCGGACCCCTCATACAGTCGCGCAGCCGCGAACTCGAGCGACGGCTGCGCCCCAACCGCAAGCGGTGGCTTTTCAAAGTTCGCGAGCCCACTGTTAATCCAATACTATAACCAAAATTTCGCTACGAACTTTGCGTTCAGGACACTAGGGCCGGCGCGGCGTGCTTCGCGAGTTCATTTCGAGGCGGCACCCGGCCCGCGCCGCGCCCCACCAGAAGCCGCGGTCGCTGCCTCTCAATTCTGGCGAGATGCTTACCAAATCCAGTGCATTGCTGCGGCGGAGTCTGCAGCGTACGCGACAAAGCGCACGCCCTACGTCGCGCCTCGACGCTCCCGTTCTTTTGCAGCAGAAAGATTACAGGTGCAGACAAAGCACCGCCCCCAGCGGCGGGTTGCGCCGCAGCAACGACGTGATTCGGGGCGTCTCACTGGACAACCGCCGGAGCCGCGCCTCCCTCCCTGGCAAAACGCGTGCGCCGACGCGGCGAGCGGCATGAACGCGGCGGCGGCATGAACGCTGCAAGCGCCATGGATCAGTGATTCTAAATTGAATGTTTGGACTCACGCTTCTGGGGTTACAACTTCGAACTTGCGAAGCACCACGAGGTAAGGAAAGTCCCTTGCTGTTCACCCGTTACGCAAACCGACCACAAACTGCTCCAGCAGTGGGGGCGTTACCTGGGCGTTACCACAACCGCGAACCTAGTACCGGCAGCGCGCCCAAGTAGCGAATCGAAGCAGGCTTACGGACAACTGATGGCGCTGGTGAACAACTGCGCTAGGCCGGTCTTGTCCTTGGCGAGCCAGAACGCCCTGAAGCCAGCGCCCTCCTTGAAGAAGTGGACATCCGATACGTCCGTCCCTTCGCCGACGCGGATGGGCGCCATCTTCTCACTCAGATCGTCGTTGCGCGCGAGCATGCGCACCGATCCCTTGTCGCTTGCGGCCACAATCCAACCGTCGTCCACCGCCAGCAGCTCGGCGGCCGTCCAGTTTTGGGTTGCGATCTTTTCGTGGGCCTGCGATTTGCCGCCGCTGGTCACCTTCTCGAGCCACAACGCAGCAGGGGCCGACTGCTGATCCGACCAAGCCACGAGGTAGCTGCCGTCGCCCTCGTTCCAGGCCATCACACCGCGAGGGTCGTAAACGTAGTCTCGTAGCGGGTCCACGCCTTGCACCGTCAAATCGCCGCCAAGCGTGAGCGGATCGAATTCAATCAACGAGGTGCCGTACCAGGCTGCTACCAAACCGTCATGAACGATGGCATCGCTCACGGTGGAGTTGGGGCAGTTGCCGAAAGAGACTGCGGTCGCGTCTCCGTACTCGCTCACAGACAAAGCCATCGGGCAGCCCGTCGCAGCCGCCACGTACGACTCACCGATGCGCACCAATTTGCGAACCTCGGGCAGGCTGCTCGAGTCGATGGTCTGCACCGAGGCAAACGGGTCGCTCGCGCCGTCAGAGGTGACGATCCGCAACTCGAGAGTCGTCGTGGCGGACGCTTCGTACCTGCCAAGCACGAAACCGTCCCCCGTGTGCGAGGTGGTGACCATGATGTGCTGGTAGCTAGCGCCAGCCGCAAATGCGGAGTCTGGCACGGTCGTAGGTTTACCTTCGAGCTTTCCGTCGTTATCGACGAACACGTATTCAACCAGCGTTTGGGATGCTGGAACCGCCACCCATGCTGCGAAGTAGTGCCCGTCGCTGAACGCGATGGCGAGCTCGCTCTTGGTGGAGAGATTGGAAGTGAGCTGCGTCATTTCGTACGTACAGGCCGCGCTGCCCGTCATGCCAGCGCTCGCGTCCGCCGAGCCGCTGGAAGTACCGTCCGCGGGCTCCGCGGTAGCGACGGGTTCTTCCCCCGCGTCGTCTTGGCTCGCCACCGGCTTGGACTCGTCATCGCTGCTCGGCTGATTGACGCTCGGTTCGTCCCCGGCGGTCGTCGTGGCGCCAGGCTGTGACTCGTAAGGTTTAGTCCCCGAAAGGCTCCCGCCATCGGCAGCGGCGGTCTGGGGCGCGTGCGGTGCCTTCGTTGGCGCGTCTCTTTCGGTGTCTCCCGCGTCCGTTTTCCCAGTCTGAGCGCTGCTTGCGGGCTTTTCCGTCATTTGCTGGTTGCCGCCAATGCTCGTCGTCTTGTTGATGCATCCGGCGGACAGGAGGCCTCCGA
>DATAHU010000263.1:0-40261 GCA_036263015.1 Polyangiaceae bacterium | reverse complement strand
TCGAGCCAGCGCGACATCAGGTCGCGTAGCGCTTGCGGTTCGTTGTCGGGGACCCCAGTACCGAGCTGGCTTGCGGTGTTGAGGCCGTGGCACACGGGGCAACTGCGGATCTCACCGGCTTGGAACGAGATCCAGTTGCGTTCGCGTACGACGGCTTCTCCATCGGGATCTACGAGTTGCCAGCTGAGCGCGCGATTGGCCGGAACGAACGCCGCGACAGAGCCATCGGCCGCGATCACGGAACTGCCTTGCGGGCCGTCACTGGCCGCAAACTGTGGATCGCGAAGCTCTCGCGCCAGCAAGCGGCGACCGTCTTTGCCGTCGTAAGCGCGGATCGCCTCCGCCTTGAAGATTTGCAGATGTGAGATGTCGTAGACCTTGCCGTCGGTTGCCACCGCTTCCACGCCGTTTGGCACGCGCAAGTTGAACGGTTGGTTCAGATCGCCGCGGTCTCGCAGCGTGACGTTGCGCATGACAATCAGCGCCAACTCGTTGTCGACCAACCATCGACGCAACTCTGCCTGATCGACCCCAGCGGCCTTCAAGGCATTACTCTCGGGTTCTGGAAGCTCGGAGAGCCTCGGTTCTGGGATCTCGCGCGGTGCGACCTCGACCGGGTCGAGCTCCCAGAGGGGACCGGACCAGGTGTACGATACGTCGGGATTCCACCAGGTTACCTGCTTTTCGATGCCGTCCGTGAGCGGCTTGGCGGCGCGCCACAGGTCGCCGTCCTTTCCGAGCTCGTACAGGCGATAGTCGTAGTTGGTGACCGTGTCATCCCCGTACTCGATCATCGCAAGATCCGTTTCTGCCGTGTACACCGCGACCAACCGGTTGCCATGTAAAGGTAACGGGTTGCGATAGTGTCCATCGTCTTCGGCGGTGACGGCGGTCAGCGTCATTTGATCGCCGTTCAGCTCAGGCCGACCGTCGATCAGCACCAAATGACCGGCACCCGCGGTGTAGAACTCCGGCGCTACCGTCGCATAATAGTGGCCCGGGTCGTTGGGGTTCTCGCGCAAGTGCAGAAGCCCACCGTCGCCGTCGATCATCAATCGGTTCTCGTGCAATTCTTCCGGCGTGTAATACGTCAGGTTCGGATCATCCGTGAAGGAGCCATCCGTGTACGTGCCGCCAAACTCGTGGCGGCCCACGTGATTCAACGTCTCTTCGCTGGTGCCGTCTTCGTTGAGCTCCCAAGGAAAGAACTGATTGAAGGTGTGCCCCGAGACATTACCGGTCGCCTCGCGGGGTTCGGGGAATACTTCGCTGCCCGCAATCTCGCTGGTCGAGGTCGCGTCTGCCGACTCATCACTGAAGGTGAGGGGCGAATAGTCGGGGATCCCTTGCTGGTCTTGTTGTAAGTGATCCCACTTGGTGAACAAGACGCGGCCGTAGCTGTCGAGTGAGAGGGAGAATGCTCCACTCGGTGAATGTTCGAGCAGGCTCAGCTTGCCCGCCGTTGGATCCAGGCGATAGATGCCCGCCACGGTCGGCGCGCTCTCGTACTCGTCGAGTTGCGGGTAGTGCAAGCGATCGCCGCTGGCGGGGCGGTCCGAGGTGAACAGAATGTCACGACCGTTGGTCGCATAGATCGGAGATACGTTGTTGTAGTTCTGGGGCTGTCCCTTCACCTTGCTGATGCTCGCGGTTTCGCCTTCACCTAGCCCCGTCACTTCGTACAGCTGCCAATAATAGTCCTCCCATTCATACTGTTTGACTGGTGCTCCGATTGCCATCGAGAAGACGGCACGCGTTGCGTCCCAGTGCACGCAGGGTTCTCGCACGGCGATTGCGTTTGCACCCTGCTGTTCACCTGTTTCTCCAAATCCCGCTTCCTGCGTCAAGTTCCGCAGCTCGCCATTGGGATAGCGCAGCATGAGATCCCCGCCGCGCGGCGCGGATTGAACGTCCGCGCGGTGATTGCCGAAGGTCGATGAAAGGGACGTGAAGCCCTCGACCGGCACTTGCGTCACGAACAGGATCGGATAATCCCCGTCGGGATCGGCTGCCGGGACCACTGGGGGCGGCTCGGTGGCTTCGCCAGCGGGGCCTGCGTCATCGGACTTTGGCGAGGGCGTCGGCGAATCGTTGGTCGTCGAGCTGCCCGGTTCCGAAGGTCGACTTGGACGACCTGCGCCAGCGTCGCGGTTGGCATTGGTTTGCCCTTGCGCGGCGGGCGAGCCGCTATCCGACGAGTCGTCAGCCGCGGCAGTCGAGTGCTTCGTCGAGTCGTTCTTTTCGGTGTTTTCGTCGGCGCTAGAGTCAGAACCTTGGCACGCCAGCGTGAGTGGGATCAGCGAGGTCAACAGCGCTAGGCGAGAGGGGTACACGTCGAGGCTCCTTACTTGACGTTACGTGGTTCAGCTCAGCGTCGATGTTTCGGGAATACCGGCGGGGGCTTGGCGCTCAGACTATAGCAGGTGAGCCATCGAGGCCAGATCGAGCGTGATTCAGGTAGGTGTACGCGCGGGTCGACGTACAGGCTCGGCCTCTCGCACACTTGTCCCGAGTCCGACTCTGGACGCTCTGGTGGGCTGGGGCGTGGCGCGCTTCAGGTTGTTCACTAGGTACAGCTACTTCGTGCCGACGCGACTTCCGCGAGCCCGGCCCTTGCCGCTGGAGGGTCGCGCTCGGGCGATCTCAATTTAGACGCTATCGTCCAGATGCCCTGCCGAAACCAGATTAGAGAAATGAAAAGAGGAACCCCAGCCCCCATTGACGTCTGGGATCGGGCGCCCCAAGGCACCACTTCGCCGAACGAGCCGCGATGAAACCCGATTCCATCAATAAGCTTTCCGACACCCATCCATCGGGGCCCCGCACGCCTGATTCGAAAATTCACGATCCTGTGCTGGCAGCTTTGGGGCGCATGGCTGCCCTGCTGACGACGTTCTTTGCGGCGCTGGCCAGTTTCAGCATCGAGGTCGAGGATGCTCGCGCCGAAGGCGATGACGGTTCACAGCCAAAGCCCGTCGCCGCAGGCAGCGCGCCACCAAACAGCTCCAGCCAACCCAAGCTATTGCCACCGTTGGCCCGAGTCCTGGAGCTGGCGCGGACGCGAGCGCCCGAGGTGCAGCTCGGCGCCGAAGACGTCAAGGTCAGCCGCAGCGCGCTCGTCAATGCGCGCCGCGCGCCGTTCGGCAACCCAACTCTAGAGCTGCTCGCCGAACGGGGTGTAAACCCGTCAGCTGGATCGGGCTCCGGCGCTGCAGGAGCGGGGACAACGGGATCCAGCACAGCCATCAACGGCACACTTTGGTTGCCGATCGAGGTTGCAGGGCAGCGCGGCAAACGTCTCGGCGAAGCCAACGCGCTGATAGGCCTGAGTCAGGCGGGGCTCGATCTGCTCAGGGCCAACGCGCTGAGCGACGCCGTGTCGGCGTATGGCTCTGTGGTGGTGGCGGTCGAGCGCGTGCGCGTCTTCGAAGCAATAACCCAGGCCGCTGAAGCGACCGAGCGCATCTACGCAGAGCGAGTCCTCGTGGGTGATGCGGTCGTGCGTGATCTGACGCTCGCCAAGGTCGAGCTCGCCAAGAACCAAGTGCTTTTGCAGGACGCGAAGGTGTCGGTCATTGATCACTTCGCACGGCTGGCCCGAGTGAGTGGGGAGCTCTACGACGGGGCGCTCGCTGCCTCTTTGCTGCCCCCGCGGGTACCGAACGACCGTAGCAACGCCCGATCGACGGCGGGACCCCCACCGGCGGCAACGTTCGCCAAGGCCGAAGCTGCATATTTCGCGGCGCAGAAAGCGCGTTGGAGTCGCGAAGCGGTGGGGCCCATCAGTTTGCTGTTGTCTGGGGGTCGGGGTGAGTTTGGGGAAGCGCGCATAGGGGCAGGGTTGGCGTACGAATTTCCCGTCGTACGAGCCAATCAAGGCGAACAGGCACGTGCCGAAGCCGAGTTACAACGTTCACTCGTTGCGCGCCGTTTGATCGAGCGCCAGATCGAGTTGCAGAGCACGGCCATCTTGGAGCAGCTTGCCGCGCGTGAGCGCGCGATTGAGCGGCTGGTTCGCGAGGCGTTGCCCGCGGCCGACGCGGCCGTGGCCGCGGCTATCGCGACGGAAGAAGCCGGGAAGAGTGATCATGTCGTCGTGCTGCTAACTCAGCGCGATCAGGCTCTGTTACGCCTCGAGCGCCTCGAGTTGATCGAACGGCAGTGGCGCTTGTTGGCAGACTACGTGCAACTGAATGGAACCTTGCCATGACCTCGACGAATTTGAGTTCTTCGCCCACTTTGCCAACCCCCGAGCTACCGACGGCGCCGCGCACGCGCAAGTTAGTCTGGGGCATGTTGGGAACGTTGTTCCTGCTCGGCCTTGCCGCGTGGGGGCTGCTGGGCAAAGTGCGAGGCAATGAGCCTCCGGATGCGCCAGTCGCCGCAGACGTGCCGCGCGTAGAGGGTGAACACATCGTGTTCTCGAGCGCCTTTGCCGAGCGCATCGGGCTTCGCACCCAGCCCGTGAGGCAGGGCACCATGACGCCAGTGATCAGCGCTGTAGGAACGGTCACACTCGATCCGGCGCATGTCGCCGCAGTGGGGGCGAGGATGCGAGGACTCGTGCGCCGCATCCACCGCTTCGAGGGCGACGCCGTCGAGGCGGGGGAGGTACTCGCAGAAGTCGACAGCGCGGAGCTCGGAGAAGCTCAAGCGTCGATAACCATGCTCGAAGCCGAGCGTGAAGCGGCCCGTTTGAACGCGGAGCGTGAACAGCAGCTCAAAGAGCGTCGGCTCTCGACGGCGCGCGAAGCAGAAGTCGCCAACTCCGATTTCGTCAAGTACGACGCGATGCTGCGCGCAGCAAGTCAACGCGTCGCGGCGCTCGGCGGCGCCGCAACCTTGCGCAATCACGCGGCGATTGGAAAGCAGGCGTTGCGTTCGCCGATTGCCGGCACCGTGATCGATCGTCACGTCGCTGTGGGGCAATCGGTGGAGGCCGACTTGGTCGGCTTTCGGATCGCGAACTTGGACCACTTGTGGGTCGAACTAGCAGTGTTCGAAGGCAGCTTGGCGCAGATGCGGACGGGTGATCGCGTCGACTTGCATCCGTTCGGGGAAAACAGTCGCGTGATTCCGGGACGCATCGCGCACGTCGGTGCGCGCATCGATCCGGACACGCGCAGCGCGAGTGTGCGAATCGAAGTCGACAACCAAGAGCGTCACCTGCGACCCGGTCAGTCCGTGACGGCTGAAATTCACAGCACGCAAGACGCCGAGCGAACGGCGTTGCTCGTTCCAACTAGCGCGGTGGTAACCGTTGACGGTCAGAACACCGTCTTCGTCGCCGAGAGCGAGACGCGCGTGCGCGCGGTGCCCGTGACCCTCGGTGTGAGCAGTGGACATGAGCACGAGATCAAGGCCGGGCTCGAAGCGGGACAGCGCGTCGTGTCGAAGGGTGTGTTTGCGCTCAAGAGTGAACTGTTTCGCTGAATGAGCCGCTGAGCTCCAAGAGGTAAACGATGCTGGGAACGGTTATTGCTCATTCGATTCGCTTGCGCACGTTGATGCTTGCGCTACTCGTCGTCGTGCTCGCAGCTGGAGGGCTAGCCGCAAAGCACCTGCCGATCGACGCGCAGCCCGACGTATCGACGATCCAGGTCTCCGTTTTGACCTCGGCCTCAGGGTTGACGCCCGTGGAGATCGAACGCACGGTCACGATGCCGATCGAGAATGCACTCAACGGCACACCCGACGCCGTGGAGCTGCGCAGTGTCTCACGCTCCGGTCTATCGGCGGTGACGGTCGTTTTCAAAGACGGCAGTGACGTGTGGTTTGCACGCCAGCTCGTGATGGAGCGTTTGCGTGGTGTCGAGCTACCGCCTGGCGCTGCGACGCCGGAGTTGGCACCTGTCTCGTCTGGTCTGGGGGAGATCTTCCAGTTTGTGGTGCGCAGTGAACATCACTCGCCGATGCAGCTGCGCACGCTGCTCGATTGGGAAATCGTGCCGCGCTTGCGCAGTGTTCCAGGTGTCATCGAAGTGAACACCATGGGCGGCCAGCTGAAACAGTTTCAGGTGCAGGTCGATCGGGCCAAGTTGGTGGCTCAAGGCGTTACCCTGCAGCAGGTGGTCGAGGCGTTGCAAGGTGCGAACGTCAGCGCCGGTGGGGGCTACGTCGAGCGTGGTGAGGAAGCCTATACGGTCCGTGGACAAGGGCTGTTGCAGAACGCCGAAGAGATTGGCCAGGTCGTGATCAAGAGCGGGAGCAACGGTTCGCCGGTGCTGGTGCGCCAAATCGCGGACGTAAAGATCGGCGCGGCTTTGCGCCATGGCGTGATCACGCACAACGGACAAGGCGAGGCTGTGACCGGCATCGTGATGATGTTGCTCGGCTCGAACAGCCGTGACGTGGTTCGGGACGTGGGTGAACGCGTGAAAGAGATTCAGGCTGGGCTACCGCCCGGGGTGCTGATCGACGTCGTGTACGACCGCGCGGACTTCGTGGGCCGCACCATCGCAACCGTCATGAAGAACTTGGCGGAAGGCGTAGCGATCGTGACCGTCGTGCTCGCGCTGTTCCTCGGCACCGTGCGCGGCGCGCTCGCGGTCGTGCTCGGCATTCCGGTTGCAATGAGCATTGCGCTGCTCGGCATGTTGGCCTTTGGCGTAACGGGCGATCTGATGTCGCTCGGCGCGATCGATTTCGGGTTCTTGGTAGACGGCCCAATCGTGATCTTGGAGGCGATCATCGCGGCAACCGCGGGTAAACGCTTGCTTGGACATGCGCGCCAGCACGCTTACGCAGAGATCGCGGGCACCGTGGCGCGGCCAGTCGCGTTTGCCGTGGGCATCATCATGCTCGTGTATGTGCCGCTTTTGGCCCTGCAGGGCATCGAAGGCAAGATGTTTAGACCCATGGCGATCACCATGGCGTGCGCGTTGTTTGGGGCTTTGATTTACGCCATCGTCTTCTTTCCTGCTGTGTTGGTTTCGATCGTACCTCCCGCCAAGGGCCATGGGCCACGGTGGCTCGAATGGAGCTCGCAGCGTTACGCGGCACTACTCCCACCCGTGTTGAGATGGCGTTGGCTGTTGATCGCCACGTCGAGCGTGGCGCTCGGTGTGGTGGGCTGGGTCTTTGGGAAGTCCGGTGCAGAGTTCGTTCCTCGCATCTTCGAGGGCGACGCGGTCGTCACGATTCGTCGCGCGCCGAGCATCTCGCTCGACGAGGCGCGCCGTTTGGATCTCGAAACGGAGCGTGTGCTGCACGGCTTTGCCGAGGTGCAGACCACGCTCGGCATGACGGGGCGCGCCGAAGTTGCGACTGACCCGGTGGGTAACGACAACACGGATATCCTGACGCGTTTGTTACCGCTCGACGAATGGACGACCGCCAAAGACTTCGACTCGTTGTCGCAGCATTTCAAGGACGCCGTCGAGAGCAAGGTGCCTGGAACGTTCGTTTCGGTGTCTCAACCGATCGAGGACCGCACGAACGAGTTGATCAGCGGTTCGCGCGCAGACGTACAGATTCAGATCTATGGCTACGAGCTCGAGCAGCTCTCCAAGCTTGCGCATTCGGTGGGTCGCGCCGTGCGCAACATCAACGGCACGGGGGACGTGCGCGTCGAGCGCGTGCTCGGCGCGCCGATGATCGACGCCGTAGCCGATCGCGGGCGCTTGGCCCGTTACGGAATGAGTGTCGACGACGCGTTCCTGGTCCTGCGTGCAGCGCGCGAGGGCGTCCGGGTTGGCGACATCTACGAGCAAGAGCGGCGCTTCGACTTGCGAGTCTTGCAACCTGCCAGGGCGCCAACTGCCGACGCGATCGGCGACTTGTTCGTCTCTACGAACGAGGGCCTCAGCATTCCATTGCGCGAAGTCGTGAAGATGTCGGAAGGCGAGGGGCCCACCGCCGTGCGGCGTCAGGACCGCATGCGCGCCGTGCGCGTCGACGTGAACTTGCGCGGTCGAGATCTGGTCTCTTGGGTCTCCGAAGCCCAAGTCGTCGTCGGTGAACAAGTCGCGTTGCCTTCAGGCTACAAACTGCAATGGGGCGGACAGTTCGAGAACTTCGAGCGTGCCAAGCAGCGGCTGGCGCTAGTTGTGCCGCTCGCGGTCGCGATCATCTTTGGCATGCTGTTGTGGATGTTTCAGAACTTGCGCTTTGCGCTCGCGGTCTTCGCGCTCGTGCCCCTGTCGCTGGTAGGCGGGATGCTGGGGCTATTGCTGCGCGGGATGCCATTCAGTTTACCTGCTGCCGTGGGGTTCATCGCGCTGGGCGGCATTGGGGTGCTCAATGGTGTCGTGATTGCCAGTGAGGTGAAGCGCCGCTTGGACGTACGAGAACCGCTGGAGACTGCGATTAGCAACGGCACCGCGCACGTGGTGCGCGCGGTTTTGACCACGGCGACCGTCGCCGCGCTCGGCTTTCTACCCATGGCAACTGCCACGAGCGCTGGCGCAGAAGTGCAGCAGCCGCTCGCGACCGTCGTCGTGATTGGCATGTTCATCGCTACTGCACTGACTTTGCTGGTTCTGCCTGGCGTTTTGCGTATCGCGCTGGCGGGTTATCGGCCTCGAAGCGAACAAGAGCCAGCTTTGCAGACCGCGCCGCAGCTCGATCCGGCGAGCCGGGTGACAGTCTGAACGTCAGGGAGTGGGCCCGTAGCCCACTTCCGTCGTGTTGAAGTACACCTGATCCAGCCAAACGTTGATCCACGACTTGTCGGTGACGTTGGTCGTCGTCTGACAAATGATGAGCACCGAGACGTCAGAGGCGCCTGTGTGAATGATCACGTCGTCAGTGCTCACCCAGCCCGGATCATCCACCACTGCCGTCGAGGGGTTGTTGCTCCCGATGGCCCCGGTGGCTCCGCTCGAGCATGAGGCGTTGCTGTAGCCCACGACCATGCAACCGACGACCCCATCTGCTTCGCGCTTGTAGCGAAAGCCGAAATGATAGTCCGTGTCGATGCTCGTCGGCACACAGATGGTCGTGCCCGAATACGTGCCATCGTTGGGAGTGCCCAAGCGCATCGAGCCGGAGTCGGGGCAGCCGTCTGCGTCGCTCTCATCGAACTGGATGTTGGGGTAACTGCCCGTCCACGCGCTGGTCGTCGTGTCGCCGTCGACGATACCCGGGGCGTCATCGTCGAAATTGCCTGTGGCGATCACGTTGTTGACGCTCTTCGTACGACACGTACAGGTTCTGCCATCGCCGAAGTACGGTAGCGTGCACTTGCAACTATAGCTGCCAGCAACGTCGTTGAAGCATTGCCCCTTTGGCGAATCGGCACAAGTGTCCGTCCCAAGAGAACACTCGTCGATTTCCGCACAGCTCATCCCATTGCCGCTGTAGCCGTCGTTGCACTCGCAGGTATAGCTGCCCGGCGGGTTCGCTCCGTCGCAGCTCGCGTGAGGGTCGCAGCTCGCTTCGCCATTCGGACGGCACTCGTCGATGTCTGTACAGCTGTAGCCATCCCCGTCGTATCCAGGCTTGCAGGAACAATCGTACCCGCCTGGCTTGTTCGTGCATTTGGCGTAGGCGTCGCAGGTGGCTTCTCCGCCCTCTCGACACTCATCGATGTCCGTGCAGCGCGAGGGTTTACCGGAGCAGCTGTATCCGGTCGCGATTTGGCAGCTGACGCAGCCGTCGTCGGGGTTGCTGTTGGCATCATCGCATTCCTCGGGATCGTCGACGATGCCGTTGCCGCACATGGGCGTATTCGGTGTTGGGTCTGTGTTATCGGGTGCTGGGTTGTTCGCTGCTGGCGTTGTTTCCGTTGGTGTCGCCGTTGGGCCAGGGGATATTGGAGGCTCGTCGCCACAGCCACCGGCGCCCGCACAATCAGGGCCTGGGTTCTGCGAGGGAGTGGGGGTGGCCATTGGGCCGGGCTTCGTCGTGCCTGAGTCAGCGTCGTTGGCTTCGTCATCCTTCGGTTCTGGATGTTGCGCGTTGCCTGCGTCTCGAGCGTCACTCGGGCGGTGCTTCGAAGTGGTGCCGCTCGGACTCTTGGTGCCCCCATCTCCGCGCACCTTGTCGTCCGTGCTCGCCCCTGGATCGAAGTTGGCTCTGCCTCCCGAACAAGCCGCGCATAGAACCAAAGCAACAACGCAATCGCGCACACGTCCCATCGACATGGCTTCGTGTTACCTCGACCCTCGGAGCACGGCAAGAACTGCGCGCGTCGTGGTCCGCGCCGATTGTAATGGTCTGTTCACCATGTGCACAGTTCCAACCTGGGGCACGCCCCGAGCACGACGGCTCTGATTCGCGACTCGCGATTCGTGATTTCGAGAAATGCGGAAGGGCCTTCCGATTTCCGGCTCCGATCGCTGTTAACCCGACACCGGTTGGGGTGTTCAATTCATGATCGTGAAGTGAAAAGTCGAACCGCAACCCGGCGCGGACTCGAGCCAGATACGTCCGCCGTGACGTTCCACGATCTTGCGGCAGATGGACAAGCCGATCCCAGTGCCTGGATACTCCTCGCGCGTGTGCAGTCGCTGGAACACACCGAAGATCCGTTCGAAGTATTCGTGCGCAATCCCAATACCGTTGTCACGAATCGAAAATTGGTGACCGCCCGCCACGGGTTGCGACGTGATCGATACCTCGGGTGTGCGTCCGTTCTGGTACTTGATGGCGTTACCGATCAGGTTCTGAAAGAGTTGTACCAGCTGTGTCGCGTCTGCGACCACGTCGGGTAAGGGCTCCAGCGACACTCGCGCGTTGCAGGCGACAATCGACGCATCCAAGTTCAACAACGCTTGTCGTGCCGCCCAGGTCGCACCAGTAGCGGTGCGCGACGCCCTGCCGTTGACGCGCGAGAGCTGCAGCAATCCTTCGATTAGCGTCTTCATGCGCGCTGCGCCATCTACGATGTGCCTGACGAGCAGACCTGCGTCAGCATCGAGCGCCGATTCGTAGCGATGGGCCAGTAACTGTGTGCATCCGGTTACCGCCCGTAGCGGCTCCTGCAAGTCGTGCGAAGCAGCATACGCAAACTGTTCGAGCTCCGCGTTGCTCCGGCTCAGCTGTTCGTTGCGCTCTGCCAGTTTGAGCTCGAGCTGTTTGCGAGTCGTGATGACCTGCGTGAAGAAGATCACTCCGCCGATGCTGCCGTCGGCCTCGTGCCAAGGTCTAGCTTCCCATTGCAACCACTCCACGCTGCCGTCGCTGCGCACGAATGGATCGTCATCGCAACTGTCCACGCCACCCGAGAGCACGCGCTGATGGACGTCTCTCCAACGCTCAGGAAGATCGGGAAACACCTCGTAGTGGCTCTTGCCGATGATGTCTTGGCCCACGAGTTTGTAGTCGGTCAACCAACGTTGACTGGCCTGCATGTAGCGCATGTCCCGATCGAGCACAGCGATCGCAGCGGGTGTATGCGCGATGAACTGGCGAAGCAGCGTCTCGCGTTGTTCCAGGGCCGCTTGTGCCAGACGGCGTTCAGTGATGTCCTTGTACGTCCCCACCATGCGTAACGGCGTGCCTCGGGAGTCGCGTGCCATCACCCGTCCGAGGCCATGCACCCAAACGAAGTCACCCTCAGGGCGCCGTACGCGATATTCTTCGCTGAAGCACTGCGTCTCGCCCCTCAAGTGAGCTTGCATGCCGGCCCGAACCCGCTCGAAGTCGTCGGGATGTACGGCCCGCGCGCGATCGGCCCGCGTGATCACGCCGGTTCTCGGGTGTCCGAGCAGTTCACGGCTGCGCTCCGATAGGAACGCCTCGTCGGTCTCCAAGTTCCAGTCCCAAACCCCGTCACCGGTGCCCTGCAGCGCGAAGTTCCAACGTTGTTCGGTCTCCCGCAGTTGTTGCAAGGCGAGCTCCTCGGTCGTGACGTCCCAGTTGACGCCGAGCATGCGCAGCGGGCGTCCCTCAGCATCGCGTTCGACACTCGCGATCACGTGCATGTGCCGTATTGGACCTGTTGGGATAACGATGCGAAAGCGAGCGTCGAGCTGCTTTCCGCTGCGCAGTGCCAGCTCCACGGCATCGACGATCCGCGGCTTGTCCTCGGGGTGCAGCGCACCAAACCAGATCTCGCCTGCGCTCGGCGAGGTGGCTCGATCGAGCCCATACAGCTGGTACATGTTGTCGTCCCAAATCGACGTATTGCTCGCAACGTCCCAGTCCCAGATGCCCACGCGGGCCGCGCGTGTGGCGCGCACGAGGCGTTCCGACAGGATGCCCAGTTCCTCCGTTCTGGTCGCGACGGTTTGCTCTAGCGTGTCGCGCAGCGCGCGCAGTTCTGCCTCGGTCACGCGCAAGTCTTCGATGTCCGTATTCGTGCCTAACCAGCGCTGTAGGTTACCGCGGGCATCGAACGAAGGAACCGCACGCGTTTTGAACCAACGATAGGTGCCGTCCGCTCGCTTGATTCGAAAATCGACGTCCAGTGGAATGCGAGCTTTCGAGCACCGCAGCCACTCCGCGTGGACGCGCTCCCGGTCCTGCGTGTGCACTTGTTCCAACCATCCGAGTCCCAATTGCGACGGATCCGAACGGCCCGTGTATGCGCCCCATTGCGGACCTAGGTAGTCGCAGGAACCCTCGGCGTCACAAGTCCAAACCAAATGAGGCATCGCCTCGACCAAGTCTCGAAAGCGTGCACCGCCCGCGCCTAACTCTGCGCGCAAGCGTGCGTTCTCCGCGCGCAATTGCGCGAGCTCCTCGTACCAACGATCGCCAGGGGCGCTAGCGCACTCCACCATCTCATGATTTGAACGGCTGCCGACCGCTAAGGATAAGAGACCGCTTCAGGGCGCTCCTGTGGGTGTCTCGGCGAGTCTGTTCTTCAGGTAGGTGTGTTAGTCAGCGTCACCGGACTGGAAAGTCAAAGTCACTCCGAGTGCGCTCGCGACGTCGATCTTGATTCCCCGTTCCAACTCTTTGACGCGTTGAGCGGCGCTCTCGACCGCTGCGCGATTGCTCACGACCAGACGCTCGAGCGGTTGGTCGAGCTTCCCGAGCGCGTTCAGCGCCGCATCGAATTGCTGCGCCACGCGTTCGGCTATCGGGGCGGCCGCGGCGCTGACCATCTCACTCACCCCCGGCTGTTTGCTCCCTCCGAACAAAGCTCGCGCTCCCTCGGCAGAGGCGAGCGTCACCGCGTGCGACAGTCCGCTCGGGGCCGCTTCGACTTCGCTCGGTCGCAGCATGTGGCTTTGGCTGAGCCCCAGTACGAGTTCGAGCTGGTGCACGCTCAGACTCTCGATCGTCATGCTCAGATGGCCCACGACCGCGTTGATGCTGGCTTGGCCGGCTTGGGCGAAGCTCGTGGCGAACTGCTTTCCATCACCCATCAGCGACTGGACCCGAGCTGCGTTGCCAGCCAGATTACGAGTCAAGGAAGCGGTCAGCACTCGCGAGCGTTCACCCCGTGCGTCCATGGACGACGAGACTGCACTGGCGCCCCCAGCCGTTGCAAACAGCAAGCTCTCGATCGCGTACAGCCCCTTGGCGTCAGCCCCAAGTGCCTCGACTGCAGCATCATCGATGGGACCCGTTGCGTCGAGCATGGCTTGCACGACGGGCACACGCGTCGGCCAGAACGTGCTTCGAAGTAGAGCGTTACTCGTGACGAGCGGTCCGCTCTGGAAGCATTGCGCGCGCTTCCAGGCCAGCAGCGTCGTGCCGAACTGATTGCGCAAGCCCTCCAATTGGCTGTCTGTGGGAGTCTTGCAGAAGCTCGCGGCCGCCGCGTCGAGTTTATCGCTCTGACTGGCCACGTCGTGCAGCTGCGGCACGACCACCTCGAGCACCAACGCCTCCAGCGACTCGGTGCGGCTGCGCACACGAGCTTTGCAGCCCATGTATCCGCTGAACAACGTCGCGCCGCCCAACCAAACGAACTCTCTGCGCTTCATGATTCGTGAACACTCACAGACTGGCCAAGAACGCCAACACGGCCGTGCGTTCTACCTGTTGCAGGTGAATGAATGCCTCGCGTGCCAGCTTGGCCTCGCCGTCGTGCCACAGAATCGCCTCGCTCGTGCTCCGGGCACGGCCGTCGTGCAAGAGCCGCGTGTGGCCGTTCACCTTGCTCACCAGGCCGAGTCCCCACAGGGGCGGAGTTCTCCATTCACCGCCACTGGCGCCGTAAACCTGCCGATGATCGGACAAACCTTCACCCATGTCGTGCAGCAACAAGTCCGTGTAAGGGTGAATCTCTTCGATGCCGATCTCGGGCAGGCTTTCTTTCGAGGCCACGGGCAAGGTCGGCACATGGCAGCCAGCGCAGCCGAGTTCCAGAAACAGGTCCTCACCGCGCGACACCTGTGGCAACGCCACGTCGCGACGCGCGGGCACGCCCAGACTGCCGACATAGGTCGTGACTTGGTCCAAGATTTCGTCGCTGACTTCAGGCGCACCGCCGCTCTCGAAATGCTCTGGTCCCGATTGCCGAGCCGTGTGGTTCTCGCTAGTGAACAGGCGGGAAGTGAGGCCCATGTCGCCGTTGAATGCGCCGGCTGTCTGTTGCAAAACCGAGGGCTGCTCCGCTTTCCAACCGAAGCGCCCAATGCTGAGCGCACCACTGGTCAGGTCCGGAACACGATTGATTCTTCCCGTGATGCCCTCGTGTTCTGTTTCGGATGCCAAGAGCTCGAGGGTCGCGTCTGGTACGGCCTCTAGCAACCCAAGGCCAACCAACGCGGGGGCAACCCGCGGCGACAGCAAGATCTCGGTCGAGGCCGGGCCGAACGCAGTGCGTGCGATTCGATAACTGGGTGACAGTAGCTCGTAGACCTCACCGTCTGGGTATGTGCCGCGCACTTGTCGGTATTCGATCGTGACTTCGGCTTCAGCCGTTAATCCTGGAACGGCAGAGCTTTGCAGTTGGTCTCCGTAAATTGGGTCGGGTAGCGGTGCCCCGTTCGGCCCCGCCCCCGGAACACTGATGCGCACCAACATGCTGAGCATGTTCTCACCGGCCTCGGGCGGGCGCCCTCGGCCGTCTTTGAAGTGACAGGCCGAGCAGGAACGTGCGTTGAACAACGGTCCGAGCCCGTCGCGATCGCTGACGGACGCTGGGGCGCTGACCCAGTTCAAGTTGAAGAATGAGTTGCCCACGAAGAACTGATGACGTCGGGCCTGAGAAAGCCCGGGCATCGGTTGACCGAATGCGTCGCGCGTGGCGTCGGTTACCGTAGCCGGGCCTGCACTCGCCGCTTCGTGCGGCATCCGCACCCCATGCTCACAAGCGGCAGTGAGCGCGATCGCGCCCAGTGCCATGAAGAGCTTCGGCGCGCGTGCACAAGCCCAGGGAAGCGTCATGAACCGCCTTTCACCGACGCGACCCTCAAACCGAAGATTGCGGCGACGCGCGATAACAGCTCGGCTTGCTGTTCCAACGCGCGGATCGAGCGCCCGATTGCGCTTCGCCCCGGCGTCGAATCCGCGCCGAGTATCGCTTGGTCGAAGGGTGCAGGAATCGAACGAATCGCGGCAACGCTTTCTCCGGTGCTTTTGCGCAAGGCAGCGGCCAGTTCCGGGTCGCTTGCTGCAAGCGCATCACACAGTCCGGTGCCGTGAATCACCTCGACGTCGGCTCGCGCATAGCGTCCTGTGCATACGCCTTCGATGCCGAGAGCGTCGTCGAGCAGGTCCACCGTCGTGTTGTCGCTGAAGCACGAGTGCTCGTTCTCTTGCGCTTTGGTTTCGTACGCCACCGTCAAGCGTTCACCTCCGAGCTCAGGGCCGCTCAACGCGCCCATGCCCTTGACCGCCAACGCCAGGGCATCGCGCGGAGGTAAATTCGAGAACGTGGTACGGTAGTTCTGGGCAGAGCCCGGAGCCCACTCGACCTGAACACTCTGCAAATCGGAGATCAACTGTTGCACGGCTAGCTTCAGGTACGCTCCGCGCCGTTGTTGCAGGCTACCCGTTGGACCCTTGAAATCCGAAAAGGGACGCTCCCCCGCACCGTCATTGCGTTTATCCGCACCCCACAACAAATACTCGATGACGTGATAGCCGGTGCTGATGCTGGTTTCGCCCTGTGCTGCGTTGAGCCCAACGAGCAAGCTCGTCGAGAGCGCGGGATAGCGCTCAAAATCTCCGACGATTCCGGCGGTCGAAGCGTTGCCATCGACGAAACCTTCGTCGATGGGCCAGGTGTTCAAGCGCATCTCCACGCGATCGATCGGACCGTCGTAGAAGCGAAATACTTCCGAGCGCTGATACGGATGACGCGCTATGAGCCAGGCCTTTCGAGCCTGCACGAGTGTGGAGTCGGAAGGCGCGTCTACCAACGCATCGACCGCGCTTTGCAGTTGCTTGGCGCCGTCGACGGCGTCTGAATAGGCAGCGTACGCGATTTCGGCGTAGGTCTTGTTGAAAGCTTGGAGCGTGGTCGTCTCCAGCGGGCTCACTTGCACCGAGGGTTCTTGCTTCGGGCCGTTTGCATCGTTGGGATGCGTCTCACATGCGAACGCGGTCGACAGCGCGCAGAGCCACGGCAAGGCTCGTCCAATGGCGTCGCGCTTGCGGATGCCAGCGTCGGCAGATGCAAACATTCGCTCGGCCTATTACGTTGCGTTGCCTCGCCCAAACTCAGAACGTCGGGGTTGCGGATTCGTCACCGAGGGGTCACCGGTCGCACACAACGGTCCGTCGGACGTGAACTGAGACGAGCAGCGCCCCCTCGACGCACGTCCCGTGATCCCGTGAAGCGTGGCCGGGAGCCGGCTCCGCCCTTGGTACGGCAGTGCGCTCGGCGTTCGCGCGCACTGGGCGCGCGCTCGCGCACTCGCGTCGAACGCTCGGGTGACCCGCATTTCAGCTGATTCGGCCGAGGCATGCCGCTTGCAATTCGGGCCTTCAACAACGCCGCTGACCACGAGTGTCTCGAGCGCAGAGGAGATTCGATAATGCAAAAGGTTAACGATAGGGCAGTCACGCTGCCCAACAGAGACAGACGAATCGCGCGTCGGTTGGCTCAGGCCATGCTGCCATTCGGGCTGATCGCGCCAGCGTGTGCAGAGCCGGACACACAGCTCACGAGTCCCTCCGCTAACGTTAGCGGCGCGACCGTCGATGGGGAGCTGCGCAATCATCATGGTGATGGCGATCATCACTCGGGGCAGTCGGGCGATGGTCAAGCGTCGGGCGGCGATCAACCCGGGGGACAACCCACCGAGCAGCAGGCGCAAACGCAGACCATTCCAATCAACTTGCGCATCCCCGCTGGCAGAAGCATCGAAGATTTCGCTGTCATCTCGGACGACGACACACAGATCGACGAGAACGCGCACCTTGGGGTCCTTGGCGAAGCGGGGGACTCGGTCGTTTCTTACGCTGCAGTGCGTGTCAAAGATGGGGCGCACGTCTACGGTGACGTGTACGCCATCGACGGCGTTCGTCTCGATCCCGATTCGTACTTCGAGGGTAACGTCACGACACCCGGCGTGATCGTCCAAGACACGAGCGCGCACTTCGACGGCCAGCAGTTGCGCACCGAGTTCGAGGTTCAGAACCTGGACTATTCGTTCGAGGCGCCGCTGCCGACGGGCGAGGCGGCCGTCGCGACCGACCAAGATCTCGGAAACTTGCCGCCAGGGGGTTACAAGGGTTTGCAACTGACCGGCAGCTCCCAGGTCACTTTGACCTCCGGGGTCTACTTCTTCGATACACTGGCAGTTGGTCCCGACGCGAACCTCTACATCGACGCCTCGGCGGGACCGGTTCGCATCGTGACCAACACCGTCAACGACGCTTCGGGCATGATCAACTTCACTGCGGGTCCGAGCGATCTGCTGCTGGTCGTGCTGGGCGACGCAGAACTGACGTTCTCGAACTATTTCATCGGCACGATCGTGGCCCCGAAAGCCAAGGTCAACGTCGCCAATCAGTTCGAAGGGGCTATTTGTGCGTTCAAGGTTTACGTCAATTCCAAGGCGCATGTTACTGGTGGCCCGTTTGCCTGGAGCACACCCAGCGCTCCAGCCCAGCCCAACGGCCCGACGTCTTCCAACGGCGGGTCCAACTCGCAGCCAGGACCGATCACGCTGCCGCCGATCTCCACGCCCGAGCAGTTGCCCGCGCCCACCCCAATCGATCTCGGCAACTGCAGTCCCGAGCTGGAGGTCCAAGACGAGGACACTGCGCCACGTTTGAGCGCTGTTGCAGCCCAGGCTGGCTGTGACCCCGTCCGCTACTGCCGGCTCGTGGTTGGCGCCGATGGGCGTGAGACGTACGAGGAAGTCCCATCCACGCCGCTCTACAGCGACGACCTGCCGGTGCCGGCCGCGGCCGTCCAGAACGGATGCTCCGAAGAACCAGGGACGTCCACTTGCCCGACGCTGGCCGATGGCGAGCAAGCCGCGAGTTGTGAACCCATGCCAGCTGACTCGGGATGTCTGACGGTAACGCTGTGTCCCGGCAGCGACGCGACCGATGATCCGAATGCTCCCTCGTACGAGGCGAGTTTCACGCCGCAGGTGATCGACAAGGCGCGCGAGCTGCTGCCCGACGGAGAGCACGAGATCTCGTCAGGAGAGGTCGTGGGTTTCCGCAGCAAGAACTCGTTGTACATCGATCCGTGCGAATGGGAGGAGGCCGTCCACAGTTTCGACATGGGCTTCGACGTCACCGGTAACAAGAAGGGCGAAGGTGCCGAGTGCGAAACCAACGATGACTGCAACAGTGGCGAGTGCAGCAAAGGTGAGGCGGATTTCTTTGGTGCTTGCACCAAGGCCGAGAGCAAGATCCGTTTCGATCTGGGCGAGGGTAACGGCGTGGTTCACGTCGAAGCCGGCGCAGGTATCCCCGAGGCGCGCTCTCGCGTTCAACGCGCAGCGTTCTTCCCGAGCACCTCGTTCGATGTGAAGTCCACGATGTTGGCTTACGCCAACGCCGTGATCTTTGGTCAGAAGCTGCCGCTTCTGAATGCCCAGATCCACAGTGAGATCACCGAGTGCCGCCATTCGCTCACTTGGAGCGCTGACGCGTTCTCGCTGGATAGCCCCATCGTGGCGCGCCTTGGACCGACGCTCGATCCGCTCACCGTCTCGGCGTTTGCCGACGGCGAATTGGATACGGGTGATGACATCACGCCCGCGTCCGAGGAGGCGCAATGTGAAGCGGCCAAAGCGGATCTGTGGGACAAGGAGCGACGCGCGAACGAAGCACTCCACGATGCGCTGATCGCTGCGACCTTCTGGAACACTGCCGGGGGCACCGGCGAAGTCATCCACTCACGTGAGGACGCACAAGCGTTCGTCGACGCCTATCACGGCGCGATCGATGCCTACAACACTGCGCTGCAAGAGTTCTTGCGCCAACAAGACGGTGCCATCATTCGCGAGCGCGCAGTGATGGTCGCCAACCACGAGCGCGGTGTCGAAGTCGGCTACTCGTTCATCGTGCCCGTGGGCCCTGTGCCGGTTTCGGTCGAGCTGGGTGCGACGGGCACTTGGGGGCTGCGAGACATGCGCGTGGAGAACAGCGTCAAGACGCAATACAGCGCTGCCGATGGCCTGCCCTGTGATGGCGTCGAGTGCATGCGCGTGCGCACCGAATCGTCGGGTACGCCTTGGTCGAGCTTGACGGCATACGCGTTCGGTGGCTTCGGCAAAGAGTTCAAGTTTCATGGGCTCAAGATTGGAGCAAAGGTCGGTGTCGTCGCTGATCTGGACCTCGTGAAATACGAAACGCCGCTGACGAGTTCGTTTGCGCTCGAGCGCGTAACTTGGAACCAGGACGATGCCGATCAGGCGGTCGGTGGTAACATTCCGCAGCAACTACGAGGCCTCTTGGGCACCGATCCTGCCGTGCTTGGCGAGAGTCAGTTCCGTGTCACGCCTCAAATTGCCCAATTCCAAGCGCCCTACGCTTTGGGTGGAGGACTCGACTCTCCGGACGAAGTCTTGACCCATGCCTCGTTCTTGGACGGAAAGATCAAGCTCAGCGCGCGCGTCAGTCTGTTGCTCGGCTCGATCAAGTTCGAGAAGACTCTGATTTCGTGGAAAGGCATCGAGCACGCTTGGAAGGTCGCCGACGGCAACAGCGGTGACGCTCTGCGCGGCATGATTGGAATGCCAGTGCCGAACATGGTGCTGATGCCGATCATCACCGTCAACGATACCGGTGGAGATGCCGAACCGTACACGGCGTCGGGGCAAATTGCTGGGACCTACGAAGGCCGCGAGACGGGTTCGTACTCGCACTACGAGGATCGCCTGGGCATGCCTTGGGACGAGAATGGCGATCGCTGCGCCGCGGCGACCGTGATTCGTTGAGCCGCGCACGCTGCAAGTTCATCGAGAACGAGACCGAAGCGTGAGTTGAGTTTGGAGGATTCCATGTTGGGAATGAATCGTCAGCGATTGGGACTGCTTTTTCTGGCTTCGCTAGTGGGTGCTTGTTCATCGCCTAGCGTAGAGCAGCGCGAAGGCGCGACGGACGTGGGCCAGGCGCGCAGTCCATTCCCAGCACTCGAAGCTGCGAATCGCCGGGCATTGTTCGCGGTCGACTGGTCCACGACGGTGAAGGCCGTGGACCAGGATGGCCGCCAGCTACCGGTGAGTGGATTTCGATTCACGGGCCATTGGCGGCTCAGCAGTAGCGAGTTCGACAACGAACATTGGGTGACCGCCGAGCTGGGGGTCGATCACTTGGACCTCGGCTACACGCCAGACGATCTGATCGGCAAAGTTGGGCACGAGCGCTACTTGACGGAACAACTGCAACGTCCAGTCATGTTCCGCATCGACCCGAACGGCGCTGTCACGAAGATCAAGGCGCCCGATGACCTTGGAGCGCTGGCGCTGGGAACCCTGAAGGCCATGGCGGCCCATTTGCAACTGGTGAACGACAAAGCTCCCTCTGAGCGCTGGGCGGTGAATGAGCTCGACACCGTGGGCGAATATGCGGCCCTGTATACCCACAAGACGCCCAACGAGATCGTGCGGACAAAGCAACGCTACTGGCGTCTGGGTCACCTCGGCGTGCTGACGCGCGCCGGGGACGACGGACCCAGCGAAGTGTCGGGCGAGGACTACTTCGAATTGCAGCAAGGCCGTGTCAACAGCCTGATCGGCAGCGAGCAATTGCACTTTGCAGCAAGCGAGCTGATGCCCGAGCTAGAGTCCGAGACTCGGGTTGTGCTCGAGCGTTCATCCGAGCCGTCACAACCAACGCCATCGGCTGCGGCGCAGTCGCTGAGCGAATTTGCCGCGCGTGACATTTTCGCGGACGTGCCCCCGGCGGGTCGCGTCTTCGATCTCGACGTCGACAAGGCGGGGGATTTGCACAGCGTGGCCGATACACTGCAACAAATGAACACCTTGAAGGGCCAAGCCGAGCCCAGCGCGGCGGCGCAAGTTCGGCGCTTGGAGGTGGGGCTCGCTGCGCTATTGCGTTTGAGCCCCGCGGCAGAAAGCGAAGCTTGGGAGCTCGCCTTCAGCGACGATCCCGACGCGCCCCGCGTGCGACTCGCCTTGGCCCAATCGGTGCGTGGTGCAGCGCAGCGGCGTTTGGTCGAGGCTTGCAGGGAACCGAGCGCGCTGTCTTTGGAAGAACAGAGTCGACTCCTGGTCGCGCTCGGTGAAAACCAAGCGCCGAGCAGCTACTTGCTGGACGCACTGATCGAGCTTCGGGGTGCGACGCGACTCACCGATACCGTCCTGATGAGCATCGGTGGCGTGGCGTACCAGGCGCAGGGCATCGACCCCCGATTGGCGTCGCGCGCCTACGACGTGGTCGCGGCGCAAGTCGCGAGTGATGAAGCGACGCCAGAGCGGCTCGCGATTGCTCTGCGCGCGCTCGGTAACACGGGGCATCCGAAGGCGCTCGAGCTGAGCGTGCCTTACCTGGCGAGCGACTCCGAGCTCGTACGCTCCGCGGCTGTTCGCTCGTTACGGCGAGTAGCGGACTCACGCGTCGACGAGCTGCTCGAACGCTTGCGTCAGAACGACACCGGGGTCAGCGTTCAGCGCACGATCCTGGCCGTGCAAGAGCAACGCCGCCAACGTAGCATGGGACGCGTGCACTGAACCGAGTCGCCGCGACCCGCGACGCGCATCTCGGCGCACAAAACGAAACGGGGCGCTCTTTTGGAGCGCCCCGTTTGCGATTTGACGTCCCAGATTACTCTGGACGTTCGGCGACGGCGCGGTTTTCCTTCATCCACGGCATCAAAGCGCGCAGACGACGGCCAACCTCTTCGATCGGGTGAGCGGCGCCCTTGGCCTCGAGCGCGTTGAACTTGGGACGACCCGCGGCCGACTCCGCCAAGAACTCGTCGGCGAATTTGCCGGTTTGGATCTCGCTCAAGATCTCCTTCATGACCTTCTTGGTCTCGGCGGTGACGACGCGCGGACCGCGCGTCAAGTCGCCGTACTCGGCCGTATTGCTCACGCTGTAGCGCATGTTGCCGATGCCACCTTCGTAGATCAGGTCGATGATCAACTTCAGCTCGTGCAAGCACTCGAAATACGCCATCTCGGGCGCGTAACCCGCCTCGACCAGCGTCTCGTAGCCGGCGGTGATCAGGGCGCTCATGCCGCCGCAGAGCACAGCTTGCTCGCCGAACAGATCCGTCTCGGTCTCTTCCTTGATCGAGGTCTCGAGGATGCCGGCGCGGCCACCACCGATCGCACAAGCGTACGCGAGTGCGACGTCGCGGCTGTCACCGCTCGGGTTCTCGTTGACGGCGATCAACATCGGCACGCCACGACCACCGACGTACTCGCGGCGCACGGTGTGGCCGGGAGCCTTGGGGGCAACCAAGAACACGTTGACGCCTGCGGGCGGCGTGATCTTCTTGAAATGAATGCCAAAGCCGTGAGCGACGGCCAAGTACTTGCCGGGCTTCAAACCGGCTTTGAGGTCCTCGGCGTAAATCCGCGGCGCGAACTCATCCGGCACCAACAACATGACGATGTCGCCCCACTCGGCCGCGTCCTTGGGCTCCATCACGGTGAGGCCGGCGGCCTCCGCGCGGGCTTTCGATTTGCTGTCCGAACGCAGGCCGACGCGGACCTGAATGCCGCTGTCTTTGAGGTTCAGAGCGTGCGCATGGCCTTGGCTACCGTAGCCAATGATGGCCACCTTCTTGTTGGCGAGAAGTGCGGGATTCGCGTCCGCGTCGTAATAAGCTTTCATCGGTCTTCCTTGCTGTTTTTTGAATCGTACGGGTTACAAAGTTACGCGGCGCTGTCGGCACCGTTCAGCTCGGCCTCGGCCGGCTTACTAATCGCAATCGGTGCCGAGCGCACCATGTTCCGAACCCCCAGGGGCCGGGCCATCTCGAGGAATTGATCAATTTCCATTGCGGTCCCGGTGACTTCCACCGTGAACACATTGCTGGCGAAGGCCACGATCCGGCCATTGCACAGGGTCACCAGACGCTCGAGTTCGGCGCGTCCGTTGGGCCCCTTGGCGTTGATGGTCGCGAGCAAGAGCTCGCGCTCCAGGTGCGTCGGGCCCTGCAAGTGCAAGACCTTGTGCACGCGCACCAGCTTGTTCAGCTGCTTGGTGATCTGCTCGATGGCCCGGTCGTCCCCGCGCGTCGTCAGGACGACGCGTGAACGATCCTGATCGAGCGTCGTGTTGACCGCCAGTGAATCGATGTTGAAACCGCGGCCGCTGAACAGGCCGACGATACGTGCGAGCTCACCCGGGTTGTTGTCGACCAGGATGCTCAGCAGATGACGGGTTTCGCTCACGAATCCCCCAAGCGGTAATCGGTGAACACTTCCGGATCCATCACGATGTCGTAGTGGGCGGCGCCCGCGGGCAACATCGGGAACACGTTGGATTCCTTGTGCACGATCACGTCCATGATCACGGTGCCCTTGGTGCTGAAGCCCTTCTCCAACATGGCGCGCAATTCGCTCGGCTTCTCGGCGCGCAAACCAGTGGCGCCGTAGGCCTCGGCAATGCGTGCGAAGTCGGGGAAGTACTTCATGCCCACTTCGCTGTAGCGGCGCGAGTAGAACATCTCTTGCCACTGACGGACCATGCCCAAGTAGTTGTTGTTCATGATCACGACCTTGACGTTCAAGCCTTCGTGAACGCAGGTCGCTAGCTCCTGGATGCACATCTGGAACGAGCCGTCCCCGGTGATGCAGATCACGGGTTCATCCCCCGCACGCATCGCCGCGCCCATCGCCGCTGGCAAGCCGTAACCCATCGTGCCGAGACCGCCCGAGGTCAACCACTTGCGCGCGTTGTCCGCGGGGTAGTACTGCGCGGCCCACATCTGGTGCTGGCCCACGTCGGTCGAACAGATGTAACGGCCCTTCGTCAAATCCGCGAGCTCTTCGAACAAACGCTGCGGCTTGATCGACTCCGGATCGTCTTTGTAGGCGAGAGGATAACGCTTGCGCCAACTGTTGAGCGTCTCCCACCACGCGGCACGCGCGGGTGGCGGCTGATCGGGCAGTCCATCCAGGATCTGCCGCAACACGGTCTTGGCGTCGCCCACGATCGGAACATCGACTTGGATGTTCTTGTTCAGGCTCGTGGGATCGATGTCGATGTGGATCTTCTTTGCCTTGAGCGCGAACTTGTCGATACGGCCCGTGACGCGATCATCGAAACGCGCGCCGATGCAAACGATCAGTTCGGCTTCCGACATCGCCTTGTTGGCGGTGTAAGTGCCGTGCATGCCAAGCATGCCGAGGTTCTGCGGATCGGCCGGTGGGAAACAACCGAGACCCATCAACGTGGGCGTGACTGGCGCGTTCAAGCGCCGCGCGAGCTCCATCAGCTCTGGCTCGCCGCCGGAAGTGACCAGACCGCCGCCGACGTAAAGGATCGTCTTTTCGAATTGCCCGAGCAGCTCGACGGCTTTCTTGATCTGTAGACCGTGGCCGACGATCGTCGGCTTGTAAGACGGCAGATCGACCGTGTCCGGGTACACGAACGGACACTCCATGGCGGTGATGTCCTTCGGGATGTCGACCAACACCGGACCGGGACGACCGCTGCGCGCCAAGTGGAACGCTTCTTTGATCGTCGCGGCGAGCTTGGTCACGTCTTTGACCAAGTAGTTGTACTTGGTGCACGGACGCGTAATGCCGACGACGTCGGCTTCTTGGAAGCCGTCGGTGCCGATCAAGCTCGTCACGACTTGGCCGCTGATCACGACCAAGGGCGTCGAGTCCATCATCGCGTTCTGCAGACCCGTGACGACGTTGGTCGCGCCGGGGCCCGAGGTCACCATCGCGACGCCGACTTTGCCGCTGGCCTTGGCCAGGCCTTCTGCCGCGTGCACTGCGCCCTGCTCGTGGCGCACGAGCACGTGGCGGATCCGGTCTTGGGCTTTGTGCAGTTCGTCGTACACGTGCAGGATAGCGCCGCCAGGATAACCAAAGATCAGATCGACGCCCTCTTTGAGCAAGCTCTCGATCACGATGCGCGCGCCGCGCATCACCTCGGGCTTCACTTCGGGCTTGGCCTCACCGGCGGGCGGCCGTTCGCTGTTGGCTGCGCCGCCCTTGGCTCCGCCGTTGCCATTGGCATCAGGACGCCCTGATTTCGCCGTGCGCGGCGCCGAGTCAGGCGAACGCATGCTCGCCGGTTCGTTCACAGTGCTTCGATAGCCTGACATATGAGACTTCCCATTTCGGAGGTGGAGAGAGTGCCGCCCAGATCACGCGTGCGATGCCCATCGGCGAGGACTTTGTCGATCGCGCGCTGCACGAGTTCACCTTGCTCTGGCATCTTGAGTGAGGTGTTGAACATCCACGCCACGGAACCGATCGTGCCGATCGGGTTGGCGATGCCCTTGCCCGCGATGTCCGGCGCGGAACCGTGAATCGGCTCGAACAGACCGGGGCCGGTACCGAGGCTCGCGCTGGCGAGCACACCGATCGAACCGGGCAGCACGGCGGCCGCATCGGTCAGGATGTCGCCGAACAAGTTACCCGTCACGACCACGTCGAAGCGTCTCGGGTTCTTGATCAAGTCCATCGCCGCCGAATCGACGTATTGATGCTCGAGCGTAACGTCCGAGTACTCTGCCTCGTGCAGCTCTTTGACGGTCTTGCGCCAAAGCTGCGAGACTTCGAGCACGTTCGCCTTGTCGACGCTCGTGACTTTGTTGCGGCGCTTGCGCGCTGCTTCGAACGCCACACGCGCCACGCGCACGATCTCGTGCTTGTGGTAACCCATGGTGTTGTAGCCGTAGTCGCCGTCGATGCCGCGAGGCTTTCCGAAGTAGACGTCGCTGAGCAGCTCACGCACGACCAACATGTCCGTGCCTTGCACGATCTCGGGGCGCAGCGGCGAGGCCGAGATCAAGGCATCGATCGAGCGCACGGGGCGCAGGTTGGCGAACACGCCGAGCGCCTCGCGCAGATCGAGCAAACCCTTTTCCGGACGGCGATCGCCGGGCACGCCGTCGTACTTCGGCAGACCCACCGCACCGAGCAGAACCGCGTCGGCTTTGACGCAAGCGTCACGCGTTGCATCCGGGAGCGCTTTGTCGCCCGCGTCGAGCGCGCAACCACCCATGGGGAACTCCGAGACCTCTACCGCACGACCCGCGCGCCGACAGACGAGTTTCAAGACGCGTACAGCTTCGGCCACGACCTCGGGACCGATGCCGTCTCCGGGCAGGGATACGATTTTGATGAGGCTCATGCGGGGGACGATTCCTTTCTCGGGTTCTTGAAGCGACTGAGCTGGCTTTTAACCGCGTCTCGTGCCGGAGCCAATGCAATAGCCCCGGGGAGCGTTCGCCGCTGACTCGCACCGCCAACCCTGTTTGTCGGGCCTTTTACGGTACGAGAAACAGGCCGACGACCAGAGGGCGAGCTACCAGAGGGCGAGCCAGCCCGAGCGCTGCACGCGATACGGCGTGTACTGGGACTACTGGGCTGCTCATCCTCTTCGATTCCATTCGACCCGCTCGACCGTGAGCGAATCGCGCGGACTATGGCCGCTTTTTGTAGCCAATGCAAGCTCGTTGCCAGAGCAAGCAGGGCCTCATCCTGCCCGTACGAGCAGTGGTTTTCACTACAAAACATTTCGGAGTGCCGGGTTGGACCGGCGCGCGCAACCTAACCCGCCCATTTGGTGCTCGGCACCCGCTGTTCACCTGTGACAGCGTACGCGTCGCAGGCGGCGGTTCTCGCTCGCTTTTCGCCCACCACTTGTCTACGCCGTGCGCGATGTTTCGCGCTTCGGATTCCGGGATCTGCTCGACTTGCCGCTCCGCGGCCGACCACACACGACCGTTCGCCCGAGTCCGAGCTTCTAGGCGGTGCCGCGCGCTCACGGCGCTCGCGCCGATGCTGCTGGCGCTCGCCAGCAGTGGCTGCCTGACGGAGCCCGGAGTCGATGATTCCGGCTCCACTGACACCGATCCGGTCACGGAGGTTTTGGGCTTCGACGAAGCGCCGACCAACGTCGGATTTCGCGTGAGTGTTCTGCCCGGCGAGGGGGCGAGCGCCCTCGGTGGAGGCGCAGCGCTGAGCGATCTGGACGGCGACGGCTACGACGAAGTGTTGGTGCTCGGGCGCGAGCACTCGAGTCGTCTGTTCAAGAACCAAGCAGATGGCACGTTCACCAAAGACAGTTCCTTGCCCCCGCTGGACGGCGCCGCGATGGGCGCGGCATTTGCGGACGTGGATGGCGATCGGCATCCCGATCTGTTGATCCCGAGCGCGCTGGACGGCAGCGTCGCTGTTTACCTAAACCCCGAAGGCAAGGGCTTCAGCGACAAGCCGTTCGCTGCAGGCTTCGAGCCCAATCCAGCACCGGCGCAGGGCATCGTGACGGCCGATCTCGACGCCGACGGCGATCTCGACGCGTACGTCGTGCGCTGGGCAGGCGCCACGACGGATCCCGACGAACCCACGACGGGGTTGTTATGGGTTAACGATGGCAAAGGCCATTTCAGCGACGCGACGGAGGCGCTGCCCCAGCCCGAAGCCGAGCGCCGAGTGAGCATGGCGTTGCCCGTCGATCACGACAACGACGGCAACGTCGATCTGGTCTTGGCGCGCGGTACCGCCTCGACGCTCGTGCTGCAGAACCAGAGCAAAGACGGCAAGTTGAAATTCAGCACGCGCGAAATCGACGTCAACGCCTGGGGCCTCGACTCAGGCGATCTGAGCCGTGACGGCAAGCCGGATTTGTTGCTCTACGGAGTCGACAGTCTGGAGACTCGAGCCAATGCTGCAACGAATGGGCAGGGCTCTGGGCCTGAGGATGGGGGGGTGGTGCAGAGCGCGGCGGATGGCGGCCTTGACCCGTCATCGAGCGATGCAGGGCCGAGCGATGCTGCGCCTCTCGGTTTCGGCGCGTACAGTCTGAACCGCGTCGTGATAGGTGATAAATTAACGGTGTGGAACGCGCCCACGTTGCGCCACGGCTCCGGCGCGGCTTGCGTAGCCGACTTCAACAATGACGGCTTGCTCGACGTCTTTCAAGCGACGCTGCCCGCGGACGATTCAAGCTCCTCCAGTGCCGACCTTGGCACTGAAGCCGACGCAGGCGTAGCGGCGAAGACAGCGCACTTGTTCCTGCAACGCGCGGGTGCGGCAGGTGAGTTCGTGCAAGTCGCTGATCTCGCGGGTCTCGATGAGGCAGGCGAAGGTCGCGCGGTGCTCTGTTCCGACTACGATCTCGACGGGGACGTCGATGTCTTCGTCGTGCCGTTCGAAGGCCCAGCGCGGCTCTACCAGAACACACTGGATCCAGCGCTCGGCCCTGCCAACTACGTCAACGTCATCCTCGTTGGGTCCAAGGACCACCCCAACGTAGTTGGAGCGCGCGTCAACGTCGTGACCAACGAGTGGTCGCAAACGCGCGTGGTCGGAGAGAACTCCGTGAGCGGAGCGCAAGGCTCCGCTGCGCTCCACTTCGGCTTGAGCACGTTCACCAGCGTCGATGGCATGTTCATCACTTGGCCCGACTACACCGACGAAACCGTGATCGAGGACCTCGCCGTAAACAGCACGCACACCGTGCGACGGCGTTGAGGGGTGAACGTTGGGGTCGTTGCGCACAGTGGTCGCAGTCGCCAGCTACGTTCCCGATTGGATGCATCGAGATGACCCTGCTAGAGCGCGCAAGCTCGTTGAACGCCCCGATCGTCAGCGAAAGGCTGTTGCTCGAACCGTTGGTCGGCGCGCACGCTGACGCGCTGTTCGATCAGCTTCTAGATCCTAGGATCTACACTTGGATCTCGCTGCAGCCCCCTGGGGACAAGGAACAGTTGCGGCGATCTTGGCATGCGCGTGAGTCCCGCTTGTCACCGAGCGGCGATGAGGTCTGGCTCAATTGGGCGCTGCGTCGCAAGCAGGATGGACTGTATCTGGGTCGATGCGACGCAACGGTCGACCTTGCGGGCGTCGCGACGAATCTCGGATCCGTCATCTTTCCTGCATGCTGGAATCAAGGTTACGCCAGCGAAGCGGTACGCACCGTGGTTGGACATTTGGCGGCCAACGGTATCCATGAGGTGCGTGCCTACGTGACGCGGGGGAACACCGCATCGGAGAAAGTGCTGCTTCGATCGGGGTTCGTGCGGATGCGGATTGTGCCCAACAATGACACGATTCGCGGCGTTCTCCACGATGACGTCGAATACGTCTGCAATGGTTCACGCTGAAGCGTGTACACTGCGAGCTCTACTTCGCCGCTCGGTCGCTGACGCGGGCGTGTTAAGTGTTAAGAAAGAGGCACAATGACGCACCCCATGACGACACGGACGTTGGTTTTGCTGTTCGCGACGCTCGCGACAGCGTGCGACTCGAGCGACTCCACATCCGGTGAGACCCAGCTAACGAGCACGAGCGGCGCGCCAAGCGAGTCGCTTGGCGGGCCCACCGGTAGCCCTAGCGTCGTAAGCCCGATTCCCGTCGCTGCGGACACCTCGGCGATTGCTACGACGTCGCCCGGCTCGGGCAGCAACGTGACCGGTGCGGGAAGTCCAACGTCGGAGGTCAGCGTTGGCCATCCTGCTGCGGGAGGCAGTTCGCCACTCGGCGACGACACGGGCGGGGGGGGCGCGACCGGTACTGCCCCCTCGGGTGCGGGGGGTGGAGTAAACCCCGCGCCGTCCGCCGCCGCAGCAGGCGGCCAAGGGGAAAGCTCCGAACCCGCAGAGGATGACGGCGGTACGCTCCCTGCGGAGTCCACAGACACGCCCGCGACCGAACCCCCGGTCACAGGTAGTAACTTGCCGCCGCTAGTGGTTTCCGGCCCGGACAACTATTGGGACACGAGTGGTACGCTGACGACCGGGTCGGGTGCCAGCACGGATCTCGTCGTCGACCCCTCCACTCGCTACCAACGTTGGGACGGTTTTGGCGGAACGTTCAACGAAATGGGCTGGGATGCCCTGTCGGTGGTCAGCTCGGAAATCCCTCGCGCGATGACGCTGCTGTTCGATGCCGACGAGGGGGCCAACTTCGTGTACGGGCGCTTGCCGCTCGGCGCGAGCGATTACTCGATGAGCTGGTACACGCTGGCTGAGACGGCGAACGACTACGAGATGGAGAACTTCTCCATCGACCGCGATCGCCAGATGCTGATCCCGTTCATCAAAGAAGCGCTGAAGGTCAAGCCCGACTTACATTTGTGGGCGAGCCCTTGGGTAGTGCCCGATTGGATGATGAACGGGCGCGACATGAAGAGCGACGCGCAAACGCTCGAGGCGCACGCGCTTTACATGGCCAAGTTCGTCGAGGAATACGCCACGGAAGGCGTGAACATCGAGGCCATTCACCCGCAGAACGAACCCGGGTATGCGCGCGTCCATTGGACGGCAGCCTTGTTGATCGACTTCATCAAGAGCTACTTGGGTCCGAAGTTCGAGGAGCGCGATGTTCCGGCGGAGATTTGGTGCGGTACCATGTCTCATCCGGACGACGGAGCGATCGCCACCACGCTCGCCAACGATCCGGAGGCCATGAAGTACACGACCGGCTTTGGTCTGCAGTGGAATCTGGCAGACACCGTAGCCGAGTTGGCGCCATTCGGACCGGTGATGCAAACCGAGCACCGCTGCGGCAACTACAACTTCGCAGGGCCTTACTGGGACCAGAGCCGCTACGACGCCAACAAGGCGCAGAACGACCACCTGTACGGCGAAGAGAGTTGGCAACTGATTCGCGACTGGATCGTCGCGGGCGTGAACTCCTACAGCGCTTGGAACATGGTGTTGGACACCGTGGGCAAGAGCTTGGACAACTGGCCACAGAACGCGCTCTTGGTGGTCGATCGCAACAGCAAGCAGCTGATCGAAACGCCGGCCTATTACGTGTTTCGGCACTACTCGCAGTACATCGCGCCAGGCGCGACCCGAATTGAGATCAGCGGCAGTGCTGATGCGTTGGCGTTTGCGAACCCCGACGGTGCGATCATCGTCGAGGTCTACGCCGCGACCGACTCGCCGCGCGCCACGTCCGTTCAACTTGGGGACGCGACGTATCAGTTCGAAGTACCGGCACACGGCTGGGCCACTTTGCGCATCGCGCCCTGAGCGGTCGCCTGTACGGACGCAAGCCGCGATCGCGCGCGTGCGACAATTTCGATCGGCCCAGCGCCGGAGCGGGGCCACTCATTTCCTCCGAGCCCTGAAACTTCAGCCAGAGCGCACAACAGCCTCCTGCTGCTGAATTTCCGCGCTCGGATGGTCCTGCATTTGGGGCTGCGACAATCAAGGCAGTGGAGCTGTTGCTCGCGCCAGCCGCGCCACTCGCTCCAACGCAACGGGCTCGAAGAACAATGAAAGGCGATGGATGAACACCAGGCGGAACCACGGAGGGATCGCCCTTGCGGCCCTGTCGCTAGCACTTGTGACGCTGAATGCGTCCCCCGCACGCGGGGACAATCCCATCATTCAGACCAATTACACGGCCGATCCCGCGCCCATGGTGTACCAGGACCGACTCTACCTCTACACGTCACACGACGAGGACGTCACCCAGAACGACTTCTACACCATGAACGACTGGCGGCTCTACTCGACCGTCGACATGGTCAATTGGACCGACCTTGGCTCACCCGCGGGTTACCGGACGTTCAGTTGGGGAACTGGCGACGCGTGGGCCCCGCAAGGTGTCGTAAGAGATGACCAGTTCTATCTCTACGTGCCGCTGAACAACGCCACCGGCTCGAGAATTGGTGTCGGCGTGTCGAGCAATGCAGCTGGGCCGTTCACCGATCCGCTGGGTAAGGAGTTGGCGGCGAGTGGCTCCGGCAACATCGATCCGACCGTGTTCGTCGACGACGATGGACAGGCCTACATGTACTGGGGCAACGGCACCCTGCGTTACGTGAAACTGAACACGGACATGACCAGCTACTCGGGAGCCGTGACCAATGTCTCGTTGAACGGATTCGTCGAGGGGCCGTGGTTCTACAAAAGGGAGTCGCTCTACTATCTCGTCTACGCTGCCGGCAGCGGGAACGAGAAGATCAGCTACGCGACCAGCGATGGTCCGACGGGACCCTGGACCACTCGCGGCGACGTCATGGCCTCGACCAATACCTTCACCAATCATCCTGGTGTCGCCCACTTCAAGGGGCATTCTTACTTCTTCTATCACAATAGCGCTTTGCCGGGCGGCAACAACTACAAGCGTTCGGTCTGCGTGCAGGAGTTCACCTACGGCACGGATGGAAGCATTCCGCAGCTGACGATGAACGCAGACGGCCCCGAGGCGATCGCCACCTTGAATCCGTTCGAACAAGTCGAGGCAGAGACCATCGCTTTTTCGTCGGGACTCAAGACCGAGGCGTGTTCGGACACGGGCGCGGGCTTGAACGTCACGTCGATCAACTCAGGCGACTACATCAAAGTGAAGAACGTCGACTTCCTAGATGGAGTCACCGCGTTCGAAGCCCGTGTTTCGTCGGCAGCCGGCGATGCCAAGATCGAGCTGTATCTCGACAGTCAAAATGGGGAGCCGTTCGGAACCTGCGACGTGTCCGGGGTTGCTTCATGGACGACCCAGACTTGCTCAGTCAGCGGAGCCAGTGGGGAGCACGATCTGTTTCTGAAGTTCGTGGGCGCTGACGGGGAGCTGTTCGACTTCAACTGGTGGAAGTTCACCGGTACGCCCATGTCGAGCGGCGGTGCTGGGGGCGCTGCAGGCGTCGGCGGAGCCAGTGGGGTTGATGGCGGCTTGGGCGCAGATCCTGGCGCAGCGGGAGGCAGCCCCTCGCGTGGCGGCGGCGGTGCCGCTGGCATCGGCGGAACCGCTTCGATCGGTAACGGCTCGAGCGGCAGCGCCGGCATGAATCCGGCGAGTGGTGGCATCGGTAACAGCGGCAGCATGAGTTCCACTGGGGGGTCCAACGCTGCAGGTACGCCGCCCAGCAGCGGCAGCACTTCCGCGACGAGCCCCGTCGTCACTGCCTTACCGCCCATTGGCGGGGGTACCACCGCGCCAACGAGCAGCCCCGTCGCTCCGAGCGGAACGGCCGCGCCCGCTGCCATGACCACGACCGGCGCCGCGCCGTCGGCCAGCGACGCGTTGGGCAATTCCTCATCTTCTGACGGAGACTCCAGCTCGTGCACGGTCGGCGCACGCCAGCGGAACGACAAGTCGGCGTTGGCACTTGCGTTTGTGGCATTGGGTCTTGCCTGCGTGCGCAGACGCTCGGCATTTCGAATCAGACGTTAATCTGATGCATTGATTGCCGCAGCTCGGGTCGAAGCACCATTGTCTTCGGAACCGAGGGATGCAAGCATCTAGCGCGTGAGCACAACCTCGTTGAGGGGCAGATTGCGAGATTGCGGCATCGCGCTGGTTGCGGTCGCCTATGGCGGGGCTTGCGCGCACTCGTCTTCGCTTGTCGATGACGGCGCGCCAGCAGCGCCAAAGGCGCCGTCCAAACAAGGGCCAAACGCGCAAGCTCCGACGGCCAGCGACGCAGCAGGCAGCCTCAGCGCGAGCGCTCTGTTCGCCGAACTCGAAGCCAAGCGCACTGGCGGTGGGGTCGATCAGGGATCGCGCGAGGCGGCCGAGCCTCCCTCGGAGTCCGACGAATGGCCACAATACTGTCGGGGGCTAGTGAACTACCCCGACAGCGAGCCCTTCGAGCAGTGCACGGCGCAGTTGCTCGGCAACGGTAGCGCGCTCGTGGTGCGCGTCGTGTCGAGCTGCGGCGGAGACAGTTGTCAGGTCTTGGCTTGGGTTTACACTCAAGCGCTTGGCCGCTTCCTACCGATTCCGGGTGACGTCGGGGGAACGATTGCGGCGGACCCGAACGGACAGTTCCTGCTGCTCGATGAAATGACCGAGCTTGCGATACCGCACCCCGACGACCTGGAGCTGCGCGATCCCCTTGGCGGCAAAGACGAGATCGTGACGATGCGGCTCAGTCTGCCCGGGATGCAGAAGGCGCCCTTTGCGGCCTGCTTCTCGCCCGTGCTCTCGCCTGCGGGGCGCTGGTTCGTGTGCCGCAATCGCAGCGGGGACTTGCTGCGTGTTGCGTTGAACGGCGGCGCGCCAGAGGTCGTCGTAGAATCAGGTGTTGCTCCTACCGAGCTGCACTGGGCGCCATATGCTTACGGCTACCCCGAAGCGGCCGAGTTTCCGAGCGCTACGCGCGTGCGCTTCACGCTCGACATCGAGGCCGACGACGATTCGCCCAAACAGCGCGAAGCGCCTTGGATCGAGTGAGAAAAGTCACTTTGCTCGCGGGGCGCGGTTAGCCGCCACAGAGAGCTTGGCACTCTTCGAGCGATCGAAAGTTGTTCCAATTGCCCAGACAGCCGCCGAACTCGAACGGCGCGCACAACCCGGTGTACGCGTCGCGGTAGTAGCGCGTCTGCAATTGGGTGCATGGACCCGCATCGGGCGGGGCGTCGCACAGTCCGCTCAGGTTCCGAGTCCAGAAGCAGAAACAGCCGCAATCATCGTCGATGGGGGTGTTGTTCTCGTCACACGAGCTCGAGCACTCGCCGGGTGCTCCGAGGTAGATGGGCCCTGTGTCGTCCAGGGGGTCGAAGCGTGAGCACTGGGGACCCTGGACGCAGCCGCAACCGCAGCTAGTCTGGATCGGGAGTTCACCTGACGCACACTGCGGTTCGCAGCCGCCCGGGACGTAGTCGAAGTTCGCGACCTCGGGCACGACCGGGCATTGTTCGACGGGGATAGGCTGGCAGCCGCAGCCACAGCCGGCAAGATCGAAGCGCACGAACCCGGCGCCGCAGCTCGAGCTGTCATCGAGGCAGGTTAGCGGGTCGCGAGAGAAGTAACTGACGCCCGGCGCCATAGCGTCGGGGCAAGCATCTGGACAACTCTCAACGTCACAGCGCGCCGCCAAGCACGCTTCGCCGCAGCGACACTCAGCGTGCTCGGCGTCGAGCTTGGGACCGCTGCAATCGAGTGGCAGGGCGCAATCAGCGTCGCTCTGGCAGGGGGCACGACAGAGTTGACCGTCGCACACGCTCTCCGAGGGGCAATCGTCGTCCGATTCGCAGCGTGCCGTGACGTAACCGTCGGGATAACCGAGGCCGCCCATGCACCACGCTTGACCTACGCCTGCGGCACTGCCGTCGGCGATCGGGTATTGGCACGGGCCGCCGATTCCTCCCGTGTCTGGATGTAAACCTTTAGCGGTGAAGAATGCCGCGGAAAGCGGAATCAACGTCGCGTCGGTACAAGGGTGGGTACTCGGTCCAGTTAGCACGTGCTGACCGCTATGAATGAACGCTCCCGAATCGACCTGGCCCAGTTCGTTGCTGAGCAGTTGCTGCCGCTTTCCCTGCCAATCGAACTCGAGCGAATGGATCTCGGTGGTCCCGATGCACTCTTCCAAGCCCGAGCACTCGGCGTCGCCGGTGGCGAGACTGAATTCCGTTGGAGTCACGAGGCTCGCCGCGTCGTTTCCCATCGCGAACCAGGTGAGCAGTTCGCCCTCGCTCGTGCGCAGCTCGAAGTGCCCTTGAAAGACGTAGACCTGTGTGTCCAGTGTGATGTGCAGTTCATCCCCCGCGCTCACCGGTAAGCGAAAGCCGGGTGCGGTGAGCGTCAGGGTTAGGGAGTGACCCTCCGCGTCGCTGGCCTGCAGCCAGCTCGTCTCCGCCGCAATGGTAATGTCGTCCGGGGTATAAGTGTTGCCGATTTGCTGCTGCGAGGAGAAGGGACAATGTTCACCCGTTGGGGGCACGCCGACGCCTGCAGCCTCCACCGTAAGATCGAGATCGAGCGTTCGGGCTTGGCCTGTGACGTCGATGAAGTCTGCGTTCACGCAGTACCCGAAGCGCGCATTGGCGCGACACATTGGCCCCTCTAGTTCTGGTGGCAACGGCGGATCCGGGTGGTCGGGCAAGCACGAGAAGCTCTGCCCTTTCAGCGCGTCGAGTTCGGGCAGGAACTGATCAAAGCGGCGGCGCAGTGGGCCGTCGGCGCCCTGCACGGTCAGTGTCACGGGTACATAGGTTGGGACTTGAGGCCCAGGTACCCCCGCACTGATACTTCCCGTTCCGAAGGTCGCTACCGCGTTCGCACCGTCGAGGTCGAAGCCCACGACGGTATCTCCTCGCTCGTTCACGCTGACGCTCTGCACGACGTGTTCGCGCAGAGGCTGATTGCCGAGGAACACGCGCCGCGTGCTGCCGAGCTCGAACGACGAGAGCCGTTCCGTCAAGAGCGCCAACACCTCGTTGCCGCTGCCCACGGCATAGTTCGAGAGCACGAAGCCAGCCCCCGCACCGTCGCGCGACAGCAGAAGTGGGTCACAGTCGAGGCTTGCCAGCGTCGGGTCGGAAAAGCCCGGGGCAGCCCCGCTGCTGACCTGACAAACACCCTGGATGCAAGCTTCTGTACTGGGGCAGTTGCCCGAATCTTGGCATTGGACCCAGCTCGTCTTGCTGCCGTTGCCTGGTGTAGAGCTCGCCCCGCACGCGATTGCGAACAAGCCGAGCAAGCCGCGTCCCAGCATTCCGTAGTCGGCCTTCATGTTGCCTCCTTCTCCGCTTCGACGGGAGGAGTGCGCAAGAGGCTCGGATCATCTAGGTTCTGGCCGAAGTAAAAAGTGAGAATGGCCCGCTCCCTTTCGGGATGAGGATGAGCGTCGTTGTAAAAGCCTACCTGTTCCCAGAGCGCCTCGATGCGGCTGCGCGTGGAGGCCAACAGGTCCAAGACCTGGTCCTTCAGAGGATGCTCCGAATGCAGCTCGAATCGAAGCGTCGAGCCTCCCACCCAGGCCGAATCTGCGCTGGGTTGGGTCATGAGCTGTAGTTTCTTGCCGATCGCGCTGGCGACCGCCTGGAAATGATCGAAGACGGCGATCTCCCAACCACCCGGCTCGTCGGGCCCGAGCTGAAACGTTGGTGCGACATAGCCAAGCCCATGCTCTTCGGGCCTGGCGCGTCCTTCACGCACCAGCGTCGCGAGCGCGCTGCCTAGGTCTTCTGCAGGCAGTGTGTAACGCGCGCGCAATGTCTCCTCGTCGATGCCCGGGTTTCGATAGATCTCCGCGAGCAACATGTTGCACATCGCGGCGGGTTCACACTGACTGACGAATCGTTGGCGCTCCGCTTCTGAAGTGACGCCGTAGAAGGTTTGCTCCCCGCAGCCCGTAGCGTGCAGCAGGCCGCTTTGCACGAGATCCGTCAAGACACCCACCGCTTCGCGCTCACCGTCGCTGCGGAAGCGCTGCAGTACTTGAGAGCGGGCCGCTCCTCCTTCTCGCTCCACGAACTCCAAGATCGCCTCGAACAACGTTTTGCCCTGGACGCTGCTGCTCTGGGCCAAGCGCTGGGTCTTGCGCTGATAACCACGTAGCGCCAACCCAAACATGTCCGCGACGACCTTGCGCGCCACGCCTTGCGCTTCGATCTCCTTTGTGAGCGAAAGGAACATGGCGTCGGCCAAGTGCGCCAAAGGGGCGCGCACGCCACCCGCGGTCGACAAATGCGCGATCAGAACAGTGGTCTGTCGGACGATGCCGTCGATAAGCAGCTTCGTGTTCATCCGAAGCCACTCTCCCACGGGCGGCGCGCCAAGACGAGGTGGCGTCGCGGCCACCTCGCATCGATTCGCGGCCACCTCGCATCGATTCGCGGCCACCTCGTGGGACACTCCCGGGCGGCGCGCCTGGGCGGCTATTTCTTCGTCGCTTTGGCGGGGACGACCTTCGACTCGCTGGTGGGTGCCACCTTTGCCGCCGCAAGGTTTACGGCTTTGCGCTCTTTCGCTTTGGCGCCGCCGATCGAAAAGCGCATGCCCTCGACGTAGAGCGAGACCTTGTAGCGTGAGGGGTCACCCGGGTCGGTCGTCAATCCGGAGATACCGACGTGCGACAGAGCCAAGCGCGCGACCTCCTTGCCTCCAGAATCGGCGAGCCAGATCGCGCCCGACTTCTCTTTCTCGTCGCTGCTGTTCCCCTTGATCAAAAAATCGTTGGCCCAGCCTTCGAAGTCAGCCCCCATTGCGCGCGACACGTACAGCGTCAAGTTAGGGATCTCGAGCTTTGCGGGTTCCGCAATCACGTCGCGCCCGACGCCCACTGAGTCGGTGCTCAGGGGTCGCTTGATAGTGAACGCGCCGATCGAGGCGACGCCCTTGGTGTCGACCCCGTCCAGCTCCAGGCGGAAGGTGTTGATCGCTGCGACCTTCTGCTTGGCCGCCGCGTCGGCACTTGGGCACGCGGCGCCGCCCCCCGCACTGCGCTGCGTGCGCTCCGAAGAGAGCTGCAAGGTCACCGTTGCGGCCGCTTTGTTGGCGCCGTTCAATTCCGGAAAGCCGATCTCCGTGATCAGAGAATTGGACAAGTCGAGCTCGCTGACGACCTCGAAGTCGTACGAGCAATCAAAGAAGCTGACGTTCTTGCGTTGTGCCGACTGGGTCAACGTGTCGTCGATCCATTCGGACAACACGGAGCTCGAGCCCATCACCGTTTCGATCGTGAGCGGCTCGTACTTGGGGCTCGCGATATGCTTGTTCTGCACACTCGAAGACCCCGAACTGGCCACTACGACGTCAGCGGCGATACCGCCACCGGTCGCTGACTTGAGGTACCCCGCGCCCTTGCCATCGACGGTCAGCGCGAATCGCCCACCCGCATAACCCCGTTGATCTGCTGCCGTGGCCAAGCTCGCGCTCAGGCCCAACGCAAACATGACGCCCAGTGCACTGATTCGCATAGTCGTACTCCTCATCCAAGAAACGAGTCCGACCGATACCGCGAAGCGACTCGTTCGTCGAGCGGTACGAGTTGCGCGTGGAGCAGTACGACGCGATTGCGCCCGCGCTCTTCGTTCACAAGGCCGCGCAAGCGCTCGAAGTATTCGATGTGTAATTTGCGGATGAGCGCAAAACCAGGTTCGCTCACCGCGAACAGGTTGATGGAATAAAGCCCCTCACCTTGGGCTCGCGCCTTGTTCGGCCGCTGCCGTGCCACTTCGAGCCAGTGGCATTTCAGTTGCAGGTTCGGTTCGGGGTCATTCCGCGTGTCGACGGGGAGCGCTGCCGCGATGCGTGTGGACCGCGCTCGGAGCCAACGCGTTAGCGCGTCGCGTGATCCTGATCTTGGATGAACCGCCAAACCGCCAAATGCCTGTCAGCAAGTTCGAACCACCCGGCGAATGCCTTGCGGCAGCAACGGGACGTTGAAGGTAATGAGGAGCCCCAAACCGAGATCAGTCGCTTTCAAGTAGGATAGCAGGTCCAAACGCGCTTCCCCTACCGCTTGGTCCTTGTAGCGGATGCTGATCGGGACCTGTCGCGCAAACCGTACGCCGATACGTGTGAGCTCGATGCACAGCGCCTCCTCATATGCGGACTCCAAGAACCCTGGGCCGAGGACCCTGTGCACCTCGAGTGCAGCCCCCGATCACCCGGTGCGCCAGACTGTCTACTTCCGTCCCTGGTTCTTTGGCGGTTTTGGCGGTTTGGCGGTTCACTCTCTGGAATCGACCACGCTCCGCGCTGAGTTGCGAAATCCTCTTCCCCAACGGACATCGCGCGTCGACGAAGACCGAGCGCGCTTCATGAGCGCTCCGTACGTGGTCCACACCCGATCAAGAGTGCCTGCCTTGCACGACAGATGAACAATGCCTGGAAGGCGAAGGTTGCTCCATCGATCATTGTGTGCCGCTGACCAACCTCGAATGCCGTAGTCGCAAGGATTGTGCGGCGGGTGAACTGTGCATCTTGAGCGGCTACACTGGAGGCACGGCACGCGCCAACGAGGACATGCGAGCGTATTGCCTTGGGGCGTCGGGCAGCTCCAACAAACCGCGATGACCCGTTACCCGCCGCGTCCCTTCAACGTTTGGGAGCCGGCGCCGGCGCATCGCTGAATACGAGCCCTGTGTCGTATGCAGGCGGGCGCTCGGGAGGGGTCTCGTTCGGCGCGGTGCGCTCGTGCAAAGCGACCGGGA
>DATAHU010000262.1:0-35267 GCA_036263015.1 Polyangiaceae bacterium | reverse complement strand
GGAACGCCGAACTACTGCTCTCCGTGACGCCAATAGTGCAGGTCACTCGCGCGGGGCGCCGGTGACCATGCGGATTGGCGCGAAGCCAATTCACCTTTTGCACACACTCGGGCAGTTCATCCTGCTCACAGCACGAAGCATACCCGTCGCGACCAGCCTGCTCGGCTGCGCCAGCAACGACGACGGCATTGGAACGACCGTAGCTGATCGCGACATCGCGGACCCCGCACACGGCCCGAACTCCTTGGGCAGTACGCCGAGCCCTGCACGGCGGGACGCCGGCACGGAACCTTCGACCGCTGCGCCTGACTCTGCTTCCGCGGCGAGGTCGCCTGAGCTCCCCTGTGACAACAAACATGACGAGGTCCAAGACGCCTGCGAAGCACTGTGCATGACGTTGGCTGACATGCAATGCGGTGACGTAGTGACCCGCTTGGAGCTCGCGCTGCCGCCCATCTATTGGTGGTCTGTGGTGTTCTTGAATGAATCGCCGAGCCATTGCGAACAGACATGCATGCAAGGTGCCGATCCAGTGGCCCAGACGCTTTCGTTAGCGCCTGCACGCTGTGGTACTGAGTTGTTACGCTTGCTCCAGTGCATGGTCGACACTATCCGCTGCAGCGAGACGGACGCCGGCACCCCTGGACTCGTGGCGTTCGACTGCGATCGGCAGGCGGCACGACTGATCGAATGCGGTCCTACCTGCAACGCCTTGCCGACCTGTAGCCAGCAAACGTGCTTTGGGGAATCGTTCAGCGGCGACGTCGGTTGCACGAACCACTGTGGCGGCTACGAAGATCGTTTCTGCGTCACGGGTTTCAACGCATGCAGCGCCGATTGATTCGTTCACTGGTTACCATCACTACGCCAACGCTGTTTGTGAACGCAGTTTAAAGGTCCGCTCCACGCTCGGCGGCACTTCGCACCAATCACTGCTTGCGTCGGATGGTTGGCTCTGGCGGCCTGGTTCTGTCACTCACTGTCGCGCGCTACCGCAGCATGCGCGCGTGACACACGAGATTTCGCTGCTCTGAAACACTCGGACGGCACCCCTCGAACGACGAAGGGCAGCAACTCGAGGTTGCTGCCCTTCTGAGTGCCGATTCAGTAGCGACGTTAGGCTTGCAGCCGAACGTCGCCTCGGTCGTACGTCAGCGCGCGCCGGCTTCGACGGCGTTCACGGGCTTGCCAATCACTCCGCCGCCGCCGCCGTTCGACCCGATCAGGATATCGACTTTGGTGGCGCACTCGTTGACGGCATTGCTGCACGTATCCCACGCCCCAACGTCACCCGGCATGGTGATCGTAGCGTTACCGTTCACGCCGCTCGAGTAGCAACCGCAACTCCAATCGCTCGTGTCATCCCCAGTGCGGCCACAAGAAACCGAGAGATAGCCGGACTTGGTGAACTGAATATCGCCAAGCTGACCCGCTTGCTCGCAACTGACGTCCGCCGAGCAATTGTAGTTGCCGCTGGAACCCTGGTTCGTGACTGCGCACGACACATCGCCGCTGACTGGCGCGGCGAGAATGTCCGGACACGACCCGATCAGCCCGGTGCACAAGCCTGCGTTGTCACCCGACGCGGTCGCGTCGATGGTCGCGGTCGCACCATTGAAGTCCTGACAAGAGCAGATCATCGCGTCCCCGGTGTCGATGGCGCAATAGACGTAGGTGGTGTCCACGAGGCTCGTCGTTTGATCGCCAATCGTCGCCTCCTGAGTGCAGTTCTGCTGCTCTTGGCACTGGTTCTCATCGTGATAGCTGTTACCGGGCACGCTCTCGCAGGTCACTTCGCCTTGCGGGGCCGGCTCGACGCCGTTCCAGCAAACATCCTCCATGACGCCACACGCCTTGCTCATCGAGATGTCGCTCAGGTACTGATTGACGCTCTTGTTCGATGTCGGATCGTAGCAACTGCATTGAACCGTGCCGTTACCGGCGTCGTAGCAGTTCACTTGTTTCTGAACCTGTTGAACGGCTTCGAGCCCACTCGACAAGGTCACGCTGCGTTCGCAGTTCTCGTACGTGTAACAGTTGGCCGTATCGGCATACTTCGTGTTGACGGAACACGTGAAGTCACCCGTAAACTCCACGGGATCAGTGTTCGAGCACGGGTTCAGGTAGTCTTCGCACGTCGAGATGCCGGTGATCTCGTCCACCTTGAAACTGGTGCCATTGCCGCAACTGCACACCAACCCATTGCCATTGTCACTGCAGTAGACCGAGACGTAAGTCGTGGGGCACGAATACTCGAGGTCACAGTAGCCGTCGTACCCGTAAGAGTTCTGCAAGCTGCAGCCATCGAGCACCGGGGGAGCGCCGCCCTCGCCGCTTGGACCGATCGGACCGCTGCCGCCCGAAGTCGGGCCGGTTGGAATGGTCGAACCGCCGCCAGAGCCGCCTTGAGCGGGGCCAGGCCCCGGACCAGGACCGGCTCCACCAGCTCCCGTCTCCGTCGGGTCGGTTGTGGGCGCAGTCGGGCCCGAACCCGTGCCACCATCGTGGTCACCGCCGGACGTGACGTCGTCAGCCGCCGGCAACAAGTCGTCAGCGGCTGGCTCGCTGTCGTCGTTCCCTGCGTCCTGCCCGGGTGCCTGGGTTGTCGTTGCCGAGGGTGTTGGCTTATCGCCAGGCTTCGGCTTGCCGTTGGGCTTGTGACCCCCTTCGGTTATCCCGCCATCGTTCTCAGTCGAATCGTCCGCCGCGCCCTTGTCGCTTCCGGCGTCCTTTTTCGTCTCTTGCTGAACCCCGTTCCCGAGATCTGAACCGGAACCACAGGCAATCGCGACAAGCGCTAGTGCGCCTGCACACGTTAGGTTTGAAAGTAGTCTTCGCATGGCAGGAAACCTCTTAAATGAGGGCGTATCCTACCTGCGCACGCACGCGATGGCCACTCAAGAACCGCGCATGACCAATGTTTCACACTGCGCGCGTACAAACGTACCGCTCTGCTCCGCTAGCGGACTTTACTGCGCTCGCTTTCGTTGAGGCCCCAGAGGTGAACGGTCAGACCTGCATCTCACCGCTTTCACCCTTGGGTTACGGACGCTTGTAAAGCCAGATCACGGGTACGCCATCGAACGTGCCGACGTCGACGGGCTTCACGCTTCCGTAGTCCACCCAGATCTGATGTTCCACACGGCTCATGTGTTGTTCGTGGTGATAAATGGCGATCTTGGACGTCGCAACGCCGAGCTGAGGTCTTAGATCCGAGCGCACCCGCCCGTCCTTGACGAGCATCTGCCAACTCTGAAGAGCAGTGTCGTGGACGAACACTTTCGCCCCCCGCGGCGACTGCTCGTTGATCTCGTCCTGAATCGCGCCGGTCGTGTAACCCCAAAAACTGCGATTCAACCCCAACGTAGCAGCCCCGGGTGCACCGCCGACGATTGGAGTATAGGTGGACAAGCCCCACGGGTGCGAGTGCCAGGTGATCACTAGCGGCGAGATCAGAACGCAGGCGCACAAAGCGAAGGGCAGCGCCCTTTGCGCCACTGACTCGACCCCTTCTACGAAGGTTGCGCGCGCCGCAGTGCACAGCGCGACGAACGCCGAGCCCGCCAAGAGCGCGATGAAAGGGTAGGCCGTGGTCCAATGTTTGGTTCCGCCGAAGATCGGTGAGGCATTGGAGAACCAAGGCGCATAGCTGCTCAGGATGAACAGCAACCATAGACCCGCCGTGCTGCGCTCGCTGCGGGCCGGGGCGCTGGACAAAGGCGGGGCGGCTGATTCGGTAGCCTGGAGCTCGGGCTCCAGCGATCGCCAAAACCCGTCACGGCGCAGCGCTCCTAACCAGTCGGCCTTGGCCCGGAGCTCTGCCAGGATCGCACGACCCGTTCCCCACGCGGCGAGACACAGCGTAACCGCAGGCACGGTCGCAAGCGTCATCAACGGGGCGTAGCTACGCGGAAACGGCGGCTCGAAGTACGTCTCACCCAGAAACTCGATGTTGTAATAGACGTGCTGGGTGTGGAAATGCACGTACTCGGCCAAGCGGCGAAAGGTATCGAACCAGATCCACGGCCACGTGGCAAAGAACACCAACGGCCCAATCAAGAGCATCGCCCAAAGCGCCGCTGGGATCAGTTTCAGGGCGGCCAATAGCCGCCATTTGCGCAGCTCGACCAACAGCGCGGCCCCCCTGAACCAGAAACAATGCGCCACGAGCGGGAACGGCAGCAGCCAGGAATTGTGTTTGGTGTTCAGCATCAGGCCGTACAACAAGCCGCAGACTACGGCCTTTCGCCACCCGCCTTCCAAGCTGCGCCAATAGGCGTAAGACGTGAACACCCACATGGCGACAATCGGCATGTCGAAACAGGCCAAGTGCGCGTGGAAAAAGATCTGGGGCATCAGCGCGAAACTGAGCGCAGCAACCACGGCAGCGATTCGCCCAACGACCATGCCGGCGGTCAGCACGAAGGCACGCCGCCCCCAGTTGTAGATCACGCCGACGGCGCCCGACGTTAGCGCCATGCCGACGAAACGGTACGACGTGCCAGGTTCTCGAAATAGATGGACCGCGTCAGCCAACAGCGCGCGGGAGAGCGCGAACAGAGACTTGATCAGCGCCGGATGCTCATGATTGGTCCGCCAATAGCGATCGACGGTTGCCTGTTTGAAGGCGTTACCTGGCGCGTCGAGCAGCGTTGCAAACCAGTGGCGATAGGTGTCGGCTGCCTCGAAGTAAAAACCCTCGTCGCGCGCGTAGCCAAGATTGTGAACGCTGTTCAGCAGCGCACCGGTGTAGATGACCACCAACAGTAGTGTAATCGTCCAATCGATCACCCACGGCCGCCGCCACCAAGCCGGGGTCGTAACTTCCGCGTCACTCATCGAACTGCCGCCTGGAAACAGAATTCACGCTGCCGAGAACGCTTCGAACTCACCCGGAACTCCAGCTCGTGTGTCTGGCCCCGATACTTCTCGGTAGAGAACTCGAAGCCTTTCCAACCTTCGCCGTCGCTGTGTCGAAAGCGACCGAGCGAGTCGTCGTCGACCAGGACTTCGAGGTCGACTGGCGTACCGTGCGCCTCACGCTCCAAGAAGAATGGCAGCGCGCCATAGCCCGTTATCCGCTCACCCAGCGTGACGTGTTCAAAGTGAACAATGGTCTTCTCACCCTCAGCCGGTTGCGCCCAGATGCAACGTCGCGGCAGATAGTGCTCATCCTCGATCACGGTTGCGCCCACCATGTGCCAAGCCTCGCCCTCGCACTCGAAGCGCGTCTTGGGAAAGGTCGGGTGCCCGCTGAGCGCGCCGTTTTCGACCCGCGCGTTAACACTCCACCGACAATCAACGGCGTCCTTGCCGCGGACTGAACTGGCGCGAGCTTGACCCTTCTGCACCAGCTCCACTAAGTCCACGAGCACAGGTGCTGGCTTTGGATTCTCGAACACCCTCAGGCGGAACTTGCCACTTTGAGTTTCGCTCAGACGGTGCCAACCCGAGACCGCCGAGTCTTGCCCCAGGATGCTGATTTCGAGGGCCTTGGCGTAGCCAGTTTCGTCGGGACGCGCGACGTCCTCGAGCGTGAGCACCGAATCGCCGAGCACTCGGCGCGCCTCGGGTTCAGCCCAATGCGGCGCGACGATCACGAGCATCCCGGGCGTAACCAGGTCGTTCACTTTCTTCGCGACCGCATCCCAGTCTTTGGTTTTGGGAGGTCGCGCGGCGAAGTACGCGTGAGCTGCGACCTCGAACACACCGATGACGGGGATTGCGACCCAGATCCAGCGCGTGAACTTCACGGGGCGCGGACTCTGCCACAGTCCGAGCGCGGCGGTGCTTCCAACGCCGCACAGGCCAGCCGACCGTAAGACTAGGCAGGTGGCTGGGCTAGCTGCGTTTGATCCCCGAGCTACGCATCTGCAGCTCGAGGTTGCGGAAGCGGTTGGCCAGCGCATGCACTAGCGCACCAGTCCAGCCGTCTAGGCCGAGGCCCTCCGTCATGGTGTTCTTGTCCAGGATCAACACGGTCACGCGGTCGACGGCTTCGACCGTCGCCGCGCGAGGCTCGTCGAGCAACAGCGCCATCTCGCCAAACACATCGCCCGCGCCCATTTGGGTCAACGTTTCTTGCTGTCCGTCCACGGTGCGATACGCGCGACAAGTCCCACTGGCGATCATGTACGCGGTGTCGCCGACGTCGCCCTCACGGATGATAATCTGACCCGGCAAGAAGGCTTTGCGCGGCAGATGCAGACCGCCGCGCAAGAACGCGCGCACGTCGTCCTGCAGCTCGACCACGGTTTGATAGCGTTCTTGCGGCTTGAACGCGATCGCGCGCGTCACGATCCGGCAAAGGCGCTGCGAAACGCCAACGCCTTGCGATGCATTCTCGATCGGCACGACCTTACCGAGCTTCGCCAATTCGATGATGCGATCGGGATTGTACTCGAGCCCATAGGGAGCTTGGCCCGTGATGATTTCGTAGAGCAACGCCCCGAGGCCAAACACGTCCGAGCGTTCATCCATCTTCGACGGATCACCGACGGCTTGCTCGGGCGACATATAGGCAGGCGTTCCGACAGGGCCGCGCGCTTCCATCTGTGAACGCGCCCCCGACGCAGGCCGGCTTTTGGTCAGGCGGGCAAGCCCCCAATCCATCACGTAGACCTGGCCGAAGCTCGCGATCATGATGTTCTCGGGCTTGATGTCGCGATGCACTACACCACGATGATGGGCGTAAGCTAATGCATCGCAAACCTTGATGAAGATCTCGAGACCGTCTTCGAGGCGCTCACTCGAACCGATGGGCCGCGACGGATCGCGCAACCAATCGTCGAGAGAGACGCCCTGCACGAGCTTCATCGTGAAGAACGGCACGCCGTTGGGTGCGACCGCGAGTTCGTGAACCGGGACGATGTTCGGGTGTTCGAGTTGCCCCGTCATTTGCGCTTCGGCGATGAACCCGTCGCGATACATCGGCGTCTTGGCCAACGTCTTGTCGAGACGCTTCAGCGCGACGTGGCGCAGCAAGTTGCGATCGGTGGCGGGATGGATGCGCCCCATGCCCCCTCGCCCAAGTTCCGGGTACAGCACCAAGTGCGGAGGCGTGGGCACGCCCTCACGCGCGATCTCTTCGGCGGCGATTCGATGATCGCCTCCCGCCGGTATGCTCTCGATCACGATTACCGGGCGAGCATCGCTTTCGTTCTTGTTTTGGTCGCTCACGCGTCACTCCGTCCGCTGCGCAATGGGATGTGGGGAAGCGCCAGCAACGCGACCCGCAAATCAAAATACCAGAGATCTCCGTCGGTCGGAACTGACCGCATCGACGAGCCGGTAGACTTCGATGGGCCAGAGCCGACGTTGCTCGCGCGCTACGAACCACACGAACGCACACGCGACGGCCCGAAGCCGTTACGACTCGGCGTTGGAATGCGCCTCCGCCTTGCGCGCGAAAGAGCGCATCAAAGCGCGGGATGCGTGCGGTGCCGCGATCCCGAGCAGTCCCTTGTCGGGGACGAGGCGGCCCACCAGAGCAAACAAGAGGACCAGCGCCCGCTCGAGATAGAAGTAGCCCTCGGGGTAGACCACACTCCCCGCGATCTGGCGCAGTCGACCGCGCATCTGCTCCACTCCGCCCAAGCGCTTGAGTTGCGCCGTGTCGAGCTTTGCGAAGTTCTTGATCTCCAGGTTGGCCAGCGCGGCCAGATACTCGCGCCCGACTCGATCGAGCAACTCCCGGTCCCCGCCTTCGGCGACGAAGCCCATCTCCTCGACACCCACCAGCACTTGATCCGGATTGCGCGCGAGCCCACCCAAGATCACCTTCTTGAGGCCGGACACCAAGCTTGGAGTCAGATCCATCACCGCTCCGTAATCGAGGATCACCAGCTCGTTATTTCGCGCCAGCAAGTTTCCGGGATGTGGATCTGCGTGGATGAGTTGCCGCTCGAGCAGCAAACTCAAATAGACTTCCACCAACGTGTTGGCAATGACCACTGGGTCTTGGCCGCTCGCCACGAGGTCATTGGCAGAGGTTAACTTGATGCCCTCCTCGAAGCTCATCACCAGGACCCATGGGCGACATAATTCGGGGAAGACCTTGGGCACCACGACGCGCGGGCGACCTTCCAGGATTGCCGCTAGTCTTTCGATGTTGAGGCGTTCACGCGTGCAGTCTACCTCTTGTGACAACATGCGCGCGAGTTGGTCGACGACCGTGTGCATGCGGCGAAAGCCGAAGACTCGATGCACGACCGGCAGGGCCCAGCGGATCACCGCCAAGTCGGCTTTGATCAGCTCGTGAATGTTGGGATACAGGACCTTCACTGCCACCAACGTGCCGTCGCGTAGCCGTGCACGGTGAACTTGAGCGAGCGAGGCAGCGGCTAGTGGCGTTTGCTCGAACTCACTGAACGGCTCCAGGCCGGTGCCACCCCAAGCTCGGCGAAGCGCCGGCAAGATCTCGGAGAACGGCCGCGGCGGCACCGAATCCTGCAGCGGCTCCAATGCCTGCGCGTAAGCCGCCGGCAAGTACGCGCCGAGAACGCTCATCACTTGACCGAGCTTGATGAAGACTCCACCGAGCCGCGCAAAGCCGCTCGCGAGACGCTGGGCTGATCCTGAGTGAACCCGCTGCCAGCGCGCGTCCCAAAGTCTGCGACCGCTGGCGCGCCAAACCAGCCACTGCCAAGAGTAAGCGGCAAAAACGCTGCTCAAGAGCAGCACGGCGCGAGCACGACGCAGGAGCACAAATGCGGCGAAGCCTAGAGCGCATTGGGCGGCCGCGAAATGCGCAAATGCGCCGAGAACCCGGCCCGAGGCAGTGCTCGGGATCGCCGTGCGAAACGCCGTCACGATCCCCCGCCGACGGGGTTCAGCTTGACGGCCGGTTTGGGCGCGCGCATGCCCAAGCGTGATGTAGAGCTTTGGTTTTCGGGTCGCGACCCGCAGGGGCTGGCGTCGGAAGCGCTGGCTGCGTACCTTCGGGGCATGTCCGATTTCATTTTCACGATGACCGACGTCACGCGGGTTCACCCCCCGGACAAGGTCGTGTTGCAGAGCATCCACCTCGCGTTCTTCCCTGGGGCGAAGATTGGGGTGTTGGGCGTCAACGGATCGGGCAAGTCGTCCCTTTTGCGCATCATGGCCGGGGTCGACAAAGAGTTCACCGGCGACGCGAAACCGCGCCCGGGGACCAAGATCGGCTACTTCGAACAAGAGCCGACTCTGGCCGGTTTGGCCACCGTCAAAGACGCAGTCGAGACCGCCGTTGCAGAGACGCGCAAGCTGTTGACCGATTTCGAAGAGATCAATCAGCGATTCGCCGAGCCGATGTCCGATGACGAGATGGAGGCGTTGCTCGCGCGCCAGGCGGCGTTGCAAGACAAGATCGATGCGGCGGACGCCTGGAATCTCGATTCCACGGTCGCGATCGCCATGGACGCTTTGCGCTTGCCGGCGCCCGATCAGAAGATCGAACACTTGTCCGGCGGCGAACGTCGGCGTGTTGCCTTGTGCCGTCTATTGCTCAGCAACCCCGACATGTTGCTGCTGGACGAGCCGACCAATCACTTGGACGCAGAGTCGGTGGCCTGGCTCGAACGCTTCCTGCACGAGTTCAAGGGCACTGTCGTCGCAGTAACCCACGATCGTTACTTCCTCGACAACGTTGCGGAGTGGATTCTGGAGCTCGACCGCGGGCGTGGCTATCCGTTCAAGGGTAACTACTCCGCGTGGCTCGACCAGAAAGCCGCCCGGCTTGCCGTCGAGGAGAAGCAAGAGAGCGCCAAGCAACGCAAGTTGAAGCAAGAGCTCGAATGGGTGCGCGCGTCACCCAAAGCGCGACAAGCGAAGAGCAAAGCGCGCCTCAAAGCTTACGATGAGCTCGCGGCCGAAGCCGCGCGCGGCTCCGGCGACGCACAAGAGATCAGCATCCCGCCGGGGCCTCGCCTCGGCGATCAAGTGCTCGAAGCCGACGGCTTGGCCAAGGGCTTTGGCAATCGTCTGTTGATCGACGGGCTGAGCTTCAAACTACCCCGCAGCGGCATCGTCGGAGTGATCGGCGGCAACGGCGCGGGCAAGTCGACGCTGTTTCGCATGATCGTCGGGCAAGAGAAGCCCGATGCCGGCAAGTTGACGTTGGGTGAGACGGTTCAGATTTCGTACGTCGACCAAAGTCGCGATGCGCTCACGCCAGCGCGCTCCGTCTTCGAAGAGATCTCGGGTGGCAGCGACACCGTCGAGCTCGGTAAACGCGAAGTCGCGGCTCGCGCTTATTGCTCGTGGTTCGGCTTCAAGGGCAGCGATCAGCAGAAGAAGATCGGTACGCTGTCCGGCGGTGAGCGCAATCGCGTTCATCTTGCCAAGCTACTGAAGAGTGGCGGAAACCTGCTCTTGCTGGATGAGCCGACGAACGACTTGGACGTCGAGACATTGCGCGCTCTGGAGAGTGCGTTGTTGTCATTTCCGGGTTGCGCGGTCGTCATCAGCCATGATCGCTGGTTTCTCAACCGACTCGCGACGCACATGTTGGCGTTCGAAGGCGATAGCAAAGTCGTCTGGTTCGAGGGCAACTACGACGATTACGAAGCCGACAAGCGCCGTCGCTTGGGCGATGACGCAATGAGCCCGCGTCCAATGAAGTACCGCTCGCTCGTGCGCTAAGAGTAGATCCAACCCACGCTAACCTCGCGCGACACACGCATCCGCGCCGCAGACCCACCGTCAATCGTCGGGTTGGGTCTCGGCGAGCGGGCGCGGTTCCGGCGCAGGCATAGCCTCGGCCGTGCGCGCGGCGTCGTCGGACATACGGGATTCGATCAGCTGAATGCTGCAGGCGCCCAGAGTCAGCACGTCGCCCAACTTGAGCGAGGCGGGCGCGGCGATACGCTCGCCGTTGAGCGTCGTGCCATTTCGGCTGCCGAGATCGTAGAGCACCATCTCTTCGCCTCGAACCCGGATCGCCGCATGCTGGCGCGACACCGCCGGATCGTCGACGACCAGGCTACAGTAGCGACTGCGACCCAGCGTGACCTCACCCTGCCTCAGGGGAACTCGGTCGTGACCCATTTGCAACCACAACACGCTAGGCATCTCCTTCGCGCACAGGCAGCGTGAAGCGCACACGCGTACCGCCCCCGGGCCGATCATGGATCACTACTTGGCCCCCGTGGTCTTGAATGATTTGCTCCGTTAACCACAAACCAAGACCGGTGCCCCGACCGAAACGCTTGGTGGTGAAGAAGGGCTCGAACACGCGCTCCTTGTGCTCGGCAGGGATGCCGTGGCCGTTGTCGTCCACCTCGATGCTCACGCTCGCGTCACTCAGCGCGACGCGGATCCACACTCGATGGCCTCCCGTTCCGGCGGCGTCGATGGCGTTGGACAAGACGTTGATCAGCGCATGGCCGAGCCGCGTCGGGTCGTGCCAAACGACTGGCGACGACTCACTCGACACTTCGTCGACCAGTGTGACTCCGTTTGCCTCAGCGCGCGGTCGCACCATGCGCAGCGACAAGCCCAGGCTGTGCGAGAGCGACGTGTGCTCCAAGCGCGGGGATCCGCGGCGCGCGAACCCGGTCATCTGATCCACGAACGTCGCGATCCGCTCCGAAGCCGAATCCAAGTCATTGGAAACCTCGATCAGTTCGTCGTCGCGCGATTTGCGCGCGCGCTGCAGCAACCAGTTCGAATAACTGCGAATCGCGGCCAATGGGTTGTTGATCTCGTGGGACAACGTCGCAGCTATCCGCCCGAGATGCGCTAGGCGTTTCGAATGTTCGAGCTCGCGCTCGAGAGCACGGCGCTGCGTGACATCGAGCGAGACCTCCGCGCAGTGCAGTGAGCGCGCTTCGGTGCGCGGCTGCTCCGTGTACGATCGCGAGACGAGCACGACCACCTCACGGCCAGACTTGTGCCGACGCTTGAGCTCGGTGTTGCCGTTTGGACGATCACCCTCAGCGTGGACCAGCTCGGAGGCGAGCAACGAGATCGGGGCGCCAAGCGCCTCGATCTCGGAATAGCCGTAGACTTGTTCTGCGCCACGGTTCCAAAACACGATCTTCTCCGAGCGGTCTAGGCCAACGATGGCCTCCAGACTCGATCGCAACAGAAGTCCAAGTTCTTCCGCGTTGGCAGCCAACACACGGCGACGTCGCTCGAGCGATGCAACTTCGCATTCGCGCTCCAACATCTCCGCGACGGCTGCCGCGTCAAAGGGCTTACAAATGAGTGGCGGAAAACGACCGATCGGATCACTGACACGGTCTGCGATCAGATACGCACGCATCCAAGGCGCGCGCGACGAGAGTTCACCCAAGACGACATCGTAGGCGGGCCACTCGACATCGAGCACAACTACGAGTGGCAACTCGTCACACTCTCCCGGGACCGAGCGAGAGGTTTGCACTCCTTGCCGCTCCAATGCCGAGCTCAGCGACGTTGCCGCTCCTTCGTCAGCGGATAGGATGAGTACTGCCATAGGTCGCGGCGCGGTGCTGCGCGGTGCGAAAGGATGACGGGTGTCACGCTAACACGTGAACGACCGGCCATGTCAACCTTCGGGCGATCACGATCGAGTTCGACGCAGACTAGGCAAAACGCACTACGACAGGTGACCTCGGATCGTTTTGTCGTAGCTCACTAGCATTCACGGGGCGGAGGTAACGATCTGATCCGCGCTTTCCGTCGCGAGGGAACGCTTCGAAACGATCACTTCGTCGAACGGTGTGCCCCCGTCACGGAGCAAGGCTAGCCTCACAGCGCGATAGGGCACGTCGGGTTCGCCGAAGATCGCCTCGACCACCTCGGACGATTTGATCGCGCCCTGCGAACTGATTGCCAGCTCTGCCACAACACCAACGAATCGCCCCGCCAAACCGACACGCGCCGACACGTCGTCGTGACTCTCGACACAAAGACTCTTGAGCCCGGCGCGCACGTCCACGTTGCGGCCAATGCCTTTGACGCGGCGGACCACGGAATGTTCACTCTGCGACATGAGTGCGGCCACGCGCTCGCGCAGGCGCTCCTCCCCGCCATGACCGTCGAGGACGGATCGGGGGATACCGAGCCAATAGCGTGCCCCGGTTATCAGAGCGTTCACCCTAGGCTCTTGGGGGCTCAAGGGGCGCGCCTGGAGGAAACAAAGGCCCATACCGGCAACTGCGTTCAGCCGCTCGACCAAGTCTGTTTCATCGCTACTGACGCCCAACAGCTGCACATCCATGTATTCATCGAAACTGGAAACGCCGAGGCTCAACGCAGGCCCGAACGAGATCTCGGGCTTTGGGTTGAAACCTTGACTGTATTGAATGCGCAAACCTGCGCGCCGGATCACGCGAGGTAACTCGCGCAGGAGATCGAGGTGCCCGAGCAAGGCCGCCGCACCCGTTTTCTGGAATCGCATGCGCCAGCGTTGAGACGTGCCTTCCCGCACCGGACGCAAAAGCTCCGGAGCCGGCCGATTCAGGGAGCGGGGCACGTCGCTCACGATCGGCAAGTGTGCGCGCTGCCCGGGCTCAGTTGCGCCGAGCCCCGCCAAAAAGCCGATCCGCTGCGTGCGCATCTCAGTCAGATCGCACGCGACGCCGCAATCGTAACACACGAGTTTACGTTGGTCTTGGCTCGCTTCCTTGACGTTTGTGTGATGAATGAACATCCCGCGCACTTTGCCGCACGGCGGACTCAGGCGATTCGACAGCGCCTTGCGATACTCGCGGAGCAAGAACCCCGCTTCCAGGCCGATATCGAAGTGGTCCCAAGGTAACCGTCCCGTAACCGGTAGCGTGCCCAAAAAGAGGCTTGTGTCGATCCCGAAATGAGCGAGCGCCTCTTGCCACAGGTCCAAGCGGAAATGCTCTTCCCAAGAATCGAACACCGCGCCGTTCAAGAAGGCGCGTTCGATCACGAAGCCGAGCCGGCGATCCCCACGCGCCAGCACACCTTCGATCACGCTCGTCTTGGAGTCGTGCGTGCGCAAAGTCAGATTTTTTGCTCCACGCGCCTCGGCTCTCAACAGCTTTTGCTTCTCGTTGATCGTGTCGAGCGAATCCATTGCCGCCCACTGAAACGGCGTGTGCGGCTTGGGTACGTGAGTCGAGACACTGACCGTTACCTTGGCTCGACCACCGCGGATCCGCTTGCCGACGGCCAAGGCATTCTTGCCCACCTGCACGATGCCCACGACGTCCTCGGCCGTCTCCGTCGGCAGACCGATCATGAAGTACAACTTCATCTTGTCGAAGTTGCGCGAGAACACGCGCTCGGCCGTGTCCATCAGTTGCGCTTCGGTGACGTTCTTGTTGACGACGTCACGCATGCGCTGCGTCCCTGCCTCTGGCGCAAACGTGAGTCCACTGACGCGCACGCGACGCATGTCGTCGAGGAGATCATCGGCCAAGCCGTAAGCGCGCAGCGACGCGACGCTCATGCTGATGCGCTCGGGGGCGGTTTTCTCCACTATCCGCTTGATCAACGGCGAGATGCAGCTCACGTCGGCAGTCGATAGTGCCGTCAAGCTAACTTCGTCCTGACCGCTCTTGGCGAGCGCTCGCTCGACGGTCGCAATCACTTCTTCGGGATTGCGCTCGCGAACCGGACGATAAATCATCCCGGCCTGACAGAAGCGGCAGCCCTCGGTACAGCCCCGCGCCACCTCGATGCTCATGCGATCGAAGATCGCTTCGGGGCCGCCAACGGGGCCGTCGTCGGGAAATGGAAATTGATTGATGTCCGCGAGTAAACGTCGCTCGAGCGGCAGTCGAGCTTCGGGGTGCGTGACACCGGTCACGACGTCGAGTCCGGATTCGGGATCGATTGATGTGATGTAGAAACTCGGGATGTAGAGCCCTTGCAGCGGCAACAGGCGCTCCAAACGTTGCCGTCGAGTCAAGCCTTGGCCCTTGGTTTCGACCCACTTGAGAGCGACTTCCTTGGCGAGTTCCTCGCCGTCGCCGATCGCGATGGCGTCGAAGAACATGGCCATCGGCTCCGCGTGAGTCGCCACTGGACCGCCTGCGATCACCAACGGATCATCGTCACCGCGATTCTCGGCACGCAACGGGATACCCCCCAATTGCAGCATCATCAGGATGTTGGTGAACGTGAGCTCGTACTGGAGCGAGAAGCCAACGACATCGAAGTCGCACAAGGGTCGACCCGACTCGAGCGAGCGCAACCATTCGCCGTGAGCGCGCAGCTCGTGGATCATGTCCATCCAAGGCGTGTAGCAGCGCTCGGCTAACACCCGCGCATCGTCGTTCAAGATCTTGTACAACATGCGGTAGCCGAGATGGCTCATGCCGATGTCGTAGACATCCGGGAACGCAAGGCAGACCTTGGCGTCGACGGCTGCCCAATCCTTGATACGCACACCGTGTTCGCGACCGGTGTAACGGGTGGGCTTGGAGACCTTCTCCAAGAACCGAGAGTACGGATGAGGCTGATCGTTCACGCAGTGGCTCGCTCGCGAAAAATTTTCGGAGCAGCCTATGTGACCCGGGAGCCGGAGAGTGTCAACCGACGGGACTGACCAAGGTCTGAGTTCCGACACGAACCGTAACCTGATCACCCGTTTTCAGCCCAAAGTGGTCCGGCGGCACGATCCCCGTTCCAGTCATCAAGAACACGCCGTGCGGAAAACTCAACTCGCGAAACAGATAACCCGTCAGCTCCTCGAGCGAGCGCTTCATTTGCGCCACCGACGTTTGACCGCGAAAGATTTCGGCACCCCCGCGCTCAATCGACAACTCTATCGCCAGCTTTTGGAGTTTATCTGGAGCACATAGGGCCACCCACGGACCAAGCGCGCACGAGCCATCGTAAAGCTTGGCCTGCGGTAGATACAAAGGGTTCTCACCCTCGATGTCTCGCGACGAAACGTCGTTGCCCGCGCTGTAGCCGACGATCTCGCCGTGAGCGTTGATCACCAGCACCAGCTCCGGCTCAGGCACCGTCCAACTCGCGTCGCGCCTGACCCTGATCGCTTCACCCGGCCCCCGCACTCGAAAACCGGGCGACTTGAAGAACAACTCTGGACGATCGGCGTCGTAGACGCGCTCGTACACGTCGGCCACGCTCGACTCGTGGCGACGCGCGTCGCGGCTACGCAGATAGGTCACGCCGCTCGCCCAGATTTCGTGATCGCCGTTGACCGGCGCAAGCAGCGGTTCACCAGAGACGACGTCTCCAAGAGCCTCAGAAACCCGAGCCGCGATCTGGTCGCGACGCAAGCTGAGCAGGTCCGTCAAATCCAAGCCGTTCAACCAACGACCTTCGGCGGCCCAACGCGGCCCGGTGCCGGTGCGGTGACGCGAAAGCCGAATCAAACCCCGGACTCCGACTCCGACTTGATCTTGGGTCCGAACTTCTGCGCAAGCGCAGCGCACACCGCGGGCGGCGCGTAGCGCGAGACATCACCACCGTGGCGCGCAATCTCTCGCACGAGCGACGCCGAAATGAAGCCGTGACGCGTACGCGTCGGCAGAAAGACGGTGTCTAGCTCGGGCGCCAAATCCGCGTTGGCGTGGGCGATCTGCAGCTCGTACTCGAAGTCGGTCTGGGCGCGTAAACCGCGCACGATCACACGAGCGTTGATCTTGCGCGCGTACTCGACGAGCAAACCGTCGAATGCCGCGACCTCGACGTTGGGGAACTGCGCACACACCTGTTCGAGCAACTCCAAGCGCTCGGGCTTCGTGAACAGTGGCGTGCGGTTCGCATGGTAACCCAATGCCACTACGAGACGCGGAAAGAGTCGCGAAGCGCGCTCCACCAAGTCCAAGTGGCCGAAGGTGGGCGGGTCGAAGCTGCCGGGATACAGCGCAATTTGAACCATGATGCTCAGCCCGCCGAAGCGGGTCCTGCGGGCGAAGGGGGAGTCAACGCGGGGGCCTGGGGTGCGGCAGGCGCTTCGGCACCTTGATCTTCGGCGCGCTCCTGGGGCGGAGCGTCCTCTAGCCACATCGTGAGTCCACCTTCCGCGAGCGTTACGCGAAATGCGCCGAGCACTGGCGACCCCAAACGGCCATCGAGCTCGACTTCCAGGCCCTTCTCCATCTCGCTCAAAGAAGCGCTGTTGACGACCGGCACCGCCGGCAACGGGTAGGCCCCCAAACGAAGCGAGGAGACTTCGGATTGCAATAGACCGGCTTTGCCGGGAATCGCGTGGCTCTTGTTGGGATCGATGTGCGAGCGACTCCAAGCCGACTCATCCAACGCCAACGGGAAACTCGAGCTAGTGTCGACGAGGAACGTAAACTCCGGGGCACTATCAGCCTCACCGATGCGCCCACGCACGACCATGCCGCCCCCGCGCACGTACTGAACGGGTAACTTGGTTGCGACTGGCGGTGGCGGCGGATCATACGTCCGCGCCACGAACTGACGGCCGAGAAAGTCGAAAGTGACGTTCAGATGGCGCAGCAAGTGTGCGCCCAACAAGACCTTGATTGGTGCGCCATTGAGCTCGCGGGACAAGCCCGACAGGTCGTCGGTGAGCGCTGGGACGTCTTTGACCTCGAGTCGCTCACCGAAGCGCAAGCTGACCCAGCTCGGTTCCCGGCTGCCCGCGGAATCAATCACGACCTCGGACGTGCCCGTACTGACCAAGGCCAGCGTAGGTTGCCCGTTCAGCTCGACCGGAACCACCATGCGCAGATCCGCAAAGCGCTGCATGTCGACCACGGCCACGCGGTCACCCGTTATGGAAAACGGCTGACGACCGTTGCCCGAGCGCGCCAGACTCACTACCCCCGACGCCCAACTGTCGTGCACGCTGGGATCGGCCAGCAGGCGGTCGAGCTCCTCGGCGGCTTCGCCGATCTTGCCGGAGTACCAAAGGGCCCGGCCGCGCACCGCTTTGGCTGCGGGTGACTCGACGCCCTGGACCCGCTCCAAGGTGGTGTCGTAGTCCAGACGGGCCAGAGCGATCTGTGCACCTAAAACACGCACTTCGGGGCGCATGGGCGCCAATTTGAGCGCACGGACGATGGCTTCTTCGGCGCCGTCGGTGTCCAGCGTGCGGAAGCTGACGCGCGACCGCTCGTACCATTCCTTCGATTGTGCCGGCCAATCGTCTCCCGGAGCCTTTACGGGCGCACAGGCAACCCCCAAGACGGCCATGAAGCCGCCAAATGCCGTCCAACGGACGAGGTTTTTCAACAATCGCTTCGACGCACGCACGAGTTGCCTTTCCACCGCCGAGCAGGGCTCGCGGTCTCGGGCCGCGGGATAGCGGATTGTGGGGCCCAGGTCGAGTCACACAAGCGCCGACATCTGCGGCGCGGCCGAGTGACGCAGAGGGCTGTATGCACGCCCGACTCTCCGATAGCATTGGCGCATGGGCTGGCGGTCAAGGTGGTTGGTGCGAATGGTCGCGACGGTGTGGCTCGTTGCGTGTTCGAGCGCTCAGGAGACCGCACAAGTACCGGTGACCGAGGATCCCGAATCGGAGGCGGTGCCGGATCGATCCCCGTCTGGACCGACTGCCGGAGCCAGCAACGCGCCGAACACGGGATCAGATGAACAGATCCACGACAACACCCCGAGACCCGGCGCGACCGTCAAAGAGACTCGCACCGGCGAAGTGATCCGCAACGTCGTGCTCCAACATCGCCAATCCGTCCGTAGCTGCTACGAACAGCTCCAGAAGCGGATGCCCGATCTCAAAGGAACGCTGACTTTACACTTCAAACTCGACCCGCGTGGCGTCGTCTCGTTCGCGGAAGTCAATCGAGCGCGCAGCACTCTGAAGAACCCCGAACTCACTTCCTGCGCGGTCGATGCGCTCAAACAGATTCGCTTTCCACCCTCGTCGCGCGGCTTCGAGTCCGACGTGAACTATCCGTTCGACTTCCGCGGGTAGCATTCGCGCCCAACGGACTGCTCCGCATGCAACGCTCCCAAGGCGAATCGCTCGACGGCTCCGTGCCCCCAGACGCGTATCGCGATCTGTTGTCGGGAACGCGCGATCTCGAGGCCGATCAGCGCCGCCGGCGCGACCGTTGGATCGCCGAATTGCCGCTCGGCAACAAAGAGCAAATCTTGTTCGAGTTCGAGGTCTTGCTCAAGGGCATGGCCTGCTTCGCCAACCCGCGCAATCACCCGGGTCCGCCGCGCCGTACCGCGATCGTGGCGCAAGACTTCAGAACCAGCGCGATCCTGTTGCGCGACTCGGCGCAGCGCTGCATCGACGCTTGCCGCCAACTGCTCGGCCTCTACGACCACCGTTTCGTCTTTCAGCGTTATCTCGAAACAGTACTGCCCGAAGATAACCTACGGGCACAACTGGCGCGCACCAGCAGTCAACAATCGAGTCCGCAGGATAGCCTCGTCGCGTTGCGCCACGCTTTGTCCAACGCGCTCGAAGTCATCGAGGGTTTACTGCGTGCGCCGCAAGTGCCTTATCGCTTGTTCTACGCGGCCCTGAACGTGATTCAGCGCGAGATCGTGCGCAACGCGTATTTCAATCCGCTGACGGCCCTCGAGTTCAGGCCGGAGTTCGATCGGATTCAATCGCGCGAGATCTTGCACCTGATTAACAACTTGCCACCCGGTGAGTCACACCGCCTGGTAGCGCTGACGTTCCTGTCGCTGTTTCGAATGCTACGCTATCTACGCTTGCTCAACGAGATGAGCAGCGATGCGCATCCCGGGACACGCGTCGCCGGTCGTATCTATTTCGTGTTGAGTGTTCTGCGTTCCGATGCGCGCGCGCTGTCCGATTATCTGACGCGCGCGACTGGACGCTTGTTGGCGGACAACTTCCGGCGTGAGGCCTGGGCTGTGCAGGCCACCGCGCTAAGCACCCAACTGCCCCGTTTGCGCGGGCACTTTCAGCTGCTCGTGTCGATCAAGTCCGCGCTGGAATGCGTCGCGAGCAGTTTGCGGCTCGAGATGCGCCGAACGTTTCAGCACGACTTGCCCTCCCCTGCCGAGCTGCCGAGTGAGCGTGAGCTGCGCCACGCGACGCAGAACGCGCTCACCAATCTGCGGCCTGCCCTGCAAAACGCGGTACTGTTCTTGGGCAAGGCGCTCGGCACCCAGCTGCAAGATCGGGGGGTCTTCAGCGACAAGCTGGCGCGTCGCGAAACCAGCGATCGGCTGCGCCGCGACGTGTGGATGTTTTCGCAGATCCTTCGCGCATTCAGCGCCAAAGCTCAGGACACGCACCCCGAGGACGCGTGGAATCCCGCGAACGAATTCCACTACGTGCGCGAGTTCCTCGTCTACTTCCGCTCGATGGGGTACCCGCTGCTGCGCGCCAGTGACTACCCGCGAATGGACGCGTTCATGGGAGCCCTCGATCGATTGCGCGAAGCCGATCTCATCGACCCGCACAATCTCGCGACCGCAATCGACGAGTGCCGTGGCTTCCAAGACTACTTGGACACGCTATTTGCGGACATCGGGCGGCGTCAGGAACTCGAAGGGGTTGGCTTCGATCGGCGACGCGCCGCTGTGTCGTTGAAGCTCTATCTCGGCAGCAATCGTTGAGGTTGCTGGACTCGGACAAGCTTCAGCAGGGATCTCTGGACCATGGACGGCGAGACGCCGACTCCTGCCCTATTGGACTGAAGTCGGCGGCCTCTCCGCAATCCTTCCCAGAGCTACCGAGGTTGCGCCCAGAACCCTGACAGCCGCCCTCACAATACGGCTGACATGCTCCCGGGCACAGGCCTCGGCTCGCTTGAGGGGTCGGAGATTTACTCGACGACCGGAACGGCCTTCTTCTTGCTGCGGCGGGCCTTCTTCTTGCCAGCCTTCTTCTTGCCGGCCTTCTTCTTGCCAGCCTTCTTCTTGCCAGCTTTCTTCTTGCCGGCTTTCTTACCAGTCTTCTTGCCAGTCTTCTTTGCGCTCTTCTTTGCGGCCATTTTTGTCTTGCCTCCTGCGGACCTGGAAACTGCAGGAACACCCGCAGTACCCGAGGTATGTTGCACGACGTATATTGCCACCTATTGCGATGTGTCAACGTAAAAACTGCAACTGGTCATGGACCGGGCGTGTTTTCCCGCCTCTTTCACCGCAAATATTTCATACGGAGCCCTTGTATAGTAAAAGGCATGGCAGCCGGCTGGCGGGCACTGCACTGATGTCCAAGCTCGCGAGATCCGGCTAAGAGGCTGGAAAATTAGTGGTTTTCGCCATTCTTGACCTTCGTGCGACAAGTCGCTAAACGCGGCGTCCCGGTAGAGGCGAGAAGGGTGCAAACAATGCAGAAAACTGTTCGGGGATTTGGCCCACTGGTCGGAGTTGGCGCGCTGCTAGGCACGTCGTTACTGCTCAGCGCGTGCGGTTACTCACAAGAAGAGTGGGATCAGAAAGTGCGCGAGATTGATCAGCTGCGACAGCAGCTGCGCGGTCAACAGCAGCAGTCGCAGAAATGCGACGCGGATTATCAAGCGGCCCTCGGCGAGATTCAGGATCTCAAGAAAAAGCTCGTCGAGAGCGGAGTCAACGTCGACAACTTGAATCAGAATCTGGCGCAGCAGAAGCTCGCGCTGTCCGAATACGAGCAGCGGGCGAAGCAGCTCGAGCAGATCAAAGCGCGTTTCGAATTGCTGCGCGGCAAGCTCAAGAAGCTGACGGAGCTCGGTCTGACTGTCGAAGTGCGCGACAACCGCATGCTGATTCAGCTGCCGGGCGACGTGCTTTTCGCCTCTGGCAAGGAAGACTTGACGGACGAGGGTATCAACATCCTGTCTCAAATCGCGGAGGTCGTTCGCAACGATGAGGACCTAGCGAAGCGCGAGTTCCAGGTCGCCGGCCACACCGACAACGTGCCCATGCGACACGGTCCGCTCAAGGACAACTGGGGGTTATCGGCGATGCGCGCGCGTTCCGTCCTCACGTTCTTGGTCACGCCCGTCGAAGAGAAGGGTGGAGGTTTGAACCCGGCAAACTGGAGTGCCGCGGGTTACGCTTCGACCGATCCCATCGCGAGCAACGACACGCCCGAGGGCAGAGCGAAGAATCGTCGAGTAGAGCTCGTCGTCGTCCCCGACATGCGCGAGATGCTGGACTTGAACAGCCTCGCGCACTGAATCGCACCAAGACGGCTTCAGCGGGCTTGGGCCCCGGTTTCCGTCGGGGCCCAGCGGGCTCGCTTGGATGCGTCTTCCCCAACACAGCGCTGTACCGATCCGGTCCAGCGCTGTGCTGCGTTTTGCGCTGCACGTTTGAAGTGAGGCGTTGGCCCGGTCGCTGCCGTGCGCGCGGAGCGCGACTTGTGTTTTGCGAACTCGGGACCTAAGTGAACCTGGCGAACGGCCGTTTGTGGAACCAGGAGCGCAGCGACGAACCGGTCGACGAAGCATGAGAGGGGCCGAAAACGGAGCGCGAGCAACAGCATGCCAAGGGTCGAGCGCGACGGGGTCGAATCCCTTTGGCCTTGAACTTTCTTGACACAACCCCCCTCTTTGACTACGTTTCGCGCCTGGCGGCGCTTACGCCCAAGATAGAGACAGGCGAAATGGCGGGCCGCTGGATGTCCCGCGAATGCCTGAGCAGCGCGCCAGACGGACATACGAATTTCAAATATATCAAGCGATTGCGGTTCAAACCGCGGACACGAAGCATTGTTCGTGTTGGCTGGCGGCACCCTGCTTCGAGCAGAGGTCCGCGACTGAGCGTGATGCCGAAGGAATATATTCAACCCCCATCGAGTTCAATCAGCCTCAGCCCATGCGGATCCATTGGCGTGTCAGAGCCAGGTCGCTTGGAAGCCCTATCGCAACGTTTCTTGGGTGTCGAAGTCATGTTCGGCACCGTTCCCTAACGCCTACCCAGGCGCATCCGAAGGAGTAGTCATGGAAGTTGAGTTCAAAGTTGGCGACAAGGCGGTGTACCCGGCTCAGGGAGTCGCAGAGGTCATCAGCATCGATGAAAAGGACATCGCCGGGTCGCGCCAACGCTTCTACGTGCTCCGCATCTTGGACACGGATCGCAAGATCATGGTTCCGGTGTCAAACGCGAACGCCGTCGGTTTGCGTCAGGTAATCAGCGAGCAAGAGATTCGAGAGATCTTCGATATCTTGCGCGAGCGCACGGTAGGTTTCGATACCCAGACTTGGAATCGCCGCTATCGCGGCTTCATGGACAAGATCAAGACTGGTTCGATCTACGACGTAGCAGAGGTGCTGCGTGACTTGTACCGCCTCAAGGCGAACAAGCAGCTGTCCTTCGGCGAACGCCGCATGCTCGATACGGCGCGCTCTTTGATTGTCAAAGAGATCGCGATCGCTCGTGAGCAGACGGAAGAGCAAGTCAAAGACGAGATCGAAGCGATATTCTTCTCGAATTGAGCTGCTGACCTTCGAGTCAGCACGTCACAAAGGAGCCCGCGTTCGCGCGGGCTTTTTTCCGCGCGTTTGGGCTCATTGCCGCTTCTCGATCGGGGGCAACGGCGGCCAGTCGAGCTCGACTTGCCAGCGTCCGTCTTCGCGCACGCAGTGCACCTCTGCGACTTCGTTTGGTAGATCTCCGAACACCGTGACGCGGCTGTAGTCGCCCCGGATTTCCGAGCTATAGCGCCGGGGTTCGAAGCGGAGCACGAAGCGCGAGGGGACCAGCATCTCCTCCGGAGCCACTGTGCGGCCCGAAGCCGCGGTCGCGCGTGACGCACGTTCCGCCAAGTTGGCTTGAGAAGCCTTGGACATCAGCTCTACGGCTTTCCTCCCGCGTTCAGGATCCCCGTGCACGCTCTGGAGCCGTTCAATCAAGCTTTCGACCACACGCTCCGGAACGCTTCCATCCTCGTCCCGCGCGCACGAAACGACGGACGCAAAAGAGCACGCAGCCAGCACGAGCCACGAGCTTCCAAGCCACGGTCGTCGATTCACCGGGTCATTGTCGTCGCCCGCGACCCGACGAGCAAGCGGCTCAGATTTCCGCCGAGTGCATCGGCGACCTTGTGGTACGCATCGGCGATTCCAACCGCAGGCGCGCCGATGATCGGCCCAATCAGTTCAACCGGGCAAATCGGCCCTGACCTTGCTCCAAGGTTGGGCGGCTTGCGCACGCTTTCACCCCTCTCGCGCACCGCCTTCAGTGCCGACGGCGTCGAAGCTCCCGCCTTGCGTTGGATTCGGGGCGACAACGCGCTCGCGCTCGGTGCACTCGTCGCCGAGCAGCCGGCACAGGTCACGCTCGCCTATCTCGATCCGCCCTTCCTCACTGGTCGCCAGCACCTGCGCGTGGAACGGCGCAAGACCCAAAACAATGGGTTCGACCGCAGGCTTCGACCTGCGTTCGACGATCGCTGGAAGGATTCGTCCGAGTACCTGAGCGCGCTCGGGACCCGGATCGAGCTGGTGCGTGCGCTGCTCGCGCCCCATGGCTCGATCATCGTCCACGTCGATCCGAAGACCAGTCACTACGTGAAGGTGTTGTGCGACGAAATCTTCGGCGCCGATTGCTTCGCGAGCGAAATCATTTGGCGCTATCGACGCTGGCCAGCGAAGACGCCCAACTTCCAGCGCCTTCACGACGTGCTGCTGCGCTACGTGCGCGACGACCGGACAAAGCCTCGCTTCAACCAACTCTACGAGCCCCTTGCCCCGTCGACGCAAGCGACTTGGGGCTCGGGCAAACAACAGGCGGTGATAGGTGAACACGGTCGACGGCGCCGCTCGAGCACGCTGCCCGAGCAATCGCCCGGCGCCCCGCTCGGCGACGTGTGGGACATTGGAATCGTGGCGCCCGTGGCCCGCGAGCGCACCGGTTACCCAACTCAGAAGCCAGAAGCCTTGATGGAGCGCTTGATCCTTTCTCTGAGCGACCCGGGAGAGCTCGTGCTCGACCCGTACGGGGGCAGCGGCACGACGCTGGCCGTAGCCGCCCGGCATGGCCGCCGCGCGATTGGCATCGACAGCAGCCCGGAGTCTTGGTCAGTGGCCGAAGATCGGCTGCGGCAGCTCGGCGAGTTGTGGACCCAGGAAGTGGGAGAGCAGGCGGATGGCTCCTGAGGCGCGCGCGAGGGTTGGGCTTTTGTTCGTGTTGGCCTTCGGCACCGCTGCGACGCCGACGGCTGCGCCGAGCAGGGCTGTTTCAGCGCCAACCGCGGCAGCGGAGGCATCGACCGCCGCGCAACGCAACCTCGACGAAGGCGCCGTGATTGTCGCCGGAGAGACGACCTTCAGTGCTCACGACATCCGAACCTGGCTTGCACGCTCAGAAGATCCGATGTTGGGCGACGCGCTCGACACGACGCTGGCCGGGCGCCGAGCCGCGTTGCTGGCAATGGCCGCATTGACGGAGTATGGCCGCGCGGGCCCAGCAGAGGTGACCCGTGCCCTTCGCGATCGCGTATTGGCTGACGCGTTGGATCGCGGCCTGCGCAGCGAAGCCAATCCAAGTGCCGAGCAGATGCGGCAGTTCTACGCCGAGCATCGCGATCGCTATCAACAGCCGAAAGCCATACGCCTATGGCGAATCCTGGTGGCGAGCGAGAGCGCTGCGAAAGAGATCATCAGTGCGGTCGATGGCAAGCCCAAACCGGTGGCGCTGTGGAGCAACCTGGCGCGCGAGCAATCGCTCGACGAGGCAACCAAGCAGCGAGATGGCTCACTGGGATTCGTGCGCGCCGACGGCACGACCGATGTGCCCGAGCTGCGGGTCGATCCGGCGCTCTTTGGCGCTGCCGATCAGGTCGCGGATGGTGAGCTCGTCAAGACGCCCATTGCAGAGGGGTCCTCGTACGCGGTCGTGTGGCGGCGAGGGACGCGCCCTGCGCGTGCACAACGTTTCGAGGACGAGCAAGCCAACATCCGAGAGATCCTCGTGCGCAGCACAGCCCAAGCGGCGCGTAATTTGTTGATCGCCGAGCTTCGCAGCAAGAATCTCACTAACTACACCCCGGATCTCGTCAGCCTGCTCGACGAAAAACGCTAAAAAGCAGACCTCAAAACCTGCCGCCGATGGGAAAAACGCCCGCCCGGTTCGGGCGAGGCGGTCGTTTTTCCTCGCTGGGGCCAGCATTTTTTCGATGGCTCACCTGTTGCACCGGTCGGGGGTCTCGAGTTTTGAGACCCGCTAGACCCGCTCTATAGCCACACGAACATTGGGTTAGTCCAAACCCTCACGCACGGGCGGTAACTCCCAGCCCAGTTGCTTGATGATGGCTCGAAAGAGCTGCTCCTCGTCGCGCGCCAGGTTCAAGAATTTCAGAAATTCTGGAGGCTTGCGCTCTACGCCGCTGTTGGCCGCGCGTTCACAGTTTTCGAGCATCAAGAGCAAGTGCGGGTGGGCCTGGACGACCTCGGGAGGCACCATCATCGATGAAGCCGAGTGAACCCTGGCTTCCGCCTGCTGATGAACGAGACGCGCCAGCTCGGAATCGTAGAGTTTGCGACGCAACAGGTCGATCTCCGTGTCCGCGACGTACAAGAGCAGGGCCGCGCGATCGAGATAACTTCCAGCCCACACCGTTCGGGAGCCGAATCCGAGCCCGGCGAACAGCGCACCGGCGATGAGCCGTCGACGCGAGATAGAGCGCGTCACCCTGCGCTCCGATTGCTCGCGCTCTGATCCTGCTCGGAGATGGGCTCGGAACTCGCGACCTCGGGTTCGGCGTGCGCCACGCCGCCTTGCAACAACGCGTGTGCTATTGCCTTTTCCGCCGCGTCGCGCTCGGCAGCGCGCTTCGAACGTCCAACGCCTTGGGCCAGAACCTCGGCCCCGGTCTTCACCTCGACCTTGAACATGCGCTCGTGCGCGGGCCCCCACAAATCGGTGACCGCATACTCGGGAGTCGCAAGACCCAGCCCTTGTGCGCGCTCCTGCAGCAGCGTTTTGGGATCCAGTTCGCGGAAGGTTCGCTGCTCGTCCAAGCCAGCACCGACGATCCGATCACACACGCTGCGAGCGGCCTGGTAGCCATTGTCGAGGTAAGTCGCGGCGATCAGCGCTTCGACCACGTCCGCCAGCACGTTCGTGCCGGAGCGCACGCCGCTCGACTCTGCGCCCTTGCCCACGAGCAGTTCGGCCGGGATTCCGTTTTCACGGGCGAACTTGGCGAGTGCCTCACCGTTCACCAACTGCGCACGGCGGCGCGTGAGTTCACCCTCAGCCGCGTCGGGAAACGCGCGCCACAATGCCTCGCTTGCGCAAAGCTGGAGCACTGCGTCGCCCAGAAACTCGAGCCGCTGATAGTGTTGCCCATCGCGACGCTCGTTGGCGAAGCTCGGGTGCGTCAGTGCTTCCTCCAGCCGACGGCTGTCGGGGCTCAACCCGAAACGCTCTGCAACGTCGCTTCTACTCATGACTCACGCGAACGTGTCTTTACAACACGACACCTAGCCATCGGCAAGGGTGCACATGCGTGCTGCACGAGGCATTGGGCACCGCTATACTCTGCCTGTGCGCAGCACCCTGTTAGCGTGCCCATTCTGCCGCGAAATCTACCAGATCGAAGAGGCAGAGGTGTGCCCGGTGTGCGGGATGGGACTGCGCGGTCTCGGGGAGCTTCCGCCCTCGTTCGAGGTGCGTGAACAGATGGCCGCCGATTGGGAACGCCTGGCCCCCGAAGATCGACGGCTGCCTTGGCACTATTGGCGACGGGGACGCGGTGCGCTCTTGCTCTGCTCGGCGCTCGGGTTGGCAGCTTTTTTCGCGCCCTGGATCGAACTGACCAAGCCGGAGCTGCTGTCGCTTTCGGGCTTCGATCTGGCGCAAACACGAGGTTTCTGGTTCGCCGGAGGCGCTACCGCGTGGCTCGTGAACCTCCCGCTCGTGGCGTCGCGCCGCAGCGTTAACCAGATGCGCAGCATTAGGATCGCGGTCACCGCCTTCTCACTGTTGACTGTGTGCCAGTGCGTGCTGCTCTTGATCGCGAGCCCCCAGGCGCGACTGGTGCCGCTCCGCTATCACTGGGCTTGGGGGTTTTACCTGAGTGGTCTTGCCAGCATTGTAGCCGGCTTTTTCGCGATCACTTTTGGTGGCACACGCCCGCCGGAGAAAATGCCCACCAAAGTAGGTCCAGTTCAATCGAGCGACGATTCGAAGCGCGTGTTGCACTGACGTTCAGAAGCAATGCGCTGCTGCGCGACTCAGCCCTTCTTGAAGAAACGCCCGAACAGGCCAGGAGCGTCGCTCGTGGGTGTGCCGCTCCGCATCTTGAACAAGCGCAGTTCGCGTTGCGCCTCGACGTTGGACGGGTCGGCCTCGGCGATGAAGCGATACTCCTTAATTGCTTCGTTGAGTTTACCTGCGGCCTTCAGCACATCCGCGCGATACATGCGCACTCGCAAGTTGTTGGGCTGCTTCTTCTCGGCACGCGCGAGTCGGTCCAATAGGGGCGCGTAAACCTCCAGCGCAGCACCGTGCAGCTTTCGGGCTTCGAGCCAGGCCGCGAGCGCGGCGTATTCCGCCTGATCGGGGTCATTGCGTTGCGCCTCGAGCGCGAGGTTCAGCGCCTCCTCCCACTCGGCGCGCTTGACCAAGACTTGAGCGCGCTGAAAGGCATTGGCGGCGTTGAGCACCCGCTGAACCTCGTCGCGTTCATCCGGCCCGACACTGTCGTCAGCGAGCAGGGCATCGTACTCTTGGCGACGGGCCGGATTCGAGAGCGTCGAATGCGCCTCGGTAATACGCGCGAACACGCGACTGACCAGAGGGCGCAAGTCGAGCCAGGACTGGTCGAGTCGATCAGGGTGCCAGCGCTTTGCCAAGCGCAGAAATGCGGCCTGGACGCTGCTCACGGGTGTTTCTCGAGCAACGCCCAACACGACGTAGTAATCGGCCTCGAGTAGTTGCTGCGCTTCAGCCTCGAATTGCGCGCGGTCGGCCGCAGGCTTTGCAGGCTCTTCCGGACGCACCGCGACGAGCTGTGAACCCGACTGGCTCGGCCGCGATTGACGGTCGTGAACCCGCTCTTGCACCGGGATTGACGGAGTCGATTCGACGCCAATCGGGCCGCCCTCGGCAACGCCTTCGAGATGACGAGTGAGCACCAAGGCGGCCAGCACGCGTTCTGCACTCGCGCGCGGCACGACTCCAAGGCCCAACAACTCATCGAGCGTGTAGGGCTTGAGCCGAATCAAGTCGACGATCGAACGCTCTTTTGCGTCGAAACCAAAACGCGAAACGCGCGCCTCGGCGTGCAAGCGCAGCGGATTGCCCCCGAGCGGAGCGAGCGCCGCCTTCAGCAAAGCGGGGCTCAAGTCCGACGCGCGCACGACGCGCCACAACAACGCCAATGGATCGGGGGCCACTAGTGGGCCGCCCCAGCGCGCCAAGAAATCCTGCCCCTCGTAGAAGCCGAAGATCGTGGAAGCCGGCAAGCTTGCGAGGCGTTCTATGTTTCGAGTGAACTGTTCACTCAGCGCCTCTTCCAGTTGCTGGACGTGCAACAACCCGAGCTCGACCAGGCTCTCGCCGAAATGGCCTTTGCGGGGCCGCGGCAACGCGCTGTCCAGCTGAGTCTGGGTGAAGAACCCCTTCTCGACGCACAGCGCGCCGAGCGGGACGACCGCGCGCGCCAACTTGATCTTGGTGGCTGCGCCCTCGCGAACCAGCAGTGCGCTCTTGGAGCCATCCTGCGCTTCGAACACGAAGGATCCAGACAAACGCCGCTCGAGTGTCGAAATGAGCAGACGATAGAGCGGACTCGCTTGCAGCGTGCCGGTCGTCGAAGGGCTGATGAGCGCAGACAAGCGCTACACTATGCCAAATCTTGAGGCTTTCGCCCAACGGATCCTAAAGTATTGCGCCTAACCTGCGACTTGCGGCGCCGGTCGCAGCGGAACGCGCAGAATGCTCACATGCCATCTCGGCACACCCGACGACAGCACTGCGCCCTCGCAGTAACGGCGACATGGGAGTCACGATGATTTTGGCTAGCGGGGAGAATCCAATCTCGGAGCAGATCCGCCTCTTCAGGGCGGAGGCAGCGTTCGCAACCGTCGGCCGGTCGCTTTCGCAAAATCCTCGTAAGCTCGCTTGGCCTCGGCAAGTTCTTGTTCGTGCCCGGGACAAGCTAGCGCGCTCTGAAATTCGAACTCCGCGCCGCGCACATCACCAGACTTCCACCGCGCGCGTGCCCACTGCACGTGAGCCGCGGGCGACTCCGCGTCCGCGTACACACCGGATTCCGCGACGCGCAGCGCGGCGGCGACGTCGCCCTTGTCGAGCAACAGGCCGGACAACTCGCGGTAAGTCTCCGCGCGATTCTCGTCGATGTCCGCGAGTGCAGACAGACCTTGGATTCGTTCGTCACCTTGTTCGAAGTCGAGCAATTCGAAGACCGCCTCCGCTTCGTTCGGGTCGAAGGCGTTGGCCTTCTTCAGCGCATCTTTGACGTCCCCAAGTTGTTCGCTTGCGGCGGCTATGCGTGCGCGCAACAGCTGGGTTCGATAACCGTCGAAGCCAAGATCCAACAGACGTTGAAGGGTAGCTTGAGCGACTGTCGCATCGCCATGGCCGAGCGCGATCTGTGCCTTCAAGAACAGGGCGTCCGGATTTGCGGCGTCGATCTTCAGGGCCTCGTTCACGGCGGATAGCGCTTGATCGGCATTGCCACTCTGCAGTTGCAAGAGCGCCCAGCGCACCCGCAGGGCGACATCACGAGGCGCAAGCTCGAGCTGCTGAACCAGCGCCGCGCGATCGCCTACCCGTTCGCGGGGCAGAAACTGCGTCTTGTAACGCTCGAGCTGTTTGCCCAAATAGTCTTGAACTTCTGCGTCCAACTCGGCCGCTGTCTTACCGAGCGCGAGTTGGAAGACGTCGTCCTGAGTCTTTCCTTGCCCCCAGAGGGCCAACATCAGACGCAGCTTCGGTCGACCATAGTGTTCGGCCAGCATCTTCACGATCTGACTCGAAGCGTAATAGGCCACGGTGACGTCGCGCACGTCTTCGGCGTGAGTGAAGGCCTGGTTCATCGCACCGAGCTTCGGCAGCCGGCCCTCACGCAACGCTTGAAACAGCTCTGGGTCCTGTTCGCGGCGCCATTCTCGTCGTTCGACCAGCGTCTCGTATTCGGCCAAGCCCTCTGTAAACCAACGAGGCACACGGCCGCGCGACAACTGAATGTGGAACACGTGGGCAAGTTCATGCCACACTGTCATCCCGAGGTTGAATTCCTCGCGGCTCGGACTCATCGCGGCGAGCGTTTTTCCGAAGCACACACCCTGGATCGCCGTGCGCGGCAGACCACTGGTGCGAATTGCAAAGTTCTCACGCTCGGCGTAGAGCTCGACCTGAACCGGCGTCGTTGGCACATACTCGTAATAGCGGGTGAATTTTTGCCAGGCTTGTTCCAACAGCGGCGGCACTACGCGCCGCAATACCGCGCTCTCCACGCGCGGATAGCGCCAAGAGAACTGCGTTCCAGCGTCGAACACGTAGTCCGTCGGGATCACGCGTTCGTACAAGTGCAAGGTGTTGAAGACGCGAACATTGTAAGGGTCGAGCGAGAACGCGCGCTGCAGCGAGCGAACCCCGTCCGCATCGCTACCCGCGCGGATCAAGTTGATCCCGAGTTCCGCGTGAGCCTGGGCATCCTCTGGATCGCGCTTGACCGCCTCGCGCATCATTTCGACGATCTCGGTGTAGCGGTGTTCCCAGTCCGCAAACTGACCAACGCTGACGAAGAACTGCGTGTAGTTGGGGTTCAGTTCGAACACTCGCGCCTTGGTGCCCTCGAAGCGAGTAACGTCATCCGCGAGAAACTCTCGCGTGGCGCGCAGGCTCAACAACTCTAGGTCCCGAGGATTAACACTCAACCCTCTGAGTAGTGCTTCATCGGCCTGGGCCAGCTGCATGTCGCGCAAGTGCACACTCGCCAGCACGGCGAGCGCGCCGGCGTTGCGCGGATTGCTGGCCAAGGCCTCCTTCACGAGCTCGCGCGCGGTGTCGAAGTCCATGGCCTGTTCGAGCACGATGCGCGCCTTGTAAACGAGCGCATCGGAGTCGTGCGGGGCTGCCGCTAGAACTTCGGAGACCACCTCCTCGGCATGCCCGGGATCGTGGTGCGCTAGAAACAGAGCAGCTCGCCACAGTAAGACTTGATTCGAAGCTCGGCCGGCAAGTTCTGCCTGGTTGTAGGCCTCGTTGGCGTCTTCGGGACTTCGCAAAAGATGTGCCGTTCGTCCGATTCGACCCAGTCCCTCGACGTCGTTCTCGGCGATGCGGTCACTGTTGTAGTCGTCGATTAACGTGAGCAAGACAGCCTCGGCCTCGTCCTTGCGTCCGAGCTCCTGGAGCAATTCCCCCATCAAGAGCCGATCTGCGGGCGGCAACTGAGCAACGGGTGCGTCCGCGGGGTGCAGAGCTTGCAACAGCGCCAATCCGACATCGGGTTTACCCGTAGCGCGCAACGCCCGCACCCGCACCAGGCGCAGTTCAGCGTTCAGGGTCGTGTCGGCTTCGACCTCTGGGATCGCCGCCGCCGCTTGTTCGTAGCGGCCCGTCGCCAAGTCGAGCTGGGCCAAGGCCAGCAGGGCCGCTGTCCTTTGGGTACCCTGAGCGCTTGCGCGTTCGAGCAGCGAGCGAGCTTTGGCGTAGTCGCTGTGCGCCAAGGCCTGCAGCCCCGCCTGCAAGTCGTCGAGCTTACTCGGCGTTTTGGCAGACCCTGCTTCGTGTTTGGGCGAGGGCGCTGACGCGGTCGTCGTTGGATGCGCGCACGCCCCGGCAAGACTGAATACAACCCACCCGATCCGCAAGCGCAGCCTCATTGCTGGCGAGCATGGTTCAAACGGCGATCAGTCGCAACCCGTCCCCACCCAGACGGCCAGGTCGTGGATTGCTTACCCCCACCCCTCAAGCGCCAAACGCGCGCAGCTCACGTCTCAAGCGCCGGAAGCTCTCTTCCGCACTGCGCACCCGATCTTGAAGCTTTCGAAGGTCGCTGCGACTGAACGCGTTGAGACGGGCCAAGTCGGAGAACAGGTCTCGCTTCTCGATCTGATCGAGGACTCGCACACACTCGACGCCGGTTTTGCCGCCGCGGCCTGCGCTGCCATACGTCTCTTTCACGAAGGTCTCGAGACGTTGGGCGCTCCAGGCTTCGCGCTCGACCTTGCGCAACAATTGACGCTGCAACGCGACGGGCAAACCCGCGGTTGCAACGAAGTGGCGCATGTCGAGATTCTCCCAGGGCGGGCGCATGCCGAGTTGTTGTGCGATTTGGTAGACACGCACGCAGCGGCTCAACGTCGAGACGCTCGCGTTGACCAACACTTCGGCGCGCAACCGTCGCAGGCTCCACTCTTGGCGTGCGCGCGTGTTGATCCAACCCAGATCGTTCATCACGATCCGACCCACAGAGAAGCAGACCCCTACATCGAGCGGCGTGTCTCGGGATAACACCGCAGCCGGCCACGGCAAGGCGCGTACCTCGGCGCGAGTCAGCGTTCGCGCCCGGGTCTTCTCGTTCATGGAATCGATAATACACGCTTGTCCCTCACTGCCAACGCAACCGGACGCATTGCAGCAGACGGAAACGACACCGACCTCTATCGCATCGCAGTTCTTGTTGTGGGGCCTCTGCAAGCGCGATCGCAGATACAATTCCGACGCGCCTCTCCGCAAAGCTCTCAAATTATGTTCTGAGGGACGCAGGCTCGAGCTCAGGGCGCGGGCGGAAACACGCTCGGAGCCGGCATGCGCCAACTTCGAAACCGTTCGAGGTCAATCGACCAGTAGCCGCGCCCTGCACGCTCTGCGCCTTCGTCCGCAACCATCCCCAAACGACGCAATACGCCCGCGGATGCGACGTTGACGTCATCGAAATACGCGACGACTTGGGTCAAGTGCAAGCGCTCGAACGCGTGCTCCAGGACCGCACGCGCCGCCTCGGTCGCGAGTCCCTGCCGCCAATAGCGAGGCCGCAGACTGTACAAAATCTCGACGGCATCACCCTCGCGCACGCGACGCAAACCGCACATGCCCAGTAAGTCCTGTTCGCCCGCAAAGCGCACTGCCCAAATGCCGTAGCCACGCTCGCGAAAGTCGCGATTGCTGGTGGTGACGATGTGGCTGACCATGTCGTCGGTCACGGGCTTGTCGTCCCACAGGTACCGACGCACTTTGGCATCACCCCAATGACGCACGAGACCTGCGACGTCCGCGTCGTCGAGGGCGCGGAGCTCCAGGCGCTCAGTCGTCAGGGTGAATGGGTCGTGCACTAAGCCACGTAGAGCATAATTTCGCGATTTTCACCAGCCGTACCAACTCGAGGCTAGCCGCCGCGCGGTGGGAATACGCATCAGGCGCGCACCTCGGCGCACACACGCTCGATAATTCCCAGCGCACTCGCGACGTCAGCGTCGGTGATCTGCAGATGGGTGCAAATCCTAAGCGTTTCACCTAGCGCCGAAACCCATACACCGCGCTCCTTGAGTCGCTGCACGAAGACATTGGCCGCGACGCTGCGATGCCGAAAAAATAGGATATTCGTGCCATGCGCTCCGAGCTCGAGTTCATCGCAGGCGGCAAGTCCGTCAGCGAGCCGCTTCAAACGCGCGTGATCTTCAGCCAAACGCTCGACGTTGTGATCCAACGCGTAATTCATCGCTGCGGCCAGCACGCCCGTTTGGCGCAACGCGCCCCCCATGCGTTGGCGAATGCGTCGGCATTCTGCGATCGTTTGACTGGAGGCAGCCAGAACAGCACCAAAGGGACAGCCAAGCCCTTTTGAAAAACACAGCTGCACGCTGTCGGCTTGGTTCGACCACGCACTGAGCGCCGAGCCGTCGGCGACCGCCGCGTTGAACAAGCGCGCCCCATCCACGTGCAGCTTCAGGCCCAGCTGTTTACATGCGCCCGCTACTGCATCGAAGACGTCGCGAGGCCAAACCGTGCCGCCACCGAAGTTGCTCGTGTTTTCGACCACGACCAGACGTGCGCGCGGCGTGTGATCCTCGGCCGAGGCGACGCTCGCGCGCAATGCGTCGGCGCCGAAAATCCCTCGAGGGCCGTCCAAGGTGATCGCCTGAACGCCTGCGTTTGCTCCCAAACCGCCGGCCTCGAAGTTCAAAATGTGCGCGGTCGGATGACACAGCACGGCATCGCCCGGACGACACTGGGCGATCACGGCAATCTGATTTGCCATGGTCGCCGTCGGAACGATCAGCGCTGCTGGCTGGCCCAACAACGACGCGACGCGCTCTTCGAAGGCTCGCGCCGTAGGATCATCGCCGCGCTGATCGTCACCGACGTCTGCTTCGCACATCGCCCGCAACATACCGGGTGACGGCTTCGTCACGGTGTCGCTGTACAGATCGATCACGGCGTCCGACTCACGGTGTGACTAGACTCGGAGCCCGTCGCTCCAGCCAGTTGAGTGCCGCCTCAGCGGCCGCGAGGTTGGTGGCTAG
>DATAHU010000261.1:0-3847 GCA_036263015.1 Polyangiaceae bacterium | reverse complement strand
ACGCCGACCGCGCCGTCGGCTTGGAACGCGACTCGGTCGAGCGGTTTCACACCGCGCGCTTGTTGACTCTGACCGACTTGCACGCCCGCCTCCAAGCGATAGTCGAAGTGGGTAAACGCTTGGGCGATACGCGAACCGAGCGTCAGCGTCGTGGCGCCATCTTGCCCGGGCAGCGACGGCGTAACACTGTCGTCGGCAGGCAAACCACCGAAGGTTCTGCCGAGCAGGTAAACGTCCAAGATCGGGCCTTTGGCGCCCAGTTCGCCGAGCGAGGTGTACATGCCGTAGAAGTACTGGTCACCCTTGAACACGCTCTTGGTGCCGGCGATCCCCTCTTGGATCAAGGTGATGAACAAGTCGGTGTAGTAGTCCGGCTTGTTGGCAGACGTGAGACGCACGCGTCCGCCCTGAAACGCGCGCCCAGCCTCGTGCCAGTCGTTTTGACCGATCACGAGCCCATCGCCGTAGTTCATCATGAAGCGGCCGAGATCGAGTCGGAAGCCCCTGCCCTTGAGGCGGATGTACGCCTCGTACAAGCCGAGCGGGTAGGCGTCACCAATCGTCTCGGGCGTGCCGCCCATCGCGTGAGTGCCCGCCGCTTGCGGCACGAACTTCACCAGCACCGACTGGCCGCTGCCGAGCTTCACCGGGTTGGTCTCGATGCCGAGGCGTGCGCGGTAGACGAACGCATCGCCTTCGCGATTCAAGCGCGGGTCGGTCAAGCCGTGATCCGCGTAGCCATCGCGCAGCTCGTAGCGACTGAAGAACGAGCCGGAATAAGTGAACGGCGTCAGACTCGGTTGTTCGTCCAGGTGAACATCTTCGATGGCTGCGGGCCGGGGCTCGCTGACGACCGGGGCTGCCACGACGGGTGGCGTCGCAACCGGCGCAGGCGGGCCGGGCTCGGCGCTCACCCCAGCGCCGAGATCGACCCCAGTCCCGAGACTGCCGGAAGCGGAGGCGTCTGCCGCTGCCGGTGCGGGGGCAACCGCTGGCGTCGTCGGGCTAACGGGCCCTGTCGGGCTAACGGCCCCTGTCGGGCTAACGGGCGCCGTCGGGCTAACAGCGGGTGCCGGGCTAACGGGCGGCGTGGCGCTCGGTGCAGTCCCGGCAGCGCTTGGCGCAGCTGCGGGCGCAGGCGGCGCTGACGCAGCCGGTGCACTCGACGCGGCAGGCGCAGGCGCCGGAGCGCTCGGCACCGCGCTGGGTGCTACGGCGCTAGGGGCTTTGGCGGCGCTGGGAGTGGGCGCGGGCTTCGTCGCGGGCGGTGTGGCGGAGGGCGGCGTTTGCGCAAGAGCTGCGCCAGCCGAGAGCCAGTCCGTGAAAAGGAAACAGAGCGAAGCGAGAGCAACTAGGGGACGACCACGTGCGATTCGTTTCATTTGAAGCGAGCGCGGATGTACCACGACAGCGCCGAAAAGTGCTCGTTCCCCGCGCAACCCTGCGCAGGCTGAGTGGTCGTTTGAACACAACGGTGCGAAAAGCAACCACACGCTTTGCTTGCTCGCTGCGTCATGGAATACCAGCCGTGTGCCGGCCCAACCCACCACGCTCATCATCGGCGGAGGCATCGCTGGCCTCGCCGCAGCAGCGCTGCCAGAGCTCGACGGCGCGGTAACGTTGCTCGAAACTGAGCCACGGACGTTCGCTCACAGCTCGGGACGCAATGCCGCGATCTTTCGACCGTTGGAAGAAAGTGAATGCCTCTCGGAATTGGCCGTACGCTCGGAGCATCTATTGCGCGAACTCGATGCCCCTGCGGGAGTGCTTCAGCGCCAAGGCTTGTTGCTTGCGGCAACCACGAGCGTCGCGTTGAACCCGCTGCTGGCAACCGCCGTGGCGATGGGCCTGCCTCACCACTTGCTCGCGCGGCGCGAACTCGAACACTGCTGCCCACTGCTCGAAGGCGGCGAATGTGACGTGGCGATCCATTTGCCCGACGCTGGAGTACTCGAGCTCGAGCTACTGGAAACCTGGCTTCGTCGACGCCTGAACGCTAGGGGGATCACGCTCCGTACAGGCGCCAAAGTAACGGCCATCAGGCGCCAGGCAACGCGCGTCGAGGGCGTGGTCCTGAGCAGCGGGGAGCAGCTCAACGCCGATCGCGTCGTGATCGCGGCGGGAGCCTGGAGCGCAGGACTCGGGGATGGGTGCGGCTGTCCCTTGCCGATCGCCCCGCACCGTCGGCATTTGGTCCAATTCACGGCACGCCAAGCGGTCAGCTCACTGCCTGTCGCGTGGAACGTCGAGCGCAACGTGTACGTCAAGGCGCACGGCCCGATGCTCGTGGCAAGCCCTGGGGACCACACTCCCCACGCGCCAGGTTTACCCGCCGTGGATGAAGCGCTGCTCGGCTCGTTCCAAGGCACGCTGGCAAAGTTGGGCCCTGGGCTCGCCGATTTGCCCCGTGAACGAGCTTGGGCTTGCCTGCGCACGGTCACCCCCGATGGCCACCCGGTGGTGGGAGCGGATCCCCGGCTGCAAGGGTTGTATTGGTTCGCAGGACTGGGTGGCGTTGGTATGACGACGGGACTAGCGTGCGCGCAGCGGTTGGGACTGGCCTTTGCCGGCGGCCCGCCGAATCCCAAACTCGATCCGGCACGTTGGTTGGACTAACCAAACGGACCGAGCTCGCAGAGCACCTGACCATGACTGTCGATTCGAACGAAGCCCCCGCCCCCGAAACCGAGTCCAGCGCCTCATCGCCGACGGACACGAGCGCGGCCGAGCCGCCCCCGACGTCGAGCGAAGAGCAGCCTACGTCCGCCACCGCAAGCGCAGGCGAGGCAAACGAGTCTGGCGGCAGCACGAAAGAGTCCGATCGGGTCAAGCCAAGGCGCGACAATTTTTGGCTGTGGGCGCTGGGTATACTGCTGCTGTTGTCGATCGAGCTGTTGGTCTACGGCCACAATGGCCAGATCGAGGTCTGCGTCGGCATCGATGGAGTGACGGATTTCTCGCTCAAGCATCAAGCGCGCACCAAGGAAACCGCGCGCAAAATGCCGCAATGCGCGAGTCGCCTGAATCTCGGCATGTACGACAAGACGGAAGAACAAGCGCTGGAAGCTCTGACCGATGCTTGTGGCCGCGCGACGATGGTCAACAAGGGGGAGATCGACAATTGTCTGCATCGCAACAACAAGTGGACACGCGATGTGACCAAGACCCAGATCGCGCCCTGGGATCGACGCCTATACCGTCGCATCCTGTGGCTAGAGTGATGGGGACTGGCGGTCCGAGACTTCGCGAAGGTATCGGCGCTAGGCGTCGCCGCCTAAGGTTTGCTGTTGGCTACAGCCATACCCTGCCCGCACTGAGCCGCCTGATACTGCACGAGGCGTATCTCTGAATCGGGCGTCGAGGCCAAACACGCGTCGTGCTGTTGCTGCGCTTCCAGAAATTGCCCGAATGTGCGCCGAGCCTCCGTCGACAATTCCGCCGCGTGCGGGCGCTGACTGCAGAGGGTTACCAGCGCCGCATCGGGCACTGGGCGCTTACCCGCAGCACGAGCCCGCACCTGACACGTCGACCATTCGAGCAAACGCGATTGCCATTCGGCGCGCGCCGTCTCGAGCGTCAAGCTCGCGAGCTTGATGGTGGCGCGCAAGCCGCCCTCCTGAGCCAGATCGTCGGGCGTCATGCTCAGCTCCAAGACATCGAGCACGGTTTGAAAGCGTGCCCGGAGTGTCGCGGCCCGAGCGGCACCGTTGGCTGCGTTGAGCAACGCGCTCAGCCCTTTTTGCAGCGCTCGCCCAGCGACATCCGACGGCGTTTGCGCTTTCAACCAGTCGCTCAAGCGTTCTGCGATTTGCAACGTTTGCTCGCGCTCGGTGTGCATGGCCAGCAC
>DATAHU010000260.1:0-5837 GCA_036263015.1 Polyangiaceae bacterium | reverse complement strand
GCACGAACGAGGCGCGCCACATACTCGACGTCGGCGCCTACCTCAACCCGTACAACCGCGCCGTTGCGTAGCACGACCTCAACTCCTGCCGTCTGCGCTGGGCCCGACGCGACCTGCACAGTAGAAACATCGGAGCTCGTGCCGACTTCGCCTTGCTCAAGTTGTAGTTGAGCGTGCTCTCGTTGACGTCGTACTTGGCAGCCAACGCAGAGCGAGTCTGCCCCCCGCGCCGGTATTCTGCGCATACTTCCTTCCAGAACTGCTCGTCACGCCGGAGATGCCGCATGTTGGGCGGTACCTTCGACGACAAGGCCGCCGCGCTCAACCCGTGTACTTGGCGCTACGGTTACGAACAGTTCGAGCGAGCACGCGCCAGTGGTGCCGCGGCAGCGGCGACCGGCGCAAAGACCCGCATCACGCCGCCTTGATGACTACGTGCTGTTTCGCGAACAAGTCGATGAAGGCGGTGGTAGCTACCAGACGATGATCAACGAGCCTCTTCGCGCGTACATCGATCGAGCGCGAGCCACTTGAAGACGTCGTGAGGCGAGTGGCGAGGGAGGAGCTCAGGAAAGCCACGCCGACTCGACAACGGAAGGGCTCCAAGGCAGCCTAAGCATGCTTGAAGCCGACGGATGTTGAGCTGTCATGCGGGTGTCCGGTGTCCGTGACGTTATCGTAGTTCAGACGCCCGAGTGGCCATTGGGGCTTGTCTGCGCTAGATTGAGATCCTGCATGGCTGCGCTGGATCGAATCACGCATGACCCCTCGGTGATGGGGGGAAAGCCCTGTATCCGAGGATTGCGCTTTACGGTGGGCAACCTGTTGGGGTTGCTTGCTGCGGGGCAAACGCGCGAACAGATCCTCGCGCTGTACCCCTACTTGGAAGAAGCTGACATCCAGGCTGCCCTTGCCTATGCAGCATGGCGTACGCAAGAGACGGAACTGCCGCTGCCGTGAAGGTCCCGCTGGACATGAACCTGTCGCCAGCATGGGTTCAAGTACTGGAGCAAGCAGGGATAGCCAGCGTGCACTGGAGTCAGGTTGGTGACCCTCGAGCTGCTGATGCGACGCTGATGGCCTGGGCCCGTGCTAATGGCTACCTCCTGTTCACGCACGATCTCGACTTCGGGACGCCGTTGGCCATGACACGAGCCGATGGGCCGAGCGTGTTGCAGGTCCGGACTGACAACACAGCTCCGTCAGCGATCGGTGCCGACGTCGTGCGGGTGCTTCACTTGCGACGTGAGGCGTTCGAGCGCGGAGCGTTGGTTACGATCGACAAACTGCGTGCTCGCGTAAGGATCTTGCCAATTGGCAAGATGTCGGACGCTGAAGACGAGCCTGGCTAGCGTTAGGGGCCCGCGAAGCCCGCCTCTGCGCGAAAGGCGTCATCCCTGCTTGAGCCAACTACCAGAATCGAACTGGTGACCTACGGTTTACGAAACCGTTGCTCTACCGACTGAGCTAAGTTGGCGGCGAAAAAGTTGGGGGAGTCTACGCAGGGACGATCTAGAGTCAAGGTCTAGCAGCCGGTGGTCAAAGTCGGGCCGGGCTCCGCGATGGTGTAGCCGCGAGTCGAGCGTTTTCGGTGCGTTGCGAGACGCTCGGCTCGCTCCACCTCCGCGACGCGCGGGAGCCCGCCGGAAAGTGCGTCCGGGCAGCTTCGTGCCCGTAGTCAAACGCAACCGAAGTGATACTGTTCGCGGCCCAAACTCGTACCCCCCTGAAAGACGATCCTCCATGCGAAACTACCTGTTCACCTCCGAATCGGTCGGCGAAGGTCACCCAGACAAGCTGTGCGACGCCGTTTCGGACACGATCCTCGATGCGCTCTTGGCACAAGATCCAAAGAGCCGCGTTGCTTGCGAGACGTTCTGCAAGACGGGCTTCGTGTTGATTGGTGGAGAGATCACCAGCAAGGCGAGCGTCAACTTCGGTGAGCTCGCCCGCCAAGCCATCCGCGACATCGGTTACGTCGGGTCCGACATGGGCTTCGACGCCGAGACTTGCGGCATTCTGACCGCGATCGAGCCGCAATCGCCGGATATTTCGCAAGGCGTGACCGAAGGCCAAGGGGACTACAAGGAGCAGGGCGCGGGTGATCAGGGCTTGATGTTTGGTTTCGCCACCAACGAGACGCCCGAGTTGATGCCCGCACCGATCATGTACGCGCACAACCTGATGCGTCAGTGCGCCAAGATCCGCAAATCGAAGAAGGTGAACTTCCTGCGGCCCGACGCCAAGAGCCAAGTCACGATGGAGTACGAGGACGGTCGCCCCAAGCGCATCGACACCGTCGTCGTGTCGACGCAGCACAGCCCCGAAGTGAAGAACAAGGAGCTGCGCGAGGCGGTGATGGAGCTCGTGATCAAGAAGTCTCTGCCGGCCAAGCTGCTCGACAGCAAGACCAAGTACTTCATCAACCCCACGGGACGCTTCGTGATCGGTGGGCCCGTCGGTGACGCGGGCCTCACGGGTCGCAAGATCATCGTCGACACTTACGGCGGCGCAGGTCGTCACGGCGGCGGCGCCTTCAGCGGCAAAGACCCCTCCAAGGTCGATCGCTCCGCGGCTTATTACGCGCGTTACGTCGCGAAGAACATCGTCGCCGCAGAGCTCGCGAGCAAAGTCGAAGTGCAAATCGCCTACGCGATCGGCGTCGCCAAGCCGATGGGCGTCTTCGTCGACACCTTCGGCACCTCCAAGGTCGACGAGGCCAAGCTCGCCAAGTACGTCGAGAAGAATTTCGACATGCGCCCGCGCGCCATCATCGAGCAGCTCGACTTGTTGCGTCCGGTTTACCGCGCCACGGCGGCTTACGGTCACTTCGGTCGCCCCGAGTTCAGCTGGGAAAAGACGGATCGCGCCGAGGAATTGGCCGCAGCCTTCCGCTGAAGCGCCGCGCGTGGTTGCGGGCCGTGCGGCGCCTCACGGCGCTGGCCATGGCCCGCCCAAATTCAAGAACCCCAATACGACAACACCAGAGACCGTTGCGCTCCCCCTCTGGAGGCGACAATCTCTGGTGTTGCTTTGTGAACGCTACCGTTTGAAGCGAGCGATCCTGACGCTCGACGCGAGCCCATTACACTGCCTGCACTCTCACCGTTGATGCGGCAAGCGATGTTGCGCCGCTTCTGCCCCCAGGCGAGGAGCGGCGTCCATGGATCGGCGTCAAGCAGCGATACGGGCGCTCAGATTGCGTCGTCGCCTTGCTCACCAGTGCGGATACGCACCGCTTGGTCGACGCTGGTGACGAAGATCTTGCCATCACCGATGCGGCCGGTCTTGGCGCTCTTCTCGATCGCGTCGATGACGGACTGCGCTTGGCTATCCGTGACCACGACCTCGATTTTGACCTTCGGAACGAAGTCAACGACGTACGCCGACCCGCGGTAGACTTCCTTCTTACCGCCCGTGCGGCCGAAACCCTTGACCTCGGTCACGGTCATACCTTGGATGCCAACTTCGGAGAGGGCGTCTTTGACTTCGTCCAATTTGAACGGCTTGATGATCGCTTCGACCTTCTTCATTTTTTCCAATCCTTCCCGTCTGGGGCTCGCGTCGAGGAGGGGCGCTCAACGGCTGTGTAGTGCCTCTATGTTCTTAAGCGCGGCACTCGATTTGAGTACCCCGCAGGTAGTGGACTCCGGGTTTCTGTAATGTTTCAGTATTGCGCATTCGTTCCCAAGAGCTAGCTGGGACTCGCTCAGGGCGTGGGGCGAGACGGCGCAGCACCGGAGAAAGAACCGGGTGCTTCGTCGCCAAAACAGACCCCGAGGTCACGGGCCGTCGCGACCACCGCGGAGTCCTGCGGGACCGTTCGGATGTTTCCGGTGGCCTCCTCGAGCGGTACCAGGACCACTTCGCCGTTCTTGATCGCCACCATTCCGCTCTTGTCGGTTTCCGCCAAAAAGCGCGTCGCGGCGGTACCCAGGCGCAGTGCCAACAACCGATCGAAGGTCACCGGCGAGCCTCCGCGTTGCAGGTGTCCCAAGACCAGCGAGCGCGTTTCTTTGCGTGTGCGCTTGGCGATCTCCTCCGCGATCACTTGCGCGATGCCGCCCAAGCGGAGGTTACGCGAAAACGCTGCGGGTGGCCCGACAACCGAAGCTGCACCATCCGGCAGCGGCGTTCCCTCGGCGACGACCACGATCGAGAAACGCCGGCCGTTGCGCTCGCGCTGCATGATCTTCTCGCAGACCAGATCGAGATCGTACGGAATTTCCGGGATCAAGATCACGTCGGCGCTGCCCGCCACCCCCGCGTGCAGAGCGATCCATCCCGCGTGACGTCCCATGACTTCGACGACCATCACGCGCTCGTGGGCTTCTGCCGTCGAGTGCAATTTCTCGAGGGCCTCGGTTGCGGTCGCCACTGCCGTCTCGAAACCGAAGGTGATGTCCGTTCCCGGCAGATCGTTGTCGATCGTTTTCGGGACCGCGATGATCCGCGGAATCCCGGCATCCAAGAGCCGCTTGCAAAGCTTGAGCGAGCCATCACCGCCCAAGGCGACCAGAGCGTCGATGCCGAGCTCTTTGAAACGACTCACGACGCGCGCGGAAACATCGCTGGCCGTGACCTTTCCGTCTCGCTCGAGCGGATAGTTGAACGGGTCGCCCCGATTGGTGCTGCCCAGGATCGTGCCTCCCAGGTGAGTGATGCCGCGCACGGCGTCTGCGTCCAGCGGCACGATCCCATTGGGATCGTCTTGGATGAGCCCGCGGTAACCGTAGCGGATGCCAAGAACGTCCCAGCCACGGACTTGTGCGCTCAGCACCACTGCCCGTATCACCGCGTTCAGACCCGGGGCATCTCCGCCCCCGGTATTGACTGCGATTCGTCGACCCATGTGTCTATTAACCTGCCCAGCGTAGATGTTCTTCCGTCCCCGATCTTCCACACAGCGGACGAAACCCAGGCTTAGAGTATCGATGAATGCGTTGAAATCAAAAGCGAAACGCATGCGCTACGGGCTCGAAGCACCGACTGAAAGCGGGCTTGTCAGCGCTTTGGAGCAAGTCTCCCCACACGCACCGACTCCTGTCAGCCAAATGCGGAGCGCCGGCCCGACGCGGCTCTGGCTCAAGAACGACGGCGTGCTCGGAACCGTTTACGGTGGGAACAAGGTCCGCAAGCTCAGGCTGCTCTTGAGCCACGCCCTCGAACGCGGGATCCGACGCATCGTCACCGTGGGTGCTGCGGGGAGCAATCACGTGCTGGCAACGACGCTCGCCGGTCGTGCGCTCGGTCTCGAAGTCTTTGCGTTGATGGTGCCGCAGGCCCACACGCCCCATGCCGAGCGCGTGCTGCGTTGTTCGGTCGGCCAAGGTGCGCGCATTCTCGAACTCGGATCGCCACGAGATTTTGCGCGTGCGGTGCGCCTCGTATTAACGCCTGACGTCTTGTTCCTCGGACCGGGTGCGATGGGCGTGGAAGGCAGCCTGAGCTACGTCTGGGCCGTCGAGGAACTGAAGCAACAGATCGGCAGTGCCGACTTGCCCGAACCCGACGAGATCGTCGTAGCAGCCGGTTCCGGCAGCACGGCTGCTGGACTCTTGGTCGGCCTCGAACACCACGCGCTGCGCACGCGCTTGGTTGCCGTCAGCGCCACGGCTTCGCGTTGGACCAAGCCGTCCATATTGATGCAAGCTTGGCGGCTCGCTCGACACCAGAACTTGGGCGTCTCGCTTGGGGCGCTAGCCGCGCGACTCGAAGTGGACGCTAGCCGCGCAGGCGCGGGCTACGGCTTGCCGACCCCTCAGGGCGAGCACGCGACTCGGATTGCGGCCGCGGGCGGCCTCGACCTAGATCCCACGTACACGGCCAAAGCGTTC
>DATAHU010000259.1:0-4419 GCA_036263015.1 Polyangiaceae bacterium | reverse complement strand
ACGCGCCCAAGCCTACCCGAACGGATGCCCGTCTTGTTCAAACCTGAGTTAGACCGCCTTCGGACAGTGACCTATCAGGCAGCTGACTCAAGGTTCTCGCGTAAAATTCGAGGGTGCTTCGCCGCGATGCGGAGCAATGCTATCGCCGGTCCCTCGGGGGTGCGTCGTCCTTGCTCCCAATTACGCAGCGTGTGAACACTGATCCCCATGGCTTGCGCGAACTGCTCCTGCGTAAGACGCACGAAACGCCGGAGCGACGCGATGTCCTCTCCCGTTTCGAACTGGCCCTTGATTAGGCGTTTGCGAAGACGGGCGGGAATGGCGCTTTCGAAGTCCTTGTCCGTAAGCTCAGGCATCGCATCGGTCATCGTCGTTGCTCCAGGTAGGCTCGGTAGCGCTCAGCCTCGCGCTTGGTCGTCCAACGCGCCGAGATGATACGTATGAGGTCCTCAAGGCGTTCCGTCCAGACAACCATCACCAGTCCGCGCCGAATTGGACCGATGCTGATCAAGCGCTCCTCAGAATCAGAGTGAAGTTCGTCAAAGATTTCAAGACTATCGACGTCGTCATCGAACAGCTCTGTAGCTTCCTCGAATGAAACGCCATGCCTCTGCTGGTTGGCGACGTTCTTGGCGTCGTCCCACTCGAATCGCACCGACACAGTGTACGCCATTGGCGGACTCCGTCAATGGCATAGAACCGGTCACGGATCGGTGTGGTCGCGTTGACGGCTACTCGTCGCGGTTGCGCGGACAATTCGGTCAAACGAGAAGACCATGTGCCGGGACACCCGTGAACGCGGCCTCCATAGAGCGATGAGGCTCGGCCACGGCCTGATTGCCCTCGGCACGGTTTCGTGATTGGTTGGGGCGATGATCGGGTCCAACTATGACGCGATCGCGCGCTGTACGGCGCGTCGAGCAGTTTGCACGTTCAGCCTTTTGGTGACGAGTTTCTCTTGCGGCAGTCCGCTACCACCGCCAGCGGGCTCGAACACGTCGACTACCAAAGACCCAAACGACAGCACCACGGCAAGCGTACCATCCCGCGTTCGCATCTACGATCCGCTCAGCAACTCGTTCCTGGACCAAACAGGCATCGTCCAATGCGCGAACGGTTCAATGGCCCGAGTTGACGTTGGCAAGCTCGACGTCCAATGGGACGCTGCCACAACGGTGGGCTCTCTCCGAAACGCGTTCGGCGCTTGCTATCGCGAGACACTTCGCCTCGAGCCGACTGCCTCTGGTCACTCTTGCCTGAGACTTACTGTTGGGCCCGATGGCACGGTGCATCTCGCCGAGATTACGTCTGCACAACTGCCTGTGCGCTTGCAGGATTGCATCCTATTGAGCGCAGGCCACGCAACCTTCCCGCCGACGCGTTCGCCCGGAGCAACGGTAGCTGTTCCACTAACTTTCGTCCGCAAGTAGCGCGTTGCTCGTCCACGATGAGTAAGGGAGCGCCAAGAGCGCTACCCGAGCAGCGACGCCACGGTGGTGGTCGGTCTAACGGTCTGAGTTTAACCCGCGGCCCATACAGTAACCGCCAAGGTATCGGAGGGGAAGGCCGCCGGCTCCCGGCAGGCGAGCGAAGCTCGCCAATGATGCCGGGCCGGCGAGGAAGGACTTGCCTGCAAGGATAGCCGTCGGGTTCAAACTTGAGTTGGGCAGCCTACGCGGCTCACCGGCGTTTCGTGGCATGGCGGCACAATTCGTGCGGATGCCGCATGGTAAACCGTTCGCTCCGCACCCGGATTTGTCAGCAGTCCCGCACGACAACACACTCAGGCATCAGAGTGTACCTAGGAGTGCCGATGGTCGAGCACGTAGTTCGAGAGTTCACCCGTTCCGTCTGCGAACGCGACCTGCCAAATTTCGAAGGCGGTGAAGTTGAAAACCTCCAAGACGGCTCCGCCGACAAACTCAAAGCGGAGGTCAGCGGTCACCCCATTCATCGAGGCGCCAAGTACCCGCTCGCCGAGGAGTGCCTCCCTGAGCACGCGGATGGCGTCAACCGGAACCGGCAGGCCGTACCGCTGGCGATGATCAAAAACGCTCACAATGGGCCTGCCCGATTGAACTAGGCGCCAGAACTGACAGGACACCACTGTCCCATCCGCGAACTGAATCCGCGTACCAAACGCATAGATGGACTCGAGCGCTGGCGTCTCGAACTCCACGGAGTCAATGGCACTGCAGACAGTGCCGGCAAGCTGTGCGAGTTTCGCTATGAAGCTGTAGCCCATGACACCGCATCAGGTTTAAGCAGGCGCACACAAAAAGGCGAGAGTAAGAGCGACCGTTGCACCGGTAGCCCTGAGTGCCACTTAGCTATCGCGCCTCCCACGGCGCCAGAACCGCTCGACATTTCGCCACCACTTCAGTGACTCTGGCATCAGGAACCGTTCAAAGTCCTCTGGGCGCGTGGTTTCGTGAAGGCTCTCGTTCTGAAGGTTCTCAAGCAACCGAAGGGACGCCGCTTCTCGTACGTAGTGGCTGCCTTCGAGGAGCCAGCGTTCGACAACCTTGAACACGGCCGACAATGTCGCAATATCGCCGTTCGCGAGCGTTGCGACGAGGTGACGAGCCAGACCACCCAGGGCAATGTAGACAGGTACTTCACCCTGGCCCCGCCACTCGTTCAAGAACCCAACCCACATAGGCTCAAACGACGGACACGCGTTGAGCATCGGGATCATCATCTCGTCGCGCTCAATCATGGCCGCCTCAGGTATCATCTTCCGAACCTTGATTTGCATGCGGGTTGCCGGTGCTCGGCGCTTTGGGTGTGGTGGGCCGAATTTGTCAGGGGAGGACGGAAGGACCGCATCAGACGCTCGCCCTACCGGTGGGACATGCACCCGGCGGCCGCGGATGGACAGTACAGATTCGTGCAAGCCGCAAACGCGGGACGGCTTCTCGGTCTGCCGAACGATCTGGGTTTAACTCGCGGGCCCTACAGTAAACCCATAACGCGGGCACCAGGCGAGGCCGCCGGCTCCCGGCTGGCGAGCGAAGCTCGCCGATGAAACCGGGCCGGCGTAGGACAACCCAACAATTCGGTTGCCCGTCGAGTTCAAACCTGAGTTAGGCGCCAACCTCAATTCTGACCCGCAGCTCGTCAATCACACGATGATACATCCGTGATTCGAAGACAAGCGGTCCTATTGCACCAACGCCGAGGTCGTGGATTTTCCCATCGTAGTTATTCTGAAAGGCAAAATCCCGCCAAACGAAGGTTTCGGCTCGTTCCTCGATAACAACGCTCAGCGCGCCACACCCCAAATCCCCGCACTCTGGACACACGTATAGCGACACGCGGCCATCGGGGAGATCTGGGTCGGCGAGGCATACCAAGCGATCAGCAGCCAACACTTGCTCTTGTCGTGCTCCCCATCCAAACACCGAGACGACGGCTCGGCCAACCCACTCAGACAGCACCACACCATCGACAACAAAGTCTGCGAACCGGCGCTCCCTACGACCCGCGCCTGCGCGCCTGACAGACCAGACCGTGTGCAAGTTGGACGATTGGCCTTGGCTCACGACAGCTACCCGACTCGCACCCCAGAAGTCCTGTAGCGTCGATGAGCCCGTATCGTCAACGGGCTTTCAGGCCACGCGCGTCCGGTGACGTGTGTCGTGACCGCCTCCGCCGCCGGCCACGGCGAGAATTGAAACTGGCTTTCCGCTTCGCAAGGTTCAACGTGGCAGGCTCAAGGTGCCGCGGTCAGGCTCGATACCCGCCAGCCAACACTGTGTCCCAATTTACGCGTCGTCGACGACAGACTCGCTTGGCGCAAATCTACCGAATCGATGACGATGCGATTATCATCGCCGATGTCATCGACTAGTCGACTCACGCTGCCCAAACACGCATGCGGCAGAGCTGGGATAAAGGTGAATGACGGCGTCGTCGGAAATAGGAGCTGACATGGAACGCAGCAAGCGTACGCAACTGAAGCATGCAGGATGGCGAATCGGTTCCACTTCGGACTTTCTAGAGCTGAACGAACCCGAGAGCGCATTGATCGAGGTTGAGCTCGCTCTCGGTGTAAGACGTCGCAAGGCTCGCGAGCGCTGCAAACTCCCCATGGTTGGTCGCCCAAATGGGAAGCGGGCGACTCGAGGCGCTTGACCTGCTCGTCCAAGCTCTCCTGACCCCACGAGCCAGCCGTCGGAAAAACATTGGTGCGCTTGTCGTCCCGAACTGCCAACGAGCGCAACCGCTGCCGGTGCGTGTCGAGCGACAAGTCTTTAGCGTGGCCTGTTGGTGTGCGCCTAACGGCACTGGGTTTGAGCTGCGGGCTCTTCAGATCAACCCCAACCTATCAGGATGGAACAGCCGCTGCCATGCCCGAAGGGCACATGGCAGCGCGCGCAAACGCTCCAGTAGGGATGCCCGTCAGATCCAAACCTG
>DATAHU010000258.1:0-5241 GCA_036263015.1 Polyangiaceae bacterium | reverse complement strand
ACCGGTGCGCCACTCTGGTGAACGTCGCGCACCACGAACCAGCGCGGCGCGATGTGCTTGATCGTGTCTTCTAGCAGGTGGTCCGTGGTCCGACTGCTATCTGCCAAGCCATCGATCACGCGTGTGCGGTCGGCGTCGGTTTGCAATCGACCGATGCACCACAGGCCCGCGTTGCTCAACGCGCGATAGTCGAGGTCCATCGGGTTTTGCGTCGCCACTACGACGCCCACGCCGAACGCTCTGGCTTGTTTCATGAGCGCGACCAGTGGGCGTTTGGTTGGCGGGTTGCTAGGGTGGGGCGGCATGAAGCCGTACACCTCGTCGAACACGACCAACGCGCGTAGCTTACGGCTGCCGGCAAGTGAACGCACCCAGCTCAGGAGCTCTTCGAGCAACACGCCGAGCACGAGCGCGCGCTCCTCGTCGTCCAAGTGAGCGACACTGACGATCACCCCGGGCGTCCGTGCGCGGCCTCCGACGCTGCGCGCCTCAGGGGTAAGCCATTCCCCAACATCGAGCGTTGCGCCTTCACGCCATGTTCCGAAGGTTGGAGACGCGAGCAAGCTGTTCAACGCCGCGGCAAGAGCTTGACGATCTTTCTTGGCGACAAAGCGCTCGACTGGCAATGCGCCTACCTCTGTAATCGGTAGCACTTCGAGATCTTGGAGCAACGCGCCGAGCTCAGCGCTCTGACCGTTGCGCAGCCGTCGTTCGGCGAGCAGCGATAGCAATACGTGCTCTTTGCTGCGCGCTGGGTCGGAATCGCGGCCGAGCAAGCGCAATACCAACGAGACTGCCGCGGCGAGTCCTGCTCGCGCAGATTCGGGATCATCGTCCCAGCGCGCGTTCGCTCGTTCGAGCGCGGACAGCATGTGCAAGCGTTCACCCGCGGTCGACCCCGGAGTGATCACGCGTAGCTGCTTGCTCGAGTGATAGCGCTCTAGCTCGCTCGTGCCGATGCCCCAACTCTGCAACGCCGCGGCGCGCTCGTTTGCCAACGCCGCGGCGATCTCTGCAGGTTGGCGCTCGTCATTGGGAGCTGAGGCGCCGTCAACCCACGGCAGGAGTGACTCGGCGCCAAGTGAGGGGAACGATAGCAACAGATTCGGTAGATCGCCTTTGACGTCGATCATCAGCACGGGCACGCCTGCCGAAAGCGCTTCTTCGACGAGCACCGTCACCAAGCCTGTCTTGCCGCTGCCCGTCATGCCCACGATCACGCCGTGCGTCGTCAGGTGATGCGCAGGCAGCAAGAGCTTCTGCCCCTCGGGCACACCCGAAAGGGGACGCGACGCGCCCAAGTACAAAGGAGGAGTCTGAGCCATCGTTCACCTCACGCCTGCGCCGAGATCACACGAAGGGACTGCCGCCTTGACCACCCGGCACGGCGGGCGCCACCGGTGTAGTCGCCGATGGCGTGGTGCCTTGTGTCGTCGGCGTCACCGGCACGGTGGGCTGCTCGGCCGCTGGATCTTCGCGCCTGCGGCTGCCTTTGCTGCCGTAGAGCGCGGGAGTTATCTTGTCGGCATCACCGCGGTCCCAGCGCAGGAAGGAGACGGCGCGGCGTGCTTGATCATAGGCCTTCTGCATCAAGGTGAAGGCGCGGTGCCGGTTCTCGGAGACCTTGGGATCGATGGAGCTCCGTGCTTCGCGTAGGGCTGCCAATTCCAAGAGCTCATTGGCAATGGCTTCTGCCTTGTCCAAGTCCTCGGGTAGAGTCGCGCTCCGGCCTGCAATGCGTGTCGCGCTGGCTCGTAGCAAAGAAACGAGACTCATCAAGTCGTAGCCCACGTTGCGATACCCGACGTCGCCCTTGAGCGCGGCGACCGCGTCCTTGTTGACCAAGTTGTGTGTCGCGAGATTCAGCGCGTCTGACTTCAGCGTGTTCCGACGCTCGACGGCTTCCTGATAGACCTCATCGAGTCGCTCGGGTGGCGCGGTCGCGACGTTGTACAGAGCCAGCGCGTGGCCGGCGGCTTGCGCATAGGTTTCGAGTTGAGCGATTTGCTCATGATCGATGGGCAGCTCTGCCAGCTCGTCGTGCAACTCTTGAATGCGCGGATTGGCGGCGAGCACTGTGTTGATTGCGAGGGCCAGATCGAGCCCGATGCTCGAGAAGTCCCCAGGATCCAGTGCTGCGCGCTCGGGTGCTGTCTTCTGGTAAGCGTCGCGGAAGCGGAACAGTCCTGGTTGTTCGCCTTCGGCGGCCTTGGGTGTCGATGTTTCAGTGCTTGGCATGTGAATATCCTTTGAAGTGATCGCAGCGCTTCGGGCACTGCGTGTTGAGAGACAACACCCCTCAGTGCAGAGCTCATGCCAACATCCCGCGGCACCGCGCGGCGTGTGCCACCTCAGAGAACGAGACCGCTTTTCGGCCGTATTGGCGTCGCGAGCGGCGTTTGCTCGAATCTCAGTGCGACCCAGGCCAACCCAACTGAACCCAGGCCAACCCAACTGAACCCAACCGAACCCGGTGAAACAAACCAGAGAATACAATGTCGCAGCGCGTTGACTCGGTCGCCCTCGAGCAACCGCACGACACGCCAGGGATGCCTACCGGTCGTTGACTCCGAGCGTCAAAGGAGGACTAGAATCCGGCGTCTCGTTCGCGCCGGACGATCCTCGAGGACTGAAGTCCTAGGTCACCGTTCACGGCCAATGAACGTGAGGATTCGAGTCCTGGCTTTTGTTTGCCGTGAACGATCCGCCAGGACTCGAGTCCCTCCTCGTCGTTCGTCCCCAATGAAAGGGAGGACTCGAGTCCTGGGTTTTGTTTGCCGTGAACGATCCCTTGGGAGTCGAATCCAAAATTTCGTTCACTTGGAACGATCCGGAGGATTCGAGTCCTCGGTTTTGTTTGCCGTGAACGAAACGGGGGAGTCAAGTCTACGAATTTGCTCGGTTCCCAGACGAAGAGGGCTCGAGCACAGGCTCCGCGTGCAGGACGAAATTCAGACTGGGCGACCAATTCGCGCTTGCGAGCACGGTTCCAAGCAACCGGTGGTTCGAGGTGACGAGACGGTGTAGGTGGCGAGCTATCACGTGCAACCGTGTGCTGTTTGGGTGTGGCCAGCTGATGCTCCGGCGCCAGCGCGGCAGAGGCACGAGCTCACGAGCGAGCTGGCGCTCGATCGCGACTTGTTGGGGCTAGACAACGCGAGCGTCTCGCGAACGCCCAACGCGCCGCGCTTGCGGCCTCTGCGTTGCAACTGGTTCGAACTTGCAGTTCCTGAAACGGCAACGAACGGTGTCGTGGCGTTTCAGGCGCTCGACTTCGAGATCTTGCAACGGCGCTTCCCGATCGACAGCCCCTCGAACCGAGTGACGCCCGAGTTGTTGGGTCCTCGAACGCGACTTGCGATGGGTGAACGGTCATGCGTGGCGCTGGTGCAGACAGTCGAGCCGATCCAGAGCCAACGTGACTTACTATTGCCGTTACCGCGTGCCACCAAAGTCGCGCGGGGCAGCACGATCAAGCTCGAGGCACCGGTGCTGCTCAAAGTCGGGACCGCTGCCGTATCCGTATTGCCCGGAGGAACGATTCACCCCGCGTCGAGCCCTGGCGCGCTACCGACCCCGCGGTTGTTTCGGATACCCGACTTGGGCGTGCCACTGGCAGCGGTCCGTGAGCTCGATGATTTCACGCAAGCGGAGGTCGTCAGTGTGCTGCGCGTGGGTGGTTACGATGAGCCGTTTACGCTCGAAGAAGCGCCGAGGGTAGGGCGTTTCGTGCTCGATCGATTGAAGCGTCACTACGCGTTCGTGCCGGCGTTGCTCGACGATCGCGAGCCGCGGCTCGTGCTGTTGTACGAGCGCGACGACAACTCGGTAGGGTTCTTACTCAGCGACGCGGAAGTTGCGTCATGGACGCGCGAGCTCGAGCGGTTGCTGCAGCAAGTGGACGGGCGCGTGTCGGCGCGTCCACGTCGGTCGTCGAACCCTCCGCCCCTGACTGAATGGCCTTCGGCAATGTTCGACGCGAAAGCGACTCGGCTCTGGTCGACGCCAGTGTTGAACGAAGCGCCCAGCGCACGGCTGAACCTTTCGCGCGACCTTTCTGGCGAATGTTACCGTTTCGGCTCGCTGACGACGCGTAGCCCCCAGTTTGCCGGCGCGCTGCGGCAGGTTCAACGAATCGCGCATACGGACCTCAAGGTGTTGTTCTTGGGTGAATCGGGTACCGGCAAAGAGCACCTCGCTCGCGCGTTGCACGAGGCGTCGAAGCGAGCGCACGCTCCGTTCAGCGCGATCAACTGTTCGGCGATCCCAGAGGCGCTGATCGAGAGCGAGTTGTTTGGTCACAAAAAGGGCGCTTTCACGGGCACTCAGAGCGAGCGCCAAGGAGCGTTCCGCGCGGCAGACGGGGGCACGCTCCTGCTGGACGAGGTGGGCGACGCGCCGCTACACGTCCAACTGGCGTTGCTACGCGTTCTGGAAACACGTCGCGTGAAGGCAGTCGGCGCCGACTACGATGTCCCCGTCAATGTTCGAATCATTGCGGCGACGAGCCGCAACATCCATGAGCTGATCGCCCACGAACGCTTTCGCCAAGATCTTTACTATCGGTTGGCGGAGATGACCGTTAGCTTGCCGCCACTGCGTGATCGGATCGTCGACTTGCCGCAAATCGCCCAGGCACTGTTGGACGAAATGGAATGCACGAAGCGGCTCACCGACGACGCCATCGCGGCGCTCCAGCGTCATGCATGGCCCGGCAACATCCGTGAGCTACGGAACACTTTGCACCGGGCCATGTACCTAACGGATACGGACGTCATTGATGCGGTCGGCTTGGACTTGGCCGAGCTGCGCGGTGTGACTCAACCGGCTGAGGAGGTGGGGATCGAGTTCAACGACCGCGTTCGCAACGTGGCGCTCGCGCTATGGCGTGAGCAACCTTGTCCGACGTTGAGCGTTCTGTCTCAGTACGAGCGCCGCGCGCTACATCGCGCGGCGCTCTTGTACTTGAGCGCGACGTACGGGCGCGCAGCGTTTCCTGGCTCGCTCACGGAGCTTTGGCTCAGCTTGTTTGGTGAGCGCTGGGCAACGACCGAGAACGAGCGAGGGTTGCGCGACGTGATGCGCGTGCTGGGTTACGGGGCCCACGACGCGCGAGTGCGCGGGTGGATTTTCGGAGCGATGTGACGGACTTTGGCGACTCGCGGTGCGGTGCTCGTCTGGCTCTAGCCACGACTGGCGTCCAGCGCGACGCCCGCGTACAATGCGCTGATGTCCGCTGCT
>DATAHU010000257.1:0-93078 GCA_036263015.1 Polyangiaceae bacterium | reverse complement strand
CGCTCCGGAGTGTTGTCCGGTGACAGCAAGACGGGATCTGCGCCGGCTTCGGCGACTCTTCGGCAGTACGCGCGGCTGACGTACAGGTAGTCGTGACCCGGGCGCCAACGCTTGCCCGGGTCGAGACACACCGTTATCCCGATGCGCGGCATCGGCTCACTTCTTCTTGCTCGGAGCCTTGCGAATCACGCCCGCCTTGGATGCAGGCGCCTTTGAGGGCGGGGCTTTGTCAGCGCCCTTTTTGCTCACGGGAGCTTTCTGGTCCGGCTTCGACTTGCTCGCCGCTTTCTTGGGCGCGACCTTCTTGGGTGCAGCCTTGGATTTGGGCGTTTCGTCGTCGTCCGACGCGTCGGCGTCAGCGGTCTTCTTGGCCGCGGTCTTCTTGGCCGTCGTTGTCTTGGCCGCGGTCTTCTTGGCTGGCGCCTTCTTGCTCGAAGCTGGCTTGCCCTCACCGGCTTCGTCAGCGTCGTCGGCCGCCGCAGCTTTCTTCTTGCTGATCTTCTTCTTCTTGGGCGGTGCGGTGCCAGCGCGTTCACGGCGCGCCTCGAGCAACTCGTGTGCGCGCTCGGGTGTGATGTTCTCGACGGTGTCACCCTTGCGCAACGACGCGTTCGTCGTGCCGTCGGTCACGTACAAGCCGAAACGCCCTTCGCGCAAAGTGATCAGCGCTCCGGTGTTTGGCTCGGGGCCGACTTCTTTGATCGGCTCGTTCGACTTCTTGCGCCCGCGGGTCTTCGGCTGCTTGAACAGCTCGAGCGCGTGATCGAGCGTGACCTCGAACACGTCCGAGTCCTTCTCCAAGCTGCGGCTTTCGCCGTTGCGCGTCAGGTAGGCGCCGTAGCGACCGATCTGCGCCGTGATCGGCGCGCTCGAATCGGGGTCGTTGCCCACGAGCCTGGGCAAGCTCAGCATCTTCAGGGCGTCTTCGAGCGTCAGGCTCTCGACGTTCATCGTCGACAAGAGGGAGCCCGTTCGCGGCTTCTCTTTGCCGCCGGCTTCGCCAAGCTGGATGTACCCCCCGAAACGACCTGCGCGGGCATAGACCGGCAAGCTCGTCGCAGGGTCGGTCCCGAGTAAACGATCGCCGCTCGGTTTTTTGAGTAGTTCGTCCGCTTTTTCGAGCGTCAATTCGTCGGGCGGCAGATCGTCGGGGATGTTCGCCGTCTCTTCGCCGCGCTGCAAGTATGGGCCGTAACGTCCGACGCGAATCACCACATCTTGGCCGTCACTGTCCTTGCCTAGAGGCAACGAGTTTACAGCGCGTGCATCGATCTCGCCCAGCCGCTCGGCGACCAACTTGCGCAGGCCCATGCGCAGCGCTGCGCGGTCCTTGCTCTCACCGTTCAGAGGCTCGTGCTTGCCGTTGCTGCCATTGGGCTCGCCGCCGAAGTAGAACTGTTTGAGCCACGGCACCGATTCTTGATCGCCGTTGGCGATCGAATCGAGCTCGTCTTCCATGCGCGCGGTGAACGAGTAGTCCACGAGCGAACCGAAGTGTTGCTCGAGCAGGCCAACCACAGCGAAGGCCTTGAAACTCGGTACCAGCGCGGTGCCTTTCTTCCAAACATAGCCACGCGCTTGAATCGTCGAGATGATCGACGCATAGGTCGACGGACGCCCCACGCCCAACTCTTCGAGCCGCTTGACGAGCGAGGCTTCGGTGAAGCGGGCAGGGGGCTGAGTCTCGTGACCTTTGGGTACGAACGCGCCGGTCTTCAGAAGGTCACCCTCTTCGACCGCGGGCAGCGGACGCTCTTTGTCTTCGAGCTCGACCTCGGGGTCATCGCTGCCCTCGACGTAGGCGCGCAAGAAGCCGGGGAAGGTGATCGTGTAGCCGCTGGCCGAGAACTCGACGGGGGTGCCCTCGACCTTGGCGCGAATCGGGAGCTTTACGCTCTGCCCGCGCGAGTCTTCCATTTGCGACGCGACGGTGCGCTTCCAAATCAACTCGTAAAGACGCGCTTCGTCTTCGCCAACTTCGCGCTGCACCTGATCTGGCGGTCGGAAACTATCGCCCGCGGGACGAATGGCTTCGTGCGCTTCTTGAGCGTTCTTGACCTTGCTCTTGTAAACCCGTGGCGCGGAAGGCAGATACTCGGCGCCGTACTGATTTTTGATCAGCGTGCGCGCAGCATTGATCGCCGTTTCACTCAGCGTCTGGCTATCCGTACGCATGTACGTGATGTAGCCGCCTTCGTACAGCGACTGGGCCGCGCGCATCGCGCGCTGGGCCGAGAAGCGCAGCTTGCGGCCCGCCTCCTGCTGCAAGGTCGAGGTCATGAACGGGGGCGCAGGTGAACGCCGATTGGCTTTGCGCTCGACCGCGCCCACGCTGAAAGCCGCATTCGGCAACTGCGACACCAATTTGTCGGCCGTCGCTTGATCGACGCGCACGCATTCGCCGCCGAGTTTGCCGTTTTCGTCGAAGTCTTTGCCGGTTGCGACGCGCTTGCCGTCGTAGCTCGTCAGAGTTGCACTGAAGGCGCCATTGGGGGCTGCAAACTCACCCTCGACATCCCAGTAGCTGGCACTGACGAAGCGGATACGGGCAGCTTCGCGCTCGACGATGATGCGCGTCGCGACGCTTTGCACGCGGCCTGCCGATAACTTCGGCATGACCTTTTTCCACAACACGGGCGAAACCTCGTACCCGTACAAGCGATCGAGGATGCGGCGTGCTTCCTGCGCATCGACCAAGCGGCGATCGATGTCGCGCGGGTGATCCATGGCCGCCAGGATCGCCTTCTTCGTGATCTCGTGAAACGCGAGGCGTTTGACGGGAACCTTGGGTTTGAGCACCTCGAGCAAGTGCCACGCGATCGACTCTCCTTCGCGATCCTCGTCGGTTGCGAGGTACAGTTCGCTCGCGTCGCGCACCAAGTCTTTCAGCTTCTTGAGGTGCGCTTTCTTGCCCGCGTCGACGACGTACAACGGTTTGAAATCATTGTTTACATCGACGCCGAGGCGGCCCAACTCGGTGCCCCGATGTTCATCGGGCACGTCGCTTGCACTTTTGGGCAAGTCTCGAATGTGACCGATTGAGGATTCGACGACGTAGGAGGGCCCCAAGAAGCCGGCAATGGTTTTTGCCTTGGCGGGAGACTCGACGATGACAACGGACTTGGCAGCACTCACGATAGTTTCCGGCGTGGTTGAACGCGCGATGGGTTACGATGCAGGGGGGTGGCTGTCAATTCCGTGCTCCGAATAAGGGAGTCGAGCAGATGGGGCCACGGCCCGGGGATTGCAAGGAATTGGAGGAGATGGCGCCACTGTAGAGATCGCAGAGCCGGAGGGCCGGGCCCTGGTGCTCAGCGATGCTGAAGGGAATTTGGCCGCCCAACAGCTCGTATGGGTTGATAGCAAACGTGTTGATGGTGGTTTTGACGATCGTCGGGGTGACGTGGGCAATGGCCTGGGTGAAGGGTCCCGAGCGGGTGATCGGTCGCACCGTGCGCACCCAGCGCTGAGATCCGGCCCGTTCGTGCGCAGGGGCGGTCGTTTCGTACTCGGCAGCGGCTCGGCGACGCACTAGTAGCCAGCCCAATGTCGGCGATACCGCTGCACGACTTGCGTAACCGCATCCTGAAGGCACGCCAAGCGTATTACTATGGTGGGCAGTCCAAGCTCTCCGACGCCGAATACGATGCGCTCGAGGACGAGCTGCGCGAGCGTAGCCCCGAGGACCCGATCCTGACGCAAGTCGGCGCGCCGCTGCCCGCCGATCGAATACTGACGAAGGCCACTCATCGCATTCCGATGGGCAGCCAGAACAAGGTCAACAGCGAAAGCGAGTTCTTGGCTTGGTACACCAAGAGCGCGGGCTCGGGCGCGGTGCAAGCCAGCATCAAGGGCGACGGCGCGAGCGCGGCGGCCTACTACGAAGCGGGGCGTCTGGTGCAGGCGATTTCGCGCGGGGATGGCGTGATCGGCGAAGACATCAGCGCCAACGCTGCCAAGTTCAAGGGGCTCCCGGTGTGGGTTGAAGATGCACACGGCAATCGCTTCACGGGGGCGGTCCGCTTCGAAGTGATCTTGACGGTCAACGACTGGAAGATCGTGGATCCTACGCAGGCGAAGAATCCGCGCAACGCCGGCAGCGGTATCATGGGGCGCAAGAACGGCGAACAAGCCGAGCTGCTCAGTTGCTACGCGTTCAGTTTGGACGAACAGCGCGACGGCGGGCCGTTCAGCTTCGAGACCGAGACCCAGATCATGCAGCGCTTGCAGGAACTTGGGTTTACCTGCATCCCGCACAAGGCTTGCGCTACACCCCAAGAGGGAATCGAGTACTTTCGCAGCGTCGAGCAAGAGCGCGATGCGCTCGATTTCTGGATCGATGGCGTGGTGTTCAAGGTCGATTCGCTGGCTCGTCAGCGCGAGCTCGGCGTGCTCGGCGGCCGTCCGCGCGGGCAAGTGGCCTGGAAATTCGACTCGAAGGGCGCCGAAACGAAGCTCGTCTCCTATTCACTGAGCGTCGGGCACACCGGCGCCGTGATCCCGACCGCCGAGCTCGAACCCGTGCAGATCGGTGGCACGACCGTGAGCAACGCGTTGCTCAACAATTGGGACGAGATCGCGCGCCTCGACGTGGCGGTGGGCGACACGGTCTGGTTGATCAAGGCCAACGACATCATTCCCAAGATCACTCACGTGCGCGAACGGCCTGCCGAGCGTAAACCGATCGCTGAGCCCCACGAGTGCCCCGTCTGTCATGGCCCGGTGGGGCGGCGCAAGAACACGGGCGGACAACACGGTGCGATCATCGAGTGCCAGAACGACGAGTGCCCCGCCAAATCAGTGGGCAAGCTCAAGCGCTGGATCAAGAACCTCGACATCCAGGGCATTGGCGACGTCGTGCGGCACGCGCTGGTCGAGCAGATGCAGGTCGAGGACGCGGGCGGCTTGTACCGTTTGAAAGATGCCCCGGCAGCGCTCGCAGAACTCGTCATCAACCCGGAAAAGGATCTTCGGCTCGGGCAGAAGCGCGCGCAGGGCATCCTCGAACAGATCGAAGCTCGACGAAGACTCACGCTGATCGAGTTTCTCGGTTCTTTGGGGATTGACCGCTTGGCGTCACGCCGAGTCGAGCTGATGATGCGAGCCGCGGGGGGTGAACTCGATCGACTCGAGGACTGGCGCAGCGGCAAGCTGAACGATCCCGCGTTCGCCGAACGCGTGGGAGTGCCGAGCGTGGGGGTGATGATGCAAGCCAGCATCGATCTGCAGAGCGATGTGATCGAGCATTTGCTCGAGGCCGGCGTCGAGATCACGGGCACCGGGCTCGACGCGCTGGAGGCTCAGCCCGCCGGGCAAACGTTGTGCATCACCGGCAAGCTGCCGAGCGGCAAGAAAAAGGCCGACTACGAAGAGCCGCTCGCACGGATCGGGATCCGTTTGGTCGACGACGTGAAGGACGGACTCGACTTCTTGGTGCTGGCTGATCCCGCGTCGACCAGCACCAAAGCAGAGAAGGCGCGCAAACTCGGCGTGCAGCTTTTGTCGGAGGCCGAGCTCGCCCTGATGATCGAGGGCTGAGAACCATGCTCAAAGTGGGGCGGAGCGGGTTAGTTGCCGGGCGTGCCCCGGATCGGGCCTGCGGCGTGCGGCTCGGTGGCCCACAGGGTCGCTCAGTGAAAAATTGCGCAAGTGGCCGGAATTTGAGGGCTTGGCGTGTGCAAACGCGAGCTAGACCATAGGTAGGCAGTGGTGATATCGGTGCCGCAAGGCCATGGACGCGACTTCAGAAATCTCCCTGCCAACCTCTCAGCCGAGTGATTCGAGCGACGTGCAAGTCGCGCTCGCGACGGCGCAAAGCTTGTGGGGGCAAGACCCACGTGAAGCACTGCGCTGGTTGCGCAAGGCCGCCGAAGGCGCGGCAGATGCCGGAGACGATCTGCGCAGCGTTCAGCTGGCACGCGCCGCGGCCGACTTGCGCAATCACGCGGGGATCGCCGCTTCGCTAGCTCCCGCGGCACTCAGCGCCGAGATTCCGGCGAGCGCCGCTGCTTCCTCTGGCGCCGGCTCCGTTGGAACCGGTTCCTCCGGGAGCGGCACGGTTCTGGTGGGTGGAGCGGCTGCCGGACCGAGTGGAGCGGCGGCCAGCAGCAACCCCTACGCGACCGAGGGGATGTTCAGCGGCAACCCCGCTCAGACGGTTCCGGCGACTCCCGCGGCTGCGGCAGCCGCAGCACTGCAGCAAGCGTCGATCGCGGCCCAAGCCTTGGGCTCCGAGCAAGCCGCGATCGCGGCCCAACAGGCGGCCACTGCTCAGCAAGCTGCGCAACAGGCCGCGGCCGTTGCCGCGCAACAGGCGATCGCAGCGCAGCACGCCGCAGCCCAACAGGCAGCACTCGCAGCCCAGCAGGCGGCGTCGCAACAGGCCGCAGCGCAGGCAGCGCAACAAGCCGTAGCGCAGGCGCAGGCCGCGCAACAGGCAGCCGCGCAACAGGCGGCAGCGCAAGCTCACGCGGCGCAAGCTCAAGCGGCGCAGCTCGCCCAAACCGTGCGTCACACTGCGGCTGGGCGCCAGAACGGGGCCGCCTCGAGCCCGGTCTCTTCGGCGACGCCCCTCGAGATACAACCGGTCTCTCAGCCGCCGAGCAGTCTCGGTTTCATCACGCACCGCACCGTGCGCGTTGCGCTCAGCCCCACGCCGAACGGACGCGGCGAGTTCAGCGTTCACCCGTTGGCTGAAGGCGAACCGACGCCGGCTGGATGGAAGGACGCGCTGTTGGTTGCGCTCGAGCCGTCCGAGCGCTTGTTCCCCGGACGCAACTGAAACCAAGCGCTTGGGCGCCTAGCTTCGACGCAACTCGCGTGACCCTCTTCAAACCCTGCATCGATCTGCACGCGGGCAAGGTCAAACAGATCGTCGGCGGTAGTTTGCGGGACGACGGTACCGCGCCCAAGGTCAACTTCAGTTCGCTCGAGCCCGCAAGTCACTACGCGTCGCTGTACCGCCAGGACGAGCTGTACGGCGGCCACGTGATCTTGCTGGGTCCTGGCAACGATGCAGCCGCGCTCGACGCGCTCGGCGCCTGGCCGGGCGGGTTACAGCTGGGCGGCGGAGTGAACCCCGAAAACGCCGAGCGCTGGCTCGCCGCAGGCGCCGCCAAGGTGATTGTCACGAGTTACTTGTTCGAAGACAAGAAGCTCAGCCAGCAGCGGCTGGCGCGGTTGGCCGAGCGCGTAGCACCCGAACAGCTCGTGATCGATTTGAGCTGTCGGAGGCGCGCCGACGGCTGGTTCGTTGCGACGGATCGCTGGCAAGTCGTGACCGAGACCCGAATCGAACGTTCGACGCTCGAGCATCTGGCAAGCTACGCGAGCGAGTTTCTGATTCACGCGGCCGATGTGGAGGGCTTGTGCCAAGGCATCGACGAAGAACTCGTTGCTCTGCTGGGCAGGGACTGTCCGATTCCGTGCACGTATGCGGGCGGCGGCCGCGTGATCGAAGATCTGCAGCGTGTCGCCGACTTGAGTCGGGGCCGCGTCGACTTGACGTTTGGCAGCGCGCTCGATTTGTTTGGCGGCACGGGCGTGCGCTACGCCGATTGCGTCGCGTTCAATCGCCGTCAGCGCTCACTTGCGACCTAGACTAAGACGCAGGGGCGTCCTGGAATTTGAAGCGCCAAGACAGCTCTTGGCGTTCTGGCGGTTAACTTCTAACCGTCATGAACGCAAGCGCTGTCTCAATGTTCGGTCGTGACGGCAGGGACTTGCGGCATGACCGAGCGCACGTGATTCGGATTGAAGACTGCGGGCTCGATGTAGATCGTGCGCGCGGCGGGGACGGCGCTGCGAACGTGCCCTTCGATCACGTCGATGGTGTTTGCCACGCGCGTAAAATCGAGGGACGCATCGAATTCGACCTTCACCCCGAGCAGCAAATGCTCCGGACCCAAGTGCATCGTGCGCAGATGGACCAAGCGCTTGACCTCTGGCACGCCATTGATCGCCGCGCGGATCGCTTCTTGGTGGTCCGTGGTGGCGGATTCGCCGATCAGCATGCTGTGCAAGTGACGCGACAAGAAGAACGCGATCGCGCCGAGCAAGCCGCCGATCGCGATCGTGCCCAGGGCGTCGAAGCGCGGGTTGCCGGTCAACTCGCTCAACAAGATGCCGAGCAAAGCGAACACCAGACCGGCAAGCGCCCCCAAGTCTTCGAGCAACACGACCGGCAGCTCCGCGCTCTTGGTCTGAGTCAGGTACGTGCCCCAGCTCTTGTCGCCCTTGAGCTGTTTGGCGACCTTGATGGCCGTGCGGAACGACCAGCCCTCGAGCGCTACCGCCACACCCAAGATGCTCAGGGCGATCGGCGGATTCTCCATCGGCGTTGGGTGTTGGAGCTTTTCGATGCCCTCCATCAACGAGAACACCGCGCCCATCACGAACAACACGACTGCGACGATGAACGACCAGAAGTAGCGCTCGCGCGCATAGCCGAATTGATGCTTTTCGGTCTCGTCGCGCTGCGCGCGCGACGCACCGAGCAAGAGCAGCGCTTGATTGCCCGTGTCTGCAGCGGAGTGAACGGCCTCCGCCAACATCGACGTGGCCCCGCTCAGAAAGAACCCCGCGAGTTTGGCGATCCCGATCCCTGCGTTGGCCGCACACGCGGCAATCACCGCTCCGCGACTTCCATCGGCTGACATGGTCGGTCCTGCTACCACAGGCCGCGCGGAATCAAAACCCCTAGGCCAGGGGAGCCGCGCGTCGCGTCGTTCAGCGAGGGCGCGTCAGCGGCCGATCTGCGGCGTTTCACCGTCGGCAGCCATCGCCAAGAACGTCGCGATGTCGAGCCCCGCAGCGTCGACGCTGTACGCGACCAAGTGCCCGTTCTGTCCCGTAGCCGGGCCGTACTCGCGCACCCCCGCCGTGAACTGCCCAGCGCCGATCGTCACGTTGCCGACCAAGGGGAACATGGGATCGAGATCGCCGATGTCCTCCGGCGCGGTCGCGCTCGAATCCGTTTGGGCCACCGCTAACCCAGCCGCGATAGCGAAGCTCTGCTGCGCGATGCCGGGCGCATAACGATCGCCGTCGCCATAGACTTGGAAGACGTGCAGCGGGTTACTCTGGCTCGCGGACAGCAGCAAGCGCGCGTGGTTCAAGGGATCGGCCGCGTCGACCAGCTGCTGCACCAAAGCCAGTGCGGGGTGGTATTCACCTCCGAACACGAGTTGACCGTCATCAGCGGGATCGAAGACGGCTTGCCTGACGGCCTTGGGAACCAACTCGGGATCTTGGCGCAGCAGCAACGTTTGCAAGAAGCCCGCGCCGAGACCGCTGAACACCGCCGTGCTCACGTCGTCTGTGTAGGCCAGCGCAATCGCGCCCTGCATCGCGCCCTGCGAGTGGCCCCAGAAGAACACGCTGCGATGATCGAAGAAGGCTTCGGCGCGACCCGAAATCTCGACGGGCAGTTCGAGGTTCTTGGCCAAGCGCGCCATCGACAAGACGTCGACTCCGCCTTGCAAAGACGTTCCGAGCGTCCCTATCGGGTTCAAGAAGTTGAACAGCAACAGATCGGGATCCATCTCGCTCGACAACGGATCGTTGCCGCGGCGCGGTCCGTGCTGCACGCCATCGTAACCCAAGACGGCAAAGCGTCGAACTTTGCCCGAAGGCGTTGCTGCTTCTGAAAGGCGCCCCGCGGCTTCCGGTCGAATCGCGCTCCTGAACGAGCCGCCCGCGCCGTGCGCGGCGAGCAGCACCGGATAGCCTTCCTCGGGAGGAGTGCCCGTCGGCACGGTGAGGCTCATGCAGATCTTCTCGCTGCGCACCGGTCCCGTCAGATCGATCTCACCGCCGCTATCGAAGTACGGCGGATCGCCTTGCTGGAAGATCGGGATCTCGACCAAGGCATGATATTCCTCGTACAAATCGTTGGCCTCGCCGCAAGCGCGCGGGCCGCTCACGTCCGGGCAGGGTGAGACCGCATCTGGGCCGCAGCGCACCCAGTCGCTCACTGCGGGCGTTGCCGCAGCGTCGACGAGTTGGGCCAAGGTCTGCATCGGTGTGCGCACTTGGCCAACGGTGAAAACCGTTGCGTTCAACAGCGTCTTGGGATCGATGCTTTGTGTCGTGAGGTAGACGCGCAAGGGATCGTACTTGGCGTGCAGCGCGGCCAGCAGGGGATCGCTCGGCGTTGCATCGTCCACCAGGGCCGTGAAGTTGGCGGCGGCCTCGACTTCGAGTCCGTTATCCGCTTGCACTCCCTTTTCGAGCCAGGCCGCGTAGGTGTGACCGGGGCTCAAGGCGTGCCCCGGCGAAGGTCGCACTCCGAGCCAATTGTGGCACACGTATTTGCCGCCCTGGGGTGAGTACAACAGCTTCAGTGGCGGGCTCGACGGCGCCGCCGGATCGGTGACGTCCACGACGTGGAAGCGCGCGATCAGGGTGTCCGCGAAGTTAATCTTGCCCGAAAAGCGAAATAGAATCGTGGGCGATGCACTGAACCCGCTGCCGATCTCGTTCAGGGAATCGACGAACAGGCCCGCAGTGCTGGTGACACGGGGAAACGCGCCGAGATCGAGCTTGCCGTCCGTGAGGTAGAAGTCGTTGGGGAAGGGCAACCGGAAGTAGTCCCCTTCCAGGGCGCCCTCGGCACCGGGGACCTCGAAGTAAGCGCGCACGTGGTCGGTGCTCGGAGGATCGCACTCGGCCACCGGCTCCACCGGCGGCGGCGTCTCGTTGCCGCCATCGATGTCGCTGGCGGGTTCGTCGCCGCTGGGTGCGTCGTCTGGGCTGGTCTGTGCGGGGTCGTCTGAGTTGGTCTGCGCAGGGTCGTCCGAGTTGGTTGGCTCCGGGGCGGTGCCGTCATCCGCGGACGTTGGCTCCGACGATGAACTCGGCAGTTTGCCGCCATCCGTACACTGTGTACCTGACGCGCACCCTGATGGACTCGATTCGAAGCGTTCGAAGCTGCACCCAAGGACGAGCGCGGAGATCCCGAGCCACCAGCCACTGCCTAATCTACCCCTTGGACCGAACCCGCGATGAGCCAGCATGCGTGGGCCAAAGCATAGCCCAGACGTTGAGCCTTGCACCCAAACAAACCCGAGGGCCTTGCAGAGCGAGCCCTGATCGCAAACGCCTAGGGCGAGTTTTTCGCTCAGGGCGCCGGACTGGTCGCTACTGCGCTGGCCGCGGCCGACGTGGGGGTGGTCGTCAAACCGAAGCCGTAGGCAAACAACGGGTCGTAGTTGGCGTCGCCGACGTTGATCGGAATTTGCGCCATTTCGCGTGGCCAGGTGTGCGGCAGCTTGCCGCTGAACGCCGCATCGCCGAACAGCGCGTCCGCAACTCCCTCGCCCTCACTGCCGGGCAGCCAGGCAGCGACGATCGCGTCCGCCAGGTGTTCGGCCTCGCCCAAGATCAACGGACGACCACTGACGACGATCAGGACCACGCGCAAACCCTGGGCCTTCAAGCGTCGCAAGACTTCGAGATCTTCGGGTTCGAGCGCGAGGTCGGCCTTGTCGCCATTGAATTCGGCGTAAGGGCGTTCTCCCACCACGGCAATACCGACGCTGCCCGCCACGGCCGTCTTGCCGTCGACGGAGAAGCTCACGCGTGCCGCTCCGAGCGCGCCTTCGATGCCTTGACGGATCGTGGTTCCTGTGGTGACGGCTCCGCTTTCGCCTTGCCAGCTGATCGTCCAGCCCCCGCATTGACGGCCCAAGTCGTCCGCGCTGCGTCCCGCGAGCGAAACTCGGCTGCTGCTCTTCGATAGCGGCAATAAGTTAGCGTCGTTCTTGAGCAGCACGAGCGAGCGTTGCACGGCTTCACGCGCCAGTTGGCGGTGTTCTTGGCCGCCGAACTTGGCTTGCAGTTCGCTGTTCATCTGCAGTTGCCCGGAGCGATCGCGGCTCCAATGGCTCGGGTCGAGCATCCCGAGCTCACACTTCACCGTCAAAATGCGCGTCACGGCGTCGTCGATGCGGCTGATCGGGATCTGGTTCGGCACCAGCGTCTCCAGCGTGCTCACGAGCTCGGTGTGCACGTTCGGAGCCATCACCATGTCGACGCCCGCGTTGATCGACTCGCTCAAGGCGACGGGGAACGGGTGAGGGATCTTCTCGATGCCTTGCCAATCCGAGACCAAGAGCCCCGAAAAACCGAGCTTGCCCTTCAGCGTATCGTTGAGCAGCGTGCCGTTGCAGTGGTTTTTGATGCCACCGATGCTGCTGTAGGAGACCATCACCGAGCCGACCCCCGCGTCGATGGCGGCGCGGTAGGCGGGCAGCAATTCGCTTTCCACTTGCGCTGGGGTGAGTGGGGCATCGCCGCGGTCGACGCCGCCATCGGTGTTGCCGTCGGCGATGAAGTGTTTAGCCGTGGCCAGCACTGAAGGCGCGACGGCCCCCAAGCGTTTGCCCTGCAGGCCGCGGATCATGGCCGGGCCGAGCGAGAGCGGCAGCTCCAAGGCTTCGCCGAAAGCCTCGTAAGTGCGACCCCAGCGCTCGTCGCGCGCCGTCGCGAGCACCGGCGTGAAGTCCCAATCGATGTTGGTCGCCGCGACCTCTTCGGCTGTGGCGCGGCCGATGCGCTCCACCAAGTCCGGATCGCGTGTCGCGCCCAGGCCGACGTTGTGGGGGAAGATCACGGCGCCCTTGACGTTGTTGTGCCCGTGCACGGCGTCGATGCCGTAGAGCATCGGGATGTGCTGTGCGCTGGCGAGTGAACGCTCGCGAAAGTCGTTCACCATTCGCGCCCACCCGTAAGCGCTGTTCTCGTTGGGGGCAGAGCCGCCGCCGCTCAGCACCGAACCGATGCCGAAATCGCTCATTTGTTTGAGATCGCGCACCGTTCCGCGATCGGGCTGCAGCATCTGCCCGAATTTTTCCCGAGCCGTCATGCGCCCGACCAGAGCCTGAGCTTGCTCGACACAGCGGGCGCTCGGAAAGGCGTCGTCCGTGCTTGCCGTGATCTTGGCCATCGGCTGTGCGGGAGCCAAGCAAACCGGAGCGCTGGCAACCGGGGCAGCCGCCGCTTGGTCGCCGGGGTGCGGGCGGTGACAACCGAGCGTGCCGAACAGCGCTCCGAGCGCGGTCAGGAGCAGGGCGCCGTATACCCGTGAGCGCCCCTCGTGGGAGGCGCTCGCAGAAAACTCAGGGTGGGTGGATTGGGTTGCCGACGGGCGGGAGTGCTCGAGATTCATGCGCCAAGCAAGACGTCAGCGCGCCCGGATTTGGCTCGCCCGCGCCATCGCTTTGGCTTCTACCGATTGCACCTCGACATAACCTTGCGAGCTGGCCGGATTGAGGCCGTCGCTGGCTTCCATCGACGAGTCGGCCTCGTTGTACAAGCTGTGCGGACAATCCGTGAGCTTTTGGAAGTAGAGGTTGCCCTTGTACAGCCCGAGCTCGACGCTGCCCGTCGCTTTGGCGGCGAGCACCGCGATCGCCGCCTTGGCGGCTTGAGTCACTGGGTCGAAGTAACGGCCATCGTAGATCTGGTCGGCGATCAACTTGGAGAGTTGGCCGAACAACGCCGTAGAGCGGCGATCCATCGTCGCTTGATAGACGTAGCGCAGCCCAGTGCCGAGCACTTCCATGCCGGGAGCCTCGTACACGCCGCGGCTCTTGGTGCCGATCACGCGGTTCTCCAGCGCGTTCTTCATCCACACGCCGTTGCGACCGCCGATGGCGTTGGCGGTGAGCATGGCTTGCAGCGGCGAGACGGCTTGGCCGTTGATGGCCACGCAGCGTCCCGCTTCGAAGCGCAGCTTGACCGTCTCGATCGCGTCGGGCGCCTCTTGTGGCCAGACGCCCATGATCGGTTTGACGATCAGGCACGCGGTCTCGAGGCTCTCCAGATCCTCGGCCTCGTGCGATAGCCCTGCCAAGTTAGCATCCGTGCTGTAGCGCTTCTTGGGTCCGACGTCGGCCTCGATGCCTTGCTCGCGCAAGTAAGCTGCCATCTCGCGGCGTCCCGGAAACTCCGAGAGCAAGAGTGGATCGCGCCAGGGCGCGTAGACCTTCATGCGTGGTGCCAGCACGTTGGTGTAACGCTCGAACCGCAACTGGTCGTTGCCACGTCCCGTCGCGCCGTGGGCCAGCACCGTGCAGCCCTTGGCTTGCAACTGCTCGATCAAGCCGCGCACCGTGACAGCGCGCGCGATGCCCGTGGTATTCCAGTACCCCCCATCGTACATCGCTTGACAGGTCAGGACCTCGAAGCAGGCCTCTGCCATGTCCGCCTTCAAATCGATGATGAAGGTCTCGGCGCCGGTTGGGCGCATCTTGGTCTTGATGTCGTCGATGTTGGCTTCGTCGGGTTGTGCCAAGTCTGCCGTGAAGCAGAGCACGTCCAACCCGGCGCGCTTCAAACGCGTCGTGACGGTCTTGCTGTCCAAGCCGCCGGAGACGCAAATGCCGATCTTTTCGCCTTTGAGTTGTTCGATGCGCATGGGGGCGCGGAAGCTAGCTCAAGCTCGAGGGAATGGCGAGGCTTACCGAGTGCGCGGATTGCACCAGTTTCGCAACGCCAAGGATACGCTGGAACGGTGCCGGCGTCGGGCGTGTTTCGGTGCCGCATCGGGGCGGAGTTTGGAACGCCGGATGACGCTTTGGCCCTTTTGGCGGGTGGCGCGCGTGGGGGTTTTGGGCTACTTCAATGCCGATGCTGGTGGACCTAGGGCAGCTGGCGGCGGGCGGGCGTCTCGATTGGCTGACGGCTGCGTTGGTGATGGCTCAAGATGCCGATCCTTCGCTCGACGTGCAGGCCGTGCGGCGAAAGCTCGACGAATTCGCGGCCCCGCTGCTGGGACGCGAGCTCAGCTCGCGTTCGCCCGAAGAGCAAGCGTACGAGCTCGGGGATCACCTGTTTCGGCGCTTGGGCTTTCGGGGCAACGAGGAAGACTACGAGGATCCCAAGAACTCGCTCTTCAATCACGTGATTGAGCGTCGCCTCGGGATCCCGATCACGCTCGCGTTGGTGTATGTGGAAATCGCGCGTCGCGCGGGCGTCGAAGCCTCCGGCGTCGGGTTTCCGGGCCACTTTCTCGTGAGGATCGCCGATCCGCAGCTCACGCTCGGCTTCGATCGCTCGATCTTCGTCGACCCGTTCGGCGGCGCGATCTTGGAAACGCCGGATCTCGAGTTGCTCGCGGAAAAAGCCACGGGCAGCAGCGATGTGCCCGAGCACTGGTTGCAGGCGGCAGACGTGCCCAAGATCGCCGTGCGCATGCTCAACAATCTGCGCTCGGCGTACCGGCGTCGGGGGGATCTGCGCGGTCAACTGGTAGTGCTGCACCGGATGACCGAGCTGCAGCCGGGCTCTGCGCAGCTGTTGCGGGACCGCGGTCTGTTGCAAGCGAAGCTCGGCGCCCCACGCGCTGCCGTCGCGGATCTGGAGGGCTATCTGACGGCCATGCCGCAAGCCAGTGACGTCCAGGACGTGCAGCAACTGATCGACGATTTGAGCGAGCGCTTGCATCGAGCGCATCCGCGCGACGCTGCCAATTGACCCGCGCGGGGGCCGCGCTCGCACAGCCCTTCAATCTAGAAGCTGCGCTTGCAGGTGTAGGCTCCGAACAACAAAAACTGGCGGCTGCACTCCACTTGCGTCGTCTTGGCGCTGCCGCTCTGTAGCTGAAAAGTAAACACTTGCGAGGTTGGGTTACGCGTCATACCGGTCAATTGTTGGCAACCCTTGTCGCCGCAGGCCTCATGCTCGGCTTGTTTCTTGAGCTCGGCCACGTCCGAGTTGACGTTGTAGATCGCCAGCGCCGAACCTCCGATGCAAACGACGGCGACAAGCTTCTTGACCCAACCCGATCCCGATCTTTCTGCCATCTGTTTCGCTTGCCTCCTGTGATTGCGCGTCTCGGATTCGTTACCTGATCCCGCCGACGTCGAGTTCCCAGAACGGAAGCTCGAGCGTGCTCGGCCAATACAGGCCTGCGCCTACAGTAACGAAGTGCTGCCCGAACAGGCTGCGATAGAACGAGCCGGGCCGCAAGAACACGTCCGAGTCGGTGCGGGCTTGGTCTGCACGTTCGCGAAAATCGCCGCGTGTGAGCGCTTCGAAGAAGACCAGGCCGCGCGCCATGGCGGCGATATTGGCGACCGCGCTTTCGATGCCATCGTCCGAGATGTACTGCAGCACGCCCTGGCAGATGATCAGATCGTACTTCTTGCGGTCGCGCCAGCTCGCAATGTCCGCTTGCTTGAAGCCGTGCTTCTTGCACATGGCCTCGCTGACTTCGGTGCCGGTGTAGCGCAGCTTGGGTTGGTGCTTCTGAATCCAATCGCGCCACAGGCCGATGCCGGCACCGACATCGAGCACGTTGTCGATCTCGATCTGGTTCCAGCGCGCGAACGCGAACACATAGCTCGCCAAGTGATCGTGCTCGACTGCCGAGTAGACGCGCGTCTTCGGATCCTCGTAATAGCGGCGGTAGTAACTCTCGTCGAAGCTGCGCGCGGCGGCCATAGGCGGCCGAGTCTAGGGGGTGTCCCAAGATTCTGTCCACTCTGCGGCAGGATTTCGCGACGGCGAGCTGCGGTCTCACGCCTGTGCTCGTGGGGCGCGCCCGATTTGGGTCGCGTTGACAGCTGCCCGAGAGGCGAATACAGCGCGTCCACCCATGCACTTCGTCATGCCTCGCCGCGATTACGCGGGATTCATCTTCGATTGCGACGGCACGCTCGTCGACTCGATGCCGTTGCATCACCGGGCTTGGCAACACGCGTTTGCCGCTCATGACGCGCGCTTCGAGTTCGGCTGGGACCTGTTCATGAGCCGCGCCGGCATGGGCCTCGAGCAAACCGTGCTCGAGCTGAATCGTCAGTTCGACCATGCGCTCGTGCCCGAGCTCGTGGTGGGCGCGCAGCGCCAGCAGTACCTCGCGATCATCGATGAGCTGCAACCGATTCACGAGATCGTGCGCCTCGCGCGCGAGCTCGCGCCGCTCTTTCCGCTGAGCGTCGCTTCGGGGGGCGAGAAGCCGGTCGTCTTGCGTTCACTCGAAGCCATCGGTGCGCGCGATCTCTTCAGGCACATCGTGTGTCAGGAGGATGTCGTGCGCGGCAAACCCGATCCCGAGATGTTCCTCAAATGCGCGGACTTGATGGGCGTCGCTGCGAGCGATTGTCTCGTGTTCGAGGACGGCGCGATGGGCATCGCGGCGGCAAAGGCTGCCGGTATGGGATGGGTCGCGGTGGACGGCACCGGCAGATCTTCCGAAGGCCCATGACGGCACGAAGGCCGCCGAACACGCTCAATGAACTTCGAGTTGTTTGCCTTGGGCAGTGTAGTCGATGCGCCCGTCGTCGCGCGGGCCGTGCACGTAAACCCGCATCACGACTTGCTTCGAGAACGGCAGATTGCTCTGAACGATCACGTGTGAAACTTGCCCGCCCTCGAACCCCAGCGTGCTGACCGTGCGAGGGATCAGCGTGGAAAGCTGGCTGAGCGCAACACTGTCGGGATCGAAGAACTTCTTGTTCTCGCCCGCCACGCTATCATTGCTGATCGGCTCGGGCGTGCCGACCAGATCGTCCATCAAGGTGTAGCGGTTCCAGTGCTTTGGATTTTGGGGATCTTGGGCCTCGAGGATCGCGTAGTTGGGGTACAGGACGAGTTGGCGAATCGTCAGCTGCCGTGAACCTAGCGCAGCTTTGAATTTGGCGAGTGCGACTTCTGCGCCACCCGCAGCGAAGTAGTTTTGGCTGCCCTTCTTGGCGAGCGCGCCCTTGGTCGCGTCGGCGATGGCCTGCTGCGCTTGCGCCAGGGCGCCCTGCGCCAGCCCGTTGGCGAGCAGGGCGGAGGCCATCGCAGCGGCCCCGCTCGGTGCTACCACCGCCGCCTGGCGCACGACCACGAACGCGGCCATCGCCATGATCATTGCCACCAGGAACACGGAAGTCAGCACGGCGCGCAGCACTCTGAGCGGCGTGCGATAGGTGAATACTTGGTCAGGGCTAACTTGGTAACCTGGTGGGGGCCGCCACTGGCGCGGGGGTTGCCAATCGGGGGGCGTCGCGGGGGCGACCGTGCGCGCTTGGGCGACTTGGCTCGTCGCGTTGCAGTACGCGCACTTGACGATGCCGCCATTGCCAAAGGCACCGTTACCCAGCGCCGTCCCGCTGGCGGGGTTGCTCTTGATGGCCAGCGGAGCGCCGCAGTTGTTGCATTCGATCAGCATGGGCCCTCAGCCGGCACTGTCCGAGATTGGTCAGCCCACGTCAATCGTGCGCTGCGCTTCGCGCTTTGCTCAGGGGGTACTCGCGGCGGGGGCGGCGGTGCCAGAGGGTGCAGGCGCGGGGGCACCGGCGTCGCCCGTGGCAGGGGGAGTGCTCTGGGGACAAGCCCCCGTGCGTGCGGCCGTTACTTTCGTACCAGCCGGATCGATGAACTCGAGGTCATCCAGCCAGACGTCGAAGCCCTCTTTGCCGGTGGCCAAGTTGAACTGGATGCCCATCACGTGGTCCGCCTTGAAGGTGTACTTGGTGCCCCAGGTCTGTTTCACGTCGTCCCAGGGGACAATGAATTCCTTCCAGCTCGACGTCAGCGCCAAATCGATGCGGTAATGGTTGTCTTCGCCGTCGTAGGCGCTCGAGGTATCAGTCGTCACCACTTCGAGCGCGATCTTGGTGCTTGGTAACCCACCGCACGCCCAAAAATGTAGACCGTCGTATTGGGCCGCTTGTACGTATGCCGCCGCGGGGTCGTCCGCGTGGAAGTTCGCGCCGAACACGGCCCAAGTGTCGGTCGCGGTGTAGTTCTCGGCGACCATGTGCAGCGCAAAGTCGTTGCCCGTCATCGAGAGCTCGGCAAAGGCATCTTTGATGTCGGTGATGGTACCGTCGTCTTGGGGGTTACCGCGGGAGAACCAGAAGCCCTCGCGACTGCCTTCCAAGCGCAGCTGTTCGCTGCCGTCCTCGAAATCGTCGACCAGCGGATCGTCCGACGGCTCATCGTCGGAGGGGCTGGGTTCGGGCGTATCGGTCGTGCTGGGTTCGGGATCGGGGCCAGTGGGAACGGTGGTCGGATCGGGGACGGTGGGACCGTCGGTCGTGCTCGGGGGCGTGTTGGGCGGGGTAGTGCCTGAAGTTACCGCGGTTGGGGGCATCGCCGGCGTGGGTGAGGAAGAGGAACCGCCCGTCGTGGGCGGCATGGCCGGGGTCACCACCGAAGGTTGCTGACTCGCGCTCGGTTGGGGGCCATTGACCGTCGTTGGCTGCGTCGCAGGCCCGGTCGGAGTCGTGGTGGGCGAGGAGTTACCGGAAGGAGTCACCACCGGATCCGGATCATCGGGTTCTTGGGGACTGCTCTCCGTACCCAATGGATCTGGCTCCAAGAGACTGGGGCCGTACACCGAACACGCGGTGGCCAGAATCGGAAGGCTGCACAGCGTGAAAACGCCGCAGCGCGCGGCAAAGCCACCGCGTATGAAAAGGCCACGGAGCGTAGAAGGGCTGAAGAAACCGAACGAACTCTTCACTGGACGCACGTTGAGCATGTACCACACGGGTTGAGGCTCTGCACGGCGCCGGATTGGCTCTGCGTGAGCCATCGTTTTGCATCGGCGCCCGCTCGATTTTTCGCGCCGCGCGGTTTGTTCGGCAGCTTTCGCGCAATGTACGTCGATGTGTTGCGTCTTGGATTGCTGCGCGCAAAACGCCCGGCGCTTAGTGTTGCTGTCGCGGGTTTCGTGCTCTAGAGCGCATTGCAAAGATGAAAGTAACGAGCTGGGCGTTCGCCGTCTCTCTGCTGATTACTGCTTGTAGTGCACGGGGTTGCTCGCGCTCGCAGGACTTGGCCCCTGCCGCTTCGACCTCAGCCGCGGCGCCGAGCACGAGCGTGCCTGGGCAGCCGAGCGCTAGTGCGATCACTGCAGCGCAAAAGAGCTATGGCACCAGTGCCCTCACGCACCTGCCCAACGGCTGCACCGCGGTCGGACGGATCGAGTGGCGCGTCCTGGTCAATCATCCCTTCCTGGCGCCCCTGTTGCGCCGCCTTTGGCAGCCTGAGTCGGGCGCTAGCCTGAGCCCCGAGCAGCACTCCTTCTTCAGTTTCTTGAGCGAAGCGAAACTCGATCTGCAACGCGACGTCGAGCAAGTGGCTTTCTGCGTGGTCGAGAACGAGGGCCCAACCTTCGTGGTATCTGGCGCCTTGCCGCCAGAGCTGACTTCGTTGTTGCGGCGTTTTGCGCCCAAAAGTGAGCACTATCGAATGGAGCAGCACGCCGGCGTGAACGTGCTCACCAAGCAGGACAACAGCTTCCTACAAGCCGAGGATCGTGCGTTCATCGCTGGCAGCAAGCTGGAGCGCCTGCTCGCTGCGAGCAAGGCCAAGACCGAATACGAAAGTTATGGCCTGCCAAGCCAAGGCGAGCTGGCGATGGTGGCCAATGGCAAGAGCGTAGGCAGCTTGCTGATGGTGCTGTTGCCAGCGCCAGTCGGCGCGGTCGCCAGCCATGCCGAGCGAGCCGTGGCGAGATTCGATCTCGGCTCCGAGGCGCTCGTCTTGGAGACCACGTTCGGCAGTGCGGAGGAAGCCGAGCTCTTGAAGTCCTGGCTCAGCAAAATGCTGGAGGCAATGGCCCAAGAGGCCAAACCACGCTCATCCTTCGACAAGGCCTTGCGCGATACAGCGCTGCAAGTCTTGGCTGGGGCTCGATACGAGGTCCAAGACAAGGTGCTCAAGTTGACGGCAAGGATTCCGCTCACCGCGCTTGCCATGGCGCTCGCTGCCAAGTCGGCGGCGCATTGAGTCTGCCCGTCACTGCTCGAGCGGCCAACAACCGAGTTGGCCCGTCTCGTCGCCATTGATCGCCGAGGCGCCGTAGCACGCACTGGGCGCGGCTCCCGACGAGGCGGGCACGCAGAACATCTCGAGCCCGCCAGGTGTCATCGGACAGCCCCCACCGAAGCAGCTGTCTTCACCGACCCCACAGCTGCAATCGTCACGCCGGTCGACGCAGAAGTGTTCACCCGTGAACGAACTCGTGCTGCAGAACCCGTACGGACAGTCCGCGTCGTCCGTGCAAGGCTCACAGCTGTTGCCCGCGGCTTTGCACATCCCGGCGCGATGTGCACAGGTCGGTACGCCGAGCCGCGTATCGTACACGTCGCAAGTCGTGGCCGAGCCCCAGGGGCAACTTTTGTGTTGAGGGTCACAGGTGAATGTGCAGATCTTTGCGCCACTGGGATCCTGCGCGCAGATCTGATTCTCGATGCCTCGGCAATCGGCATCGGTGGTGCAAGCCGAGCAAAACGCCCGTTTGCGGCAAGAATGCAGCTCGATGCCTTGGCTGGCGCAAGCGTACTCTTTGCCAGAGCCGATCCGATCGGCAGCGATGCAGGTGGGATCGGTTGGGTCACCCTTCAGACCGCAGGAATCGGCGCAGGGGATGAAGTTGGCCGAAAGATCTCGACTGCAGAAGAAGCCGGCTGGGCAGGCATCGTCCGCTTCGCAACCGACCCCAGCGCAGTAGCCTGCAGTATCCCCTTCGCCACTCGAAATGCAGCGAAAGCCGTTGGTCTGATCGCAATCGGCGCTGCCGTTGATGCAGGGCCAGCCATACTGACCTTGGGCGTGTTCGAGCTTGTCGTCCTGGCAAAAGTGAACGGCTTCACCTTCGGTGTTCGTCGCATCACCCGTGCACGCGCCCACTCCGCGACAGTGTTCGTGCAGCGCGCACGTCGTCAGGCATTCACCTTTCACACAACTGATTGCGGCCGAGTCGTTGACGCAATCGGCGCTCGTCGTGCACTTCTTGGCATTGTCGCTGCTGGGAGCCGGGCCCGGCGCTGCATCTTCGGTGTCCGGCTTCGGTGGGACCCAGCAGTAGCGGCCTTGGGTGCCGTGATCGGTCGTCAACCGTTTGCACTCGCCATCGGCGCAGTCCGAATCGGCTTTGCAGGTGGGTGAACACACGTTTTGCACGCACTTTTGCCCGCTCTGACAATACGAGTCTTGGCATTCGGCGACGCACTGGCCGTTGCTGTCTTTGGCGGCGCAATCATCCTTCTTGCAGGCGGACGTTAACGCGGCCAGCAGCAGCGCCCACGAACCCATGCAGCGCAAAACCCCAAGCCGCGTCCAAGTCGCTGGGAAGGTCGGGGTCTGGCGGCTCGCGTTGCGCGACTCGATCGTTGCGTCCCCAGAGCGGATGCGTTTCACGCGATCGAGCGTAGTTGTCCCAATCGGGGCGAACAATGCGAATTGCGCGCGACCGAACAGACGAGCGTGGCTCGGTTTCGCCTCGTCTGGCGCTAGGACGAGCAGCTTCGGGAGAAATTTCGACGCGGAGGTTCAGCCTCGTTCGCAACCTGCCCGACGCGACCCCGTCCATCGGGCTCTGGGGCTTGCTGACGTCGAACGATCGCACTAGCCTTTGCGACGAGGTCCGCATGCGTACGCCAAGTTTCGGTTCGAGGGGCAGCGTCGGAGGTCGAAACACCGTTCTGGGCGTTGGGCTGGCCCTCGTGCTGGCGAGCGGTTGCGGCGCTGACGACAGTTTGGCTGGCGATATGGCGGCGGGGCACCCAACCAAGGTCAAGATGCCTACCAAGGCCGTGGCCGAGCCGCCGAGCGATGACCCGATTGCCGTGGCCAATGCGGCCCCAGGTTACCAGCCGCAAGCTTACCCCGCAGGTCCCTACGGACTGACCGAGGGCTCGATCATCCGCAACATGGAATTCTTGGGCTGGCACCAGCCGGCCACGGCGCAGTACGCGCTCGATGCGACGGAATCGGTGCAGCTGTCCGACTTCTACGACCCGACGGGCGAGAAGGGCACCGAACTGATCTTGGTCAACTCGGTCGCGGTTTGGTGTGGCGTGTGCCGCGGCGAGTACGACGATCTGAAGAACAGCGATACCTATCAGAGCTTACACGCCCGCGGCCTCGAGATGCTGGGGTTGCTGTTCGAGGATAACAATGCCGACCCGGCGCGCTACGTCGATCTGATCAATTGGAGCTCGGCGTACGACGTTTCGTTCCCGTTCGCGCTCGACCCGGGCTTCAAGTCCGGCGTTTACTTCGACCGCTCAGCGACGCCCATGAACATGTTGATCGATGCCAAGACGATGCAGATCTTGGTGCTGATGACGGGTTACAATCCGCAGCTGTACGAGACCGCATCCCAATTGCTGACACAGCGCGGGCGCTGAGCTGATGCGCGTTTGGCGAGCCACTGGACCGAGGCCGGGCAAGCGTGCGGCCGTGCTGTCGGCGCTGTGCGCTGCCTTGGCGCTCGCGTGCGGTGGGGGACAAGTTACCCCAGCGACTGCCGCTGACGATCCGGCCGCCGGCAAACCCGAGGGCGGGCAGACTGGTACGGGACAGATTGGCGCTGAGCAGAAGGACGGCGAGACTGCTCTGAGCCCGGATGCCACAGGCGCCGAATCTACAGCGGGCGCGAGCGCTCCCGACTTCGAGTTGGACCGGCTCGACGGCGGCAGCTTTCGCTTGAGTGAGCGGCTGGGCAAGGACGTCATCCTGCTCGATTTCTGGGCGACTTATTGCGAGCCGTGTTTGGCCGCAATGCCGCACCTCGACGACCTTTACCGCGCGCACAAGGCGCAGGGTTTGCTGGTCGTGGGGATATCCATCGATGGCCCCGAGTCGAGCGGCGAAGTGCAGAGCACGATTCAGCGCTTGGGCGTCGGTTTTCCGATCTTGCTCGACTCGGAATCGCGAGTGGTTGCCCAGTACAACCCCAAAGTCACGGCGCCGTACAGCGTGCTGATCGGTCGCACTGGGCGCGTCATAGGTAAACAAGAGGGCTACACCAGCGCGAAAGCGGATGCGCTGCAGCAGAAAATAGAGCAAGCTCTGACTGCCAAGTGAGCCAGTGCCCTAGCGGCCTGGCGTAACGAGAAGCGGTGCGTCGGCATGCTCAACGGGGATTCAAAAAGCGGGGGACAGCGCACCCGCGAAACGGACGTTCGCGAGCCGGGCACGGACGCCGGTGGGAGTGACTTGCTGCGCGTGCTCGAGCGTTTGCGCGAGCAGCATCGAGCGGAGCCGTATCCGGCCGTGGCTACCCGGCGTAAGCTCTTGAGCGCGCTCGAGCGTTTGCTCGAGCAGCATTCGGCCGAGTTGGCGCGCGCCGTGGCAGCGGACTTTGGTCATCGCTCCGTTCACGACACGCGGCTCGGCGACATCTGGCTCCCGCTGAGTCAGATCCGTTATCTGCGTTCACGCGTGGCGGTATGGGCCCAACCAGAGCATCGCGCGCCGTTGTGGGTGTTTCGCCCCGGGCGCGCCCGGGTGGTGTATCAGCCCAAGGGCGTCGTCGGCATCATTTCGCCGTGGAACTATCCGGTGATGCTCGCGATCTCGCCGCTCGCGGGCGCGTTGGCTGCAGGGAACCGCGTGATGCTCAAACTATCCGAGCACGTGTCGCGCACTTCGGAACTCTTGGCGCGCGTGCTCGAACGCGAGTTGCCACACGAGTTCGTACAGGTCGTGCTCGGAGGTGCAGAGGTTGGGCAAGCCTTCGCCGAACTGCCGTTCGATCACTTGCTGTTCACTGGCGGCGAAAGCGTGGGCCGTAAAGTGGCGTTGGCCGCTGCCAAGAACCTCGTGCCGGTCACGCTCGAACTCGGGGGTAAGTGCCCCGCAATCTTGCAACGCGGGTTCTCCGTCGAGCGCTTCGCGGCGCGCATCGTCCAAGGCAAGTGTTATTCCGCCGGACAATCCTGCGTCGCGCCCGACTACTTGCTCGTGCCACGCGAGAGCGTCAGCCAGGTGGTGGAGCAACTGCAAGCGCGCGTGAAGCAGTGCTTTGGGACGTTGCGCGACAATCCCGACTACAGCGCGGTGGCGACGCCCGAGCGCAAGCAACGCCTCCTACGTTTGCTCGACGAGGCCGTGCAAAAGGGCGCCAGCCAGCGCGTCTTCAATCCCGCTGACGAAGTGCTCGACCAGAGCCAAAAAATGGCGCTGGTCGCGCTCTGGGACGTGCCCGACGACGCCAGCGTCATGCGCGAAGAGATCTTCGGACCGTTGTTGCCAATCGTCCCTTACGACACGTTCGACGACGCGCTCCGCTACGTCAACGCTCGCCCGAGGCCGCTGGCGCTCTATTACTTCGACGAAGATGGCGTGCGCATCGGGCGCGTGTTGACCGAAACCATTTCCGGCGGAGTGACCATCAACGACACGCTGTTGCACTTCCTATGCGATTCGTTGCCGCGCGAGGGCACCGGTGCCAGCGGCAACGGCGCGTACTTTGGGCGCAGAAGCTTCGAGACGTTCAGCCACAGCAAGAGTGTGTTCCTGCAATCGCGCTTCTCCGGCGTCGGCACGTTCGCGCCGCCCTACGGACGCTTCATCGAGTGGATGTTGAAGAACGTGCTCCGGGCTTGAGCGTTTTGGATTGAACCGCTTGCTCCTGGGATGAGGTCTTGGCGGCCGTGGCCTCTTGGCGGTTAATCTATAGCGTGCAGAGGGCTGCAGAGACTGCAATTAGCGAACGCTGGCTGGCACCTAGTTCTCAGGCCAGCTTCCGCTTTGTTAGCCCTCCTGAGTGAACGTCAGGCGCCGAAACGTTCGACCATGGCGCGCAGCGCGTTGGCTTCTGGACTTTGATCGCTGCGGAGATGGTTGCCTTTGAGACCGCTCGACAGTTCGTGCACCGTCACGTGTTTGTCGCTGAGCGTGTAGCGGAAGCGCCAAATCTTGTAGGCCAGCACGTAGCCGTCGTCCGTGCGGCGGATGCGGCGATAAGCGCTCGGCGTGGCACCAGCGGCGAGTGTGGCTCGGACGCGCGGTTCGAGCTCGATACCGTGTTCGTTCACTAGGAACCGCAACTGCTGCTCGGCGCGTGGCCCGAACGTGACCTTGTTGCTGCCCACGGGATCCAGGCCCGGCTCCGTGCGCTCGAGCCAACCGCTGCCCGCGTCGCCAACGATGTCGGCGTAAGGCAGGTAGGGTTTGATGTCGAGCACGGGCGAGCCGTCCAGGATGTCGTGTTCACCCAGCTCCAGCCGCAGGCCGTCGATACCGAGCAAGCGCACGACGCTCAGACCGATCGGGTTCGGTCTGTAGGGGGAGCGGGTCGCGAACACCCCGCGCCGCTTCTCGCTGCGGGGGGGCAACACCTTCGGGCGCCACGATTCGTTCCGGTGAAACCAGAACAGCACCCAGACGTGCCGGAACGTCTCGAGATCTTCGATAGCGTGTTCGATGCCTACTTGCGGATACAGTTCGATATGGCCCGTCGCTGCGACGCCAGCGCCCGGTTGGCGCGGGGCGTCTGCACGCTCGATCAAGTTCGAGTGAACGACCCCGATCGGCTCGAGGGTGAGCTTCGGAATCGTCACGCGCGGCCTTTGGAACGCGAAGCCCGGCTCTCAGAACATCGCGCCCAAGAACAAGCGCAAGATCTGGGCAGCTTTCGGGTTGTTGTCTCCGGGGAGCAAGTCCGCCTCGCGGCTCTGGTAACCCATGCCATCGAGGGGGAAGAGCACCCCGTACTGCATGGCCGCGTAGAAGCCGCCCATCGTGTCCGGCGTGTCGTTGAGCACGCCGTCCTTGGCCTGGTAGTACAGAGTGCCGTTGAGCTCGATCCCGAGATCGGCAGAGTGGCCCGGCGCTTGGACGAACTCACTGGCGCGCGTCCAGATGGCTTGCACGCCGCCGCCCGCGCGTTGTCCAGCTTGATCGCGGATGAAGTCGTACTCGACGCTGGGACGGAAGAAGTACGTGCCCTGAATGCGCTGGAGCAGATTGCGGTTCAGGATCAAATCGACGCGGTAAGCCGGGTGAAAGCGGAAGGTCGAGATCGTGTTGTCGTTGATCTGGGTCTGGTTCGCCCCCGGGATCAACTGATTGGAACTCGACGAATCGTAAGCGTCGGGATCGCCCGAGGCGTAGCCGAAGTTGAACTTCAGGCGCAGCTTGTCTTCGATCAGCTTCTGCTCGAGCTCGGTGACCAAGCCGAACTCTTGGATCTTCAACTTCGGAACCGTGCGGAAAGTGTCCTGCGTGTTGGTCGCGATGGAAGCACTGCCGATGCTGCCGAGCACGGCGGCCGCTTCGGTCTCGAAGCGGAACTTCTTGTATTTCAACTGCAACCAGACGTCGGGGACGAACATCTCCGCGTCGCGCCGCGCATAGTTGTCACCCAGTCGATTGGGATTGGCATTGGGCGCCGCGCCGCCGAGATCGGCGGGCAGCGCTTGGTCGTTCGCCAAGGTTTGCTTGCGATAGACGAGGTACGTGCCGCCGTTGAGCACGACGTTGCCACGCGACAAGCTCAGCTTCTCGAGCCGCGCCGGTTGCTGACGGATGATGCGCAACGTGTACTGGTCGACGTCGTCGAGCTGCGCCCGGTCGTAGGGCTGTGAACCGGGAATGTTGATCGCGCCGAGCGGCCCTTCGTTGACGAAGTCCCAGCTGGCAGCAAAGAACAGATCGAGCCCTTTGAGGCCCGTGGTGATCATCAAGCGATCGACGGTCGTCTGGTAGTCGTCGTCATGACCGTCGCCCGCGTTGTAGAGCATCCCGAGACCGAAGTGGTCCGGCATGCGGCCGAAACGCAACTCGCCGAGCGGCGTGGTGTATTCACCCCAGGCGCGCTTGACGTGAACGGAATCGGTGAAACTGTTGCTCGACGAGTTGGGCGGCACCTGCGTGGTGTCGTAGATGCCCATCTGGTTGTAGCCGGAGCGGGGTAACACCTCGACGCCGTCCGCGTCGTTGACGCCGTAACGGTAACCCTCGGGCGTGCTGCCCATCACCAGGTTGTCGAGCAAATCGATCTGCGAGCGGATGCGCAAGTTGTCCGAGATGTGGATCTCCGGGTTGAAGCGCAGTCGCAGATTGGCACCGGCCTGAGTGTTGTTGTTGCAGGCGTACAGGTTCCTGGGATCGGTGCTGGTCGAGCGATCCGTCTCTTTGCCGGTACACAGGATCGGACCGTACTGGTTGCTGTCACCCGCTTCGTAGTAGTGGTCCGTCGGCTGCGGCCAAATCGCCGACGCGGGAGTATCGACGCGGCCGAGCGCGAAGCGATGGAAGAACTCAGCCCGCGTGCGGAACGCGCCGTGAAATTCGATGGCGGGCCGCGAGTGACTCCACCAGTCTTCGGCGAAGATCGTCTGCTCCTTCTCGGCGGCAGGGGCTCCTGGCTTCAGGGCGGCGCTGGTGCCGACGCCCGCGTTGCTGCCAGCGACTGGACCGGGCTCGGGAAATGCCGGTGCCACAGGGCCCTTCGGCGGCTCGAGGGTTCCGCCCGCAGACTCATCGACCGAGCCAGCTGCCGCAGCATCGCCTTCGCCGAGCGTCGCACCCGATTCGTCGGATGGAGCCTCGGGCGCGGCTCGCGATTCATCGGGGGGCGGCGCGCTTGGCTGTGCTGCACTGCTTGGCTGAGCTGAACTGGGGGGTGCGGCACTGCTGCTGGGAGCCGCGCTCGTCGTCGGAGCTGGTGCCGTCGGGTGATCACCCGTGCCGGGGGCACCACCTTGCCCGCCGGTTTGTGCGTAAGCCAAGTGCGGGACAAGTGTGGCTCCGGCAACGGCCAGCGCCTTAAAGCGGTTATACATTCGCGATCGTTCTCCGCCCCGAAAGGATTGTGGGCTTTGGTTCTCGGAGCATGGGTCGAACCAGGCAGCGTCGTCTGCGCGAGCTCGAAACCGTACGTTCGAAAATTGGCCGGTGGTGTCGCATGCCCCCGAAAAACCTGTCAACGACGGAACCGACACCGTGGCAGATGGGCGGCGGTTTTCTAGGGGGCACCGGCACCATGGCCTAACAGAGCTCGGCCCCCACGCGATCAATGGGAAGGGCTGCTCGTGAGGAATATTGCGAAGTCATCGGCCCGTGTGACAGGCTACGCCCGCTCGTGCCCGTGGGCGCGTCTCAGACCTGACCTTTTCAGATCCTGACAAAAGGGGCTTTCGGACCGTGAAATCGCACACTCGTCATTCGACCTTCTTCAAACGCCCCAGCTCATGGCTTGCCTTGGGAACCTGCGCCGCCAGCGCCGTGATCGCAGCTTCGGCCAATGCCCAACAGGTCGACGGCACCTTCAACGTTCAACGCTTCGATACCGCGGCCGGCCCGCGCAATTACTGGGTCACCCGCGGCGCGCGCAGTGATGGTGAGAACGCAATCAGCTTCGGCCTGATGCCGAGCTACGCGTATCGCCCGTTCGTGGTCGACTCGATCACGGGGCGACACACGACCTCGGTTCCGGTCGTCGAGAACCTGGTCTCCGCCGACGTCCTGTTTTCCTACACGCCGATTTCGCCCTTGCAGATTGGCCTTCGCGTTCCGGTCACTTACGCCAAGGGCCAGGGCATTACCCCGCAGGGTGGGGCGGGCCAGTTGGAGAACGCGGCGATCGACAAGTTCGGTCTTTCCGATCCCGAGCTCGAAGTGAAGTTTCGCTTCGTCGGCGAAGCGGACAGCCCCTTCACGATGGGCGCCGCAGCGTTCGTCACGGCACCGCTCGGTGAGGCCACGGCCAAGGGCGCGTTCATCGGCAGCAAATCGCTGACCGGTGGCGGCCGTTTGATCTTCGATTTCTTGAGCGGTGGCTTTGGTGTCGCCGCCAACGCCGGCTTTCGCGGTCAGCAGAAGGGACGCATTGGCCAGACGGAGATCGGCTCCGAGGCGTTCTACAGTTTGGGTCTCGGTTATCAGATTGGACCTGCCTTCCAGCTCGTGGGTGACCTGTTCGGTGCATCGGCCTTGAGCAGTGCTGCGGGCGCCAATCCGATGGAGCTTGCAGTCGGTGGTCGCATTACGCCGCTCAACTCTCCGATCGCGATTTCTTTCGGTGGTGGTCCCGGGCTGATCCAAGCCATCGGCGGGCCGTCGTTCCGCGCGTTCGTCGGCTTTGCTTACATCGCCGAGGCGATGGATGACGACGCGGACTTGATCAGCAACTCGGCCGATCAGTGCCCGACCGAAGCCGAGGACGTCGACGGCTACGAGGACAGCGACGGTTGCCCAGACCGCGACAACGACGGTGACGCGATCGAAGACAGCGCCGACAAGTGCGCCAATGAGGCCGAAGACATCGACGGCTTCCAAGACCAAGACGGTTGCCCGGAGAAGGACAACGACAAGGACGGCTTCGACGACACCGCCGATCACTGCCCGCTCGAAGCCGAGAACTTGAACGGCTTCAAGGACGAGGACGGTTGCCCCGACATCCCCGACTCGGATGCGGACGGCGTGCCTGACGACAAGGATCAATGTCCGAAGGAGGCCGAAGACACCGACGGCTTCGAGGACGTCGACGGCTGCCCCGATCTCGACAACGACAAGGACGGCGTGCCCGACGACAAGGACGAGTGCATCGACCAAGCCGAGACCCCCAACGGCTTCGAAGACGAGGACGGTTGCCCCGATACCGAGCCACCGAAGGGCAGCAGAGGCCGCGCCAAGAGCACGGGCAAGTCGAGCAAGCCTGCCGGCGGCGGCAAAGGCACCGAAGCCAACCCGATCGAGCTCTGAGCGACTGAGCGGGCGCGGCTTGGCGCTGGGTGTGAATCCAGCGCCACCATCAACGCGCCCGCGTGGGGTTTCCATGCGAGTACTGTTCGTTTCCAAACCGGTGACAGCTCCGTTCCACGACGGCAGCATTTGTCTGGTCCGCGATTTGGCGCTGAATTTGAAGCGTCATGAGCCGTCCGTGATGAGCGTCCGCGGTCAACGTCCCTTCGGGGACGCGCAGAGTCCAGTGGTCGTGCCGGTTTACCCGAAGCCCGGCGGGTATGCGCCGGGTTTACGGCAGAACATGCACGCGATGGCGCATTTGCTCGTGCAACGCCAAGCTCAACTTTGGCATTTCGTGTTTGCGCCGAATCCGCGCACGAGCAGCGCTTTGGCGCCCTTGTGCAAGCTGCGCGGCATGCGCACGGTGCAGACCATCGCCTCACCGCCGCGCCAGTTCGAGGGCGTGGGCAAACTATTGTTCGGCAAGATCGTGGTTGCGCAAAGTGAATGGACGCGCGAGCGCGTCGTGGCGGCTGCGCCCGAGCGCGAGATCCGCGTGATCCGACCCCCGCTCGGTAGCTTGATCACTCCGAGCCTCGAACAACTCGCCGACTATCGCCAGCGTCTGAATCTGCGACCGGATCAGCGCGTGCTCGTGTATCCCGGCGACCTCGAGTTCAGTGGCGGCGCCCAGCGCGTCGCGCGCGCCGTGCCGGAGTTGGTGGCGCAAATCCCGGGTGCGGTCGTGGTGTTCGCTTGCCGTCAAAAGACGGCCAAGGCGCGCGAAGTGGACGCCGAGCTGCGCGCCAGCTTGAACCCCGAGCACGTGCGCTTTGCAGGTGAACTGCCGAGCTTGTTGCCGCTGCTGGCTTTGGCCGATGCAGTGCTGTTTCCAGTCGAAGATCTGTGGGCCAAGGTCGATATCCCGATCGCAGCGCTCGAGACGATGGCGCTCGGCGTGCCCCTCGTGCGGCTCGATACGGGTCCCTTGGCGGAGCTCGTGGGTCCCTTGGCGGTACCCAAAGACGACACGCTGCAGCTCGTCGAAGCCGCCAAGGTTGCGGTGCTCGATCCGTCGCGGCGCGCCGAGATCATCAGCGTGCAGAAGCAGAACATCGCCGAGGTCTTCGACGCCAAAGTCGTAGCCGCGCAATACGAACAACTCTACGACGAACTTGCTTGAGTATTCGTGCTGAACACCAGGAGGCCGCTGAAAGAACCTTTCAGCAGCTTCCTAGGACAGATCCGTAGCCCAAGCCCGTCAATGGACACTTTCGCTTGGGCCGTGATAGCCCGAGGCTGTGGTGCGGCTAAATGGTGCTCTCGTTCTGATGCTCGCGCTGGGGTGTAGCTCCGAGCGCGCTAATTTCGCAGATTCGAACCAGGCGGCTGCTTCGGCTGTGGACGCGGGTCACGCTGGGCGTGGGGTGGCCGGACTGGCGGCGCCCGAGAGCGCCGTGAGTCTCGAACCGAGCGGCAGCTCCGATTCACAGTCGGCTCTGAGCTCCTCTGCAAGCAACGCCGCGCAAATGGCGGGCAGTGACGAGCCCCAAGCGCGCGGTGGGGCACCTTCGACGAACGTCGCTGCGAGCGCTGACTCGAGCGCCGACGCCGGGAGCACTAAAACGGATGCTTCGGGGGCGAACGCAGGCTGCGCTAACTCCGAGCCCGATGACTCCCATCCCGCTGACTCCGAGCCCGAGTGTTCACCAGGGGTCACTCGTTGCGTGGATTCGCGGATCGAGCTGTGCACGGACGACGCACACTGGTCCGATGGAACTCAGTGTCCGTTCGCTTGTGCGGAAGGTGTCTGTACGGGCAGCTGCACTCCCGGCGACTTGGGCTGTCAGGATAACGCGCCAGCAACGTGTGACGACGCAGGCGAGTGGCAGAGCGACGAACCCTGCATGGGCGTTTGCTCGGAGGGCGTGTGCAGCGGCACGTGCGCACCGGGTCAACGTCAATGCGTAGATGACTCCGTCCAAGTATGCGACGAGACAGGCGCGTGGGCGGATGGCGAATCGTGTGATGCCGTGTGCCTAAAGGGCAAGTGCGTGGAGTGTCAGCCCGGGGACAAGGACTGCAGGGAGGGTGCACCCGAGACCTGCACGGACGCGGGATCTTGGAAGGCTGCCGACGTGTGCCCTTACGTCTGCAGTTCGGGTCAGTGCATCGGAGAATGCGTCCCCGGGGCGAATCGCTGCGCGGGAGAGGGTAACGCAACGCCCCAAAGCTGCAATCAGGCGGGCGCCTGGATTAGCGGGGCGATCACGGGCGGCACTTGCGGCGCCTTGTGCACACCCGGCACGTCTGAAGCACAGTGCGTGGGCAACGTGCCGCAGACGTGTTCCGCGCTTGGACAATGGCAAAGCGCAGACGCGTGCGAATACGTGTGCAGCGCGGGCGCTTGCACTGGCGTGTGCGTGCCAGGTAGCACGCAGTGTTGTAGTTTGCTCAACGACGGTTCCTGGCTTTGCAACACGACCGCTTCCGGTGGCAGGAACAACGTCGAGACTCAAGTTTGCAACGCCCAAGGGCAGTGGGCCGTCGGCCTGATCTGCGATTCTTGCGGGGGATCGTTGGGAACCATCTCCCTCGAATGGCAGTGCGGAACCTGCAACGGCATCGCGGCCTGCCTGGTTGGCGAAGCTTGCGACTGCGAGTAGATCAGAAGCGCGTGCGAAAGCCCGCGGCGCGGGCAACGCACCAACCCAGACGCGCCTCGGCGAGGGAAAACAATCCTGCCGAACCAAACAGCGCGGCACAAACCCAGGCGAACCAACCCCCGCTTGGCCAGGCCCAAGCAGCGAGCAAGACGAGCGCCAAACAGAGAAGTACCACGCCGATCCGCGTGCGCATCTGTCGACCGTGCGAGTCGATGTTACAGACGAGAGCCACGAAGCGATTGTGCTCGCACAGCGTGGCCCGTCAAGACGCCAATCCGCCCCACTGCTGGTGAAGGCGCTGCGCGACCTCGATCAGGGTTGGGGCCGGACCTGCATTTCACGCACTCGAGCCGAGCTTCGGGGCCCTGCGCGCAGCCCCGCGCTTGCGACGCGCTTCAGGGATCTCCCCCGGCAGGGGCATGAGCCAGAACGACGGCCGCGACCGGTGGTCGTGCCGGGCTCAATCGTATCGACACCACGCGTAAACCGGCTGCGCGCCCCGCCGCCGCGAGCTTCGTCGCCCAGGCTTCCGAGTCTTGGGCACTGGCTGACTGGTTTCGGGGTTGAACCGCGATCACGACGCGACCCGTGCCGTTCACGACGCGGGCCAACTCCGAGATGCCGCGTTCGAGATCACTCCAAAACTGCGCGCAATTGATCGACACGGCCGCGTCGAACACGCTGTTGGCGTAAGGCAACCCGGCTTCGAGATCCCCTTGCACGAAAGCGGCGCGTTGCGCGGCGACCGCGCGGCGGTTGCGACTTTGGGCCTGCTTGACCATCACGGCGGAAGCGTCCACGCCGTCCAACTTACCTCGAGGTCCGAGCGCTTCGAGCAAGCGCCGGGCATCGGCGCCCGGTCCGAAGCCCACTTCCAAGATGCGCTCCCCCGCTCGGGGAGCGAGCAAAGCCAGCACCCATTGGCCGCGCTCTCGATTCTTGATGGCCATCAGCCAACCTGCGAAGACACCCATCAGGCCCTGGGGGCGTTTGAATTGCTGGCGGAAGCTAGGCATGCGAATCTCGAACAGGCGCTGGCTGAGCCTGAGGAACGGCAAGCTACTTGTCAAGTAGACATGCCGATTGTCAGTGGGCGCGGCAGCTGGGAAGCTCTCCGCATGGCAGCCAAAGACGACGCGTTCTTGAAGCTGGCCGGCGCGGTCCGGCGGCTTTTTCACCAACTGCGCGCGCTCGCGGAGCAAGTCGAACCACCGGTAAAGGGTTTCAACGCCTCGCATCGCGCCGTGCTCGAGAGCCTATTTACACATGGGCCACTGAGCGTGCCTGCGCTTGCGCGGGCACGGCCGGTCGCGCGCCAACACATTCAGGTGCTGGTCAACGACTTGCTCGGTTGGGGCTACGTGGTGCAACGGCCGAATCCGGCTCACAAGCGCTCGCCGCTCGTCGCGCTGACCGCTCTGGGTTTACGCCGTTTCAAAGCGCTCGTGCGCGCCGAAAAAGCGTTGCTCGAGCGCATGCATTTCTCGTTGCCGAGCGCACGCCTGGTCAAACTCTCGAGCGAGCTCCAAACCGTGTCGAGCGATCTCGATGCTTGGTTCGGCGCGCGCTGATGGCGCGCGTGGTCGTCTTGGAGCGCGTCTGAGATCTGCTCTCGTTGCGCGACCTCAACTCAGCGTGCTGCGCATCACGTAAGGCAGGATGCCGCCATGGCGATAGTAATCGAGCTCGGCGCGCGTATCGATGCGCGAGCGAACTTCGAACTGCTTGACGTTACCTTGGCCGTCAGTGGCGATCACGCGCAGCTTTTCGCCGGGCGCTGTTTGGGCGAGGATGCCCAGGATCTCGAATTGCTCTTCGGCGCTGAGCCCGAGCGTGGTCGCGTTCTCCCCTGGCAAGAACTCGACGGGCAATACGCCCATGCCAATCAGGTTGCTGCGGTGGATGCGCTCGAACGACTCGGCGAGCACCGCGCGAATGCCGAGCATGAATGTGCCTTTGGCGGCCCAATCGCGCGAAGAGCCGGTGCCGTACTCTTTGCCTGCGATCACCAGCAGCGGCACCGATTCGGCGCGATAACGCTCGGCCGCTTCGTAAACCGAGAGCACGTCACCGCTCGGCAAGTGGCGCGTCACACCGCCCTCGACTCCCGGCACCAACTGATTCTGGATGCGCACGTTGGCGAAGGTCCCGCGCACCATCACCTCGTGGTTGCCGCGACGCGCTCCATAAGAGTTGAAATCGCTGATCGATACGCCGTGTTCGTTCAAATAGAGAGCGGCGGGAGAGTTGTTGGCGATCGAGCCCGCGGGCGAAATGTGATCGGTCGTGACCGAGTCACCCAGTCGGAGCAGGACGCGCGCGCCGTGCACGTCTTTGGGCGCAACTGCAGTCTTCGGGACATCCCGCAGAAAGCTCGGCCGCCGCACGTAAGTGCTCGCTGGGTCCCATGCGAAGCGTTCACCCTCGGGCACTTCGAGGGCTTGCCATTCCGCAGTCCCTTGGTAGACGGATCGATACTTCTCTTGGAACAGTTCACTCGTTACGGCTTGCGCGGCAGCGGCCTGGATTTCAGCGCTCGATGGCCAAATTTCTCGCAGGAACACCGGCTTGCCCGTCGGGTCCAGGCCGAGTGGTTCGCTTGCGAAATCGATGTCCATGGTGCCGGCAAGCGCATACGCCACCACCAACGGTGGGCTCGCCAAGTAGTTGGCGCGCACGAGCGGATTGATGCGCCCTTCGAAGTTGCGGTTGCCGCTCAGAACGGCTGCCGCGACCAACTCGTTGGCTTCGATCGCCTGCCCGATCGGTTCCGGCAACGGACCGCTATTGCCGATGCACGTGGTACAGCCATAGCCCACCAGGAAGAACTTCAAGTATTCGAGTGCGGGCATCAGCCCGGCGGCGCTGAGGTACGCCGTCACCACTTGTGAGCCCGGCGCCAAGCTGGTCTTGACCCAGGGTTTGGTCTGTAAGCCTCGCCACATCGCGCGCTGCGCAAGCAGGCCCGCCGCCAGCATGACGCCTGGGTTGCTGGTGTTCGTGCAAGAAGTTATCGCAGCGATCACGACCGCCCCGTGGCCGAGTTCGAAGCTTTGCTCGCCGAGTTGTACTCGAGGTTTCGGATCGGCAGACGCGCTGCGTTCTCGATGCTTGATCAGGTCACCCTTGGCCGCTCGCCACGCGAGCTTGCTCTCCGACAACAAGACCCGATCTTGGGGTCTGCGCGGCCCTGCCAGGCTCGGCACGACCGTCCCCAAGTCGAGTTCGAGCCGATCGGAGTACGTCGGGTCCGGGGTCGTCGCGTCGCGAAACAGGCCTTGGGCTTTGGCGTAAGCTTCCACCACCAGAACCTGTTCGGGACTGCGCCCGGAAAGCCGCAGATAGTTCAACGTCTCGGCATCGATCGGAAAGATGGCGCAAGTCGAGCCGAACTCCGGGCTCATGTTGGCGATCGTCGCGCGGTCGGCGAGCGCGAGACTCGCGAGCCCCTGCCCATAGAACTCGACAAAGTCGCCGACCACGCCTTTCTTGCGCAACATCTGAGTGACCGTGAGGACGAGATCGGTAGCCGTGCTGCCTTCGGGCAGTGACCCCGTCAACTTGAAGCCGAGCACCTTGGGAACGAGCAAGTTGATCGGTTGCCCGAGCACGGCAGCCTCGGCTTCGATGCCGCCCACGCCCCAGCCAAGCACGCCAATGCCGTTGATCATCGTGGTGTGGCTGTCGGTGCCGACCAAGGTGTCGGGATACAGCACGCCGTCTTGCTCCACCACGACGCGCGCCAAGTATTCGAGATTGACTTGATGCACGATGCCCGTGCCGGGTGGCACGACCTTGAAATTGCCGAGCGCGACTTGGCCCCAACGCAACAGTTGATAGCGCTCTTGATTGCGGTCGAATTCGAGCCGCGTGTTGCGGACGAGTGCGTCAGCGGTCCCGTAGGCGTCGACCTGCACCGAGTGATCGATCACGAGTTCGACTGGAAACAACGGATTGATGCGTCCGGGGTCGCCGCCCCACTCGGCGATCGCGTCGCGCATGGCCGCTAGGTCGACGGCCACGGGCACCCCGGTGAAGTCCTGCAGCACTACGCGCGCCGGGTGAAAGGCGATCTCTTTCGACGGCTCGGCCTGGGAGTCCCAGTTGGCCAGCGCCAGGATCTCGTCCTTTTGCACGCTGTAGCCATCTTCGGAGCGCAGCAGGTTCTCGAGTAGAATGCGCAGCGCGTACGGTAGCTTTGGTAGGTTTACACCTGCCAAGTTCGCGAACTTGGGCAAGCTGAAGTAGCTCGGCTTCGAGCCCCCGAGCTCGAGCTCGCTCTTGACACCGAAAGAGTCCAACGACGGTCCGCGCATATCTGCTCCTGGCGCCGCTCTTGGCTTGCGGCTTCGGCAAACGTAGTGCGATCGGCCACAAACGGAAGAGCTTGTGGGAAATCACGGTTGTTACGGAGGGGCCGGGGCATTTCTGGCATGGGACCCGGCTGATTGCGGTTGGCGTCGTCATGGCCTACCGCTATCCATCGGGCGAGGAGAGAGCCGCCATGCCCCAGCTGCCACCGCGCCCCTTTCGCGTTCTGACCAGCTACACTTTGCGCCGCATCAGCGTCGGACTTCTGTATCTCGTGGGGGGCTCGAGCTTGGGCGGCTGGCTCGCTTTCGTCGAAGTCCGAGACGCGCTGTCCTTGTACTCTGCGATCGTCACTTGGGACCAAGGCCAACCCGCTCATGGGGTGCATGTTTCGGGTGAAGAGTCCTCCAACCGTGGTTTCAACACTTATCGCCTCGAGGTCGACTACAAGACTTCCGAGGGCGCTGTGCATCACGCGCCCGTCGAGTTCGAGGCGCTGTTCGCGTCCGTGGGCGACGACGAGACCCCCGAGGTGCGCTACGATGCCAAGAACCCCGAACGTTTTGCCCTGAATTGGCAGGCGCAAATGATCTACTCGCGTTCGGCATCGATCCTGCTCCAACTCGGGTTTTCACTGTTCTTGGCGATCGGCGGCACGCTTGCGGGACTTGGTTCGTTCACGGATCTGGCCACGGCGCGCCGCGCCGCTGCCAACTCTACCGAGATCTTGCTACCCGTGTCGCGCACGGTTCGGATCACGAAGCGGGGCAAGGATACCGGACAACGTCGCTACGAATATCAAGTGCAACGTCCCGATGGGCGGATCGTCACGCGTTCCTATGTCCAAGAAAGAGGCAAACCTGGGCCGATGTTTGCTGACCCAAGTGAACGATCGCTGGTGGCGTTGGTCACGCCGGAGGCGCCGCATCGCCCGGTTGTGCTGGGCAGCGATCTGTCGCCGTTCGCGCGCTGAGAGAGTAGTTCTCACGAACTGTCGGCATTTTTGCCACACCCACGAGTTTGAAGGGTTGCGCGCCCAATCGCCTGCTGAGTAGACTGCGCGGACCGCGCGGAGCTCTCGGCCTGCTGCGCGGTCGCGTCGTCCCGCGTGCTTCGGGCGAACACATCCGTCAGGGAGAGAAACCGAATGAAAATGACGATCCACGATCGAACCTCATCCATCGTCCTCGCTGGGCTGGTGCTTGCGCTCGCGGCGGGCTGCGGCGATGACAGCAGCTCCAGCGTCACGACGGCGAGTGATGGCGGAACGACGGCTGATGGCGGAGGGCCCACGAGCAGCGATGAACCCACGGGCGCAACCAAGGACGACGACAAGCCGACCACGGATGACAGCACGCCGTCGAAAGACGACGCGCCCACGAGTGACGACGCGCCGAGCAGCGACGACGCGACCAGCGCTGACGACACGTCGGCCGCCGATGATTCCACGCCGGACGGCGGCGGCCCGGAAAAACCCAGTGCCGATGATTCCGCCCCCGATGGGGGTGAACCCCCGACGAGCAGTGAAGGCGATGGCGGGGGACCCGGACCAGTCACGGCCAGTGGCGACATCAACGATCTGATCTCGGCCGTCTGCGACTGGGAGTTCCGCTGCTGTGATCGCGGAGAGCTCGACTACCGACTGGGCCCGAGCCGGACCAGCGTCGACAAGTGCGTCGAGGTGTTCACTTATGAGCTGACCAAGAATTCGACGCAGAACGACTATGCGGGCCGTCAGGGGCTCGAGCTGCTCGGGGTGCTGGCCTTCAGCGTCGACCTCGATCGGGTAGAGATCAACGCCAAGGGCGTTTCCGAGTGCATCGCCGAGTGGCAAGCCAAGGATTGCAACCAAGAGTACAAGCCGGTGGACCACTGTGCTGGCCCGGTCGACTATTCACGCGCGGCCTGCGACCTTTCGAACCTGTTCAAACCGAAGCTCGCTGATGGCGACGAGTGCACGATCGGCTTGACCGAGACGGGGGCAGGCAACGACATCGAGTGTCTGCCGGGATCGACCTGTTTACCCGCTGGCGATCCCGAGAACCCGAACAACGAAGCTTCGTGTGTCAGTCGCGCGTTGGATGGCGAGCCGTGCAACGAAGACCGGGACTGTGACTTCAACTTCTACTGCGCGGCCGATGGTTCCTGTGCCGAGAAGGGTGACGAGGGCGATCCCTGTTCGTTTGCGGATCCCGAGTTGCCGAAGCCGGGCGAAGAGGATGCGGCGTGCAAGCTCGGACTGAGCTGTCACCCGATCGACTTGGTTTGCGTGAACAATTGCTCCAAGGATTTCCCCTGTGCCGATGACTCGCAGTGTCCTTCGGGACAGAGCTGCGCGCCGTTCACCGTAGGCGACGATTCGACGTCGTTCCACGTGTGTCGTGAGCTCGGAGCCAATGGCACCGCACGCTGTGACAACGACGCCGATTGCGTGAAGGATCGCTACTGTGGCGGCGGGATCTGCGCAGCCGACGCCAACGAGAACGACGAGTGCAGTGTCGATGGCCAGTGTCCCGAGGGCACGTACTGCAGCGACACCAACCTCGTTTGCCAACCGTACACGCTGCGTGGCTCGGTCTGTGCGCGCAACGCAGATTTCAGCTCGGAAGAGTGTGAACCTGCAGCAGTAGGATGCATCTTCGACGGTGACGACCAACAGCTCAAGTGCAGTTCCAGCAAGAACTCCAACGGTGATGGCTGCGCCGAAGACTACGACTGCAAGTCGGGTCTGTGTGAGCTCGCCACCAGTGAAGCCCCGAGCAAGACTTGCGTCGCGGGTGCGGCTGTGGACGACGATTGTGACGAAGATCCCGGCTCCGGCACGGCGTTGCGCTGTGCACCCGGTGCGGTGTGCTTCGAGGGTGCGTGTCGCGCGCAGCTGGCAGCCGGTGGTGACTGCACGGGCGCTGGCGACGGGGACTCTTCGTTGTGCGCCAACAGCTCCTGCGTCGACACCTGGGAGACGCACATGTGTACGGACGCACCCGCGCCGAGCAGCGCAGGGGGCAGTGGCGTGATGTGCGACGGCAAGTGACGTCTTAGTCGGAGCTCGCCCAACGGGCTCTTAACTTGTAGCGCGCCCCTGCGCGGCTTTCGAAGCCGCCAGGGGCGTGATGCATTTGAGTCAGATTTCGAGCGCCGGTGGCCCTGGACTCTCGAAGTGCACGCGGTTTTGAGATTCGGACTATTGCTTGCCCGTGTGAACCTGCCTTACCGTGCGGAGGCGTGCACTTGGCATTCCAATCGATACCTCGCAGCGGACCGTACTCGTGGCTCGTGCCGCTCATCCTCGGTGCGTGTAGTGCTCCAAAGCCGACGGCCGTCCAGATCGAGCCCGACGCTGGACACGAAAAGGCCGTGCTCGGGGCGCTGCAAGGCAACGGCCAAGCCGCGATCCCGGATGACGAAGCGATCCTCAGCGACGAGGCGTTCGTACCGTCGTGTGAGTCGGGCAAGGGTATCTACTTGCTCACGCCCGACAATCATCTTTTGATCTTCGAGCCGCTGAAACTCGAGATCAAAGACGTCGGGCGTTTCGTTTGCAACCCGGACTACCAAGTCTTCTCGATGGCGATTCAGCGCGACGGCACGGCCTGGGTCAACCACGCCGATGGCAACATCTACAAGCTCGATACTCACGACTTGGAGTGTCTGCCATCAGGGCACGATCCGACGCTCAGTGAAGGCCATGGCACGGGCATGGCGTTCGTGCGCGACAACGTCGAGTCCGACTCGGAGACGTTGTTCTTGGCGGAGTGGTGGGGCGCCGAAAATGCCGAGGATGGAGTGCCGGGCAAGTTGTTGGCAGTCGATCCCACGACGGCCAAGGGCCGCGTCATCGGCACCCTCGGGGATCCGATTTCGAGCCGCGGCTGTGAACTCACGGGCACGGGTGACGGCGTGTTGGCGGCCTTCTGCCCAAGGCAACTCTACGAGTCCTCTCTGGGTGACGACCCATTCAAGGTCTACTTTGCGATCGTCGACAAGCAGAGCGCCTCGGTGAAAAGCTCAGAAGTCGTGCCGTTTCACGTGAGCGTCGGAGATTTCGCGATGGCTGCATGGGGAGGCGAGTACTACGTGTTTACTCGAGCCACTGAGAATACGACGGGGGTCGACGTGTTCGTACCGGGTAAGGGGAGTCGTCGTCTGGACGTGACCTTTCCGTATCTGGTGTACGGGGCGGGTGTCAGCACCTGTGCACCCGTGGCAACGAGGCAGGTACGTTGATGCCGCGCGTGAATTGGCTCTTGGTGTTGGGCGCACTCGTGGTCGCGAGCTGCGCCACGGGTCAATCGCTCGATCAATCCGACGTCGAGGCGCTCGATTGTCGACCCGATTGCGAGGCTTGGGCGGACCGCGGCCTTCAGACGTGTCGCGACGATGGCAACGACGAGGCGAGCTGTGACGCCGAACACCAGCGCAGACTCGATCAGTGCAAGGCGCTGGCCCTGACCGATTGCACGTCGCAAGTGCTCGAGTTGTTCAGCGAGCCCGAGCCGCCGTTGTGCAAAGCAGACGATCTTGCGCAGAGTCATTGCGAAGGCGACCAGATCGTAGGCACGTGCGCAAACGGTCGGCGCCTGACGTTAACTTGCGACGATACCCAGTGCAGCGGCTCGAAAGTCGCGCTCGGCTGCCGCCTGGACGCCGACGAGCATGCCTATTGCGAGTGTTCGGACGCGCCTTGTAAAGAGGGCGACACCTATTGCGACGGCGACACGCTGATGGCGTGTTCGTTCGCGGGTCGGTATTTGCCGACCGAGTGCAGTGACGACGCCTGCATCGCTGCAGGTTACGGTTTGTACGATCACTGCGGAGACGACGGGGCATCTGGCACGCCGGGCTGCATCTGCGGTCCGTCGATCACGCCGATCGGAGCGTGCAGCGACACCGATCCGACGCGTTGTCTCGGTTCGAGCAACGTCGCGTATTGCCTGCAAGGCGGCTGGGTCGCCGCGTCGTGCGTCTTCTACTGCGGCTGGCTCGGCTTCGAATCCAAGGGCTGCAGTGCTGCCACGGACGCTTGCGACTGTGACTTCGAAGCGCGTCTCGACGATGCCTGCGATCGCGGCGCGCGCGCTTACTGTCAATGCAGCGCGGACGGCTGCGACGAGACCCAAGCCGCGACCGTGTATTCGAATTGCTACCGCAACAACAACGACGTCAGGGCAGCCGTGCAGTGTGTTGGCTCCTACGCGGTTTCCGACGCTGGAGCCACGGCCGCCGACGCACCGATCGACTGCGAAGCCGCGATCGCGGCGTGTCTGAATTAGGGCTCGAGATGGATTCGACAATGGTTCTGAAACACGCCCAGACGGACCGACTCGCGCGCAGACCGTCGGCGCTTTGGAGCACACTGCTCGCGGTGCTTTCAGCGGTGCTGCTCTGGACGTCGCCCGCGAGGGCTCAAACTGCCGCGTCGCCGTCATCTGCCGCTCAGTTGGAAGCAGACGCACTGAAGCTCGCGGGACAAGCATTGTTCGTCGATCACCAGCAGCGCAACTCCGCTGTGGCTCTGGAAAAACTCGAGCGCGCGATTCGCCTGTGCGCGGACAGCTGCCGCCCGGAAGTCTTGGCCGTGCTGTACCGCGATCGAGGCGTGGTCTACACCAGTGCTCAGCCCTCGGACTACGTCGCCGGCATGGCCGCATTTCGGCGTGCCGTCGAACTCGATCCGATGCTCGGCTTGGCGCCTGAATACAACACGCCCTTGATCCGCAAGGCATTCGCTGAAGCGCGTGGCTTTGCCCACGGGGGTGAAGCGCTGCCGAAGTCCAAACGTGTGGAGCTTCGAGGCGACGGCAGTTACGTCGCCAATACGTCCTTGGCGCTCGAGGTTCACACCTCTGCCGAGATCACACACGTGCAGGTGCACCTCAAGAGCAAGAGCATGACGACGTTCGAGGTCGTCGAGTTGACGGCTTCGGGGAGCGACTTTCGCGGCGAGTGGCCCTGTTCACGAGTAGCCGAAAGTGGTGCACGGATCGATTACTACGTGGTGGGCACGGGCTATGACGATCGGCTCCTTGGAACTTTGGGCAGTGAGGCTACTCCGCTCGGCTTGAAGCTGAAACGAACTGCCGATGCTCCGAGCGCGTGTCCTGCGCCGGTGGTCGTGACGGCCCCAGTCTGGAAGCACTCCGCGCCACAAGAACAAGTGGTGTTCACGCCCTTGCCTTTGTACGTCGAGCCTCCGGCTGGAACTCAGAAAGTGCTGTTGCACTACCGGGCTGTACATGGCGAATACAAGGCCGTGGAGATGGAAACCATGGGCGCAGGCTTTGGCTTCCAACTGTCGTGTCACGCGATGGGCCGCACACCGGGGGAGTTCCTCTATTACTTCACGGCACTAGCGGCGGACGGATCGGAATTGGCGTCCAACGGGAGCCCTTTGGCGCCGTACGCCGTGCGAATCGAAAACGAGATCGAAACCCCTGCGCCCAGCTTTCCGGGACAAGCGCCGCCGCACTCTTGTCAGACCGCCGATGATTGTCCGCCGGAGTTCCCAGGGTGCACGGCGAAGGACAAACCGGCGCCGAAAGCCAACGTCGCGGAAGGCCCCGCCAACAACTGGCTCGATCTGGTCGCGAGCGCTGATTTCTTGGCGCTTTCGAGCACTGGGGCTGCATGTGGGGGCCCAGCTGCGCCAAGCTACGCTTGCTACGACAGCAGTGGGCACGAGACGGCGCGCCAAAATGTCGGCATCAACGGCAACGGCCTGGGCAGCGTGACCGGCGGCTTCTCACTCGCCACACAGCGCATCTTGCTAGGTTATCACCGCACCTTGAGCGACCACTTCGAAGCCGGTGTCCGGTTGGGATTGGCGCTCGGGGGTGGCCCCGATCCGAATTCTGGTTCTGGGTTTACACCCGTGCACGGCGAGGCCCGGGTGGCGTACGCGTTCAAGAGCCGGGCCGAGCATGCGCGGGTTGCACCTCTGCTCGAGGTGGCCGCGGGTGTTGCCCAGGTCGATGCAAGCGTGAGCACCAGTGTGCTCGTGGCGGGCTCCAGCGGCGAGTGTCCCCGAGGTCAGCGCGGTTGCCCGCTCGAACTCGACGCGTGGCGCCGCGCTGGGCGCGCCTTCGCCTCGGTGGGCGCGGGCGTCTCGATCACGACCTTCGACGATCAGGCCGTGCTCGTCGCCGTGCGCGGCCTGATGCTTTTTCCAACGCAGGGTGTGGGGGCGGCGTTGCAGCTTGGATACCGCCTCGGTTTCTGACGCCCATCGTGCGCGGCCAGGGTTACAACTAGAGCGAGCAGGCGGGTTTCAACGGCGCGCGGAAGTCTCCCGCGTCCCATTTGGCGCTCATGTTGTCGACGTTGTTGGGGCAGACCACGTCGAAGCCAGAATCCACGAAGTCTGCGACCTTCGTCTTTTTGCTCAAGTGGTCGTACATCAACGAGACCGTGTCGTAGCCCCAGCCGAAGTACTTCTGTCCGATCAGCGCGCTCACGTAGCCTTGCTGCATCAACATCAGCTCGAAGGGGAGACTGTCGTAGGCGACGGTCTTCAGCTTGCCTTTGGCAGCGGCTTTCCACTTGGGCATCTGCGTCTCCTCGCAAGTGCAAGTGAGCCCGCTTTCGCTGCAGGTGCAGGCCTCGAGCAAGCCCCACAGGCCGACTATGAACAGCCCGTCGAGGTCCGGGTACTTGTCCATCAGTTCGTCCTCGATTGCCGGGCTGCAGGTGTCCGCGGTCTCCATGCAATGCGAGGTCGCCACGACCGAAATGTCCGGGTACTTGGAGCTCAGGCGGTCCGTGAAGCCGCTCATACGGCGCTCCAAGTTATCGGCTCCGGCGCGCCCGGTCAGGATCGCGACGGTCTTGCTGCCGCTGCCCATGGCGGACGCCAACAAGTCGGCAGCTTTGCCCCCGGTGTCTTCGCTGGACATGCTGTAGAAGCCGAGGCGCTGCGAGTCGGGGCAATCCGAGTCGTAGGTGATGACCGGAATGCCGGCTTTGACGGCTTCGTCGATCGGCTTGCTGATCGTGTCGTCCACGCACGACACGATCAGGCCATCTTTCTTGTCTTTGATGGCCGTCCGGATGAGCTCTCGCTCGCGGCTCGGATCGAGCTCGGCAGGGGCCAAGTACTCGACGTCGATCTTCACGTCATGGTCGTGACCGAGATCGCGTGCGCCAAACTGCGCACCTTGATTACCCATGCGGAAAACCAAGTTGTTGTCAGTCTTGGGGATGAACGCCAAGTGGATGGCTTCGGTAGAGTCGTCGCTTTTGTCCGCACCACTGGTCGTGTCGTCATCGGCATTTCCACAGCCCGCTAAGCCCAAGGTGAACAGAGTGCACGAAATCCAATGAAATGTAGCGCGAACAACCATCTAGACGCTCCTCCAAGCCGTGAGTGGAGCTCGCCAACGCAGGCAACACGCTCCCTCGTCAATTGCGAACCGCATGATCGACTGCTGAGTGTGATCCTGCAGCGAGATAACGCAAGGACTCGCGAGCCAGGTCGGCTGTGGGTTGGAAGTTAAGTTGTACTGGACGCAGCGTCGGCTGCGACGTTTCCGGAGTTTGACGCCGCTCGGGCCGAGCCTCGAGCGGCGCCGGTTGCGCACGGGTCGGGCGGTGCTAGGCACGGGATCCCGGTTGGCGACGAAAGTAGACCGAACGCCATGGGCGTCGGGTGACAGTGTCGTCGTCGTGCAGCTGGTCGTGTGAGGCGGGTTGGCACGCCTTGGCAGACATCGGTTCGGCCGCCCAGGGCAATCGCGGAGCGCTGGCCTTCCGGCCCGCGATCGCAGGTTTCGCACGCGCGTCCTGCTCAAACAAACGGCAGGCGTCGCGCTTCGGGATTGACGGAGCACCCCGGACGGATAGCCTGCACTCAGGCTTCGGTGGCAGAGGAACTTCAACAGCGAACGGAAGCCGCACCCAACCCGGCCGGCGTCCGCGGAGACGGGTTGGAAGGCTTGCCCGAGCTCGTTCCGGATTCGGACGCCGATCCGCTAATCGGCGTATTGGTCGCCGACCGCTATCGCGTGGTGGAGCTGATTGGGCGTGGGGGCATGGGTGCGGTCTACAAGGCCGAACACGTCCAGCTTCACAAGTTCGTCGCGCTCAAGGCCTTGCACCGCGAAATGACCGTCCAGGAGGAGGTCGTTGCGCGCTTCGAACGCGAAGCGATCGCCGCTGGCCGCATCGAGCACCCCAACGTCGTCCAGGCGCGGGACTTTGGGCGCTTGCCGGACGGGTCGTTCTACCTCGTGCTCGAGTACGTGGAAGGCAAGATGCTGGGCACGGCGCTCAAAGACGCCGAGGAGTTGTTCGGGCTCGAGCGCATCCTCAACATCACGGGCCAAATCGCCGAGGCGCTGGCGGCCGCGCACAGCCAAGGCGTGATCCATCGGGATCTGAAGCCCGACAACGTGATGCTGGTCGTGCGCGAGGGTGAGCCGGAGATCGTCAAGGTCATGGACTTTGGCATCGCCAAGATCAGCTTGTACGAGCGCGCCGACGCCACGCGTCCCATCACACAAGCGGGCTCGGTGTTCGGCACGCCCGAATACATGTCGCCCGAGCAAGCCGCGGGGCAGCCGGTAGATGAACGCGGCGATTTGTACTCACTGGGATTGCTGCTGTATCGCATGCTCGCCGGCAATCCGCCGTTCACGGCGGAAGAGGTGCAAGCGGTGCTGATGATGCAGATCACTCAGCCGCCACCCGAACTGGATCCGGACATTCCCGACGGCTTGCGCTCGCTGGTTTACGATCTGCTGAAGAAGCAACCGGATGAACGCCCGCAGCGCGCGAGCGAAGTCGTGGCCCGCGTCCTCGGCCTGCTCGGCAGTGACATGACGTCGGCCTTGTCCAAAACGCGCTCCAAGCTCGCGTCCGTTACCTCGGGGGAGCTACCACGCACTTCCTTCCCGGCGCGAGCGGACTCGAGCTCGCTCAGCGCGCGCTTGTCGGGTGTCGGGCAGCGGATTGGGCTGTGGAAGGTCGCCGCGGTCGCGATCTTGGCCCTGTGCGCGGGCGTCAGCGTCGCGGTGTGGGCGATGCCCAAGCGCGTCGTGCCGAACGTCGCGCGCGTGGACAATCCCGAGCCGGCCTCGGAGGTCACGAGCGCAGCGGTGGCTCCGCCGGACCTTTCGTCGGCGCCCGCGGCGGTAGATCCCGAGTTCGAGCGCTTGCTCGGCAAAGTCTTCGAGGGCGACAAGGACGCCGTTTCGGAGTTGGAGCAGAAGCCCCCGGAGAAGCGCAGCGTGCGCGAATGGCTCGCCCTCGCGCGCGCCTACGTCAAAAATCGCCGTCCCAAGGACGCGCTCGACGCATACGCCGTCGCGCTCGTACGACAGCCCAACGTTGCCGAAGACGCGGTCCTGCGCCGGGACATCATCAGCACGGCGCGCGAGTCGGAGACCGCGGATCGAGCGCTGCACTTGGCCGCGGACTACCTCGGAGCCGACGGCGCCGACCTGCTCTACAAAATCTGGGTGGACACCCGCCAAGTCACCCCGAGCACGAGCCTGGCGCGCGAGCTGGTTTACAGCCCGGCGGTGCGCCGAAAGGCGTCTCCGGCGCTCAAGTTCGTCCTGTCGTGGCGCGAAGCCATCGGTTGCGACGAGTACAAGAAGTTGCTTCCGGAGGCCACGTTGCACGCCGATCGGCGGGCGCTGACGCTCTTCAACCGCGCGAAACTGAAGAACGAGTGCAAGCTGCCCGAGGATTCGATCGACGCGGCGATCATGGCGGCACGCGACCGTCAGCAGCCGGCCCCGTACTGACCGCGAGCCCGGTCCCGTTCTGCCCACCCACACCGGGACTGGCGAACTGCCCCTGCCTCCATTACACGGACCCCCCATGGTTCAGTCGTCCGATCAGGTGCGCCGAGCGTTCCTCGACTATTTCAAAAAGAACGACCACGAGGTCGTTGCGAGTAGTTCGGTCGTCATCCCCAACGACCCGACCTTGATGTTCGCCAACGCGGGCATGGTGCAGTTCAAGGACGTGTTCACGGGTAAGGAGCAACGCGCTTACAAGCGCGCCACCTCGAGCCAGAAGTGCATTCGCATCAGCGGCAAGCACAACGATCTCGAGAACGTCGGGCCTTCGCCGCGCCATCACACGTTCTTCGAGATGCTCGGCAACTTCAGCTTCGGTGACTACTTCAAAGAGCAGGCCATCGTGCTGGCCTGGGGTTTCATCAAGGAGCTCGACCTCGATCCCAAACGCTTGGCGTTCACCTACTTCAAGGGCGAGAACGGGATCCCTGCGGACACGGAAGCCCAGACGCTGTGGCGCAAGGTAACGGGCGTTTCGGACGACCGCATCATCGGCTGTGGCATGGCCGACAACTTCTGGCAGATGGGAGACACGGGGCCCTGTGGCCCGTGTAGCGAGATCCATTTTTACCAGGGCCCGGAGCCCAGGGTCGAACAGTTCGGTCAAGAGCAAACGCCCGAGGGCTTTGGCTGGGTCGAGATCTGGAACCTGGTCTTCATGCAGTTCGATCGTGATCAGCAGGGCGTGTTCAATCCGCTGCCCGCACCGAGCATCGATACCGGCATGGGTCTCGAACGCATCGTCGGGGTCGTACAGGGCAAGACCTCCAACTACGAAACGGATCTGTTGCGCGCGCTGGTCGACGAGGCGGCCCGCATCTCGGGCAAGTCTTACCACGGCGGCATGACGCCGGACGAAGTGAGCATGCGCGTGATCGCCGATCACTCGCGCTTGACGGCGTTCTTGCTGGCCGAGGGCGTCATGCCCGACACCAATGGTCGCGAATACGTGCTGCGGCGCGTGATGCGGCGCGCGATTCGCCACGGTCACCGCTTGGGCATCAGCAAGCCGTTCTTGCACCAAGTTGCTCTGCGCGTCTCGGAGCTGATGGGCGCCCAATACCCAGAGCTGCGCGAGAAAGCCGATCACATCGCGACCGTGTGCGAGCAGGAAGAAGTGCGCTTTCGCCGCACGATTGAGCGCGGTCTGTCCTTGCTCGACGAGCGCTTCGACGCGCTCGAGACTGCCGGCAGCAAACGCCTCGAAGGCGATGACGCGTTCAAGCTCTACGACACCTACGGTTTCCCCTTGGATCTCACCGAAGTGATCTGTACCGAGCGCGGCTTTACGGTAGACGTCGCAGGTTACGAAACGGCGCTCGAAGAGGCGCGGCGCAAATCCGCGGACTTCAAGGGCGTGGAGCGCGCCGTCGAGGGCGTCTATCGCGCGGCGCTCGAGCGCGTGCCCAACCAGAACGTGGTGTTCAGCGGCTACGAGCGCGAACGCGACAAGTCCGAACTCGTGGCGATCGTGCAGAACGGACAACTGGTATCGCGCATCAGCGCCGAAGCGGGTGCGGTCTCTGATCTCGAACTGGTTTTCGGTCGCACGCCGTTTTACGGCGAGTCGGGCGGTCAGGTCGGGGACACCGGAGTGATCTCCTCTGGCGGCACGCGCTTCTTAGTCAGCGACGTCCAGCGCCCGCTAGCCGGGCTGGTCGTGCACCAAGGCACTCTGAACAGTGGCGTGCTCGAAGTCGGCACGACTCTGGAGCTCGAAATCGATACGCTGCGCCGGGACGCGATCCGTCGCAATCACTCAGCCACGCACTTGCTGCACTGGGCGCTGCGCCAAGTGCTCGGCAGCCACGCGCAGCAAAAGGGTTCGCTGGTAGGACCCGAGCGCTTGCGCTTCGACTTCACGCACGGACAGGCGTTGAGCGCGCAGGAGATCTCTAAGATCGAGGACTTGGTCAACGAGCGCGTGCTCAAGAACCAAGCCATCACCACCGAGATCCTGGGCATGGAAGAGGCCCGCGGTCGTGGCGCGATGATGCTGTTCGGTGAGAAGTACGGCGAGCGCGTGCGCGTGCTGTCGATGCTCGAATCGGTCGAGCTGTGTGGTGGTACTCATGCGCGCGCGACCGGTGACATCGGTTTGTTGAAGGTGATCGGTGAGGCAGGGGTGGCGGCAGGTGTACGCCGGATCACGGCCACCACCGGGGCCGGCACCGTCGCCTATTTGCGCGAGCTCGAGGGCACTTTGAATCGCGCCGCCGAACTCGTCAAAACCAACAGTCTGGAACTGCCGAACCGGATCGAGAAGTTGGTTGCCACCGAGAAAGCCTTGGAGAAGAAGATCCAAGAGCTGCAGAAGAAGCTGATGAGCGGCGGCGCATCGGGGATCGAACAGATGCTGAGTCAAGCGCGCGAGATCCGTGGGGCGCGCGTGCTATCGGTGCGCAGCGAAGTCAGCGACCGCGGCGCGTTGCGTGAGCTGGCGGAGCAGCTGCGCGATCGTTTGGGCAAGAGCATCGTGGCCGTCGGATCGGAGTCCGAGGGCAAAGCGCAGCTCGTGGTCACCGTCGCCAAGGAGCTCACCGGTACGTTCAAAGCCGGTAACCTGATCCGACCCCTGGCGGCGATCGTCGGCGGCAGCGGCGGTGGCAGGCCGGACATGGCGCAAGCCGGCGGCACCGAAGTGGACAAGCTCGATCAAGCGCTGGCCGCGCTCTACACTGAGCTCGAAACCGAGTCGGTGGCGACGGCCTGAGCCGCGCACAGAGCGGGTCGCTCTTGGGGCGAACGGTAACGCGCGCGCAGAGCTCACGCGGGCCGAGCGCGCGGGCTGCACTGACGGATCGAAACGAACGCCGGCAGGTACCTATGGAGTACGGCCGGCTTCGCTCTCAGGAACGCAGTTGTTTGACGGCTAGCGCGACAGTCTTGCCGTCGGGGGCGAGGCCTTGTGCTTTCAAGTGCTTCATCGCGACGCCCGTGGCTTGACCGTCGTTGCCAGCGGCGCGCACTTGGTCTGCAACCGGGGCGAGCGCTTTGACCACGTCGTCCGCGCTCAGGCCCTTCGGCAAAAATGATTCGAGCAAACCGCGTTCGCGTTCGAGCACGGCTTTCTTCTCGGCGTCACTCGTGAAGCCAAGCGTTTCCTCGGTGCTCTTGACCATCTTGCGCAGCACGTTGGTCACCTTTTCGTCGGTGGCCTCTTCACCCGTGCGCGTCACTTCGCCGACGATCGTGCGAAACAGCTCTTTTTCGACCACGTCGTTCGCTTTGATAGCGGCGAACATGCGCTTCTTCAAATCATCGATCAGCATCTTCTTCTTCCTGAATACGGTGAAGGGGCAGCCGCATCAAGAAGCATGCTCCTCCCCGAAGAGATTCCACACAGTCGAGCGTGCCACCTTGATTCATGACCAGCGCTCGGGCAGTTGGTAATCCGAGACCGATACCGAGGGGCTTGCTCGTGACCAAGGGTTCGAACAATAGCGCGCGCTGAGCGTCAGCGACGCCTTCCCCCGTATCTTCGACCCGCAGCTCGGCGAATTGGGCGGCGACCTTGCCGCGAAACGTGAGTTTGCCGTTCCCCGGCATCGCTTCGCGCGCATTGCGAATCAAGTTGCGCAAGGCTTCGCGGATTTGGCGCTCATCGACTGCGACCGCGATCTCTCCAACATCGATCTCGATTTCGAGTCGATCGGGCATCGGCTCGTTGTCGAGCGCGCCGCGGATGATGTCGTAAAGCCGCGCATCGCCGACCGTGGGTGGGCGGATGCGGGCGTATTCGAGCAGATCGCCGATGATGCGGTTGGCTTCCCAGATCTCGTCGCTGGCGATCTGCAGCGCCTCTTTGACGATCGGGTTCACCGCACCAGTCAGCTGACGTCGCACCAGTGCCAGCGCGTTGGCGATCGCCCCGAGTGGATTCCTGATCTGATGCGCGAGGCCCGCAGCCAATTGGCCTAGGACCATCAAGCGCTCTTTGCGCAGCAGTTGATCTTGAATGTCGCGCAAGGCACGTGTGCGCTCTTGCGCGTAGCGTTCGAGCTCTTGCTCCAGCTGCTGTGCAGAAGCCGCGCTCTCGCCCGCTTGACCCACGACGCTGATGACGTGCGTCACGTTACCGTTGGCGTCGGCTAGCGGTAGCTTGGTGACGGGCCGCTCGTGAGACGAGCCATCGCTCAACAAGAAGCGCTCTTGCGCCGTCACCGGCAGCTGCTGCGCCAGCACGTCGCGATCGGTTTGCTCGTGCGTCTGCGCCAGCATCGGACCGAACAGCTCTTGGGCAGTGCGTCCGAGGATGCTTTCGCGACTGCGGCCGACCCACGAGCAAAACGAAGAGTTTGCGAGCACGAACGTGAGGTTCGCGGACTTGGCGTACAACGGTTCACTCAGATGCTCGGCGACGAGGCCGAGCGACGCGACCGTGAGCTGGGTCTCGTGGATGTTGCCCGCCGCGGGCGCCGCCTCTGAGTTCACCGCGGGAACATAGCCCGAAACGGCAGAGATTTCGATCGAGACTGGCCCTACCGCGGACATTGTTCGGCAGCAGGTGTGCGGCTGACCGACACCGCTCGGCAGACACGCGGGCCTCGACCTGGTATGAGCCTCGGCGTGTTGCGCAAGGCGTTGTCGCGATCTGCCAAGAGGCTGCCCTGGGCCGTATTCAGGCGCTTTGCCGGGCATTGGCCGTGCTGCGTGATGCAAGCCGCTCATGCCGCACCGTGCACTGGAGGCGACCTTTGAGGTTCGTTCACGCCTCCGACCTGCACGTCGATAGCCCGCTGCTCGGTCTTGCGCGCTATCCTGGCGCACCTGTCGACTTGCTGCGGCAAGCGACGCGCCGCGCGCTGTCGAACCTCGTGCGGCTGTGCGAAGAGGAAGACGTCCAGCTGTTGCTGTTGGCGGGCGACCTGTTCGACGGCGAGTGGCGAGATTACAACACAGGATTGTTCTTTGCCGCGGAAATGGCGCGCTTGAAACGCGCTGGAGTGCGGGTGATCACCATTCGCGGTAACCACGACGCGATGAGTCAGATCAGCAAGCATCTGACGCTGCCCGACAACGTCATCGAGCTCTCGCATCGTTCGCCAGAGACACGCATATTGGCCGAGCTGGGGCTCGCGGTTCACGGGCAGAGCTACGCGCATCGCGTGCAAACGGAGGATCTGTCCCAGCACTATCCAGATCCGGTCTCAGGTTACCTCAACATCGGATTGCTTCACACATCGGTCAACGGACGCCCAGGGCACGAAGATTACGCTCCGTGCCGCCTCGAGAGTTTGATCGCCAAAGGCTACGACTACTGGGCCTTGGGTCACGTGCATCAACGCGAGGTGCTGCACGAACGACCTTGGGTCGTATTCTCGGGTAACTTGCAGGGGCGTCACATGCGCGAGTTGGGGCCGAAAGGCGCGACGCTCGTGACTTACGACGCAGGACAGATCAGTAGTGTCGAGAGCCGCATTCTGGATGTGGCGCGCTGGGAGATCTGCGAAGTCACGTTGAGTTCGGAGACGGACACCGAACAAGCCTTGGACACCGTGACCCGGTGTCTCGAAGAGCAGATCGAACGCGCAGGACAGCGGCCCATGATCGTGCGCGTCGTGCTGCTCGGGCACACGGCACTGCACGCGACGTTCACTCGAGACCCAGAGCAGTGGGAGGCTTCGGTCCGGGCAAGAGCCAGCGAGCTCGAAAACATTTGGATCGAATCGGTGCGGATCGAAACCAGCGGGACCTTGGACGCGCAGGCGCTGGGCGCTCGGGGTGATGCGCTCGGCCAATTGGCGCGCCGCTTGACGACGCTGAAGCAAGATCCAGCCGCGCTGGGCGCGCTCGGACGCCAGTTCGACGAGCTGCGGCAGAAGTTGCCCAACGAGATCCGACAAGGTGCCACCGGTTTACGACTGGAGGATCCCGCGGAGCTTTCGCTCTTGCTTGCCGAGGTCGAGCAGCTGTTGCTGTCGCAACTGCTCGCCAGTGGAGAGCTCGAATGAGGCTTGGGCGGCTCGAGCTCTTGGCCTTTGGCCACTTCAAGGGCAACGTGCTCGACTTCGCCGCGCGGCGTGAACAAGAGCCCGGCGCGGTCGTTCCCGGCTTCGACTTGGTCTACGGTGACAACGAGGCTGGCAAGAGCACGGCGCTGCGCGCCATCCGCGCCTTGATGTACGGCGTACCCATCCAAACCACGGACGCCTTCTTGCATGCGCATGCCGACCTGCGCTTGGCGGGAGATTGGATCGCCGAAGACGGCTCGCGCCTGTACCTGGTTCGGCGCAAGGGCAAGAAGAACACGTTGCTCGACGCGGCGGGCAATCCGGTCGACGAAGCCGTCTGGCAACGCCGGTTGGGCGGCGCCGACGAGACGCTGTTCGCGGCGATGTTTGGGCTCAATCACGACACGTTACGCCACGGTGCACAGTCGCTGTTGGCCGGTGAAGGCAAGGCCGGAGAGAGTTTGTTCGGCGCCAGCATGGGCAGCCCAGCAGTGCGAAGAGTGCTCGCTGAGCTGGTCAAGAAGGCGGACGATCTTTACACGCCCAAGAGCCGCAGCAAGCGCATCAATCAAGAGCTGCTCGAGCTCAAGCGAATCAAAGCCAACGTGCAAGAGGAATCGGTGAGCCCGAGCGCCTTCCGCGATCAAGAGCAAGCGTTGCTCGAAGAACGCGCGCGCGGGACGAGGTTACTTGCGACCCGCAAGGCGCTGCGGACGGAACAGGCGCAAATCGAGCATCACCTCAGACTGTTACCCTTGGTCGCGCAGCGCGCTCAGTACCTGGCGGAGCGTGCGCAGTTGGGCGTGATTGCAGACCTGCCCCACGATAGCGAGCAGCGACGTTTGCGGGCGGAGCGTGCACGGCACGAGGCCGAGCAGAATCTGCGCCACGAGCAGGCGGAAATCGAACGTGTGACGGCGCGCCTCGCGCGTCTGGACTTCGATCGCGACTTGCTTCACATCGACAGCGAGAGTTTGGATGGCTTGAACCTGGGTCTCGGGCAACACCGCAAGGCCCAGATCGATTTGCCGAAGCGCGAGGGGGAGCTCAAGCTGCTCCAGGCGGATGCCGACCGCCTGTTGCTCCAGCTCGGTAACCCGGTCAGCTTCGATCGCGTTCACGAGCTTCGGATCACGGACAACGATCAAGCGCGCCTGAAGCGCTTGGCCAAGGAGAAGACGCAGTTCGAAACCAAGCTGGTGGATGCCTCTGGCAAGCTGAAGAAGGCCGAGAGCGCGCTTCAGCTGCGCCGTAAGGAGCTCGAGCACGAACCCGAAGTCCCAGACGTGGAGCCGCTCGCGCTCGCGATCGCTCGGGCGGGGCGCTTGGTCGGCGTCGACGAAACAGCGCAAACGCAACGCCAGCGTTTACTCGAACTCGAACATCGTGCTGCGAGTTTGCGCGCTCGAATGACGGGCTTCGAAGGTGCTTGGCAAGACGTCGCGCGCCTGCCCGTTCCTGGCTTCGAGGCCATCGCCCGCTTCGAGCAAGCGCAGGTGGTATTGCAGCGGGAACAGGACGAGGCCGTTCACTTGCAGGGCCGTGCGCAAGAACAACTGATCGATACCGAGCGCGCCCTCGAAGAGCTGGAAGGGGAGCACGAGGTCCCGACCGAAGCGCAGCTGAGGCAATTGCGCAGCGAGCGCGATCGAACCCTCGAGCAGGCGTTGTCCAGTCCCGAGCCGACCACCAACGATCGCGCGCGGGAGTCAGTCCGGGGCGCGGATGCTTACGCGGATCGGATGTTCGCGGAGGTTCATCGCGTGACGCGCAGAGCGGCACTGGTGGCAGAGCGAACGGCAGCCCGAGAGCGGTTGCGTCTGTCGGCTGAGCGCCGCGAGCAGCTAGCGACTGAGCGGGCGGCTCAAGCCGCTGACTGGCAACGACTCTGGGCCGCTTGCCGGGTCGAGCCGGCTTCGCCGCGGGAGATGATCGAGTGGCTGCGCTACTATGCCGAGGTCGTTCAAATCGCGGCTGAACGCGAGGCGCTGTTGAAGCAAGTGCAAGACGCTGAAACCCAAGTCGCAGCGAGCTTCGACGAGCTGTCGTCGCAACTGGGCGCGATCGGCGAATCGCCCCGTCAACTCTGGGAGCAGCGCCTCGCGCAACTGGCGATGCGCGCCGAGGCCGCGCGCGTGCAGTTGTCCAGCCGACGGCAAAAGCGCCTCGATCTGCAGCGCGGGCTCGACGTCGAAGTGCACCGAGCGGAAGAGCTTCAACACGAGTTGCAGGAGCTCAAGGAGACGGAGCGCGTCTGGCGCGGTGAGTGGCAAAAGGCTCTCAAATCGATCGGGCTCGAGAAGGACGCCGGACCAGACGAAGTGCTGAGCGTCCTCGAACGCTCGAACGAGCTGTTTCACAAGCTCAAGGAGATGGAAGTGATGCAGGGACGCATCCTCGGGATGCGCCGTGACAGCGAGCGGCTGGATGCGACCGTGAAGCGCCTTTTGCCGGCTAGCCTCGGACGCTATCGCGAGCGGCCGCTCGAAGAAGCGTGCGAGGCCTTGATCCGTGAGGCACGGCGCGCGCGCGCCAATGCCGAAGAGAGTGAACGATTGGCATCCGAGATCGAACAGCGCCGCGCCCGAGCGGGACTGGCCGAGACGGAAATCGCTCGCGCCGAAAGTGAACTGCAACGCTTGATGGCTTTGGCCAAAGTGACCGATTTGGACGCGCTGGCGCGCGCGGAAGAGGCTGCGCAGCGTGCGCGCAATCTGGCCGAGCTGATCGTCCAAACGGAAGCCAAGATTCTCGCCCTCGGAGAGGGCGCGACCTTGGAGCTGTTGATTGAACGCACCAAAGACAGCGTGGCGCAGGCGCTCAAAGAGCGCAGCCTGGAACTCGAACCCGAGCTCGAGGCGTGTGACGTCGCGTTGGATCAAAGTCGAGCGCAAGCGGCGCGCCTCGAACAGCACCTGGAGAGTCTGCGCACTGGGGCGAGCACGGCGGCCGAAGAGCTTGCCGCCGCGACCGCGACTTTACGCTGCTCGGTCCGCGAGTACATGCGCTTGCGTCTTGCGCACACGTTGTTGAACGACGAGGTCGAGCGTTATCGAGCAGCTCATCAAGGACCGGTGCTCGGACGCGCGGAGGAACTTTTCCGGCGTCTGACGCTGGATGCTTATAGCGGCCTCAAGATTGATTTCGACGCCAAAGATCAGCAGATCTTGCTGTGCGTCGGCAACGACGGTCGCCTGGTCGAGACGCAACGCTTGAGCGATGGCACGCGTGACCAACTCTATCTGGCACTACGGCTTGCGAGCCTCAAAGGGTATTTGGAACAGCAGCCCCCGATCCCGCTCGTGCTCGACGACATCTTGATCCATTTCGACGACGCCCGGGCTCGAGCGGCGCTCCTGGTGTTGGCCGAGTTTGCGCGCGAGGTGCAGGTCTTGTTCTTCACTCATCATCGACGCGTTCGGGAATTGGCGGAGCGCAGCTTGCCGCCCGAGCTCTTGCGCGTCCACGAGCTCGGGCAGAGGCCGCTCGGGGCGATGCCGGAGCGGGAGGTCTCCGTCCATGTCCAATGACCGCTCTGGGCTGAAGCTCCCCGAGTCGCTCGAGCTCGAAGTGGGCTTGGATCAGCCGGACGACGCTGATGCTTTGCGCGCTCTTGCCTCCAAGAAACTCGGGCTGGCTGCGAGTGCGCTGCCCGAGCTCGTGGTTCGCAAGCGCGCGCTCGACTGCCGCGCGGGCCGCGTGCGCTTTCATCTGCAATGCGAGTTCGCGCAGCAAACGGCCACGGAGGCTCCGCGCGCGCTGGCTGAACCTTTACCTCGAGCCGTCACTGGACCCGCTCGCGTCGTGGTCGTCGGAGATGGCCCTTGTGGCTTGTTTGCGGCTTATCAGTTGGCACGCACCGGGATCGCCTGTGTGGTGATCGAACGAGGGAAGCAGGTTCAACCACGGCGCAAGGACTTGAAGGGACTGACGCGGCGCGGAACCGTGGATCCGAACAGCAACTACTGCTTCGGCGAAGGCGGAGCCGGCACGTACAGCGATGGCAAACTGTACACCCGATCCCACAAACGTGGCGACGTTCGCGACGTGATCGAGATCTTGGCGCTACACGGCGCACCCGAAGCCATTTTGACCGACGCGCGACCCCACATCGGCAGTAACCTGTTGCCGAAAGTCGTGACCGCGATTCGTGAACGCCTCGAAGGGCTGGGCGTCGAATTCCGCTTTCAAACGCAACTCACCCGGATCCTGACGACGGGATCGCCCGCGCGCGTGACGGGGGTGCGCGTGAGGCAAGCGGACACCGAGAGCGAACTCGCGGCAGACGCGCTGGTGCTTGCGACGGGGCATTCGGCGCGTGACGTCTACGCCATGCTCGAAGCGCAGGGGCATCCACTCGAAGCCAAAGCCTTTGCGCTCGGGGTGCGCATCGAGCACCCGCAACCGTTAATCAATCAGATCCAATACGGGGCCTCCGCTGGGCATCCCAAGCTGCCCAGCGCTGCCTATCGATTGGTCGACAGCCGCGGAGGTCGAGGCGTTTTCTCGTTTTGCATGTGCCCCGGTGGTTTCATCGTACCTGCGGCGACCGAACCCGGTGAGGTCGTAGTCAATGGCATGAGCCCGTCGCTGCGCAATTCGAAGTATGCCAACAGCGGGATCGTAGTCAGCGTCTCGCCCGAGCAATGCCATGCGGCGGGTTACCTGGGCCATCTCGCTGGCACGCAAGTTCAAGCGCGAATCGAGACCGCTGCGGCGGCCGCGGGTGGGGGAATGTTGGTGGCCCCCGCGACTCGCGTCATGGATTTCGTGGCTCGCAAGGCCTCGAGCACGTTGCCCGCGACGAGCTACGTGCCCGGCATAGCCGCCGCGGATCTGTACGTGGTGCTGGACGCGAGCGGCGTGCCGTTTGCCGAGCGACTGCGCGAAGGGCTCGTTCACTTTGGGCGGCAAATGCGCGGTTACCTGACGAACGAGGCGGTCTTGGTTGGGGTCGAGTCGCGTACTAGCTCTCCGATTCGCATCCCACGCGATCCGGATTCACTCTGCTCGCCGCATTGGCGCGGGTTGTACCCCGGGGGCGAGGGCGCGGGATACGCCGGCGGCATCATGAGCGCTGCCGTTGACGGCATGCGCATCGCGCGCGCAATCTCCGAAGCGCTGCGCAGCTGAACGCGCAGCTGAGCCACGCACCCTTGGCCGCACAAAACGACCGAGGCCACCCTGCAAGAGTGGCCTCGTCTTCGAGCGATGCGCGAGCACCGCGCTTTGGACTAGGCAGCGGCGCCAGGCGGGCGCCGCTCACCAATTGCCGCTCCTTGGTCAGCGCTTGACGTCGAGCGCTACGGGCGTGGCGATACCAACCGGGGTCGTGTTGTTACCGATGGTGACCGGCACCTGTTGCTCGCACTGGTCCGACGCCTTCACGCATGCGTCCCACGAGTCGTCGTCTTCGACGTTGATCGTGGCTGACGCCGTTCCGGACGAACAAGAGCATGACCACTGGCCCGTGGTGGTCTCAGAACAGTAAGTCGTGAGCGTGCCGTAGATGCCGACCTGTTGGCCGTTGACGGTCGCGGCTTGAGTGCACTGCAACGACGCGTTGCACGACGAGGTGCTGGCCGATTCCGAAACGCGCTCACAAGTGACGTCGCCAGACGGTTCGATGGTGTCCGTGGATTTACAGATGTCGAGCGTATCCTGGCAGGCGGTCATCCCGTCGTCGCCGTTCTGCAGTTCGAAGCTGAGCGAACGCGTGCTGTTGGAGCAGCTGCACGTCATTCCGCCATCGGTCCCGGCCGAACACGTTGCGTACTCGTAGTCCGAAACCTGCGCCGAGGCTCCACCCTCGAGCTCAATCGTCCGCGCGCAGTCGAGTTCCAACGTGCACGAGGTCTCGGCCATGCTTTGAATCGCCGGCGTGCAGTCGTCCGTCGTCGACACGATCGCGGCCGAGCTCGGGTCACACACGCTGGCGCCGACGTTGCAGGCGTCCGTGCCGGTTGCGCCGGACAAAGTGAACGAACGCGAGACGCTGCCCGTGGTGTTGGTGCAAGAGCAACTCATCGTGCCGTCGCCGAGATCGCTGCAATACGACGTCTGGGTCTCGCTCTGCAGCGCCGTGACGGTATCGCTCAGCTTCGCCTCACGCGTGCACGTGAGTTGATTCTCACAGTAGCTCGTGGTGGCGGTCTGGTAACTCGTCGAACAGTCGGCGTCTCCGCTGAACTGTGGCGTCGTGTTGTTCAAGCAAAGGTCGCTGACGGTTTCGCAAGCCGTATCGCCCTGCACACCGCTCAGTTGATAGGCGGACGAGGCCAAGCTCGTCGAACAACTACAGCTCCAGGAGCCGTTGCCCTGATCGGAGCAATAGGCGTCCAAGTAGATGTTGTTGCAGGTCTCGACGGTCTCGCAATAAGTGGTCGAGATCGTCTTGCTCGAAACCGTACAAGCATCGGTTGGAGTGGGGGTGGGGGTGGGGGACGGCTCAGGCGTCACCGTTGGATCGACGGGCGTGGTGACCGTGGGTGCCGGATCCGTCGGAGTCGGCTTGGGTGTCGTCGGAGTCGGCTTGGGGTCTGGTGCAGGATCGTCGCCGGTCGCGTCGTCTGCGGCAGGTGTATCGTCCGCGGCGGGGGCATCATCCGCTCCAGCATCGGACGCCACTGCGTCGTCCGCAGCCGGCGCGTCGTCCGCAGCCGGTTTGGTGGGTTTCGAGGGTTTGGCAGGTGCGGGCTTCGAGCCACCATCCGCCGAGTTGTTTTGCCCGCCCTTGGAATCGGAGGTTCCGTCGTCCTTTTCGGCTCCACACGCCGCCAACACCACAAGCAAACTGCCGACCAATACCCGATCCAACGCCTTCATCAGGACTCCTCCGCGGTTAATTTATAGCAAGCATTAGGTTCCCCCAGGAGACCTGGGAGAACAGACCCATTCACATAGAACACTCGGGTCAGGATTTGCGTAAAAAGAGTTACTTGAGGATCGGGGGTCGGGCAACCCCGCCGCCGACCATTGCCCCAGTATTGCTGCCAATGACCACTGCGACTTTATCCGGGCAGGAATCAGAAGCCGCTGTGCAGGCAGCCCAACCGTCATCCGCCTCGACGTCGTAGGTGACGGACTCCGTCGCTGACGCGCAGCTACAGTTCCACACACCATCGCCCGTGCGTTGACAGCTTGTCGACAAGGCACCATTGAGGCCCACTTGGAGATCGCCAACGGTCGCGTTCTGGGTGCAGGTAACTTGCCCATTGCAGTAATCGCCCGAGGCTTGTTGATACGACGTCTCGCAACTGATCTCCCCTGAGGGCTCGGGGGTCGTGTTGCTCGTGCACAAGTCGAGCACGGCCGAACAGCGATCGTCCACCATCTGATCTGCTGCGAGCTGGAACGACATGCTCGTGGTCGAGGTCGAGCAACTGCAAGACCAAGTTCCGTCACTCGCGAGTCCGCAGTAGGACGATTGATAGTCGCTCGTGACGATGTTCACGCCGTCGGCAATCGCCGCCGAATTCGTGCATTGGATCTGCAACTGACACTGATTGGTGCCGTCGGTGCGTGAGCTAGGTGTGCACGTCGGATCGGTGGTGAACGCGGGCGCGTCTGCAGAGCACAGATCCAGCCCGGTTTGGCAGGCGGCATCCAGGCCTTGCCCCGTGATTTCGTAAGTGCGGGAAGTGGTGCTCGTGCTGCAGTTGCAGCTCAAACGGCCGTCGCCCAAGTCGGAGCAGTACGAGTAGTCACTCTCGTAGGACAACGCCGTCACCGAATCGCTCAGCTTGGCGGAGGTTCCGCATTGCTGAATGATCTGGCAGTAGCTGATGTCTTGTTGCTGTTGCTGGTTGAGGCACGTGACGTCACCGCCGAACTCGACCGTGCTGCCGCCTTTGCACAGGTCGATGGCGCTGTCGCACGCGGTCGTGTCGTCGACGCCAGTCAGGATGTAATTGCCGTACGCGTATTGGCTGTTGCAACTGCAGGCATAGGTTCCGTCCGTCTGCCTCGAGCAATACGAACTCAGGTAGTCGTTGCTGCAAGTCATCGTGCGTTGGCAGTACCCCGTCGATGTCGTGCGCGACTCGTCCATGCAGTCCATGGGGACCGGTGCGTCGGCGGGTGGCGTGCCCGAGCCTACCGGCATGGGCGAGATGCCGATCGGGGGCTTGGAGATCGGTGGGGTTGCGATGGGCGGTCCCGCGGGCGTGGCCGTGGCGGTCGGCACGATGGCCGTGCCCGTGGTGGGGGGAGTAGTGCCCGCTGGCTCGGTCGTCGCGTTCGGGGGCTTCGAGCCGCCGATGTCGTCATCCGTGCTGTTGGGGGTCGTGCCCTCGTCATCCGCCGCTTGCGTGGCGCCAGCATCCTCGCCCGCGCTCGGCGTGGTCTTGACCGGCTTCTTGGTGCCGCTGCTAGGTTTACTGTCGTTGTTTTTGGTGTTGGTGCTGCCGTCGTCGGCTTTGCCTCCACAGGCACTGACGATCGACAACAAGCTGATGACTACGCACGGCAATGAGAATCTCATGAATGTCCTCCGGGCTGGACCCGTACGCTGCATATAGCAGGTTCTCGCGCTTCTCGGGGTCTGTGCACGCGCGTTGCCCAAGACCAATCAAAATCAGGCGCCCATGATTCTTCCGTCACGAGCTTTTTGAGATAACAGAGCTCGGATTCACGGAGGCCGTTTCAAGCCGGCCCAGTGCGTTCTAGGGTTTTCTCGTCGCGCCAGGCTCGCGAAATCCGCGGCTCGGATCGGCACTTGATGCACCAAGGGCTTGGATTTCAGCCCCGGCCTTAGGTTGTTTCACCAAGTCGCGCTCGCAGACTTCCCGCAACGGGTACACGCTCCGACGGGGCTCGCGTCTCAATCGAGTTTTGCTCGGACTTACGGGATCGCACTCGGTTCAGGCGGTGGCAACGGGCCATCGGGTACCTCGACGACCTGCAACAAGCCGGGCGCGACGGCATCCGCGCCTTCGAGGATCATCGCATCGGTGTGCGGCAGCTTGGCGTAAGTGAACACCGGTACGCCGGTTCTGACCAAGGCTCGGACCGTTTGTTCGCTCGGCAACACCAGCACGTGAACGTCTGGGCGTGCACCTTTCAAGAGCTGGAAATACCATTCGAACACACAATCGTATTTCCATTCGGGAGGGGTGGTGTAGTGCAGCAAAACCGCCGACGCGGGGAGATTGCTGACCAGCGCCGAACCCCAACGATTGGCTTCCACTTGCTCGGAGCGATCCATGGCTCGCCAATGGGACACGCCCCAACCGAGCTCGAGCGCCAGCAGTAACGCGCACAGCTCGGTCGCTCTCAGACCCGGCCAGCGGCGCTTTAGAATCGCGATGATCTCATCGAGAGCGATAGCGGCAGCAATCGCCAGCAAGTAGACGGTTGGTAGAAAGAAAACCTCTAGATCGAAGACGTTGTAGTCAAAGAAGAAATAAATGTTGCCGAGCACGGCCAACGCCCAAGCGGTCGCCGTCAGCCAACCCCGCCGCAGGGCGATGCCGTGCAGCCCGAGTAAACCCAGAGGCACACCCACCGGCGTCAGCTGCTGCCCCAGGATGTTCAAGATGCGCAGCGCGCGCGCGATCACTCCCTGCGGCAGCATGAACCAATTGCGGTAGGTTCCGCCACGGATCACCCAAAGGAACGTATCCCACGTGCTCGGATTGCCGAAGTTGAGGGCGGGATTCTGACGAGCGCGGTAAGGAAGCCACAGGAAGATACACGCGCCCAGCGCAGCGACGAAGCCCGCGAGCACGAGCTGTGCCGAGCGAATCAATGCCGAACCAGTGCGGCGTTCGCTCGTCAGAGCGGGCGAGCCAGCGTGCGTGGCCTGCCAGGCCAGAACCACGAAGCCCATGCCGGTCGTGGCAATCGACAGATGAACCCCGAGACCCAAGCCCGCGATCAGGGCGGCCAACAACGTATACCCAAAGCGCTGGCGGTTGATGGCCAAGAGCGCCATCCAGAGCGCGGTGAGTAGGAACAGGGCTCCAGGCGCGTAGACCTCGGCCACCGTCGCTTGTTGCCAAAAACAAGGACCCACTCCGACCAGCAGAGCGCCCAAGGCGGAGCTCCACACGCTAGCCCCGAGCGTGCGCGCAATCAACGCGCACAGCCCCACGCTGAGGCTCGCCGATAGCGCGCTCATCAAGTTGATGCAAAGCGCGGGATCGAGCGGCAAGCGCGTCGCGACATAGCCGAGCAAAGTGTACAGCGGATAACCCGGCGGATGCGGGATGCCGAGCGCCGCCGAAGCACCGACCAGTTCTGCGCTATCGCCCCAATAGACGCCGGGGCATAACGTAACGAGATACAGAGTCAGGGTGCCGCAGGTGAGCAGCAGGGACACAAGCGCGGTTCGACCCATGAGTAAGCGGCGTGCGCGTCATGCCCGTGCGGTCGCTGCCCGGCGCAGAGTGATCTCCGTGACTTCGGCAGGGGCTCCCAAACGCATCGGCGGCCCCCAATAGCCGGTACCGCGGCTGACGTAAACCCAGGTTCCTTGGATTCGGGCAAGGCCTGCCACGATCGGCTGCTGGAGCTTCACGAGCCAACTGAAGGGCCAGATTTGGCCGCCATGGGTGTGGCCCGACAGTTGCAGCCCCACCCCGTGGCGGGCCGCTTCGAAGGCTGCGCGTGGCTGATGCGCCAACAGCACCAGCTCGCGGTTTGGATCGCGGCCTGCCAGTGCTTTGCCCAGGTCGGCGCCGTGACCCTCTCCGAAGGCATGAAAGTCGTCGATGCCGGCCAAATCGAAGCTCGCACCGTTTTCGCCGATCGCGACTCGCTCGTTGCGCAACACGCGCACGCCCATGGCTCGCAACGCGCTGCACCAGGCCTCACCGCCCGAGTAGTACTCGTGGTTGCCGGTGACGAAGTGGGTGCCGTGCTTACTCTCGAGCTTGCCGAACTCGGCTACGTCTACGCCGATCGCCGAAACCGGCGCATCTACCAAGTCACCGGTAATGACCACCAGGTCGGGCGTCAGAGCATTGCACGTCTCGACCACCCTGCGCGCGAACTCGGCGCCCAGCGAGGGCCCTATGTGAACGTCACTCAATTGCACGATGCGAAACCCGCTCATGCTCTCGGGCAAGCGCTCGAGCGGCACTTCGACCCGCCGTACACGGAAACGGTATCCCTCGAGCAGAGCCAGGCCCGTGCTGCCGGCTCCGAGCAAGGCTGCTGCCAAGCCGTAGAGCCGGCTCATGTGAATCGGGTCCTCGCTTCCGGCCCCCGAGAACACCAACCGTGACAGCAAGACCTGAACCAGATCAGTTGCGGAAACAGAGACGAACAGCAGAAACATTGCACCCAGCCAGACAAAAGCCGGTTGCAGCAGAAACCGCCGCGCCCACAGCGGCGCACGTCTGCCCAGGATCGTGCCCAGGGGCAGGCTCACGAAGAGCACCACGAAGGCCGCGGTGAGCAGCGGATACCAGGCCCCTGGCAACGCTGGGTCTCGGATGAGGCGCGCCCATACGTAGTAGTGCGCACTACCCAGGATCGAAAGGAAGATGCTCAGGAACAGGAAGACACGCCAAAGTCGCGGCACCGGGCGTTTATGATCCCTAGAGCCGGTTGCGACAAGGGGCATCTCTTTGTTGCAATGCCAGCCGCAGGCGGTAAAAGGCGCGGCGTGAGTACGCATCATCCGGAGCCCCTCGACCAAGACCCCATCGAGACGCGTGAATGGCTAGAATCGATCGATGCCGTTGCTGCTGCACGCGGCGGCACTCGCGCTAGCTACCTCTTGCAGCGCGTGCTCGAACACGCGCGGGCGCGTGGCACACGCATCGATGCGCCGTTGGTCACGGACTATGTTAACACCATCGCGCCCGAGGCCGAGCCCCCGTACCCGGGTGACGTCGAAATCGAGCGGCGCATTCGTCGGATCGTGCGCTGGAACGCGATGGCGATGGTGCAGCGCGCCAACAAACGATTTGCCGGCCTTGGTGGACATCTGTCGACCTACGCCTCGAGCGCCAGCTTGTACGAAGTGGGGTTCAACCACTTCTTCAAGGGGCCCGGTCCGATCAACGGGGAGTCGTCCCACGGGGACTTCATCTACTATCAGGGCCACGCTGCGCCGGGCGTGTACTCACGCGCGTTCCTCGAGGGCCGTCTCGAAGCGGATCAACTCGACCACTTCCGTCGGGAAGCGGGGGTGCAGCCGGGTCTGTCTTCGTACCCGCACCCGCGCTTGATGCCGGATTTCTGGCAATTTCCGACGGTCAGCATGGGCATCGGCCCGCTCAGCGCGATCTACCAAGCGCGCTTCCTGCGCTACATGCACAACCGCGGTCTGACCGATACCAGCAAGAGCCACGTCTGGGCGTACTTGGGTGACGGTGAATGTGATGAGCCGGAGAGCTTGGGTCAATTGGCGCTCGCGGCGCGTGACGAGCTCAACAATTTGACGTTCGTGATCAACTGCAACCTGCAGCGCCTCGATGGGCCCGTGCGCGGCAACAGCAAGATCGTGCAGGAGCTCGAGGGCGTGTTCCGCGGTGCGGGCTGGAACGTCATCAAGGTGATCTGGTCGGAGGATTGGGACGAGCTTCTGGCCAACGACAAGGACGGCTTGTTGCGGCGTCGGATGAACGAGGTCGTCGACGGCCAGTTCCAGAAATACACCGTCAGTGACGGCGCCTACATCCGCAAGGACTTCTTCGGCACCGATCCGCGTTTGCTGCAGTTGGTGTCGCACTTGAGTGACGAGCAAATCGTGCGCTTACGTCGCGGCGGCCACAGCCACACCAAGATTCACGCGGCCTACAAAGCAGCGGTAACCAGCGAGAGCAAACCGACTTGCATCTTGGCCCACACCGTCAAGGGCTGGACCTTGGGGTCCAACTTCGAGGGCAGTAATCTGACCCATCAAAAGAAGAAGATGGATCTGTCGGATCTGAAGGCCTTCCGTGATCTGCTGCAGTTGCCCGTGCCAGATTCACAGCTGGAAGAAGCGCCCTTCTATCGGCCCGCGCCCAATAGCCCCGAGGTGCAGTACTTGCTCGAGCGGCGCCAGGCGCTGGGCGGCGTGATCCCGGTGCGGCGCGCCAGCACGCAGGTTCAGCTCGATTTACCGAAAGACGACGTTTACGCCGAATACATGAGCGCGACCAAGGGCGAGGCCTCGACCACCATGGTCTTTGCGCGCATCTTGGGACGCCTGTTGCGCGACAAGGGCATCGGTAAGCGCATCGTTCCGATCGTGCCCGACGAGGCGCGCACTTTCGGCATGGATCCGCTGTTCAGCCAGATCGGCATCTACTCGTCGAAGGGCCAGCTCTACGAGCCCGCGGACAAGGGCAAGGGCTTGCTCTACTACAAGGAAGCCAAGAACGGGCAGGTGCTCGAGGAAGGCATCACCGAGGCGGGGTCGATGGCCAGCTTCACGGCCGCGGCGATGAGCTACTCGACGCTGGGTGAGCCCATGATCCCGTTCTACATCTTCTACTCGATGTTCGGTTTCCAGCGGACCGGCGATCAGATGTGGGCCTGTTGCGATGCGATGGGCAAGGGTTTCGTGCTGGGCGCCACTGCGGGTCGCACCACGCTCAATGGCGAAGGTTTACAGCACGAAGATGGTCACTCGCTGCTGCTCGCGGCCACTTACCCGTCGATCGTGTCCTACGACGTAAGCTTCGCGTACGAGCTCGCGATCATCATCAAAGATGGTCTCAAGCGCATGTACCAGGACAACGAGAACATCTACTATTACATCACGCTGCAGAACGAAGACTACGCGATGCCTGCCAAGCCAGAGGGCGTCGACGAAGGCATTCTGCGCGGGATGTACTTGTTCCAGAAGGCGGCCAAGCCCGGCAAGAAACACGTTCAGTTGTTCGGCAGTGGTTCGATCATGCAACAGGTTTTGCGCGCGCGCGATCTGTTGGCTGAGCGCTTCGGCGTAACGGCGGACGTGTGGGGCGTCACGAGTTATCAAGAGTTGCGGCGTGAGGCGGTGCGCTGTGAACGCCACAATCGGCTCCAGCCAGAGGCCCAGGCGCAAGTGCCCTACGTCACTCGCATGCTGCAAGACACACAGGGCCCGGTGATCGCCGCGAGCGACTACATGTCCTTGGTGCAAGACCAGATCACGCGTTGGGTGCCGCGTCGCTACATCGCGCTCGGCACGGACGGCTTCGGCATGAGCGATACGCGCGAGTCGCTGCGTCGGCATTTCGAGGTCGACGCCGAGTGCATCGCGCTTGCCGCCCTGGATGCGCTGCGCCAGGATGGCGTGCTGACCGCCAAGGTGGTGACCGAGGCGATGGCGACGCTGGGAGTCGATCCGCTCAAGCCCAATCCCGCGGACACTTGAGTCCAAAGTCAGTGCACGATCATGGACGAACGAGGGTCGCGCGCACCAGACAGCGACGACCCTGACGTCCCACCGCAAATTCGCTGTGCGCGCTGTGGACGAACGGACTGCGACGGCTGCGGCTCGTTGCAGCCGCGCGCTTTGTTCCTGGCTTGGCAGCAGCGCCCGTCGTGGGGCGGGCTGTGGCACACGACGCTGCAGACCGTGCGCGACTCGACCTGGATCGAGAGTAGCGCCACGTTCGACTTGGGACCGGCGTTTGCCTTCGCTTGCTGGGCAGAAGCGCTCGCCGTCTTGTCCTTTGGACCCTTGATCGCGGTCGCCTGGTCACTGCTAGCGGCGACGGGCTTGGCTCCAGCGCCCGGCCAGCATGGCTTGCTGATCGCCTGTGTCGCATTGCCAGCGGGTTTCGCCTTGCTGCTGGTGGTGCTTCACGCGCTCTACGGTGTTGGTATGGGGTTTACGGTTCCGTTCAGGACGGAACCCGTACGGCGGGTTCGTCAAGCGCTGTGCGTGGCGCTCTACACGTGTGGGTGGGATCTGCTGACCTCGCCCTGCGGCTTCGTTCTGTGTCTGTTTCGGCTGGGGGACGCAGAGCTGATGGATAGTGTGCGGGCGACGCGTATTCCGCGCGAAGCGCTCCTGCGCTACGCCACTGGGGTTGCCGGAATGCCCGGTGCCGGCGCAGGCCGCGCGCTGCTCCGCGCCGTGCTGTTGCCGATGTTGGTGCTGCTCGCGACCCTGGTCGGGTTGCTGGTGAGCGGCCTGTTGTGGCTGCTCGGGTCCTGAATCCGGGCCTCGCCCGACCCAGCTAGCTCGAAGCAGCAATTTTACTTGCGGTGACACGAGGCTGGCGCTCTGCACAATGACCTCCACAGAGACCGAGAGTCTTGGTTCGAGGAGGTGTTTACTTGGAACAACTATCGGGTGTTGGGGTAGAAGGCAGGCAAGCTGCGGAGCGCACTCGGTCCTTGGCTGAGCTAGGCGCCTCGGAGCGGGCCGGCAGCGCGTGCCTCGCGGCGCCGGCCTGGCTCTGGCTGGGACTGACTCGGGGCGTGATTGAGGTGGTCGACCATTTCAACGCGGAGGACTGTTCGCACGTCGTAGTGCGGGCGCGACGGGCGCCGACGCCGCGAGCGGGGCTCACGCCGCGCAACATCGAGATCTTGCGCCGTCTGGTACGCGGCGAAGCTCAAAAGACCGTAGCGCTAGAGCTCGGGCTTGCGCCGTCCACGGTGGCCTCGCACGCGGCGAGCTGCCTGACGGCGATGGGGTTTCGCTGCCGCACGCAGTCGGTCCCGCTGCTCTTGGCGATCTCGCTGCGCGCGACGGAACAACGAGTTTCCGGGCCAACTCTGCGCGGAACGAGCTTACGCAACGCGTGGGGCGTGTGCACGGTGCTCAGCGCCAGTGCCATCACTTGTGGACTGGGTAACGAGTTGTCGCAAGCAGAGCGCGCAGTCGTCAGCAGCGTGCTCGACGGTTGCAGCAACGACGAGATCGCGCGCGTGCGCGGGACCTCGGAGCGCACGGTGGCCAACCAACTCGGCAGTGCCTTTCAAAAACTCGGGGTAGGGTGTCGCTCTGGCCTGATCTGGCGCTGGGCGTGCTGGTACGTCGAGTTGTCGAGCGGGGCTCGCCTCGGGCCTACCTCGATTGTCCTCGACCCTCAAAGCAGTGCTGGTTTCTCACTGACCCCGGGCTTCGGCGACGCAGCGGATGCCCAAGAACCCGCAACGGTAGCTGAGCTGAAAGCCGCCAACCCTGCCAGTGCGCACGAGCTCTTCGACTCCGTCTCGCCAAGCGCCGCCGCGCGCGATGCGAACGGGGCTCTTGGAGTCCATGCTCGTGGTCGTGAATTCGAGAACGTTGCCCGCTAAGTCGTGGATGCCTTGCGGATTATCGCCTGAAGGGAACGACCCCACGGGGCAACTCAGCGCGCGACCCTTCACCCCGCTCCAGCACAGCTGATCGCTGGGCGGCGCATCGCCCCACGGGAACTTGCGCGCGAGCTCGCCGCCGCGCGCAACCCACTCCCATTCTTCGGTGCGCGGCAAGCGTTTGTTCCGGTAGGCGCAATAGGCTTCTGCTTGCGAGAAGGTGACGCACACCATCGGGTGATCCAAACGCTCGGGATTGCCGTAGGTCGCTTGCTCGGCGCACGCGACCTTGTCGGCGTTGCAGGCGCCGGCGCTGACGCATTCGGCGTACTGTCGTGCAGTCGTCTCGCGAACGTCCACGCACAGGTCGTTGATGGTCGCTTCCTGCTTTGCGCCGTGCGTGGTGAACGTTCCGCCCTTGACCAGCACGCTCTCGGAGTCGCAGGGCCCCGCGGCTGTGGCGGGGGCGGGGGGCGCCGAGCTCGAAGGCGCGGGGGCGGCAAGGGCGGCTGAGCTCGCCGCGCTCGGTCCTGGGCTCGCCGCGGCGGGTGAACTGGGGCCAGGGTTGGGCTGCGCGGTCGGCGCGCTGGAGCCCGGTGTTGGAGCTTCTGGGGCTTGGCTGCCAGGCTGGGCTGAAGCGCAGCCCGCGAGCAAGCAACTGAATGGGAACAGAGCGTAGGTTGTTTTCATCGCGGGCCTTTGGGTGAGTGGGATCAGCGGGGATGATGAGCGGTGGGAACTGGCTCGTTGAGCGCGTCGGAGACCAAGAGCAAAGGACGGGCTGCGCCCTCGAGCCAAACGGCTTGCACGTTGATCGCGGGCACGACCGTCAATGGGCCATCGTAGCCCTCGCCGAACGTCCAGAAGGCAAACGCTCGTCGCTCGCCCGCCCGCAGTGGAAATATCAGACTGCCGGCTCCTGGTAAACGATCCTCTCCGGCGGGTTCGATGTGAAACGAAACGCCGTCCGCTTGCCCGCCGAGCTGAGTGATGGCGGCCACTTTGAGCGCCGCACAATCGATTCGGACCCATTCGCGCAAATGGCGATAGCGACAGCCGCTGGAGCGTTCACCCGTGCGCCGGCTTGGAGCGAAGGTCGCGGCCTTCTTCCACTCGGCTGGGCTAGGCGCGCTGCTGAGCACGACTGGCCAATCCAGAGCGTCGAGCTTGGGCTCGTGCTGATCCTTCGGCGCGCCAGCCGTCAGCAAGAGCGCCAACAGCACGAGTCCCAGCGCGGCAAGGGGCTTCGTAACAGCGCGGTTCTCGTTCATAAGGTTTGCAAGAACGCCACCAAGGCGCTCTGTTCGGTGGAGCTCAAATGCGACGTCTTGCCCATGCGGTTCGCGTTGATTCGTATCAGCTCTTCCAACGACGCGGCGCTGCCATCGTGCAAGTAGGGCGCGCGGCCCGCCAAGTGCCTCAGGCTGGGGACTTTGAAGTTCTGATCGGGATCGGGATCGAAACCAGTGGGCGGTGCCAACACCGCGAGCGGCATGGCTTGCCAAATGCTGTAGCCGGTGGCTGCGAGGTGGCAGTCCGCGCAGCCCGTCTCGCGCGAGTTGAAGATCCGCCGGCCTTCAGCGATCTGCTCGGCGATCGGCCCGGAGCTGGGGATCGGGACCGATGGCGGGGGAACGAGTCCGCGGCGCAAGTAGTCTGCAATCGCATTGGCCGCGGTGTCGACGGTTTGTTGTTCGTGCTCGGGTTGCCCTCCCCAGCGATGCAAACGAAAACCTTGTAACTCACGGTCGACCAGCGTCGGGCTTTCCGCGTGCCAGCCGTACGGTCCCGCGCCACCCACCCGTTCGGCAAGCAGCGGCGTGCGCCGCGCGCTACCCGAGGTGTGCGCTTCGGGTGGGATGTTCCGCGCGCTGCCGACGAAGTTCTTGTTCTCGCCGTCTTCGGTCGTGAACGTGACTTCCCGCCAGACGAAACCATCGTCACGCCCCTCGGGATGACAACCTGCGCAGGCAAGGCCGCCGCTGATTGTGCGATCCGTTGCCGAATGAAACAGCTTGCGGCCCGTGGCACCGAATGGCCCCAACGGATCGGGTGCCAACTCCAGGTGGGCGACGGGTGAGCGCCCGCTCGAGTCCGGCGCTTCGGGCTCGAGCAATTGCACCAGCGACACGTCGTTGGTGGCGCGCGAGTAGACGTAGAGCGATTTTTCGTCTTGCGACAGGGCGAGGCCAGCCGGCGCGGCTCCTTGGCGGGCCACGTGGAAGGTCGGGTGATAACCCGTGCCGACTTGATACTCGTGGATCGTTGCCTGCGTCGGATCGGGGGCCAACGCGTCGAGCTCGGCGATGCGATCGTCGCCTTCACCTGCAACCAGCAGCGTGTCGGTGCTCCTGCGCACGACGAGCGCGCGGGGCTGGGTGAACGGAGTCAAACTCGATCCGGAAAAATCCGTGTCCGCGCCGGAGATCAGTTGCTCTGCCAGAGCAGAGCGCAGTTTCGGCAGCGCGCTGGGCGCCCGTGGTGCAAGCGGTCGATCGGAGGAGGTCAACAGCACGTCGACGCTGGCCGCGCCGAACCAAGCGTTCTTGCCGAGCGCACCCAAGGCGTGCCTGGCTGCGAACACGCGCTCGCCGTTCGCGTCGCTCGCGAGCGCATAACCGAGCGAAGCCGAGAGCTCGTCACCGGGTGCCGTGCGCCACGGCGCCGCTGGCAACGCGACGCTTTGGATTGCGCCGCTGTCGAGGTCGACGCGCGTGAGCGCCGAGCTCACCAAGTGACTCACGTACGCGCGCGTGCCCCGAGTGAACACGATGCCGCGCGGATCACGCGCTACGCTTTTGCTCCAGCGCAGTGAGTGTGTCGTCAGATCGACGTAGCTCAGTTTGGCCGACCAAGGACTGCTCGTCAGGGCGCTCTGCCCGTCGGGGGTGAGCGTGAGCCCCCAGGCATCCGGCGGCAGTTCGACCCGCGCTGCTTCTGTCAGGTTTACGCCGTCCGTGTGCAGCTCGAGCAGCAAACCCGGGTCGCGAATGGTGACGAACAGGCGGTGCCCGGCGACGACCAGTTGAGCGGGGGCGCCCGGCAGATCGTAGCGGGTCGCGGGTGCGCTGCCGAGCGGCAGGGGAGCAGTGAACAGCGCTTTGTGATCTTCGGCCGCGACGTACAGCACGCGTTCATCCGTGGCCAGCGCGAGCGTGCTGCCGACGGCAACCCGCGGGGCTTCGAACGGCTCTGTCTCGGCGACGGCAGTTGCCGCAGGCGAGATCGCAATCGTAGAGGCCGTAGGGAGCAGGACGGAGGACGCGACCGGCGCCGCATCCGGGGCTGGTGCGTCGCAACGACACGCGCTCGGCAAGCCAAGCAGGACCAGCCACGCGAGCCAACGGCTCCAGAACCCTCGGTCGAGCCTTGGGGGAGTGCGACCGGGCACACGATTGTTGCTCGCGTTCGCTCCAACCCCGGCCAGCTCCACGAGTGAACTCTACACGCCCAGCGGGCTGCGTGTCAGGGGTGTTCGGCAAGGTCTTTGAGTTTGACCAAGCTTTCGTCCATGTGTCGTTGCAGGCCTTCTTCGACCGAGTCGCGCAAGTAGGCGCCGGTGATCACCGGCAGCTTACCTTCATCGTGCCAGGTGACGCGCGTTGCAGGGCCTTCACTCGCGTAAGTCAGCTTGCCGTGGGCCGTGGGGCTCGGCGAGTTGACGCACGACTCGAACTCGATCCCGCGGCTCGGATCGCTGAGCGTGATCTGCGTGGAACCCGTTCCGGCATACTGACTGTGGTAAATGCGGTTGGCGCCCACGCCCCGCTCTGGCCCTGTAAACTCGTAGCGCAACGTCGGGTCGCGCGATTCGACCCAGTTGCCCCAGGCGTGGAGATCTTCGACGAGGGGGTGGATCTTGCTGGCCGGGGCGTGGATCAGAATCGAGCGTTCGACGTTCCAGTGGTTCGGCAGCATCAGGCCGACGACCACGAACAGCACGACGACGCTCGCGATGGCGCCCGTGACGATCAACAAGACCTGCTTCATGCGGCGGCGTTCTTGGAGACTTTGGCGCGCGGGTCAAGCCGAAGCGTAAAGCCCCGAGGCAGCGCTCACTCGGCCGACGTGCGCGCGAGCCAAGCCGCAAGCTTTTGATGCGGGGCCGGCATCGCGAACTCACGGATCTCGGACAATTTGACCCACTCGAGCCGCGCACTGGGGCCGCGCGCCGAGGGACGGCCCTGAGCCAGGCAGCGGTACAGTGTCAGGTCGATTCGGTAGCGGGTGATGTGATGGCGCAAGCGGTGCAGGGCGGCTTCGACCTTGCACTCGAGGCCCGAGCATTCCGCGAGGTGACGGCGGGCGCTCTCTTCGGGGCCCCGTTTGGCGTCGACTTCCCCGTTTGGAAAGACCCACAGGCCGCCCCAGCGTGGCGCGTTCGTGGGCAGTTGCATCAACAGCAAGCGGCCCTTGCGTTCGACCAACGCCGCAACGGTTTGCACGTCCGTGAGCTTCAGTTTGATCGCTGCCGTGGGATAACGGGTCGGCTCGCCCGCAGCGTGAGCGCGGCACGAGCTCTTCAGCGGGCAATCGGCGCACATCGGTTTCTTGGGCGTGCAGCACAAAGCTCCCAGCTCCATCAGTGCTTGGTTGAAGTCCCCGGCCCGCCCTCGGGGTAACAAGTTGCGCGCCAGGGCCCACAATTGGCGTTTGTGGGGTTCACGCGCGAGATCTCCCGCAAGCGCAAACAGTCGCGACAAGACGCGCGCGATGTTGCCGTCGATCGCCGGCTCATCCAAGCCGAGCGCAATGCTCGCGATCGCTCCCGCTGTGTAGGCGCCCACGCCCGGCAACGCTCTCAATCCCGCCACGTCGCGCGGCAGCTCGCCCCCCTTGGTCGCTAGCACCTGCGCCCCGCGATGCAGGTTGCGCGCGCGGGAGTAGTAGCCGAGCCCCTGCCAGTGCTGCAGCACTTCGGCTTCGCTTGCGCGCGCCAACGCCCCGAGCGTCGGGAACGATGTCATCCAACGTTCGTAGTAGGGCTTTACGGTTTGCACTTGAGTCTGCTGCAACATCACCTCGCTGACCCAAATCGCGTACGGATCCGAATACTCGCGCCACGGGAGGGCGCGTCGCGCCTTGTCGTACCAGGTGAGCAGATTCCGTCTGACGCGCTGGGCTAGATCGGGGGACAGCAACGGGTCCGAAGCTTCGGGGCGTAAGACCGGCTCGCTTGCAGCGAGCTTCGGTGCAAGGCGCGTGGCAGCTCGCTGTTTTGGTTTTTGAATCGGCGGGGCAGGCGGAGTATGCTGGCGCTTCGGCATGGGAAGTGTTCGCGTCTTCAACCTCGAAGGCATTCGTACCGACGGATGGTTCGAGCGGGTGGGAGAGAAGGTCGGCAGCTTCGATGCGCTGTGTAGCATCTTGGGCGAGCGCTTTTTCGCTTTCTCGCTGATCACGGGTGCGCGCGTGACGGCCTTGACCGTCGATCGGCGCGATCCGAACGCCTCGATCGTCGAGTTCGAAGTCAGCGGTGCGGCCGAAGAAGGGCCGCTGCTGCAGCGCTTGACGCTCGACCGCTTCCGGCGGCGTTTGGTCAGCGCCCTGCTCGCCGAAGAGAGCACGGGTCCGGCGCCAACGCGCGAGACCGACGTGGATGGTATCCAGCGCCACATCGGGATCCGCACGCTGTTACTGGCCCCACTGTTCGGGTTCAGTTTGCTCGAGCTGTGCTGTGGAGACCAAGGCTCGAGCGTGGTTGCACTCGAGGACGGCATCAAGGTCGAACTCGAGCTGTCGGAGCTGCGCGTTGCGCTGCGGCGTTGCGTGGTCGAAGAGCTCGAACGCGTCTCTCAGGGCTCGGACGCGAATCGCTCGGGTTTGGATCTGACGCTCGTGCCCAAAGCTCGTGAGGCTGCCGGGCGGGGTGACATGGCTCAAGTGGTGACTTTGCTCGGCAGCTGGCTCATGCCGCTCACGTTCTTCTTGCGCACGCCCGAAGGACGAACCCTCGCGCCCGACGTGCGCGGCGTGCTTGGCGAAGGGCTTGGTTTGCTCGGCAGCGCGCTGCTCGAAGCTGGCGATCAGGAGACGGCCGACCAGAGCTTGCGTTTGGCCGTCCAGTACGCCGTGGGCACGACGCTCGCCGCGGACGCCTACGCTCGGCTGGGCGCCGCCCACGTGCGAGCCGAACGTTTCGGCGAGGCGATTGCACCGCTTCGGCACGCCGTTTCACTCGGCATCGAGCCAGAGCGTGTGCTGCCCGAACTGAGTCTCGCCTTCTTTCGCCAGGGTCGGCACCTCGCCGCATGGAGCGCGATTTCCGAAGCGCGCGCTCACGGCCTCACGCACGGCTCGTTCGAGCCCTTGGAGCGCGCGATTGCGGATCGCATACCGGCGCTGACCGCCTGGACCAAGCTGTGCGGCGCCCCCTGACGAACACGGGCCACTGACCGGGCGCGCGCTAGGACTGGATGCCGCTCTCGGCCATCCTTGGTTTCTGGGTTGCTAGTGGGGGGGATGTTGTTCCACAGTCCCTGACCCGCTCGCACCCGGTGCAGGAAGACGCAATGACGCAATACGAGCCCGTCATCGGTTTGGAAGTTCACGCCCAGCTACTGACGCAGACCAAGTTGTTCTGTCGCTGCCCCGCGGCGTTCGGCGAAGCTCCCAACGAGAACGTGTGTCCGGTGTGCTTGGGCTGGCCTGGATCACTGCCGCGGGCGAACGCCGAAGCGGTGCATTTGGCGGTGCGCGCAGCGCTGGCTTTGGGCTGCGAGATCCGTCCGCACAGCACCTTCGAGCGCAAGCAGTACTTTTATCCCGACCTGCCCAAGGGTTACCAGATCAGCCAATACGCCGAACCGTTCTCCGAGCACGGCCACCTCGACGTCGATCTCGAAGCGGGCATCAAGCGCGCGGGGATCACCCGCGTGCACATGGAGGAAGACGCCGGCAAGAACGTGCACGGCCAGGGCGGTAGCTCGGTCGTCGATTTGAATCGCGCCGGGACGCCGCTGATCGAAATCGTGGGCGACCCCGATCTCGCCTCGAGCACCGAAGCGGCGGCCTACTTGCGCGCGCTGCGCGACGTGCTCGTGTTCATCGGCGTCAACGACGGCAACCTCGAAGAAGGGAGTTTTCGCTGCGACGCCAACGTTTCGATCCGTCCCAAGGGGTCCACCAAGCTCGGCACCCGGGTCGAGCTGAAGAACATCAACTCGTTTCGCTTCGTACACAAGGCCATCGACGCGGAGATCGCTCGCCAAACGGCAATCCTCGATTCTGGGGGGAGCGTCGTGCAGGAGACGCGGGCCTACGACCCCGAACGCAACTTGACGAAGCCGCTGCGCTCGAAGGCGGACGCACACGACTACCGCTACTTCCCCGATCCGGACTTGCCGCCGCTGCTGATCGGGACAGAGTTGGTGCAAGCCGAGCAACAAAAGATCGGCGAACTGCCGCGGGCTCGGCGCGCGCGCTACGAACAGCAATGGGGGGTGTCCGCTGCGGCGGCTCAAGTTCTGACCTCGCATCCCGCCGTAGCGCGCTTCTTCGAAGCCACCGTCGAATTGTTTACCCAGCCCGTCAAGGTCGCCAACTGGATCCAGACGGAGGTGCTGCGGGGATCGACGTTGCATGGCCTCGAAGCCAAGTTTCCGGTTACCCCCGAGCAAGTCGCGGAGCTGCTCGCGCTGGTCGACAAGGGTGAGATCTCGGGCAAGCAAGCCAAAGAAGTCTACGCGGCGATCGAGGGCACCAGTGAGCGGCCGGCGACGATCGTCGAGCAGCGCGGCATGCGCGTCGTCTCGGACTCGAGCGCGCTGCTCGCAATGTGCCAGAAGGTCTTGGCCGATAACCCCAAGGGCGTAGAAACGTATCGCGCCGGCAAGACCGGTACGCTCGGCTTCTTCGTCGGGCAAGTGATGAAGTTGTGCCAGGGCTCGGCAGATCCCAAGCGCGTGAGCGAGTTGCTCACGCAGCTGTTGCAAGGAGAGACGCCATGAGTCTCGAACTCGACGTCGCTGGAACGAGTGAAGCTGGGGCCGAGTCGGCCGCGAATCAGCCAGAGCGCGGCGGCTTGGGTCCAAAGCCCGCGTGGCTCAAAGTTCGCGCGCCCGGGGGCGAGAATTACAAGCGCCTGAAGCAGACGTTGCGGGGTCTCGACCTGTACACGGTTTGCGAAGAAGCGCGTTGCCCAAACGTGGGTGAGTGCTGGTCTTCGGGAACCGCGACGGTGATGCTGCTCGGGCACACGTGCACGCGCGGCTGCCGCTTCTGCGCCGTCACCACCGGTAACCCGAGGGGCGCAGTGGATCCGCGCGAACCCGAACACGTGGCGCGCGCAATCGCGGGTCTGGGTCTGCGCTACGTCGTGCTGACGATGGTCGACCGTGACGACTTGCTCGACGGGGGGGCGTCCCACGTGGCGCGCACCGTGAGCGCGCTCAAAGCGCGGCAGCCCGATCTGTTGGTGGAAACGCTGGTCGGCGATTTTCGCGGCAAGCGCGACGACGTTGCGACGGTGCAGAGCGGCGGGCCTGACGTTTACGCGCACAACATCGAAGTGCCGCGCCGGCTCACGCCGAAGATCCGGGATCAGCGTTGCGACTACGACGTGTCGCTCGGCGTTCTGGCGCACGCCAAATCGCTGGCGCCACACGGCCTGACCAAGAGCTCGATCATGGTGGGCATGGGGGAGACGGACGACGAGGTGCTGGAGACGCTCAGCGATTTGCGCAAGGCCGAGGTCGACGTCGTTACCTTGGGGCAGTACCTGAGACCGACGCCCAAGCACGCGCCGGTCGAGCGCTACGTCACGCCGCAGCAATTCGACGAGTACAAGCGGATCGGGCTCGAGCTTGGCTTTCAGTTCGTGGCGTCGGGTCCGCTCGTGCGCTCGAGTTACCACGCGGCCGAGGCCTTCATGGCCACCCGCTTGGGGCAGGCGGCGGGGGTAGCAACTCGAACGCCAGCGCTTACGCAAGCGGGCGCAGCCGAGCCGGGGCCGGTCTCTCGGTCAGGACTGCTTCCGGCCGGCAGTCTCGTGCGTCGACCCACGGCTTGAGCCCGGTCGGTTGACGTCCGGGCTTTTCAAGTGCTCGAGATTCGAGCAAGCTAGGCGCTCGGCGCCGGAGCAGCGCTGCATTCGGCATCATGTCTTCAGCTGATGACAACCTGCTGTCACGGGTCGCCAAACGGCTGAGCGAGCCGCCTCGTTACGCCGCAGGGACGGACGTCAAAGCCATGCTCGTGCGACTCGCCTCGGCGTTCAGCTCGGGTGAGCAGGTGTTGGAAGAGGACATCACACGTCCGACAGGCTTCAACCCTTTCGCCGCAGCGCTGTTCGAAGCCGTGCTCGAAAGCGCGTACCTGGTCGCAAACGCCGACGGCCACTTCGATGCAACGGAGCGCAACGCGTTCGTGCACGTCGTACTCGAAGCCTGTGATGGTCAAGTCTCGACGGCGCAGATGGACGCCTTGCTCGCAGATCTCGCCCAGCAGCTGAACGAAGACGGTGTCGACAAGCGCATCGAGATGGTGGGCCGCACGATCACCCGGCCAGAGCATGGTGAAGAAGTGCTGCGAATCGCGGGCCTGCTTGCGCACGCATCCGCCGGCATGAGCGATGTCGAGCGAGCCATGTTGGAGAAGCTCGCCGCGCGCTTCGGTCTCGATGATTCTGCGCTGGATCGAGTGCTTGCTGAGGTGCACTCCGTCTTGCCTCCGGCTTGAGTTAGTCCCTGAGTTAGTCTGACGGCCTCCTCGGGTGCTTGCGTAGCGCGCATGAGGTGTGACCCATCGCTGAACGACGGCGATGAGGTTTGACCAATTTTTGATCGTCGCGAACGAGGTTTGACCAATCGCAAGTGTGCCCAGAGCGCCCACCTGTGAGCTCTATGCCGCAGTATGAATTCGGATTGTGCCTAGCGGGCGCTGGCACTAAGGGGTGTCCCAAGTTTCTTTCGTCATGAGAGGCAGGAGACGCGAGAAGCGCGCCTGAGTAGGGCGGCGCTTCACAGCCGCGAAATCCTGCTTCGCAGTAGACAGAAACTTGGGACACCCCCTAAGGTGCCGCTCGAAGGATTTCATGCGTCGACTGCCCCCTGAGCACAAAGCACTCGCTCGAGAAGCCAGTTCCGCGAATGTTCCGTCAGCCGCGTCACACGCCCCCGAAGCCAAGGACGAGGCCTATGAGGTGCTGCGCGTGCTAGCCGACGATGGCACGCTGTTGCAAGACGCGCCCTTGGCTCTCGACGAGGTCGAATACGCCTACCGCTGCATGGTGCAGACGCGCTTTTTGGACGGCCGACTCACGCAGCTGCAGCGCCAAGGGCGCATCGGTTTTCACGTGGGCTCGCTGGGGGAAGAAGCCGCGATCGTGGGCGCAGCCGTTGCGTTGCGACCCCAAGATTGGATCTTCCCGTGCTACCGCGAGTTCGGTGCGGCGTTGGCTCGTGGATTCGAACTGCAGGGGTTCATCGACAACATGTTCGGCAATGCGCGCGACACGGTGAAGGGGCGCCAGATGCCCGATCACTACACGTCGCGGGCGCACAAATTCATGAGCATCAGCTCGCCCGTGGGCACGCAGATCACGCAAGCCGTGGGCTTTGCGTGGGCAGCGCGTTTGCGCAAGGATGACCTCGTCTCGCTCGTCTTCTTCGGGGATGGCGCCACCAGTTCGAGTGAGTTTCACGCGGGCATGAATTTCGCGGGCGTGTTCAAGACGCCGACGGTATTGCTGTGTCGAAATAACGGTTGGGCAATCAGCGTGCCCGTGGAGCGACAAACCGCGTCGCGGACGTTCGCCGAGAAGGGCGCGGCTTACGGCGTGCCGGGCGTGCGCGTCGACGGCAACGACTTGTTTGCGGTCGTGCGCGAGGTCAAAAAAGCCGTCGAGCGCGCTTCACGTGGCGAAGGCGCGACGCTGATCGAAGCGCTCACGTATCGCATGGGCGGGCATTCGACGAACGACGATCCCAACGCCTACCGCGGCCCCGAGGTGCTCGAGCCGTGGCGCGCGCGAGATCCGATCGCCTTGGTTCGCGCTTACCTGCAGGCTCAGGGCGCGTGGGACGATGCCCGTGAGAGCGCGCTGAAAGAAGAGATCGACTCGCGTTTCAAGCAGGCAGTCTCGTCGGCCGAAAAAGTCGGCAAACCCAGCTTGGCGTCGCTCTTCGACGATGTTTACCAAGAGCCCATCCCTGCCTTGCGCGAGCAGCGGGAACAGTTGCTCAAAGGCCCGCGCGCGCCTGAACATTGATTTGGAACGAGGGACGATAGATGCCACAGCTTAATATGGTGCAGGCAATCGGTGACGCATTGCGCACCGAGATGCGGCGCGATGACCGCATCGTAGTTCTGGGCGAAGACGTGGGCCGCGTCGGCGGAGTGTTCCGCGTGACCCAAGGGCTTTTCGACGAGTTCGGCGACTCGCGCGTGATCGACACTCCGTTGTCGGAGCTCGGAATCATCGGCTGCGCCGTTGGTATGGCGCTGTATGGGTTAACGCCTGTGGCCGAGATCCAGTTCGCCGATTTCATCTGGCCCGCGTACGATCAGATCGTCAACGAGCTGGCCAAGATCCGTTACCGCTCGGGCGGAGACTTCAGCACGCACGTGGTGATCCGCACGCCCGTTGGCGGCGGCATTCGCGGCGGGCACTATCACTCGCAACACCCCGAAGCGCAGTTTCTCCCGATTCCGGGACTGAAGCTCGTCTGTCCGTCGAATCCACGGGACGCCAAGGGGCTGCTCAGTGCAGCGCTGCGTGATCCGGATCCGGTGATCTTCTTCGAGCCCAAGCGCATCTACCGCGCTGCGAAGGGGGAAGTACCGGAGGGCGAATTCGTGTTGCCCTTGGGTCAGGCGGGGGTGGTGCGCTCGGGCCAACACGTGACCGTCGTGGCCTATGGCGCGATGCTCTACGAGGCGCTCGACGCGGCGGCGCGTGCCGCCGAACAAGACATCGACTGCGAGGTCATCGATCTGAGAACACTGTGGCCGCTCGATGTCGAAACGATCGTGGCCAGCGTTCAGAAAACCGGGCGCCTCGTCGTCGTTCACGAAGCGTCGAAAACAGGCGGTTTGGGTGCGGAGATCGTCAGCCTGTTGACCGAAAAAGCCTTCTACCATCTCGAAGCTCCGCCGGTTCGCGTGACGGGCTTCGATACGCCGTTCCCCTACGCGCTCGAGATGGAGTATCTACCGCTCTCTCATCGCATTTTGCCCGCGATTGTAGAGGCCGCTTCAGGTTGAGGATTCTGCTACAGGTTGAGAACCATGTCGAAGATCGAGTTCAAGCTGCCGGATATCGGCGAAGGCGTTACGGAAGGTGAAATCGTCAGCTGGTTGGTGAAGGTCGGCGATAGCGTCGAAGAGCACCAAGACATGGTCGAGGTGATGACCGACAAGGCGACGGTTCCGCTCGGTGCGCCGACAGCGGGTAAGATCGCCGAGTTGCGCGCCAAGGCCGGTGACACCGTACCCGTGGGTCAAGTCATCGTCGTGATCGAGAGCGCAGGCGCAGTGGAAGCGGCTCCCGCCAAAGCGGCGCCCGCCGCTGCCAACGGCACCGAGACCAAGGCCTCTGCGGTTGGGGACATCAAAGAACAGTTGCCAGGCATGTCTCCCCCGAGCGCCCCGAGTCCGAAAGCGGGTGCTTACTTCTCCGAGCAACCCTTGGCGGCACCAGCAACTCGCAAACTGGCGCGCGAACTGGGCGTTGATCTGCGACAAGTACCGCCGAGCGGCGAAGCGGGTCGCATCACCAAGACCGACGTGCAGAGTTTTGCCGAAGGTTCGCGCTCGACCGCTGGCCATGCCGCTCCGGCTGCAGCGGCAACACCGGCCGTCGTTCCGGTGCCCGCGCTGGCGCCCGTGCCCGTGGGTGCAATGGAAGAGCGTCTGCCGATCCGTGGTCTGCGCAAGCGAATTTACGAGAGCATGGCGCGTTCCAAGCGAACGGCGGCACACTTCACGTACGTCGATGAGTGCGAATGCACCAAACTGATCGCGCTGCGCGAGCGCTTGCGTCCGCTGGCCCAAACTCACGGCGTGAAGCTCACGTTCTTGCCGTTCATCATCAAAGCGGTGGTGGCAGCTCTCAAGCGTCACCCGAGCATGAACTGCCTCGTCGACGACACGACCCAGGAAATGGTCCTGCGCAAGACGTACGATCTCGGAATCGCCGTCGCGACGGATGCCGGGCTGATCGTGCCGGTGTTGCGCCGCGCCGACCAGCGCAACCTGATCGAGATCGCGCGCGAGATCGAACGACTCGCTAACGAAGCCCGCGCCGGCAAGACGACGCGCGAAGATTTGGGCGGCGCTTCCTTCACCGTCACTTCGCTGGGCAAGGCGGGCGGTCTACTCGCGACACCGGTCGTCAATTATCCCGAGGTCGGTATTCTGTTCGTGCCCGCGATGAAGAAACGCCCGGTGGTGATCGACGACGAGATCAAGATTGGCAACGTGATGGACCTCAGTCTTTCGTTCGATCACCGCATCATCGACGGTCATATCGGAGCCGAGTTCACGCAGACGGTGATCGACCTCCTGCAGAATCCCGACGAGCTCGTGCTCTCGCTCTGAATGGATGGAGAGCGGTCTGAGTCACGAGGGGTGAGCGCACGCGGAACCGATCTGCCGCGTGCGCTCTGCTAGAAGGGTAGGGCTCCTGTCCGCGCCGAGGATGTCGCCCGGCGGCGAAGCTGGGAAACTCCCCAAGGAACCCTGGGTTTAGGGTTCTGGTTCTGGTGCGAAATTGTGCTCTGCATGCCACGCTGCACCCCTATGCGCGTGCGGATGCGACCTCAAGCGGGTCGACGCGAGCCAAACCGTTGCACTCGATGTATGGGCGCGTAGGACCGCACCGCGGGTTGGTTTACCAATTCGCTGACGTTCCCCGGAAAATCGGCCAATAATGTTGCGATCGGATACAACACCTCGCCCTCAAACCGACCCCAACGCACCCCAGGTGGTCGTCCCGAGAAACCTACTGTGAATCCAAGAGGTCAAAGCCTGTGTAGACACCTTACCCACGCCTTGATGTTGGCGTGCGCGGTATCGGTGTGTTCGGTGTCCGCCCGAGCAGAGGATCCGAGCGTAGACGACGTGCGCGCGGCGGGTGACGCTTTCAACGACGGGCGCACAGCCTTCAAGGACGAGGACTTCTCGACGGCCGCCGAGAACTTCGAGCGCGCAGATCAATTGGCGCCGAACCCAAAGGTCTTGCTGCTGGCGATTCAGTCGCGCGATCGAGCGGGGCAACTGGCACGAGCGGCGACCTTGGCCGCCTTGGCTCAGGACCTTTATCCCGACGACGAATCGTTTGCCGAAAGCCGCAACCTGATCAGCCGGGCGCTGAGTGAGCTCGCGAAGGTGAAAGTAACCTGTAGCGCGCCCTGTTCGCTGATGGTCGACACGCGCGTGGTGCATGGCCAACCGTCCCTCAAGCGCTTCTTGTTCCTCGACCCGGGTAGTTACAAAGTGCGCGCCTCGTTCAGCGATGGCAACTCCGATACCCAGGACTTCGTAGCGGCGGCGGGTGAATCGGGTAAACTCGACTTCAGCCCGAGCTCGAACGATACTCCCGCGGCCACCCCACAGAGCGACGACTGGGGTAGCTCGGATTCGAAGCCCAAAGAAGACGCAGACCTGCCCGCGCCCAAAGCGACGTACGACGATCTTTCGAAGCCGGCGCAGCCGGCCGAAGACAGGGGCACGAAGCCAGAAGGGTTGTCGCCCACGTACTTTTGGGTGGGCGCTGGATTAACCGGTGTTCTGGCAGGTGCCAGCATCTGGAGTGGCGTCTACACCCAGAGTCACCCCGGTCAGGACGTGGTGCGTCAGAACTGTGCCGGGCTCGGCACTTCATGTCCCGAGTATCAGGAAGGTCAGAGCAACCAGCTGCGCACCAACGTACTGTGGGGTGTTACTGGTGGCGTCGGAGTGCTGACGATTCTAGTGGGAGCTTTGTGGACCGACTGGGGCCCGCCCAGCGTGCCTGGCGTGGCGGCTGTGGAGTCGCCCAAAGCCGGACACCGTACGCAGACGGCACGGCTCGAACTCGAGCCAGTGGTCTCGTTCGGCAACGGCGCGACGCTGGGTGCACGGGGGAGGTTCTAAGCTAGGTGGCTGGCACCAAGCTCATCGAATCCGAGCACGGCGGCGTCGAGCGCATTGGCCGTTACGAACTGATCGCCGAGATCGCCTCCGGCGGTATGGCGACGGTTTATTTGGCGCGCCTGTCCGGCGTCGGTGGGTTTCAGCGTAACGTTGCTCTCAAGCGACTACACCCGCATTTGGCGCAGGACCACGAATTCATCCAGATGTTTCTGGACGAAGCCCGCTTGGCTGCGTCGATCCACCATCCCAACGTCGTGCCCATCCTGGACGTGGATGAGGATCCCGGCGGCCACTTCCTGGTGATGGACTATGTCGAGGGTGACACCTTTGCGACGTTGCTCTCGCGGGCGGCACTCGACGGCAAACAGGTGCCGCGCGAGATCTCGATGCGCATCATCGTCGACATGCTCAGTGGTCTGCACGCCGCTCACGAGTTGACCGACGAGGAAGGGCATTTGCTCGGGCTCGTTCACCGCGACGTCTCGCCGCAGAACATCCTGTGCGGTACCGACGGCGTGACGCGCATCACGGACTTCGGTGTCGCCAGGGCTGCCAGCAGGTTATCGGCGACACGCGCGGGCCAGCTCAAGGGCAAGCTGGCGTACATGGCTCCCGAGCAAGTCGGCGGTGACGAGGACATCGATCGCCGCGCTGACGTGTTCTCTGCAGGTGTCGTGCTGTGGGAAGCCTTGGCCCTGAAGCGTTTGTTCAAGGCCTCCAACGAAGCGGCCACGCTGCAGCGAGTGCTCAACGATCAAATCGTCTCGCCGCGCGAGCTTTCGACCGACGTTCCCGAAGCCGTCGCGGAGGTCTGCTTACGAGCTCTGCGGCGTCCGCTCGACGAACGTTTCGTGTCCTGCGGCGAGTTCGGGGACGCTTTGGAACGCGCCGCGTCCGCCAACGGCTGTTTGGCTACGCAACGTGAGGTCGCGAGCTACGTGCAAGAGATCGTCGGGCCCGCCGTCGAAAGTCATCGCCGGGCCATCCGCACCTGGTTGCAGCGCCGCGGACGCGTGAGCGAATCGTCGATGCCGTCGATTCGCGCCCCGGGACACGTCCCGCCACCGCCGAGGCGCGACAGCAATTCTTCCTCGGTGTTGTCGGCAGCCAATCTGACGGCGCCCTCGTACGGAGTGGGGAGTCTCCCGCCGCCGCCGTCGCTGCCGATGCCGTCGCTGCCGCCCGCGCCTCCGAGCGTGTTGAGCTCGCGCTTGGCTTACCATCCGCCGCGACCCGGAGTCTCGGCCGCGCCTCCGCCGGTCGGACCCATGAGCACCACCCCGATGTCGTACGCCGGGCCAGGTGCCGCCCCAGCGACCTTAGTGAGCGCACTGCCGCCCGATTTCGAGCGCCCCGCCCCGAAGCGGGGACGGCTCGTCGGGATGGCGATCGCCGGCGGCGTCGTGTTGCTCGCTGGAATGTTGTTCGTCGGCCGACAGCTGTCTTCCAGTTCCTCCGACCAGGGCGCGGCCGCTGCGGCAGGGGCTTCAGTTCAGGCTCTTGGAGCCGCGTCGGCAATCAGCGAGCCGAAGACGTCTCCGCCGGTGACGACTGCAGCTGCCGCGGCCTCGACGGCTGGCGGATCGGCGGCGTCCGGGCCGGGGGCCTCGGGATCGGCCGCGGGCGCGCAGGTGCCCACGCAACCCTCGATGCTGGAACCGTCGTCGGAGTCGGACTCGGACTCAGACGGTCGCTCGGGCAGAAGCAAGCGATCCAGAGTCAGGACTCCCGGGCGAGTCTCAGCCACGCCCAAGCCGGTCAAAGGCAAGTCGAAGCTGCCGGATCTCGAGAATCCCTACCAATAGGGGCCGAGCCCGACGCGCAAGCCCCCGATTGGAAGCCCGATCGAAGGGGGTAGCGTTTCGAAGACGGCTAACAAAGGGATGTCAGAGGGGGCTGGGTTGACAGCTACTCACTTGGCTGGTAGTTCTGCGCCCCCTTTTCTGGGCCCGCGCCCGTCTGGGTCCCAAACGTCACCTTTTCGCAACAGGTTTTCGAGTGTCGATCAAGAGCCTCTGCCTTTTCAGCGGCAACTCCAATCGCGAGTTGGCCGAAGAGATTGCTCAGGTGTTGGGCACGCGCTTGGGTGAGGTGAAGCTGTCGCGTTTCAGCGATGGGGAGATGTTCTGTCGTATTGGCGAGAACGTGCGCGGACTCGATACGTTCCTCATTCAGTCGACGAGCGCCCCCGTGAACGACAGCTTGATGGAGCTGTTGATCATGTGCGACGCCCTGCGCCGTGCGTCTGCGGGCTCGATCACTGCCGTGATCCCTTATTACGGTTACTCGCGTCAGGATCGAAAGGTCGCGCCGCGAACTCCGATCACCGCCAAGTTGGTTGCAGATTTGTTGGAGACCGCGGGCGTCGCGCGCGCTGTTTCGGTCGATCTGCACGCCGGCCAGATCCAGGGCTTCTTTCGCTTTCCAACCGATAACCTGTACGCGCTACCCGTCTTCCTCGACTACCTGCGCCAGAACTTCGACCACAACGCGGTTTTCGTTTCACCCGATGCCGGAGGCGTCGAGCGTGCACGCGCTTATTCGAAGCAACTGGGCGCGAGTCTTGCGATCATCGACAAGCGACGTGAGCAGGCCAACGTGAGCGAAGTGATGCACCTGATTGGCGACGTGCGCGGTCGTGACTGCATCATCGTCGATGACATGATCGATACCGCCGGCACCTTGTGCAATGCCGCCAAGGCAGTCCGCGAGCACGGCGCGACACGAATCGTGGCGTGCGCGACTCACGGCGTGCTGAGCGGACCTGCCGTCAAGCGCATCCGCGAATCGACGCTCGATCAGGTGGTCGTCACCAACACGATCCAAGCGACGCCGGAAATCCTGGCTTGCGACAAGATCCGTTACTTGAGCATTGGCCGCCTCCTCGGAGAGGCGATTCGCCGCATCGACAGCAAGGATTCGCTGAGCTCCCTATTTGTCTGATCTCCTGATCGTCGTGAAACGGCGCAAGACGAGCGTTCACAAGTAATTAGTCACTCCCACTCGGGGGTTCGGTTCGAGGAAAGAAGATGGAAACTGTAAAGATCAAAACGGAAAGTCGGAACAAGACGGGTAAGAGTGTCGCTCGCGATCTGCGTCGCCGCGGACTGATGCCCGCTGTCTTCTACGGACCCGGAGTTGCGACCCGCTCGTTGTCGGTTTCGCCGAAGGAACTGCTGGAGGCCGTGACGGGTGAGTACGGCCTCAACCGTCTGCTCGAGTTGGATCTCGCGGACGGGGCCAAGAAGGCGTTGCTCACCGACTATCAGTATCACCCGGTCACGCGCGAACTGCTGCACGCCGATTTCGTGCAAGTGGACGATCAGCGCGAGGTGAACGTTGACGTGCCGTTCGAGCTCACGGGCAAAGCCAAGGGCACCGTGATGGGCGGAACCGTCCGTCAGGTGTTCCTCAAATTGCCGGTGCGCTGCTTGCCCGGAAACATTCCTGCCAAGCTCACGCACGACGTGTCGGCGCTCGACGTGGACGAGACGGTCGCTGTCGAAAACCTCACGTTGCCTGCTGGGGTTACCATTCGCCTGAAGGCCACACAAACCGTAGGTGGTTGTTACGGCGCGCGTCGTCGCCCCGGCGACGAAGAGGCTGAAGCCGCAGAAGCGGGAGCAGCGGGTGGGGATGCCAAGGCTGGCGCAGCTGCGGCGAAGCCCGCAGCGGGTGCCGCGAAGCCTTCGGCCAAGCCGCCCGCCAAGTGATGGCCGCGTGAGACGCTACCGAGGACGGCCGCCCGTCGTCCTCGAGAGAGTCCGCTATGTTACTCGTCGTCGGTTTGGGCAATCCAGGCGCACGTTACGAATCGACGCGCCACAACATCGGCTTCAAAATCGTCGAAGCGTTGGCGGGAAGCGCTGCCTGGACGGAGCGCTTCAAGGGCAACTTTTGCCTGATCAACGACGCGCACAAGTTGGGCGTGCTGAAGCCGTCCACCTTCATGAATCTGTCGGGCCAAAGCGTGCGCGCCGCGAGCGACTTCTACAAGATCGCGCCGGCAGACGTGCTCGTGGTCCACGACGAACTCGACGTGCCGTGGCGTCAGCTGCGCCTCAAGTTGGGGGGCGGCGAAGCCGGCCACAATGGGCTGCGCTCCGTGACGGAGCATTTGGGGACGCGGGACTACTATCGGCTGCGCGTCGGAATTGGCAGACCCCCCCCCGAGTTTCAGGGTAGCGGCGCGGATTTTGTGCTACAGGCCTTCGCCCCCGTCCAAAAGGCGGAGTTGCCAGACTTCATTGCCGAAGGCGTTGCCGCCATCCGTCTCTTCATCGAGCGGGGCGCTTCCCAAGCAATGAACGAGGTCAACCGTAAACGTTAACTCCTTGTTCTCACCCATGCCGGGTGAGGACCTTCAGTCCGAAGGGAGCATCAATTGAGTCAAGTTAGTGCAGCAACAAGTGCGGGTGGCGGAATACCCCCCCGCGAATACGAAACCATCTACGTACTGCGCCCCGATGCGTCGCGTGAGACCACGGAAGGTCTCGCGTCTCGTCTCAAGGACGTGGTCGGCGGTCTCGGCACCATGCGCCGGATCGAGAACTGGGGTCGCCGCCGATTGGCTTACGACGTCGCCAAGCACAAGCGCGGCGTGTACGTGTACATCAAGTACAGCGGCGTCGGTAACATCGTGAGCGAGGTCGAGCGCACCCTGCGTTTGCAGGAGTCGGTTCTGAAATTCCAGACCGTGAAGCTCGGCGAGATCAAAGACGACGGCGGGGTCAAGGCCGAGGATCTCGAGTTCCACCACGTCGAGCCGGCGGAGGACGAGCGCGACGAATCCTACGCGCAGACGTTGGGTCTCGAGGGTCGTTTGGATCGCTTCATGAGCAGCCACTACGACACCGAAGCCGATGACGAGGAAGAAGCCGAGGCTGAGTTCGGCCGCGACGAGGAGAAGCCATGATTGACGATTTTCAAAGCCCTGGATTCGACAAGGGCGACGGTAGCGGGCTCTTCAAGCGCCTTGGTCGTCGTCGTGGATGCCCGTTCTGCAACGATATGGGCCTCGTGATCGACTACAAGGATCCGCAGCTGCTCAAGTACTTCATCACCGATCGCGGCAAGATCGTGCCGCGCCGTATTTCGGGTTGCTGCGCCAAGCACCAACGCGACCTGACCGTCAACATCAAGCGCGCGCGCAACATCGCGCTCTTGCCGTTCACCACCAACGAGTAGGATCGAAACCGTGGCAAACCCCATCAAAGTCGTTCTGCAGAACGAAGTGACCCACTTGGGACAGAGCGGTGACGTGGTTCGCGTTCGTCCCGGCTACGCTCGCAACTTTTTGATCCCGCGTGGGCTCGCCGCACCGGCGACCGCCGGTAATCTGGCGCGCGTCGAGGAGCTGAAGGCCAAGGCACGCGAGCAAACCATCAAGCTGAAGGGCGAAGCCGAAGAGCTGAAGAAGAAGCTCGAGGGCGTGTCCATCAAGATCTCGCGCCAAGTCGGCGAAGAGAACAAGATGTACGGATCGGTCACGAGCCGTGACATCGAGGAAGCGTTCGAGAAGGCTCATGGTCTGCGCTTCGATCGCAGGAAGCTGCAACTGCCCGATGCGATTCGCACGCTCGGGTTGAGCGAAGTGCCGCTGCAGTTGTTCTCGGGCGTCACAGCGACGTTGCGCGTCGAAGTGATCAAGGAATCTTGAGCCCAGACAGAATCTAGAGCAGTGGGCCCTGTTGGCGCATGGCCGCATCGGCCAGCGTGAACCGGTGCTCCGAAATTGCGGGCTGTCGAAGTGACTTTCGATGGCCCGCAGTGCATTTGAGCAACCGTTTGTGGGATGATGAGGCGTGCGTTTCCAAAAGAGCGAATCGCAGAAAGCCTTGGATCTGAAACCGCAAGACGGTCGTGTGCCTCCGCACGACCTCGATGCGGAAGCCGCGGTCTTGAGCGCGATCTTGCTCAGCCCTCAAGCGTTCGATGAGGTCCAGGAGTTTCTCAAGATCGAGGACTTCTACTCCGAGGCCAATCGCCGCATCTACGAAGCGGTGCTCGAGCTACAGCGCACCAACACTCCGGTCGACGTGGTCAGCGTCGCGAGTTGGTTGCGCAGTCGTGAGCGCTTGGAGCAAATCGGCGGCAGCCCGTACCTGGCAGATTTGACGGACGCCACGCCCGCTGTGGCGCACGTGGCAACCCATGCGCGCACCGTCCAGCAGAAGGCGAGGTTGCGCCGCTTGATCGCGACTTGTCAGAAGTTCGCTGCCGAGGGCTACGGGGATTGCGGCGAGATCCAAGAGTTCATCGATCACGCCGAGCAGTCGATTTTCGAGCTGGCACGCACGGCTCAATCGACGGCAGTGCGACCCGTGCGCGAAGCGGTGCATCGCGCTTTCGAGATCTTGTCGGAAGCCGCCAAGCGCGGGGAAGCGATCACCGGCATGCCGTCGGGCTTCGTCGAACTCGATCGACGGATGTCGGGTTTGCATCCTGGGGACCTGTACATCGTGGCCGCGCGCCCCGGCATGGGCAAGACCTCGTTCGTGCTGAACATGGCCGTAAACATCGCGCAGCCACGACGCATCGTGCAGGACGGCAACGAGTTCGAGCGTCCCGGTTACGGCGTGGCGTTCTTCTCGCTCGAAATGCCACGCGAGCAGTTGGCGTCGCGACTTCTGGCGAGCGAAGGCCGCGTCGACGTCTCCAAGATCAGAAGTGGCCAGATCAAAGGCGAGGACTGGCACAAGTTGACGGAGGCGGCGGCGATGTTGGGGCGCACCCCGCTCTGGCTCGATGACACGCCCGCGATCTCGCTGCTCGATCTGCGCGCCAAGCTGCGGCGTCTACAGGCGGAAGTCTCGCGCGACTTGGGGGATGGACCCCGCGCCGAGAAACTCGGCATCGTGATGATCGACTACTTGCAGCTGATGAGCGGACGTCGTGATGCTGGCAGCCGCGAGCAAGAGATCAGCGAGATCTCGCGCGGACTCAAGCAGCTCGCCAAGGAGATGAAGGTCGCGGTCGTGGCCTTGAGTCAGTTGAATCGCGCCGTTGAAACGCGCACCACCAAAGACAAGCGCCCGCAGTTGAGCGATTTGCGCGAGTCGGGTGCCATCGAGCAAGACGCCGACGCGATCATGTTCATCTATCGCGATGAGTACTATTTCGAAGACAGCCCCGATCAGGGGATCGCAGAGATCATCGTGGCCAAGCAACGCAACGGCCCAACTGGCAAAGTGCGGGTGCGCTTCGAGTCGGCGTACACGCGCTTCGACAATCTCGCGCCCGAAGCGTACGAGTACGACAATTTCGACGACTTCGGCCCCTGACGATTGGCCTCCTGCCGGAGGGTCACGTTCGCAGCGTCATTCGCTCGGGGTCTGTGAACCCGCACGCAGCTCTGCGGCGACCACTTGCAGCAACTCGGCGACGCCCTCATGGGTTGCGGCGCTGATCAGTCGCACCGGCTTGCCTAGCTCGGTCTGGAACCGCTGCTGGAGCGCAGCGAACGCGTCTCGCACGTCGGGCAAATCGGCTTTGGTCACGGCGATCAGCTCCGTGCGCGCCGCGAGCTCTGGGCTGAAGATCTCGAGCTCACGCCGGATCGCTAGATAGTCGCTGAAAGGATCGCTGTCGGGCGCGTCGGAGACCGTGACCAAGTGCAGCAACAAGCGTGTGCGTTCGACGTGCCGCAGGAAGCGAAAGCCGAGCCCG
>DATAHU010000256.1:0-19912 GCA_036263015.1 Polyangiaceae bacterium | reverse complement strand
GTCCTCATCACCGGTGACGCCTGCGCATACCACGCGCAGTTCGAGCACCGCATACGGCCCACTCCCGGCGTCGATGATCAGGAGGCGGCGATCCGCTCGCTCGCCGGTCTTCGCGAGCTCTACGATCGGTTCCCACAGACGCAGGTCATGGTCGGACACGAGCCGCCTCGACGCCGCTGAGCTCTACCCTCCCGGACTGTCCATCGGCACCGGACCTGCTGCCGGTGTCCATGACAATGACGCGCCTGGCCTGCGGCGAGCCTACGGTAAGGACTAACTACGCCGGGTTTGCTTATGACTCGGACGGACACAACGTCGAGGCGGTTGTTGGCGGCGTCGGTCGAGAGGGCTGGACGTCGGCGTTCGGTATTTGCCTGGAAAGAGCGAGCGAGACCGCGCGCCTGCATGGCGTTGTGGGCGCCGCTGTCGATATTGCGGAGGGTGCCGGCCGCGCTTATTGCAGAAAGGCGATGGCATCGGGGGAAGAGTTCGTTGCTCGCGCCGGCTGCGGTCAAGCGAGCGCGGATGTAGTCGGCGGTGTCGCGCGGGGTGAGGGCTTCGACGGCGAGCGGGTTACGTGAGGTCGCGAATGAACGGACCGATCGCGGCGCAGCGGCAAGCGCTCATTGAGGTCAGGCAAGCCGATCAAGATGAGGAACGTAGGGCCTTACAGGGTATCCTGATGCATTAGTTCGCCTCGTCGACGAGCAGCACAGGGAAGGGCGTCATGAACGAGGTTGCGTGTTGTCTTGGGGAGCCAATGTTTGGCGTCGTTAAGGTCATCGAGGCCGAAGGCCAAGACGAGGCGCGTGTCGTGATCAGGACGCTGACGCGGCCAGAGGCCGCGTCAGCGTGAACCTGCGCGCTCTCTCCATGGCGTGGATCGCCAAACATGTGCTCGCGATTAACTCTTTGCGCGAGAGCAGAGTTGGCGATCCCAATCTGGAACTGATCGAGCGGAGAGTGTCTGGTCGGACTCTTCCAATCGGAAGACTCGAACTTCGCCTGCGTACCACCCCAACGCGGAGCAAAGGCTCCGTTCGCCGACGCGAGTTGCGTTGGCGCTACTAGCCTAAAGAATGGAGTTTCAAATGAGCAAAGGAAGCGGCGGAGGAAAAGGTTCGGGCGGCGGCGGGAAGGGTGGAGGCGGAGGCAAAGGGGGCGGGGGTGGCGGCAGCAAGGGCGGTTCCCCGACGAACGCGCCGAGCACAACCGGCAATCCGTCCGGCGGTGGTCGCGGCAACAACGCGCCGTCGAAGTAACCCCGCACCACGACGCAGATAGGGGACAGCCCGCGGAGAGACATGGAGGGGGGAGGAGGCGCTCCCCGCGGGCCGCCCGAAGCGGTTGCTCAAAGCAAGGTGGGCACGTCTTGGACGATGTCAAACAACCAGCTGTTGGCGGGCATGGCAAACCGCGGGCAAAGCGCGGGGCAGATCACGAACGGCACTAGGGGCCGGTTACGAGGATGGGGGGGCACCTCGCGGTCCCAACCTTCACCGACTCAACGGTAGGTCGAGCTCGATGCCGTTAGCCTGCGCCATCTCCACGGCTTGGTTGCTCGGGTAGTTGAGCGACAGCGGGGACGTCGAGGTTGGGAAGGCCTCGGTCACCACGATGTGATGCGCTGCCAGCAATCGAACAACCCACATGAGCGATCCAGGCGCATAGCCAAACGTCGACGCGATCTCAGCCGCGGTTATGCCGTTCTGCTCGCCAATCAACTTGATCAAACGCCGCGGGTTCAGGGAGATCAAGCTCTCACGACTGATTCGAGCATCCTCGTCTGTGAACTGTTGTCGATGTGCCCCCGCCATCAAGAAAGGCTACGGCACGAGCTGCCGACGCGAAAGGAGGCGCAGAACCTTTCATTGCTCATTGATTCGATTGGGAACAACACTGCATTGTACTAGTTGCCCGGGAATTGGGCATCTGTGCAGCACCGTGACGCTACCGCTCAGAACCTAGGTTCGCGAGCTGGCCGTCCCAGCAAGTAGCCCTGCAACAAGTCACAGCCGAGTTCGAGCACCGCGTCGCGCTCTTCCACGGTCTCGATGCCTTCGGCCACGACTTGCATGCCCATGTCATGGCAGAGCCCTGACATCACACGCATGAGCCGCCGCTTCACCGGGCTCTTGTCGATGCCTCGGACTAACGCCATGTCGAACTTGACGAACTCGGGCTCCAGTGTCGCGAAGCTATTCAAACCGGCGTACCCCGCTCCAAGATCATCGATGGCGATTCGATAGCCTACGCTGCGCAAGCGAGCGAGCCGATCGCGAACGTCGACCACGCGATCCAAGGTCGTGCGCTCTGTCACCTCGAGCACGATGTGCTTGGCACAACGATAGATGATCGATTTGGGATCCAGGAGACCGAGGTCGTTCAGATCCATCGGGTGCAAGTTCAGGAACAAGTTCCACTGATGCCCGCCGGCCTCGAACGCTTCGCAGGTTCGGTTTCGCATCGTGCGGAAGAGTCGCGGCAGCTGATCCAACCGTTCTGCCGCGTCGATTACCGCGCCAGGGTGGGGAAGCGAGGCCTCGTCGGTTCGGAGCAGGGCCTCGTAGCCAAACAGCTGGCCGCTCGCCGACACGATCGGCTGAAATGCAGGCCACAGCGAGCTCATTGCGCTTTCGAACACGGCTTCCAATCCGATTTTGTCCGATTGCACGCCCTTGTTCGCGTTGAGCTCCCTGAGCACCTCTTCTTTGGCTCGAGACAGCTGTCGCAATTGAATCGCCCTTGAAGTCACTTCAACCAGGTGTTGGGGGGCCACCGGCTTGGTGAGGTACCGGTAGACGCCATGTTCGATGGCTTCAATCGCCGACTCGATGCTCGGACCACCCGTGGCCATGATCACGGGCATATCGGGGTCGATTCCGCGGACCGCACGAACGAGTTCCGTGCCCGTCATCTTCGGCATCGAAACATCGCTGATGATCACGTCGAAGTCGCGAGTGCGAAGCAGCGCGAGAGCCTCCAATCCGTCGTGGCACCCCACCGAATCGATGCCGGCTCTGGCGAGAATCCGTCTTGTCACGTTGACGAGCTCGGCCTCGTCATCCACGACCAGAGCCACGGGCTTCGAGGCCTCGTGCGGCGTGTTGGCAGGAGTGCCTCCGGTGATGTGTTCACCAGACACCTCTCCAACCACAACATCCGCAATTATCGCTTCTTTTCGCGAGGACACGCCCACTCCCTCGTCTTCAGTATGGACGCGCGGCGGGGCTCACGCAAAGTCAAGGCGCCAGCAGCCGTCCGAGGTGCCCGACCTCGAATCGAGGGCGAGCCCCCTTTCGGAGGGAGTGGAAGCTCCTCGCTGTAACCTTCACCACACGACAGACTCGCGAGCGTGGTCGAACTGCTGACTCGCCAAGTCGCGCGGCTCCGTGACGTTCAGGCACGCGCGGAGTTGGCCAAGCGTGCTCCAGAGGCCCTCAGCTTGGAGGCCCTGCATATGGCAAAGAGAAGCACGGGTTACGCGCAGTTGACCTTCGCGGAATGCTCAGAAGACCCCCACTGGAAGCGAGAAAAGGCCCCCGGAGACTTGCTCCGAGGGCCTATCGCCTTCAGCAGCGTCCGGACGTCCGCGTGGTTACGATTCGACGTGCGACGCTATGCGGGTTTTGCTGCTGAAGGGTTTGCGATACCTAATGTGGCGTCCCCAACGGGATTCGAACCCGTGTTTTAGCCTTGAAAGGGCCACGTCCTGGGCCGGACTAGACGATAGGGACAAAAAAGGGATGGGGTGTGTACCCGGTTTATCCGGGCTCGGCAATGCCTAGCGACGGGGTTTCGACGCAAAGTATTGAAATCACACCCGCCAGTTGGTCGGCTCGCTCAGCCGACGCGACCTCGTCACACGGCGAGCTTGAGCGCGTCAGTGGCTGCAATGTCAGAGCTCGCACTCTTGCGGCGCGGCTCGACCGCGGGTCGGCGCCCCGCCCTCGCTTCGCTGCTGCGCGAGCGCGCGGAGTGAAAGGGTTCACTTGCTGCCGCTACCAAGCTCTCACACAGCTCCCCGAACTCGTAACCAGCGCGCGCTGCGAGTTCGACGAACTGTGAGCCCTCGTCCAAGCTCGGTGTGGCGTTCACTTCGAGGACGTACTCGTTGCCGCCTTCGGTGACGAGCATTTGGACGGTCACCGCGCCCCCGCATTCGAGGACTTCGCTCGCGCGCATGGCGAAATTCAGAACCCCTTGTAAGCGCGTCGGGTTGAGCGCTGGCGCGCGCCAGCCCTCGCTCGAGTGGGTGACCACTCCGAGCAGACGGCCATGCAGTAGCCCCACCTCGAGCCGCGTTCCCTCGACGTGGCGCTCGACCAACACTTCGCGATCCCAACACAGGGCCGCAGCGACGGCAGTTTGGAGCTCCTCGAAGTTGGTCGCTTCAATGGCGTCCACTGCCGCGTGAACGCGGCGCGGTCGAACCAGCACCGGGTAGCCGAACGACCCGTGCAGTTCGGCCAGCTCGGCCCTGTCCGCGCTGGCAGCGAGGTAGTGCGGGCAGGTAGGTAGGTTGTGAAGCCGAAACAACTCCTTCGACTTCAGTCGGTCCGAAGCCAATGCGCTGCCGAGCGGGGTCGACCCAGTGTGGGCGACCCCCATCAGCCCCAAAGCGCCCAACGTGCCCGAGTCGCGATCGAACCCCGAGGCGAGCGTCAAGACCGCAACGTCGATCGGTGAACGCCGCAAACTCTCGATCAGCTCGCAACCGTCCTTGACGACGATCCGAATGACGTCGTGCCCGCGCTCAGCCAACGCATTGCTCACGCGCTCGCCGGCTCGCAGCGAGCGGTCGAGTCCCGCCAAAGGTCCACCCATGATGACTCCGATACGCTCGTTGCTCACAGCTCTTACCTCCGCCGGGACTTGGGCTTGTCGATGGGGGAAACGCCCGGTTCCAACACAGCTACCGAACCGACCTGCCCCTGGCCAAATTCCTCGTCCCCCTTGCGAGCAAGACGGCGGACAAATACCGTAGCGTCGATGGGCGCGTCCGCGGCGAGTTTCGAGGTACGCAGCGAACGCGTTCAGACCGTGGCGGCCACGATTGGGCGCGCGCTGCTCGAGGTCGAGTCGCCAGCGATGTGCTTGGTCTTCTGCGCCGGCAAGCTTGCCGGAGAGCTCGCGCGCCTGGCAGAGCTGTTGGCGCCAAGACAACGCTGCCCGATCATCTTCGCCAGCGGCCCGGGCGTGCTGACGGAGCGGCGTGAACTCGAGGGGGAAACCGCCGCCACTGGGCTGGTCTGGGCGGACCGCGGAGTGGAGCTGCAACTCGGACGCAGCGAGGGTGCCCCCACCGAAGCGGATCTGCGCGAACTGCTCGGCCCGGGCACGCCGCAGCGGCCGACGTTACTCTTGCTGCGTTCGGAAGGTTTCGATCCCGAACACCTGTGGCGGCTACGCGCTTCGACACCAAACCCCCGAGTGTTTGGTGCCGGCACCTATGGCTCACCTGGGCTAGTCGCGGCCGTCGATGGCAAAGTGCGGCCCGTCTCGGCCTTGGCGCTGCGGTTCACCCAAGGCCGTCCCCCGCTGATCCAAACGGCGCACTCCTGTCGCCTCTTGTCGGAGCCATTGCCGATCACCCGCTCACGCGGCTCGATGGTCGACGAGATCAACGGCGAGCCCGCGCTCGCCGTCTTGGAACGACTCGGAGCCTTGGCTGGTGAGACGAGCGAACGCGGTCGCCAAGCACGTCCGCTGTTGTTCACGGTGCTGTCGCCGCCGCGCGCCGGCGACGACGTTGCCCTGGCGAGTGAGCTCGCGGGTCGCGACGCTGAAAATCGGGACTTGTTGGTGCGCGGGATCCAGGGGGTCGATCCCGGTCGTCGCTCGCTCTTGATCTCCGCCGAGGCCCAGCCGGGCATGCTGATAACCTTTGCCGTCAAAGACGGACTGGCCGCGCGCGACGAGATGTCTCGCATCTGCCGCCAAGCGGGACGCAACTTGGCCGGGGCCGCGCCGCGCTTTGCGCTCTACTTCAACTGCAGTGGGCGCGGCAAATCGCTTCACTTGGGCCCCAACGTCGATACTCGCATCTTGCGCGAACAGTTCGCGGGCTTGAGCGTCGCGGGTTTCCAATCGGCGTTCGAGATCGGCCCGTTCGACGGCGCTCCGGCCTTGCAGCTCTACACGGGCATGCTCGCGATCTTCGCGTCGTCCAGCTAGGTCAAGCGAGAAATACCGTGTCCGGTCCATGAGCACGGAAGAGTGGCGCCGTCATTGCTGGTGAGCGAGCGCGAGTTTCAGCTCTGCGCGCGTCATGGGACCTCGCAACAAACTCATCGCGTAGCGCGGCTGCAGCAGGGTAGGGGCGTTTCCCTGGTGCACGTTCCGCAACACGAACCAGCGCGGCGCGAGCCGCTTTACGGTTTCGTTCAGCGATCGGTCGACCCCTGCGTCGCTGCCCTCCAGCCCGTCGATGACCCGTTCGCGATCGGCATCCGTCTGCAGCCGTCCGATGCACCAAAACCCCGCGTTGCTCAGCGCGCGATAGTCGAGGTCCATCGGGTTTTGAGTAGCGACTACGACACCGACGCCAAACGCCCTTGCTTGCTTCATTAGCGCAACCAGTGGTCGCTTCGTTGGTGGGTTGTTCGGATGCGGCGGCATGAAGCCATACACTTCGTCAAACACCACCAGCGCCCGCAGCTTGCGGCTGCCAGGGAGTGAACGCACCCAGCTCAACAACTCCTCGAGCAAGACGCCGAGCACGAGGGACCGTTCCTCGTCGTCCAGGTGGGCGACGCTCACGATCACGCCCGGCGTGCGTGGCGCTTCGCCAACACTCGCGACCTTGGGGTTCAGCCAGTCGCCGACGTCTAGTGTCGCGCCTTCGCGCCAGGTACCGAAGGTTGGCGACGCCAGTAACCCGTTGAGCGCAGCCGCGAGAGCCTGACGATCCTTTTTGCCGATGAAACGCTCCACCGGCAAAGCGCCGATCTCGCTGATCGGTAGCGTCTCCAGATCTGAGAGCAGGGCACCGAGTTCTGCGCTCTGTCCTTCGCGCAGACGCCGCTCTGCCAGCAGCGAGAGCAACACGTGTTCCTTGCTTCGGGCGGGATCGCTGTCACGCCCCAGCAGGCGCAATAGCAACGAAACGGCCGCAGCAAGACCTGCCCTGGCAGACTCCGGATCATCTGCCCAGCGCGTGCTAGAGCGTTCGAGCGCCGACAACATGTGGAGACGTTCGCCACTCGTCGAGCCGGGCGTGATGACCCTGATGGTTTTGCAACTGTGGTAGCGCTCGATCTCGGGGGCACCGATGCCCCAAGTTTGTAGAGCCGCCCGGCGTTCTTCCGCGAGTGCTGTCGCGACCTCGAGCGCCGAACGTTCGTCGTTCGGCGCGGCGATCCCCTCGACCCATGGAACTAGCGACTCCGAGTCGAGGGTAGGGAACGACAGCAACAAATTCGGAAGATCGCCTTTGACGTCGATCATCAACACCGGGATACCCGTGCTCAGCGCTTCCTCTACGAGCACCGTGATGAGGCCTGTCTTGCCGCTGCCGGTCATGCCCACGATCACGCCGTGAGTCGTGAGTTCGTGCGGCGCCAGAAGGAGTTTTCGCGCTTCCGCAGCCCCAGAAAGCGGGCGCGAGGCGCCCAAATACAAGGGGGACGTCTTGCTCATTGTTCACCTCACGCCAGCGGTTGACACTTACTCAGTTGAACGGCGAGCCCCCCTGGCCACCCGGCACGACAGGAGTCTGCGGCGCCGGGGGATTGGTGTTGGTGGCCGTTGGTGCGGCTCCGTTCCCCGGCGTTGTCGGGGTGCCAGCACCTGCAGTCCCCGTGGTCGGGGGTTCCTCGCGTTTGCGTGCGCCTCGCGTCCCGTAGAGAGCGGGGGTTATCTTGTCAGCGTCACCCCGATCCCAGCGCAAGAAGGTGATCGCGCGGCGCGCTTGGTCGTAAGCTTGCTGCATCAAAGTGAACGCGCGTTGACGGTTCTCTGAGACGTTGGGATCCACGGCGTTGCGTGACTCGCGCAAGGCTGACAGCTCCAGGAGTTCGTTGGCGACGACCTCCGCCTTGTCCAAATCTTCCGGAAGCGTGGCGCTGCGTCCCGCAACGCGGGTACCGGCGTTGCGCAGAATCGATACCAGGCTCATCAGATCGTAACCGACGTTTCGATAGCCGACGTCACCCTTGAGTGCTGCGACAGCGTCTTTGTTGATCAAGCCGTGCGTCGCCAAATTGGCAGCGTCGGACTTGAGCGTGTTGCGGCGCTCCGACGCTTCCGCATACACCTCGTCGAGTCGTTCGGGCGGAGCGGTGGCTACGTTGTACAGGGCTAACGCGTGACCTGCGGCTTGCGCATAGGTATCCAGCGCATCGATTTGTTCATGATCGATGGGCAAAGCGTCAATCTGCTCTCGCAGCTCCTGGATTCGAGGATGAGCCGCCAGGACGGTGTTGATCGCCAAGCCCACGTCCAACGTGAGGCTCGCAAACTCGTTCGGATCGACGGCGGCGCGTTTGTCCGCGGTCTTCACATAGGCATCGCGGAAGCGGAACACGGGACCTGGTTGGTCGCTAGTGATCGGACCATTGGTGACATTGGTATCGGGCATTGGACTGTTCTCTTTCTTTGCTTTTGGGCAGCGACGTCGCTGCGGGTTTCAAGACAACAGCCCCTACTGCACGCTGCATGCCACAGCCCCTTGGTGTCGGGCACGCCCGAGCTTTCAGCGGAAACTCCCGGCTTGCCTGCGGGCGGAACTCCGTCGCAGTGGGTTTCAAGAACCCGCAACCCAGATCCGAACCCAACCCAACCCAGATTCGAACCCAACCCAACCCAACCCAGGCCCGATGGACAACGTTCGAGTCTCGACTTTGTTCAGCGTGAACGAAGGGGGACGTTCGAACGTTCGGTTTCGTTGAGTTCGAACGAAGGGGGACATTCGAACGTTCGGTTTCGTTGAGTTCGAACGAAGGGGGACGTTCGAACGTTCGGTTTCGTTGAGTTCGAACGAAGGGGAACGTTCGAACGTTCGTTCCGTTGGAGGCTAGTCGTCCGTCCAAGACTCGAACGTTAGGTTTCGTTGGGTTCGAACGAAGGGGGACGTTCGAACGTTCGGTTTCGTTGGGTTCGAACGAGAGGGAACGTTCGAACGTCGACCAGGTGCTCGCCTGGGTCGGAGCTGGTGCAACGTGGCTGCAGCGCCAACGCCAGGCAGAACTCACGACACCCAGTCTAGGCTGGGCGACCAGTCGCTGCGTCTCGATGGAACCGCGTTCGGTCACAATTGGGTGCTTCTGGAATAGAATCACGGCCCGACGGTGCTGAGCACGATTTGGGTATGGCCAGCGGACGCAGCGGAGCCCGCGGGGGAACGGCTGGAGCTGGGGACTGAGATCGTCCTCGATCGAGAATTCCTTGGCGTGATCGATTCGAGCGTATCTCGAACGGCCAACGCTCCTCGGTTGTCGCCGTTGAGCAGCAACCGCGCTTCGTTGCACGTGCCTCCCTCGTGTTCCACCGCGGTCATCGTCATTGAGGCGACGGACTTCGAGAGCTTGCAGCGGGGCCTTCCACCTGAAAGCCATGCGATCCGCATTGCCCCCGCAAACCTCAGTCGGCGTACGAAGCTGGCGATTGGGCAGCGTTCATCCGTAGGATTCGTTCGTTCCGTGAACGCGACGCCAGCGGGGCATCGGGACCATTTGATTTGCTTACCGCGGGCGCAACGTGTCGAGCCAGGAGGAGCACTCGAGGTCGACGCACCGGCGTTGCTTGCCATTGGGAATGCCGCCGTCGCGGTGCTGCCTGGCGCAACCGTGGCTCCAACCTCAACTGTTACGCCACTGCCAGCACCAAGATCCTTCACTCTGCCGGACGCCGGAGTCTCCCTCGCGGTGACGCGCGAACTCGACGAGTTCATGTCGACGCGAGATGTCAGCAGTTTGCGAATCGCTGGTTGCGACGAGGTCTTCCAACCTTGGGATCTGCCTCGCGGAGGTAGGCAGGTACTCGATCGGCTGAAGTACCACTACGCGTTCGTCCCGGCGCTCTTGGATGACCGTGAACCGCGCCTAGTCTTACTTTACGAGCGAGCAGATGGGTCGGTGGGGACTCTAATCAGTGACGCCGATATCGCTGAGTGGCTGCTGGACCTGAAGCCTCTCCTTAAGGTGAACCAACGGCCTTCGGAGGTTCTGCAGGGTCCGAGGATCCAGAGTCCCGGCATCTCGGCTTCGACACGAGCTCGCGCGCTCACGAGGGCTACAGAGCCGCCCAGGTCCGTAGCGCCGTCTCCGACGCTCTCAGAGCCGTGCGGATTCGGGGACATTGTGACCCTGAACCCGGCATTTGCGGAGGCGCTTGAGCGAGTGAAGCGCCTTGCAGACACTGATCTATCGTTGTTGGTACTGGGGGAGTCCGGTACGGGCAAGGAACGTCTTGCGCGGGCAGTGCACGAAGCATCGTCGCGTGCCAAAGGTCCATTCTTCGCGATCAATTGTTCCGCGATTCCAGATTCGCTGATCGAGAGCGAGCTCTTTGGCCATCAGAAGGGCGCCTTCACCGGTACAAGCGCAAGTCGCGATGGCGCGTTCCGTTCAGCCGACGGCGGCACGCTGCTATTGGACGAGGTTGGGGACGCACCGGTGCATGTGCAGCTCGCGCTCTTGCGCGCGGTGGAGGGTCGCAGGGTGAAGCCGGTGGGGGCCGACAAAGAATTCCCGGTCAACGTGCGTGTAATCGCGGCGACCAGTCGTGATCTCACGAAGCTGATCGACGAACAAAGCTTCCGGAGCGACTTGTACTTTCGCCTCGCCGAGATCGAGATCACATTGCCGCCACTGCGGGATCGCAACGTGGACGTTCCCCAAATCGCAAGCGCGATCCTCCGCGAGATCGGATGTGATCGACCTCTGACACAAGATGCGGCTGCTTGGCTGCAACAGCAGCCCTGGCCGGGCAACATCAGGGAACTGCGCAACGCGCTGCGGCGTGCGACGTTTGCCAATCCGGAGAGCTCAGTGATCGACGCTGCATGTTTCGGGTCTCGAGAGGTCAGGTCCACCGATCGTGACGGCGTTGCGGTCGCGATTAACATCGAGTTCTCGGAGCAAATCCGACAGATCGCGGAACACCTGTGGCATGAGCGGAGCTGGCCGGCGCTCCCGGAACTGTCCGCGTACGAGCGACGAGCACTCCAGCGAGCGGCGCTGCTCTGCTTGACGTCAATGCATGGTCGCGCGGCGTTTCCGAAGGCGCTCAATACCGTTTGGGGTAGCCTGTTCGGGGAACGCTGGGCGTCTTCCGAAAATGAGCGGGGGTTGCGCGATTTGCTGCGGGTTCTGGGTTACTCGGGGAGTGACGAGAACGCGCGCGCTATGGTTCTCGCTGCAGTGGGTTAACCGGGTCAGGAAGTCCTGGCCAGGACGAATCGGAGTAGGAGAGCGAGGGACTGACGTTCCGTGATCGTCCTGCCATTGGGATCCTCAGTACATGCTAAGCCGATATCTCGTGGGAACCCCTGGCACTGGCCCACGGATGAACGCGAACACCGCGCTGGGTTCAGGTCCGAGCGGTAACCATTCCGATCTTCTTCTTGATCTCGTGGATAATGTTGTAGCTGACGCCGAACTTCTTCGGGAGCTTCGAGGCCGTTTCTCCTGCCTTCAATGCAGCAGCGATCTCGGCGCGCACCGAATCCGGAACGCGCCGACCCTTTCCGAGCCCCGCCGCGGCCTTGCTCGACTTGGATTTCGCAGTAGGCGCGCTCGCCGCGCGGTTCGCGACGCTGGTGCTGGCAACTGCCTTCAGCGCGCCTGCAGCGTTCAGGATTGCGGTGGCCAGCGCCTGGGCGCTTGGGTAGCCGAGCTGTGTGTGAAGCTTTGAGAGAGCCTTCTGCTTGGCGGCTTCGGCGTTCTGTAGCTGGGCAATGACGTCGCTCATGGGCGTGGACCTTAGTCATTGAGCGACATGTGTGTAAATTCGAAACGCAACCGGTCGAGCGGCTCCACCCCGCTGTCCATGGGGACGTCCCCAGCCGCCCGGTGCACGGGTAGCCCTAGCTTACGTCAGGCGTTGGAGCTTCCACCAGGCACCTTTGCCGCTGGACTTGATCGGTGGAAACGTCTCGGTCTTGCTGAGCGGAATCACCCGCTCATTGTCTGTGGGCGCCGGCGTTTTTGTCCCATCCGTGTATTCATCAAAAACGTACGAGCCACTCGTCTCGCATGTAGCTCCGGTCTTGAAGCGGTCTCCGACTTTCGCCATCGATATCCCCTGACGTAAGCGCCCAAGTGCGCGCACTCTACGTGTCGCGCGACTGCATGGAAGTCAAGCCGAGACTTCCAACGAGCATCAAATATCCCAAAGGGATGCTCCAATTTCCTTAGTAAGCTTTGTTCAAGCTTGGGGCATCGAAGAATTTACTAGGAAGGGGTGCTTGCCAAGGAGAGGCTTCCTCTCCGAAGATTGCACTGTGTATCCCGTTCGTCACCTGCGCGTTAAGGGATACCACGAGGTTGTACGCGGCGGCTCGTAGCCCGAGAGCAGGGGATGAGTGTGTCGGATGGCTGCCGCGAAATCTACGACGCCTTCGCCGAGCATTCCGAAGCGGTCACAGAGCTATCTCCACTCGAGCACTTCCTACTCATACTTCCCATTGTGGCGCCCCCGAGCTCAGAACCGTTTGTGGCCTTGCTCGGCTTCGGTGAACTCTCAGCACCCGACAGATTCGCCGCTGCCCCTTCAATTGGCCGGCAGAGCATGATAGGAGAGGTGCTCATGCAACCGAAGCTATTGGTCGGACTTCTGTGGTGCTTGCCACTTGTTTCTTGCGGACAACGTGAAGACGAAGACTCCGGAGCAACCTGCGAGGCACTCTGTGCGCGGAGCATCAAGTGTCCCAATGACCCTGATACGCAGTGCGTGGCGCAGTGCACTCAGGTGCAGAAGGCTTGTCCTACGCAGGCAAAGCCCTATCTGGAGTGTGCGATTGCGCTACCTGACTCGAAATTGGCGTGCGATCCGCTTGGGCACACGAACCTTGGTCCCGGTGCGTGCGAGGCCGAAGATCTCGCGGTGAGCCAATGTATTCGTTCGGCGCCCAGTTCGTCGCAATAGTTCAGATTATCCCGCTCTGCAGTGTGCGGCGTCCGCAGCGTGCCACTTGCTAGAGCCGCTCTTGGAACTTGCGTCGTCGTCTCAAAGGCTTTTGACTCGGGTCATGCTCGACCCTGGGCACCATATCTAGTCACATGCGCACAGGTGGAACACCTCGAGCTTCCGCCGCCCAATACAGCCACACCATGTATTTGGCGGGTTAACAGTCTAGTGACGAGGCTATTGCGCGTTCATCACCTGATCGCGTAGGTGTCACTTCACTACCATGATCAGCAACCGATTGTGCAGCAGTGGCGTTGAATTACTTTGGTGCGCCGTGAGTGTCCTAACCGGCATTTCGCTCATAGGATGTGGGGGCAAAATCGAAGAGTTTGGTCGCGTCTTTGGAAGCGATACGCGATCTGAGGTACAACCCGTCACCGCGGGTGATTGGCCGAGCGACGCGCTGGTTGCGACCAATAGCGTGCAGCTCGATCAGCGTGCGCGGTTTAGTGGCAATGTTTCGGTTACGCGATCTAGCCCGGGTCCGGTGCTCTCCCAAAATGCTGAGCTAGCACTCGGCATAGACTCTGTACTCACTGGTTCAGCGCGCGCGGACACGATATTCCTCGATCAGCGCGCCACGATCAGTGGAAGCGCCGCCTACAACGGGATTACCAATTCTTCAGGTGTCCAGGGCACCCGCACGAGCCCCTTGTCATTGCCCCTATCGCTGACAATCCCGCAGCTTCCTTCCATGACGGCTGGTAGTCAGGATGTTACTATCTCGTCTAACCAGACGACCACGTTGGCCGCGGGCGCGTACCGAGACCTCAACGTTGCGCAGGGCAACGCGGGACAAGTGACGAAGCTGACACTGAGCGGCGGCACCTTTACGTTCAACTCGCTCACCCAAATGACGGACACGCGCCTGGAGTGTTCGAGCCCTTGCGAGGTGCGGGTTGTTGGGCGTGCGACAATTGGAGCTCGATCGTACTTCGGCCCCGCAAACGTACCAGGGGTTGGCGCGGGCAATGTACAGTTGCTGGTCAAGGGAAACAACGGAGCTTCAGGACCTGCAGGAGCTCCAGCAGCGGTGAACGCTGACAATGACGTGCAGTTGAAGGCCTATGTGCTCGCCCCGAACGGCACGCTGACGCTGGGGCAAAGGGTGACGTTCGCAGGCAAAGGCGTGGCCAAGGATGCCCTCGTGGGGATTGATACGACCGGGGTCGGACTGCAACTGCCGGTGATCACCCAGCAGCCTGCCGCTCTGACGGTTTGGGAGCACCAACCTGCGTCCCTCACGGTGATGGCTAGCGGCCCGAGCATCACCTATCAATGGCAAAAGAACGGTGCAAACATTGCGGGGAAGAACGCATCAACGCTGACGTTTGCATCCACGACACCCTCTGACGATGCGCAATACCGCGTGGTGATCACCAACGCGGCCGGCACCACGGTGAGCAACGCGGCGCACTTGACAGTGATCCCCTGTCAATCGACAGACAACGATTGCGACGGTGTGGACGATGATTGCAACGGCGTAGCAGACGAAGATTTCCTCCCATTTTGTAATGGAATTCAGCGAACGACATGTTCCGCTGGGCATCAGGTCTCAACCAGCTGCGACAACGGCGCGTACTGTGACGGCGCTGAGACTTGCAACGCCGGGCTTTGCGCTTCCGGACCCCTTCCGAATCTGGACGATGGGAACGCCTGCACGAGCGACTCTTGCGACGAGGTGCACGCTCGACCAAGTCACGCCCCGGTTGCCGAAAAGACCGACTGTGATGACGGGGATCCTGACAATGGTCTGCATCGGTGCAACGACTCGGGGCAATGCGTTCAGTCGCTTCACCGTTGGGCAGACTCGCCAGTACGGCTCGTAAGCTCTGCGACAAGTTCCGGATCTAGCTCGGGCGTTCGAGCCTTGACTGCCCCCATCTCCTTCGAGGTGCCGAAGTTCATTCCGGTAACGCAAGGCAACGCGGGACGAGGCTCCCTAGTCTTGCGATTTAGGAATGGCACGGGCCCCTTCGTCGAGTGTACCTATCAGGGCGCTGCGCTTACCGATCATCCGCAAACTGACCTCGATCGTATGTTGGGCCTCCGCTATCGGTTCGTGTCCTGCACAGGAGGCATTCAGAGTGGACAATCTGTTCTAGCCACTGACTACGACCTGGACGTGATCTCCGGAGACTCCACCTTTCCCGGAGGCGAAACGCGAGTCGGGCTAAACCTCGGCGGAGGATGCGACTCGGAGATCCCGCCTCCGTTGAATCCTGCCGAGGTGGTGGCGATTCGCGAAGGATTCACGTGGGGGACTTCAGCGCCGCTACCCGAGACCGATCCTGCGGGTCGTCCGGCGTTGTTCCACGGCCTCGCTTACATCGAGAACAAGCAGCAGTTGCAGGCGCTCGATCGGATGAAGGTCATGTGGAGTGTCACACCCTTTTCGCGTCACTATCGGGAACAACTGCAGGGCAAGTGCGGTGTGGTTCAGCATTCGACGGATGGCAAAGGCGTGATGGTCTACGTGATTTTTTCCGCTCACGTCTACAACATCTTGCGGGACTTTGGGCAACAAGCGGCCACCGCGGGCATCGACCCACCGTTCAAGTTCTTCAGTGCATCACCGGCTGTGGATGAGCCCGATCACTTCAACACTGACGGCTCACTGAAGTACGAGTCGCTGGTCGCTTCTCACTACGACGAGTGGCTCGCGCAGCGGCTCAACGCTCAGCCAGGTTGGTTCAGTGACTTCGTCGACGACATTGGCGACGTAGCGCGTGACGTCGGCAATTGGTTTGCGGATCGCGAGGATGATGCCGGTGACATCATCGGATCAGGGTTCGCCTATGCAACCTCAGGCTTCGATGCGGCGATTGACTTCATTGCAACGAGCAGTGATGAGAGCTTCGAGCTGACGTTCGAATTCTTCAACTTGATCGCTAGGGGAATCGAGGGGACGATGCCGCTCAATTTGAAGATATCGATCGTCAACCGCGATCCTGGATTTGCTCCCGGAAGTCTCATGCTGAGAGCATGGGGGCGCCCAGTCATTAGCGGCGCCGGAACACCGGAAATGGACCCAGTGTTCGATGCAATGGGCAATCCGGTAAGAGATGCCGCGGGCAACCCGGTGACGATCCCGCGGCGTCCACGAATCGTGCCAGAGGGAGCCTCAGCACGCGTGCGTCAATATGGTTTAGGTTTCATCCCGCTGCTCTCGGAGCATGATATTTCCGAAGATGGTTGGGTTGTGCTGCAGGGTGTGCGAGGCGGCTCCGTACCCGAAGTCTGCATCAAACTCGACGCGCCTTACGCGATGATGACCACCGATCTCATCGCAAATGAGATCTGCGACTTCCCAGATGCGAACAATCCAACTCATGCGCTGTTCAGTGACATAGATGCAGACGTGGCGGACTTGACTGAGGAAGTTCAGATCAATCAGGCACAGCTCTTCTTGTTCACGCAGCTGAAGGATGGCTCCGACTTTCTAAAGGAGGCTGGTCACGAGCCATATAAGGCCGATGTGTTGTTTGGGTGGTTGGCAAACACACTGGGAGGGCTCAACGAGGGGAACCCAGCTACAATTTGTGCAGACTTTCCGGCGACCGCCCCAGCGTCAGCAGACGTCTTGTTTGCCATCGCGGGAGGACCGGCCGGATTCTGGTCCATGCCGTTAATCCAAAAGGACATGTGGTGGACGGACCGAAATAACGATTCGAGGGGAATCATGACGCATGAATATGGCCACTTCGCAATGTGCAGCCTACTCTATGGATATGAAGGCCCGAATGGTCTCGATGGGGTTCCTTCGATTCTCAGGGAAGGAAAGACTGCTTCTAGCGACCGCCGCGTTATGTCAGAAGTCATTGCCGACAGTTTTGCTCTGCAAGTATCGGGCGGAGCGAATTACGTTTCATTACCGGACAGTCTGCAGTCCGGTAATATGTCGTACTGCATTGCCCCGGATTGCGCGGACGACAACGTCAACGGGGACGGCAATTTCAGCTCAGACGGTTTCACAGATCAGGTCGCTCGCTGGTTGACGCTTGTCTACGACGCGTTTGACGGCACGTCGCCCGCGTCGGTACGAGACACTCAGAATACTCATGCGGACTATTGGGCAGCGCCGTCAGGAGCACTTGAGTACACGCCCAGGCAGTACATGGGCACCACGGACGAATTTGTCGAACTGCCAAGCTCTGCATGGATCGCCTGGATGGAGAAATGGTTCGCGAGGGGCGGCTCTCCAACTGCTCCCCCTGGTACGCCCGACATCGACCGGGTGATGGGTGGGCTTTCAGACGCCATGGCGGACAACCACTTCAATTGGTGTGAGCGATGCGAGGTTTTCGGACTCCACGACCCCGACGTCACGTTTGGGTTGACGATTGACCCCTATTCAGCCTCAGTGCCGCACTCTTTTGCGACGCGATTTGGATTGTGGCGGACGTGCATCGCGAACGAATCAATCCTGGCGGCTGTTGGTGCGCCGCCTGAGCCGCAGCTGAACGTCGATCTCAACAACCATTGCACAGCATGCCCGCCCTTCGCTCATTTCGACACCGCCACTGGGAGTTGCACTTCTTGCCCGGGAGCAGACGCGGTAGCAATGGGCGATCACTGCGGCTTCTGTGGGCCGGGTTTCGTTCCTCGACCTGACAATTTTTGCGATACTTGTGGGCCCCGCGACCGTGAGGTACTTGATGCAACCTCGGGAAAGATGGTCTGCGAGACCTGCCCCCTTGGCAGCGCTCCCGACGCTGCGACGCGTACGATTTGCGAGCCCTGCCAAGCAGACGCAACACTCGATCTGAGTGGGTTGAGCTCCTGTTCGGATCGTGCGACCGTAACGGGGTCGGGCACGTCAGCTGGCGACAATTGCCCGGGTGAATTCTGGGTGGATGTGCTTGCGACCACCGCCGACGTATGGCTCACTGCCGATGTGGCGCCGGTTGCGCCAGAGCAGGAGCTCTGTTTGGTGAGTGGCGTAGCGGCATTCTCCGTGTTCGGTGACGGGTCTCGGGTGTCCACGCCGGCCTCAGGCCCCACGTTCTGCACGCCCAGCGACGAGGTGTTCTGCGACGTGCCGGGATGCCAAACGCAAACCACTTGGGCTCCTTTCGCTGGCGCAGTGCAACCGCTTCGCACACTCGTCCAACCCACCGCGGCATATCAGAACACCGCAAGATACCTAACCGGTGCACTGCGGGGTTCCTGCCCTCCGCCCGGTAGGTCAAGGTAGGCCGCGTTCGTGTCGCCGATTGTAACCTGCACAGTTGGAGTTATTTTTTGCGCGCTCACACTGGCATGCGACACGCCATGTGAGCGCCCGGGCTACGACGATGGTGAACACGTGCGCGTCACGATTCTTAGCGCAGAGAACGTGATGTTAGCCCCCGACGGTTGCTACTTCAAAATCGGGGATAGCTTCACGTTGGTGGCAAACGACTTCGTTGAAGATAACAGGGGCTGTGAGGTAGGAGCTGTCGGCTCCGCACCTCTTGGTGGAAGTCTATCCTGTTCACCCTACATGCAGCTAGGGCAGACCTGCGTCAGCCTGCAAAGAGAACCCCAAGAAGCTGACACGCTGTGGTTTGAACTGCGTCCTGACATTCAGCGCTCAGATCGTATTCGAGATGACATGAAGCTCCGTTTCGTCTGGACACATCCGGGTGGGCAAAGATGCGGGGGCACGTACAATGTTCGGATCGAAATGATCGACCGTCCTTAGCCATCACCTTATGTGTACACCGTTCACCTGACGCCAAGCAATCGCGGATTGCCGCCACACCTCGATCGAGAACGTTGGCGCGCCGCAGTGTGCCGTGCGGCGGAGACTTGGAACCGCGGAGGAGCCGCTTGTGCGCAAGTCATCGTTGATTCGCCTGGCATGGGGCTTGTCGCGCGGGAGGACGGTCTCAACCTGATCGTTTTCCGGGAACAGCATTGGTGTCACAACGAACGCTGCGGCGGCATCGAGACGTATTCTGGTGCGACCGTGGGTATGACAACGACTTACCCAGCGGGTTCATTCGGGTTGGACGTCAAGGAAGCCGACATCGAGCTCAACGCCGTGCGCTTTGAGTTCGCCACTGATTCATCCAAAGGCGCACCAGAGCAAGCGCGCGCAACTCCGAAGCCATCAGTTTCCCTTCAGGCCACACTTGTTCACGAGATTGGCCATGTTCTAGGCTTACGAGACGCGTGCCTGGCTCACACGCTATCCGGTGCGCCGGACGATAACTGTCCATATTTGGCGAAAAACTCGGTGATGCATGCCCCCGCGCACTTGGAGCAGTTGAGCGACGTCGATCGCGTCGAGCTCTGTGCTCTGCACGGCGCTCCGCCCACGAATCCGAGCAGTCAAACCACTGAAGACGTGGGAGCGTGGTGGCACGCCACCACGTTGATCGCGTTCGGCACGCTGATCGCGGTTGCCTTGGGTGTTAGACACTTGTCCCGATAGCTAGGCGTACCCCTCGCTCCAAAGTGCCGATGCGCCCGTCACTCGACGCCATCCGGTGGGTAGGCTCTGAAGTGCTGGCCGAAGTGCCGAAGTGCCGAAGTAGAAGATTAGCCGTTCGCTTGGCACGGCGCTTGTACCCTTGTTCACCGCGTCGACTCGTGCCCGCAACTCTTCGCGCCGAACTGCTCTCAAGGCCTCAACGTGGCCACTGTGACGCGCTGTCGCCGATCCGGAGAAAGCGCGCCCAGACGGTGAAAAGCGCAGGTCGTGATCAACGAGGGTGATCCGGAGCCCACCGAAATTGTCCCACGCGGAGGGAGCCGGCTAGCGTGTCGTAGCGCCAGAAACGAGTGAGGCCCG
>DATAHU010000255.1:0-7116 GCA_036263015.1 Polyangiaceae bacterium | reverse complement strand
CCGACCTCCACCAGCGCAGGGTGACCAGCTGGAGCTGCTGCAAGAAGAAGACGACAGTTCACCCAAAGCAGTGCGCCATCGCTGGGCCTGGTTGTTGGCGCATATCTTTGCTGCGGATCTCGACAGCTGCCCGAAGTGCGGTGGCCCGATGCGTTGGGCCGAGGTTGCGAAGACCAGAACGGCAGCACTGCGGCTGATGGCCAAGCAAGGCTTGGCCGCCCATCCTCCGCCCGAGGCTCCAAGAACCCCGTTCGGTCAGCTGAGCCTGCGGTTTGGGAGTTGAACGGCATCGCTTCTGGCCCGCCTTGCCCTTCGAGACCGTCGAGGGGATGCACCGTTCCATCTTCTCGCGGCTCGTGCCTCCGCGGAGGGTTCGTGCCGGTCTGCCCTGCCGCCCTCGAGCGCATGACCGTGCTCGCCATCTCTCGGCAAGGCCCCGCCGGACCAGGGTTCCCGATTGGTGCCCTGGACCGTTCCTGCAGTTGGATTTCCCTTGGCCCTGCTGACCACCGCTCCGGTTGGGGGCGTCCCGGGTGTTCGCTGGGCAAGCGAAATGCACGACTTGGTCTCCGCCTATTGGAAGTGCAGGACGGGTCGGGCGCACGAGGCAAATGTGAACCTGGAAGCAGCCCGGCGCTTTGCGGACCTTTCGGGCGGTGCCATGGCAGTCACCTTCGCAGTGCTTGGGGAAGCGCAACGGGAGCTCGCGTTGGGACTGCCTCGAGAAGCCTTCGAACGACTCGACCGCCATGCCAACGATTTCGACCAAGAAGTACCGAGTTTGCGTACCTCGGTGGGCGTGCTCGCAGCCGTTCTGGCTGCTCGACTCGGGCGCGTCGACGATGCGCGCAGGCACGCACTGGGCGTGTTGTCCGTCATGCAGCGCTCGGGTTGGCATGCAGTCCACTCGGTGAGTTCGGAACAGACCGCCGAATTCTGCGCTTTCGCTTACGAACAACGGCTGCTTCCCGACGTCGTGCGCGAGATCGTTCGGCGCAGGCGCTACGTGCCACCGCCGGGAGCGAGCGGCGAACAGTGGCCATGGCCCTTCAAGGTGTTCACCTGGGGCCGTTTGAAAGTGATCACCGACGCCAAAGAACATCCCTTGCCGCGCGGTAAAGCCCGGGAGCTGTTCTGCGCACTGCTCGCGGCAGGTGGCCGGGCGGTGGCGGTGACCAACTTGGCCGACGCACTGTGGGCCGACGCAGAGGGCGACAAGGCCCGACAGGCGTTCGACACTACCCTGCACCGGCTCAGGCAGGCCTTGCCGGACCCCCAGCTGCTCGAGCTGCGCGATCAACATTTGAGTCTCTCCGAAACCCTGTGTTGGTTCGATCTGCGCGCCGCGCCGCACGCGCACGCATCCGCTGAGTTACTCGAAGGCGAACCCGAGACGCCCTGGTTGCGCGCCGCGCGTTTGCGTTGGAAGCAACGAACGCGAGTGAGCGACGAGATCACTTTGGCTTTCGCCTCAGGTCCTGTTCGGCGGTGACGGTTCGCATCGCGCATGCGATCCACAAAGTCGCCCAGGTCTTGGTCGAGGTTTGCGCTCGGGCAGCCACACGATCGATCGGCCTCGAGGGCGCTCGCGGCCGGGGCCGATGAAGGGCCACTCGCGAGGGGCCATCGACGGCTGACGCGGCTGCCCAACGAATCACGAGGGTTTTGGAACGCCAAGTTGGGTACAAGCCCGCGCTTGTGTCCAAGCGCCAACTTCAAGACCCTTGCAAGACTGCGTCGGCCACGCCTCCACAAGGAACGGAGTCGAGCAGCCGCTGCAAACCGTTCGCAACGCGGCCGCCTCGTACCAAGAACTGACGAGCACAAGCGCAACGCTCTACGCGCGCGAGTTGGTCTTGCGTGTGGCGTGGGAGTTCTGCAGGGGCGACAACTTCATTGCATTTGTGACTATTGACCGCTGCCGTGAGCGGGGGTACGTGGTCGTGATGGGGGCGGTGGCGGTCATTACGTTCAACGATGTGCCTCTGCGCAATTCCACGTTGAAGTACGAGCGCCTTGGTCCGCTCGCAATTGCGAATCGGGAACGCTACTGCGCGCGGCACGGCTACACGTTCATCTCCAGCGTTGCTGTGGATCGTGATCGCCCCGCCTGTTGGGCAAAGATCCCCGCAGTGCTCGACGCTTTGGAGACGCACGAGTGGGTACTGTGGGCAGACAGCGACGCGCTGATCTTCGACTTGGACCGCAGCTTGGAGGGCTTCTGCGCTGTACCTCAGGATCTCATCGTGCAGTCCCACGCGGCGTTCTTTGACCTCATCGGGATGCCCAGGGAACAGGGGCTCGAGCGCATGCCCATCAATACGGGGGTATTCCTGGTGCGCGCGACGCCTTGGTCGAGGGAGTTTCTGCGACAGGCGTACGCCCAGACCGCGTACGTGACAGCGGGGGAAGTCTGGGACGGCATTGGTGAGCAAGAAGCCATGACGCACCTGATTCGGAAAAATCCGGAGCATCGTCGCCACATTGGCTACGTCGACGGCCTGCAGAACCACCCGTCACTGTATCGCCCCACGGATCTCTTCGTGCATTTCTATGGCAACCACGCGGCGCACCTCATCCCGCCGAACGAATGCGAAGAAGTGATTTCGCGTTGGGAGAACGCGTGCTTGCGCGACGAACCGTTCCCATCGGACCGTATCCGATTTCATTGGTGTTGCATTCAAAACAAGACCGCAGCTGCCGTGGGCGCCAAGGGAAGCCCGGGGCACTACCTCTATCGTCTGGACGACGTGTTGGCAGGAGCTGAACCATGAGCGAACCCATTCACCAGAGCGCCCTGCAGCCGGGCGCCGTGCAGCCGGGCGCGCGCGCATTCGCGACCGGCGAAACGTATGCCGCAGTGCAAGCCATCTACTCAGAAGAGTACGCTGCACTCTACCCCTCACTCTACATCCAACCTTGGGCCCAAAAGCACGCCCTGAACGTGGCCAACCTCACCAGGCTGTTGAGCGCGGCGCCCGCGATTGCACCTACTGAGCACGCTAAGGCGCAGCCCACGTGGCTAGATCTCGCGTGCGGCCAAGCCTGGCATTTTCGGCAGTTCCCCCATCGCGCGCACATGCTCGGGGTCGACTCTAGCGCGGCCCAGCTGATGCGCGCGGGGAAGGGAGCGCCGTGGGCTAGCTTCCTGCAAGCGGACATTGCCGGCTTGGAGCTCGAGCCGCAATCATTCGATCTGATCACCAACTTCTGGGCTGGGTACGCGTACTTGGGAAGCCACGACCGCATCGGGAGCCTATTCACTCGTGCGACCGAGTGGCTGAAGCCGGGTGGAAGCCTGTACTTCGAAGCATTGGTCGGGCGCGATTTACAGAGCTTCAACCGCTCCCAGTTTGCACAGAAAATGGGATTCGCGGTCGTGCCGCTGTCGAGCGACTACTCCGAGTGGCGCTACGAAGATGCGGGCGGCAGCCACGTGATGACGAGCCCCGATTTGGAGTTCTTCCTCGAACTCCTTCGTCCTCGATTCGATGACCTGCAAACCCATCACGATGGTGCGTTCATGACTCACGTCATTGCAACCGGACGGCGTGACTGAAGTCGGTTCAGATGTTTCTCCCATGAGCTGTGTGAAATGAACGGCATGGGGCAGAGAGTATTTGCCGAGGAAGGGCAACAGGCGTAGATTGGTGCGTGAGTGGTTGAGGGGGCATCATCACGCTCCAACCGATGAGGATGGGTGTCGGTTGGTGCTTGTGACGGACGTTTTTGGTCAGCAATAGGAGGCGTGTTGTGAACGACTACGACAAGTGCGATGACTCGAAAGAGCAAGAAGGCAAGGATCCAGTGCATCAGCCCAATTCGGGCCAAGACGACAAGCGGGACGCGGAGCGGGTCAAGCAGTACGGCTTGGCCTTCGAAGACGTGATCGACGATGGTATCGTCGTGCCAGAGGGCGTTCGCATGAGATTGCCTGGTCGTGCCAGCGATTCCGCAGAGTTGAAGCGGCTGACGCCCAAGAGTCTCGATGATGTAAAGCGCTGGATTGGCGTTCCGGATCACCTGGCGAGCAAGCGCTGTCAAGGCTGCGTCCTACCGTCTGAGATCCCCGCTGCAGAGTCCGCTGCACAATATAGGAGCCTCGATCCAAACGTTCGGCGCTCGATGCACGCATTGGCACGACACTACGTGTACGGAGATTCTCGCAGTGTCTCGGCTTACAAGCCCGTGATAGAGAGAGTCATCGATCGAGCCTCCATCGTTGGAACCTTTCTGCGTAGGGACATCGACATCCATAGCGGGGCGGTGCTGGAGGTGGGTAAACAAATCAAAGTGCTGTTCGCCCGGCACATTCGAATCTGGCGGGGCGGCCAACTACGTATCTCGGGAGACGCGCGTATCGACTGCGTGTCCATTCAAGGAAACTACAGCGACCGCATCAGCGTCAACATAGATACACTTTCGGGGCTAAGCCTTCGACTGTTGCGAGGGGAATGAATCATGGCAGACATCAATGCATCGGGTGAGGTGGGAACGGCTGGCGCACGCGGTACGGATGGCGGAGAAGGTGGACTAGGGTCCAATGGCCCTCACGCCGTCTGTCATTGGGACGGGGACCAAGAACCCGGCGCCGGTGGCATCGGCACACAAGGCGGAGGCGGAAGCGACGGTCAACCTGGCAACGCTGGCGCTGACGGAGCGACGGTCACCTTCACCGTCGCAGAGGCGATGAACAGTCTCGTCATCGACACCTCTGGGGGCGTGGGCGGTCGAGGTGGCAACGGCGGTAACGGCGGCCGCGGAGGCGAAGGCGGAGAGGGCGGAAGTGGCAGTGGGTGTGAGGATGCGGGCAGTGGTGGCGCAGGCGCAGCGGGAGGCCGCGGCGGTAACGGCGGCAACGGGGGCAATGGCGGCAACGGGGGTGACATCACCGTCAGCGCTGCCGCAGGCTTCACGATTCCCCCGTCGGTACATTTGCGAGCCAACGGTGGTGATGGCGGTCTTGGGGGCTCGGGAGGACAAGGCGGCCCCGGCGGACAGGGTGGAGAGCATGGTGACAGTTCCATGCGCGCCCAGAGCGGGACACCCGGTAACAACGGCAACAGCGGCTCTCCCGGTCAGCGGGGAAGCAATGGCACGGTGGTATTCTGACGCGCGCAGCGTCGCGCCTAGAACCGACTGTGCTGTCTACGCGAGACAGGGTGCAACCCACCCTGTCTCGACTCATGCGACGGTCGGACCTCGACGCTTCGTCACGTGAGCGTCTGTGGCAGGTGTACGAGCTGCTGACGCGCGAGTCGCTGGACTACGTAGCCAGCGTCGCGAGTAAACGGTTTTCCGGAATTTGCAACGATGGAACGCCTTGGCAGTTCTGTTCCGTACTCGATTCGTCCGGCACCGAGACGGTGCGTTTTCTAACCGAGGTTGGCGCGCAGGGTGTCCCGCTCTCTGAGCGAACGGCTCTGACCGTCAGCCGAGTCGAGCAGATCTTGAAGCTGCTCGATCGGACCGATCACGATGGCGCGATCGACGTCATCGCGAAACTCACACCGAGGGACGATGAACAGTCTGCCGGCCTTTGGGTTGGGTGTGCGGCGAACGCCGCGTACGGCGTACGCTTGCGCGTCTATGCAAACAATGGCTGGGGAAGCACGACTGATCGGTGGCTGCGCTTGGTGGAGGGATTCAGGGGGCTTGCTGCAGGTGGCTTTGCGGCGGAGGTGAACGCCCTCGTACAGCTCTTGGTCCCGACCTTCAGCCCGAATGGACTCGCGTGGACCGTGCCTGCCTCGACGCCGCGCTGCAAGCTCTACTTGCGCCCCATCGGGGAGCCGTGGGGCCCCGTGCGTGAACTTGCCGCGGCCATTCTTGGACGCCGCGCGGGCGGTTTTCTCGCGAGCATCGAACACGCCTTCGGCAAGGCACTGGAAGCGATGCCAAGCAAGTCGCTCGTAGCTTCAATCGCGGGACCCGCACGGGGAGGGCCGGTGGACCTCAAGCTCGATCTGTGTGGTCACTGCCTTCTGCAAAACGACGCAGCGGCGAGTTCCGTCGTCATCAAGCTGTGCGAGGCGCTGAGCTTGGCCCCGGCGCCGTACCAAGAACTGTTGCGTGATGTACGAGGCTGCACGCGGGAAAGCGACTCGAGCACGGTGGCCTTCATCGGTGTTGGGTTGAGTGCAGAGGGAAGCCCACGAGTGAACGTCTATTTTACGCCCAACGACTCAATTCCGGCATTTTCGGAGGTGGCGTGAAGCGAGCGGAGCTGCTGTATCGATCGCGGTGCGCGAAATGCCGGTTACTTTCGGCGCTAGTGGTCTTCGCATCGTTCGGATTGGTGCGACGAATCCCGCTCGAATCTGCCGAGGCGCGACGCTTGGCTGCGCAGTGGGGGATCGAACGAGGCAAGCTCGCCTTGCTGGTCGGACACCGACTGCTCCTGGGCGGCGGGTCGAGGAGAAAACCCGTAGCTGAAGTGTTCGCCCCGAGCAGGCCCAATTGACCACAGGCCCAATTGACCCCAGGCGCAGTGAACTAGGCGCGGTGAGCTCAGGCGGGCTGAGCCGCGGTGAGCGAACGCTCATGTCTTGCGGCGCCAGGAGAGCCACACGAGCCCGAGCACTGTTGCAAGTACGAAGGCTGCCAGCTCGCCCAGGGGCACCATGTCGCTCGGTCCGAGCTTCTTGTCGTGAAACTTTCCGCTGAGCTCTACGAGCATGGGCACCACCGTAAAGACGAGCTGGAAGGCACCGAGCAGGGTTACGATGGACACCAGCTTGTTCAAGTCGGCGCTGCCGTCTTCGCGCCTTGACGCCCTAACGTCAGCCACGGTTTGAGCCAGCCGTTCGAGGATCTCTTCCCAATAGTCGTTTCGGGGCTTGGTGCCGCGCACGTTTTCTATCTGATCGTAGAAGGCGCGCTCTGTGTCGTAGCGGAAGACGTTGAAGTACATGTGCTTCTTGGTCTCGTGGAACAACGTCAGCTTGTAGCGCTGGAAGTCGTCTAACACTTCTCTGTTAGCGGGCGCGACAAACCGCGGGTATTCGGTGAAGTTCACCGGTGAAAACCGCGTCGCAGGGCGGTGAAGTTCACCGGTGAACATTCGGATCAGCTTGGGGTGGCTGCCTTCTTGGAGCGGCGTTTGGTCCGGGCAGC